>NZ_CP120737.1:5722657-6326189 GCF_029581195.1 Solwaraspora sp. WMMD791
AGTCCACCGGGGAGGTGACCGGCTCGGGCATCCTTGAGGAGGCGCCCAGTTGGCCGTCGCCGCAGTCGGCGGTGGCCTGGGGCCGGGCCCGTACCCACCGGGTGGTGGTGGTCGACGCCGACGGGGCGGTCTCCTGGGCCGGCGAGGGCGACCCGCCCGCCGAGGTCAGCGCCCGCTGGGCCGGCTGACCGCCGGCTCGCGCTGCACCGGTCGGCCCTGGACCGGTCGGCCCTGGACCGGTCGGTCCTGCACCGGCTGGCCCTGCACTAGCTGGCCCGGTGCCGGCGGTGACCGCCCGTCCTGCGTATCGTCCCGTTCCCCTTCCGGGATCCGTCGAGATCTCGGTCTTTTGTAAAGGTATGACCGAATTGTCGAACGACAGCTCAAAGATCTCCGGCGTCGTGGACGTGATCCGGACCAAGCGCGACGGTGGCCGACTCAGCGACGCACAGATCGACTGGACGATCGCCGCCTACACCCGGGGCGAGATCGCCGACGAGCAGATGTCCGCGCTGGCCATGGCGATCCTGCTGCGCGGCATGGACACCGCCGAGATCGCCCGGTGGACCGCCGCCATGATCGCCAGCGGGGAGCGACTCGACCTGTCCGGCGTACCCCGGCCCACCGTGGACAAGCACTCCACCGGCGGTGTCGGTGACAAGATCACCCTGCCGTTGACCCCGCTGGTGGCCGCCTGCGGGGCCGCCGTACCGCAGCTGTCCGGGCGGGGACTCGGCCACACCGGCGGTACGCTCGACAAACTCGAGTCGATCCCGGGCTGGCGGGCCGAGGTGACCAACGCCCAGTTCGTCAGCCAACTCCGCGACGTCGGCGCGGTGATCTGCGCGGCCGGCGACGGGCTCGCCCCGGCCGACCGCAAGCTGTACGCCCTGCGCGACGTCACCGGTACCGTCGAAGCGATTCCACTGATCGCCAGTTCGATCATGAGCAAGAAGATCGCCGAGGGCACCGGCGCGCTGGTGCTCGACGTCAAGGTCGGCACCGGCGCGTTCATGTCGTCGGTCGCCGACGCCCGCGAACTCGCCCGCACCATGGTCGACCTGGGCCACGCGCACGGCGTGCGTACGGTCGCCCTGCTCACCGACATGTCCACTCCGCTGGGCCGGGCGGTCGGCAACGCCGTCGAGGTCACCGAATCCGTCGAGGTTCTCGCCGGTGGCGGCCCCGCCGACGTCATCGAACTCACCTTGGCGCTGGCCCGCGAGATGCTCGACGCCGCCGGGCTGCCCGACGCCGACCCGGCGGCGGCGCTGCGCGACGGCCGGGCGATGGACACCTGGCGGGCGATGATCGCCGCCCAGGGCGGCGACCCGCACGCCCCGCTGCCGGTCGCCGCCGAGGCGGAGCTGATCCGCGCCGACCGGGACGGCTACGTCGCCGCCGTCGACGCCCGGCTGATCGGGCTGGCCGCCTGGCGGCTCGGTGCCGGCCGGGCCCGCAAGGAGGATCCGGTCAGCGCCGCCGCCGGCGTGATCCTGCACCGGCGGCCCGGGGAGGCGGTCCGCGCCGGTGACCCGATCGTCGAGCTGCGCGCCGACGACCCGGCCCGCATCGCCGACGTGGCACCGGACATCGTCGCCGCGATCGGGCCGGCCGGCGCGATCCGACTCGCCGACCAGCCGCCGTCGGCACCGGACCTGGTGCTCGAACGGATCGACTGAGCCGCCACGACCGCGCCACACCCCGTACCGGACACCCCTTGTCGTGGTACCCGTGACAGAACGGATATCCTCCCTCGCCGGGGGGTTCGTCCAGGAGAGCAGCCGACGCCGACTAGCAGGGAACGAAGCCTGTGATCGTACTCGCTCCTGACCCCCGGGCCATCCGCGCGGAGAGTCTCGACGAGCTGCGTCGGCTCCGCCTACCACTGCCCCCGGACGGGTTCCCCCTGGTCTGGGAGCCGGGCGACGGCGTCGAGCTGCGGCCCACCCCGGAGATCGAGGCCCGTACGGCGATCCTGCACCTGGTGCTGGCCCGCTGCTTCGGCATGCCCCCGCAGGCCGCGATGAGCTGGCTGCTCCACTCGCACCTGGTGGAGCTGGTCACCCCGCCGGAGTGGCAGTTCGTCATCGGTGGCCGGGGCGACCACCGGTCGTTCGTCCTGCACCACGACGCGATCTTCGCCCTGGCCTGGGTGCTGGGCCTGACCCGGCACCTGGACCCGGTCGCCGCTTCCGACGAGCGGCTGATGGCGCTGCTGCCGAACCTGCCGGCCGGCGAGACGTTCGCGCAGTGGCGGTCCCGGACCCTGGTCGCGCCCCGCGATGCCGCCGAGGCGGCGGTGCTGCTCGACTTCTACTACTGCCTCGACTGGGGGTACCTGGAGGCGGAACGACGGGGCGACCCTCTGCCCGGCGTGGTGGACGCCAACGCGATCGGGCAACGGCGCTGGGCCCTGGAGTGGGCGGTGATCTTCCACGGCCCGTACCACGACCCGCCCGCCGGCTGGGAAGAAGTGGACCTGTCGACGTGACCGACCAGTCCGGTGGAAGCGCTCAGCGCACCTGGTAGGTGGTCAGCCGTACCGCGACGGTGACCTCGACCGGATCGGGCAGCGCGGCCAGCGCCGCCGGCCCGGCCGGATCGGTGTGCCAGGCACTCGGCCCCATCCGGATCACCGTGTCGGCGTCGCGGTGGGTCAGCGGCAGCGGCTCGCGCACCGTCCGCCGGGACACCTCGGTGAAGTGCTCATCCAGCGTGGCGGCCAACCGGTCCTCCTTCGCCGGATCCACCCCGAGCAGCCCGAGTGCCCGGACGAGTTCACCGAGATGCTCCGGCAGCGGCGTGACCACGAGCAACTTCCCGCCGGGGCGCAGCACCCGGGCGAACTCGGCGCCGTTGCGGGGGGCGAACACGTTGAGCAGCAGGTCGGCGCAGCCGTCGGCCACCGGCAGCCGACGCCAGGTGTCGCACCGGACGGCGGCGGCCGCCGGATGGGCGCGGGCGGCCCGCCGTACCGCCGCCTTGGAGATGTCCAGCGCGAGCCCGGCGGTGCCGGGCAGCGCGTCCAGCACCGCGGCCAGGTGGAAACCGGTGCCGGCACCGGCGTCGATCACCAGCGGGGCCGGTCCGGTCATCGACCCGGCCGGGTGCAGCTGCGTGGTCGCGGCCCGCACCAGACCGGAAGTGATCGCCGCGAAGTGGCCGGCACGCAGGAACTCGTCCCGGGCCGCGATCATCTGCGCGGTGTCGCCGGTGTGCGGCACCCGACCGGTGAGCAGGTCGACGTGACCGTGCCGGGCGACGTCGAAGCTGTGCCCGGCGGCGCAGCGCAGCGTCCGGCCGGCGTCGTCGGCCACGAACGGCCCGTGGCAGACCGGGCAGCGCAGGTACGGCAGCACGTCGGCAAGCATCCTGGTCATCCTGCCGGCCCGCGTCCCCGCCGGTACGGGCGGGTCGACCTACTACCCTCCAGCCATGACGGTTGTTTCGTTGGCGGAGATCGTTCGGGCGCCGAAGGCGTTGTTGCATGACCATCTGGATGGGGGGTTGCGTCCGGAGTCGGTGGTGGAGTTGGCCGATGAGGTGGGTCATGTGTTGCCGGTGACGGATCCGGTGGAGTTGGGTCGGTGGTTCGTGTCGGCGGCGGATTCGGGGTCGTTGGAGCGGTATCTGGAGACGTTCGCGCACACGGTGGCGGTGATGCAGACGGAGTCGGCGTTGTTCCGGGTGGCGTCGGAGTGTGCGGTGGATCTGGCGGCGGACGGGGTGGTGTACGCGGAGGTGCGGTTCGCGCCGGAGCAGCATCTGTCGCGGGGGTTGGGGTTGGGTCAGGTGGTGGAGGCGGTGGTGGCGGGGTTCGCGGACGGGTGTGCGCGGGCGGCGGCGTCGGGTCGGGTGATCCGGGTGGGGACGTTGTTGACGGCGATGCGGCATGCGGCGCGGTCGCAGGAGATCGCGGAGTTGGCGGTGCGGTACCGGGATGCGGGGGTGGTGGGCTTCGACATCGCGGGGGCGGAG
Source organism: Solwaraspora sp. WMMD791 (assembly GCF_029581195.1). Taxonomy (NCBI): domain Bacteria; kingdom Bacillati; phylum Actinomycetota; class Actinomycetes; order Micromonosporales; family Micromonosporaceae; genus Solwaraspora; species Solwaraspora sp. WMMD791. The sequence goes on from NZ_CP120737.1 coordinate 5,726,639, forward strand.
GCGGGGTTTCCGCCGACGCGTCATCTGGATGCGTTCGAGTATCTGCAGCGGGAGAATTTTCATTTCACTATTCATGCGGGTGAGGCTTTTGGGTTGCCGTCGATCTGGCAGGCGATTCAGTGGTGTGGGGCGGATCGGTTGGGGCATGGGGTGCGGATTGTGGATGATGTGGAGGTGGGTGCTGGTGGTGTGGTGAGGTTGGGGCGGTTGGCGGCGTATGTGCGGGACAAGCGGATTCCGTTGGAGTTGTGTCCGTCGTCGAATGTGCAGACGGGGGCGGTGGGGTCGATTGGTGAGCATCCGATCGGGTTGTTGCGTGATCTGCGGTTCCGGGTGACGGTGAATACGGACAATCGGTTGATGAGTGGGACGTCGATGTCGCGGGAGATGTGGTTGTTGGTGGAGGCGTTCGGGTGGGGGTGGTCGGAGTTGCGGTGGTTGACGGTCAACGCGATGAAGAGTGCGTTCATCCCGTTCGACGAGCGGTTGGCGATCATCGACGACGTCATCAAACCGGCGTACGCGAAGCTGATCGGCTGACGCGGGTGATCGACTGAGTCGCGACTCGGGCGCGGCCGGCGGGATCGACGAGTGGATCGAGCGGTGCCGTCGACAGATGGTGTGCTCGGTGGACTGTGGTGACTCATCTCACCGGCGGTCGTGCCGGCACCGGTCGCCGGATCCACCGTTCGGGCCATCGGTGCCCGCCGCCCGGTTGGCGCCCCGTCGCGGTTCGCCGAGATATCGGCACGTCCTGAGGGGTGGCGACGCGGGGGGAGTGAGGGCGTACGATGGCTCGTCGCACGGTCGTGGGCGGGGCTGTCCCGCAGGCGATCCAGCGGGAAGTGGCGATTACTGAGAGTGCTCGCTACAGTGCGAATTGTTGTTGGCTGGGATAACCATCGGATCACACTCGCTGTGACAGACCACCTGGGCTTTCTCTTTGCGTGGTGTCGTGATGGAATCTCGGGGGTCCGATCCGCCCGGGTCGGCCGATGGGCGGTGCCCGGTGCATCCCGCCGGCACCGATGAGGAGGGCGGTGACGTGAGCGAGCGGCCGAAGACGGCAGATTCCTTCCTGTCGCGTCTCCGCCGGCCGGTGGGCCGGCTCAATGATCTGCCGATCTGGTCGAAGCTCGGTCTGATTATGATCGTGCCGACCCTGGCCACGATCGTCGTCGGCACCAATGGCCTCATCGGCCACCTGGAGACCGCGAGCAACGCGTCGCAGGCGCGCACGCTGTCCACCCTCGCGGCGGCCTCCGGCGACCTGGTGCACGACCTGCAGAACGAGCGGGCCGCGGCAGTGCTGCTGCTGGGCACCGAGAACGCCGAGCTGCAGGAGCGCTACCTCGGCGTCTACAACGCGCTGCACGGCGAGGTCGAGCAGGCCCGTACGCCGTACTCGCAGCGCCGCGCGGAGCTGACCGACCTGCCGGTCAACTTCCGTAACCTGCTCTCCCGCATCGACCAGAACCTCGCCGACCTGCCCGGGGTGCGCAGCCAGGTGGTCAACAGCGCCACCGCCGACGGGACGTTCCGGCTGACCGAGGCGGCCCGCGCGTACGAGGTGCTGCTCAGCGACCTGCTCGACATTCGCGACTCGGCGGCCCAGCTGGCCAGCGACACCGAGCTGAGCGACCACATGCGGGCCGCCGCCTCGCTGGCCCGCAACAAGGAGTTCCTGTCCCGGGAGCGGGTGGTGGTGCTGCGGGCGTTCAGCCAGGACGCCCTGACCCCCGCACTGCGGACCGACTACATCAGCACCCGGGCCGGTCAGTCCCAGTCGCGGCAGAGCTTCGAGGCCGCCGCCACCCAGGACGACCTGGAGTTCTACAACCAGACGGTGGCCGGTCCGGCACTGCGGGAAGCCGACACCTACGGCGGCTTCATCCGCGGCCAGAGCGAAGAGTCGATGCGGGACACGCCCTTCGACGCCGACGCCTGGGACGCGGCGCTGATCGGCCACGCCGACCTGATCCGTACGGTCGAGCAGAAGATCGACAGCGACGTCGTCAACGAGGCCACGATCCTGCGCGACGAGGTCCAGCAGCAGCTCCTCGTCGAGACGATCCTGCTGCTCGTCGTCCTGCTCCTGGCGATCCTCTTCGCCGCCCTCGTCGCCCGGTCGATGGCCCGCTCCCTGCGGGAGCTGCGCCAGGGTGCGCTGGCGGTCGCCCAGTACGGCCTGCCGCAGGCCGTCGCCCGGCTGCGCGACCCGCAGGTCACCGCCCAGACCTCCCCGGTGCAGCTGGCCAACCAGATCGCCGAGCCGCTGCCGGTGCGCAGCAAGGACGAGTTCGGCCAGGTGACCGAGGCGTTCAACGCCGTCCACCTGGAGGCGGTCCGGACCGCCGCCGAGCAGGCAGCGCTGCGGTCCTCGGTGTCGACGATGTTCGTCAACCTGGCCCGCCGGTCGCAGATCCTGGTCGACCGGCTGATCGGTCACCTCGACCGGTTGGAGCGCGGCGAGGAGGACCCGGACCGGCTGAGCGAGCTCTTCCAGCTGGACCACCTGGCCACCCGAATGCGGCGCAACGACGAGAACCTGCTCGTTCTCGCCGGCGCCGACTCCACCCGGGTGCAGCGCGAACCGGCGGCCCTGATCGACGTGCTCCGGGCTGCGCAGTCCGAGGTCGAGCACTACACCCGGATCGAGTTCGGGGTCGTCGACCGGGACATCGAGGTCGCCGCGCATGCGGTCAACGACCTCGTGCACCTCGTCGCCGAGCTGTTCGACAACGCGACCGCGTTCTCGCCGCCGGACTCGCACGTCATGGTCGAGGCCCGTCGGGTCGGCGACCGGGCCGCCCTCTACGTCGAGGACCGCGGCATCGGCATCAGCGGTGACCAGCTACGTGACCTCAACGAGCGGCTGGCCAACCCGCCGATGGTCGACGTCGCGGTGTCCCGGATGATGGGCCTGGTCGTGGTCGCCCGGCTGGCCAACCGGCACGGTGTGAAGGTCGAGCTGCGCCCAGCGACCGATCGCGGCACCATCGCCGACGTCACCCTGCCGACCGCTGTCCTGATCCCCCGGGCGCTGGCCGGCCGGACCGGCCCCAGCGCGTTCGGATCCGGCGGTACGGAAGCCCCGGCGGTCGCCGGCCACCAGCAGTTCGGTGCACCCCTTGCGTTGGAAGGCAGCGGCGCGCCGGGCAGCGGCCTGCTCGGTGGCCAGCCGAGCGAGCCGCCGGCACCGGTCGGCCCGCCGCCGCGCCCGTTCGAGCCGGCGCCGCTCAACGGCGGTGCCACCAAGCCCGCGACGCCGCGTCCGATGCCGGCCTGGTCCGACCTGACCGGGGCGACCAACGGTACGAACGGCGCCAACGGTGCCAACGGCGCGGAGATGTTCAACGCACTGCCCACCAACGGCCAGCGCACCGACCCGCTGCCGCAGCGCCGCTCGAACGACCACTGGACGGTCGACGGCGAGGTCACCGGTGCCGCCCCGACCAGCGGTATCCCGCGTCAGATCCCGGCGTCGCCGGAGACCCAGGGGCAGTCGAGCCACCACCCGGTGAGCGGTCAGCCGTACGTACCGCCGGTCTCCGCGCCGCCACCGGTGTCGGTCCCGCCGGTCTCCGCGCCGCCGGTCCGCCCCTTCTCCGCTCCGCCGGTGCCGCAGACTCCGGCTGCCCAGCAGCCGACCGCCTACCAGCAGCCCACCGGCTACCAGCAGCAGGCACCGTTCCAGCGGCCGCAGCAGCCGGCGCACCAGCAGCCCGCGCCGCAGCAGCCGGTCGGCCCGCCGCAGTCGGCCAACCCGCCGGGTGCCGCACCGCCCGCCTGGCCGCCGGTCGCGGCCGACCGCGACGCGGTCGCCCCGCCGGTGCCGGAGAAGCTCGCCGCGGCCCTGGACATGACGGCGGAACTGCCGAGGGTCACCCGCACCAGCGGCGACAACTCGGTGACGGCACCTCACCCGGTGGTGTCGCCGCAGAACGCGGGGCCGAAGAAGTTCGCGGACGAGACCATGGAGTTGCCGATCTTCCGCGAGCTGGAGTCGGCCTGGTTCCGCACCCGCCGACCCACGGCCGAAGAGGCCCGGGCTGCGGCGGCGGCGATGATCAAGCCGTCCGGTACTGGAGCCACCTCCACCGCGACGACCCAGCCGATCGCCAAGGTGGACACCAGCCGACCCGCGCCCCCGGAGGCAACCACACCCGCGCCCACCCCGGCGGGGGCCGGAGCCGGCAACTCGTCGCTGCCCCGGCGTCCCGAGCCGGTCGCTGCGGCGTCGCGCTCCACCGGCGGTAGCGGCAGCGACGGGCGGACCGGGAGCTGGCAGACGGCCGCCGACGACGGCTGGCGTGCGGCGAGTGCCGCCGCCGAGGTCTCGGTGGAGGAAAAGACCCAGGCGGGACTCCCGAAGCGGGTTCCGATGGCACAACTGGTACCTGGTGGCGTAGAGAAGGCCACAAGTTCGGTGCAGCGTCGTACCCCTGAAGCGGTCCGTGGGCTATTGTCCGCGTACCACCGTGGAGTGCAACGTGGCCGGACACAGCCCAAGGACGACCACTCGACCAACCCGGGGGCGACCCCGGGAGGGCAGCAATCCTCGCAGGCTGGCAAGGAGCATGAGGGATGACAACTACGCAGGATCTCGGTTGGTTGCTGGCCAACTTCGCCGACCGCGTACCCGGGGTCGCTCACGCGATTGCGGTGTCGGCGGACGGTCTGCTCCTGGCTGCGTCCCGGGACCTTCCCCGGGACCGGGCTGACCAGCTCGCGGCCATCGCCTCCGGCCTGGTCAGCCTCACCCAGGGCGCGGCCCGCTGCTTCGAGGGCGGTGCAGTGCTGCAGACAGTGGTCGAAATGGACAACGGCTTCCTGTTCCTGATGTCGATCTCGGACGGCTCGTCGTTCGCGGTGCTGGCCGCCCGCAGCTGCGACGTCGGCCAGGTCGGGTACGAAATGGCGTTGCTCGTCGACCGCGTCGGTGACGCGCTGACCCCGGCGCCCCGTACGGCCGCCGGAATGCTGGGCTGACCACACGGACGAGGTCGGTGCCGGTCCTACTGGACCCGCGCCGGCCGGTAGGAAGAACTGAACACTACGAGCTCCCGACGGGTGGGGCTGTGGCAGGACGAGAGGGGGTGACGGCAGATGACCGAACGTGATGAACCTACTGGCGCGTTGGTCAGGCCGTACGCCGTTACCCGTGGTCGTACCCGGCCAAAGCTGGAAATCGCTCTCGAGGCTCTCGTGGAGACAACGGTGCGTGGCCGGTCCGCAGGCGCCACAAAGGGCGGCACGGGCCGGGAGCACCAATACATTGCCGCGCTGTGTGACGGCCGGCTGCAGTCGCTCGCGGAGATCGCGGCGCGGATGCAGCTTCCACTCGGAGTAGCCCGGGTCATCATCGCGGACATGGCCTCGGACGGCCTGGTCGCGGTGTACGAGCCGACATCCCTGGACGACACGAACGACGCGGTGGGCACGGAACTGCTGGAGAGGGTGCTGAGTGGACTTCGCAGGCTCTGACATGGCGCACCGCCCCATGGCCGGGCGAGTGACATCGGCGAAGATCGTGATCGCCGGTGGGTTCGGCGTCGGCAAGACGACGCTGGTCGGCTCGGTCTCGGAGATCACGCCACTGACCACCGAGGCGATCATGACCTCGGCTGGCGTGGGCGTCGATGACACGCGACAGGTGCCGGGCAAGACGACCACGACGGTCGCCATGGACTTCGGACGGATCTCGATCGACCGGGACCTCATCCTTTACCTGTTCGGCACGCCGGGCCAGACTCGTTTCTGGTTCATGTGGGACGAGCTGGTACGGGGAGCGATCGGTGCCGTCGTGCTCGTCGACACCCGTCGACTCGCCGACTGCTTCGCGGCGATCGACTTCTTCGAACACCGTCGGCTGCCCTACCTGGTGGCGATCAACTGCTTTGACGGCATGCAGTACCACGATCCGCAGGACGTGCGGGACGCGCTGGCGATCTCCAGCGACGTACCCGTCGTGCCCTGCGACGCGCGGAACCGCGAGTCGACGAAGCACGTGCTGATTTCGCTGGTCGAGTACGTGCTGACCATGCGTCGTCAGCGCGCTGTCGCGCCAGCCTGACCAACCCCCGGTCGCCGCGCCCGCCACCGTCACCGGCGGCACCTCACAGGTGCCGCCGGTACTGGCGTTTCACCGTCGCGGTCGGGCCGAGTGACAGCGGTCCGCGCTGCCCGGCACGCGGTGCGGTAGGTGACCGGCTTCAGCGACCCCGGCACCCCGGCACGCGCTGCCCCACGCCGGCACCCGCCGCCGCTGCCCCTGGCCCGGCGTCAGGACCGCAGGCACGCGACAGGGCCCCTGGGTAAAGGGGCCCGCTGTCTGCGTACTGTGCGGAGGTGCCGGCCGGCTCAGGACCGGTTACCGGCCGGACGGTACTCGAACTCGCGGCCGTCGCCCTGACCACTCTGGTCACGGCTGAAGTCCCAGCCACCGGCCGCTTCCCGACCCGGTCGACCGCCCACGGCGTACCCGCCGATCTCCTGCCCACGCCGCCAGCCACGGAAGTAGCCGTTCGTGTGCTCGGCGATGCTCGCGGCGTCCCGGACGATCCGCAGGGGGCGCTCGTCGCGCAGCGGTGACCCGGGCACCAGGTTCGCCTGCGGTACCCGCTTGGGCAGACCGGCATGCGTCTCGGAACCGGTCGCCGGCCGGGCCGCCTGCTCGGCGGCGCGCCAACCGGTGTCCATCGGAGTGGAGAAGTCCACGCCGTCGCCCTCGGGATGGCGGACGAACCACGCCGACCGTGCGGCGGCGAAGATCAGCAGATCACCGTCGCCCTCGTCGGCCACCGGGGGAGCGCTGAGCGGCTCGACGGCCGATCTGCGGCCGCGTCCGTAGTCGGGCTGCTGGCCGTCGACCAGCCGCAGCGGCGCGGCATCCACCGGCAGGCTGCCCGACGGGCGGGAGTAGTCGTCCGGCCGCCGCTCAACCATCGCCGGCTCCACCAGCCGCAGCATCGGCGGCTCCGGCGGGAGATCGTCGGCCAGCCATGGTGGCTTCACCCGTCCGGTGCTGCCGGTGTCGGGCAGCCCCAGCCCGCCGCCGTCACCGGGCCGGGGGTAGGCCGTGTGCTGCTCACCCGGCTCGCTGGACGGACCGACGAGCGGCCAGTTGGACCGGGAGCCCGGGGTCCGGGTCGTGCCGTGGTCGGTGTTGCCGTTCGGCACCGGCAGGCTGTAGTCCGTCGCCGAGAAGCCGCCGGTCGGTGGTTCGGCCAACGGCGAATGCGGCTGCGGTGGGCCGGAGGCCGGGACACCGGACAGCGGCGTAGCGGAGACCGGGCTGGCCGAAACCGGGCTGCCGGAGACCGGCGTCGTACCCGCCGGGGGAGCAGACGCCGGCGCCGCGCTGGGCGGCCCTCCCGCCGGCCCGGCCCCGGTACGGGTGTTCGGTCGCGGCACGATCGGGGTGGGCCGTCGCTGGGCGCGGGCATCGTTGATCGCGGCGGTCGTGAGGGTCGCCCGGAACGGCTCGCCAGCGTCCACCGGGGCGATGCCCGGGCGCTGCGCGGAGATCGGGGTCATCCCCGGCGGCGGGGGCGGCGCGGAGACCGGTCGGTCTCCGGCCGGGTCGCCCGCCGCGCGGCGGGCGACCGGCGCCAACGGCGTCAGCGGTGCCGGCGCGCTCGGCGGCGGAGCGATCGGAGCCGGAGCGACCGGCAGCGTCGTCATCGGCTGCGGCGAGGTGGTGGAGGCACCGACCGGCTGGGGCCGGGCCCGACGGCCACCGGCGGGGGTACGGCCGGCCGGGCCGGCCTCGCCGGAGCCGGGCACCGCGTGCAGGTTGGGTGTGGCCGGCTGGTCGGCGGCCCGCCGGACCGTCCGCCGGGCACTGAGCGGCGTGGGGTCGGTGACCCGGGCGGCCAGCGTGGCGATCAGCGCGTCGGCGGCGGCGTCGCAGGACCGTACGGCGGCCACGGCGTGCCGGACGGTCTCGGCGGTCGCGGAGGTGAGCGCCTTGTTGACGACCGTACGTCGGGGTGATTCGACGATCGCGACCCGCAGCGCGGTGACCGCCGCGTCGATGGTGTCGCTGTCGGCCACACCGTCGGCGGCCAGATGCGCGGCGACCGCGTCGGCGGCGACGGACAGCTCCCGGTTACGGGAACTGGTGCCGCTGAGCATGCCGGGCTCCGGCAGTGCGTCGAGCACCGCGAGGGCGACCGGCTCGGCGGGGTCCGGGTAGGCGCGCAGGGCGGCCGGATACAACTCCCGGAGCACCTCGCGCAGCGCGACCGCTGCGGCCTGTCGGCCGTTGGCCAGGGCGGCGTGTGCGGCCAGCACCGGCTGATATGCGACGAGGTCGCGGGAGACCGGCAGCGGGACGGCGTTGATCGCGCCGGCCTGCAGGGCCCGGGCGAGCCCGACGGCGAGTCGCTGGGCAGGTGGCGCGGACATCTCGTCGAGTGACTCGTCGTCGGCGAACCGTTCGGCGTAGTCGTCGGCGGCATCGTCGTCGGCGACAGCCAGTGGTCGTCCGGCGGCCGTCAGCAACGAGGTCACCACGTGGTCGTCACTGTCGACGGCGATCGCCGCTCCGCCGGGTCCGCTGGCCCGCTCGATCAGCAGCCCGCTGAGCTGGGCGTAGCCGGCGGGGTCGTCGCCGATTTCGCAGATGTCGAGCAACCGGCCGGCATCGTCGACGACGGCAGCGGTCAGGGCCGGTCCGGCCGGAGCCGACCGGACAGACCGGTCCGCCGATACCAGACCGCAGTACACCCGCACGAGCGCCACCGCGCCGTCCTCCTCCCGGACACCTGCCATGTGCCAAGGACTGATGCTCCCTGGTGAGGGGTCAGTCGCGCCAGTCCGTAGCGGCAGAGATCTTGCCGATAATCGTGCGCCAACCGAGACTTGCGGTTTGTGCCCCGATTTTCTTCAGTCGCCGGCGTGCCATGAAGCCCCCGATGCCGCCGTCAACCGTCGACCTTAACGCCTCGTCAAGATCGTCCAGGCTGGATCCGGCCGAGAGCATGTCGAGCACCGACGGCATCCGCAACGCGTACGCCAGGTCCCTGGCCACCTCGCCGGACTGGATCAGCAGCGCCGCGTCCCAGGTGTCGTGCCCGCCCCGCAGGTTCTCCACCACCAGATCGAGCTCATAGGTGTCCTCGGGCAGCGCCGCGACGTCCGCCGGCTCCAGCCGGTCGACCAGCTCAGGCCAGGTGTCCAACTGGGTGAGGTCGTGCGGGGCACCGGACCGGACGAAGCTGACCAACGCCTGCGGGGTCTTGAACAGCAGCAGCTTGCCGCGCTGGCTGAGGAAGACCGGTACGTCCTCGCCGAGGTCGGCGTCGTCGTCGGCCGAGTCGTCGTCGGCGTCGTCGGCGTCGCTCGCCCCATCGGCGGCGGACCCGCCCCGCTGGCCACGGCGGGCCCGCTCCTGCTCGGCGGCCTCCTCCTCGGCCAACTCGGCGGCGAATTCCTCGTCGAGGATCACGACGGTCTCGTCGTCGTCCTCGGCCTCCGCGGCCCGCCGACGCGCCGCGAACGGGTCGTCGTCCTCGCGTCCGGAGATGTCGGTGGGAGTCAGCAGGGTGGCCGGGCGGTAGGCCCGCAGGGTGAGTCCGACGCCGGCCGGCAGCGCGATCTCCACCGGGTCGATCCGGACGTCGGCCCAGAGCGACCGGTCGCCGCTGGCCGCTGCGATCGGGGCGTCCCCGGTGTCGTCGAGCGCGTCGTCCGCCGCGGCTTCAAGGTCGTCGGTGGATCCGAGGTCGTCGGCGGGCCCAGGATCGGCAGCGCCGGGTTCGACTGATCCGGCGGCGAGCCGGTCGGCATCGGGCTGGTTCGGCGACTTGGCCACGCTGACCTCCGTTTGTGTTCCGGTGACGGCGCCCGAACCCGGACTGTCGGGTGGGTGACTCTGCGCACACCCTAGTGGGAAGCCCGCCGGATGGCGTGCCCGCACCCCGCCCCGCCGTCAGTTGGTCGCCGTCAGGTAGCCCCGTTCGGCGGTCTGCTGCATGATCCACTGTTCCCGGTACCAGCCGGGCCGGGTCGCCAGCTCGGCGTGGCTGCCGCGCTGCGCGATCCGACCAGCCGCCAACACCAGGATCTCATCCATCGATTCCAGTCCAGCCAGCCGGTGGGTCACCAGGACGACGGTCCGCCCGGCGGCAGCGGCCAGCACATCGGTCAGCACGGCGTCGGCCATGGCCGGGTCGAGACCCTCCGTGGGTTCGTCGAGGACCAGTACCGCCGGATCGACCAGCAACGCCCTGGCCAGCGCGAGCCGCTGCCGCTGACCGCCGGAGAGCTGACTGCCGACCGCGCCGACCATGGTGCGCCACCCGCCCGGCTGCTCCCGGACCCAGTCGAGCAGGCCGGCCGCCGCGCAGGCGGCGGCGAGCTCGGCTTCGGTCGCCGTCGGTCGGGCCAGCAGGAGGTTGTCGCGAACTGTGGCGTTGAACACGTACGCCTCGGCGAGCAGCCCGCCGACCAGCCGGTGCCGCCGCCCGGCCGGTACGTCGGCCAGGCGGGTGCCGTCGACGGTGACCTGGCCCTCGTCCGGCACGACCGCCCCGGTGAGTACGCCGAGCAAGGTGCTCTTTCCGGCACCGCTCGGCCCCACCACGGCGACCCGCCGCCCCGGCGGCAACCGCAGATCGAGCCGGTCCAGCGCCGGTACGGTGCCGGCGCGGTACCGCACCGACACGCCATCGAGGGCGACCGCCGCACCCGTCGTCGTGCGCGGCCCGCCACCGTCACCCGCGGACGGCCGGTCACCCGCGGACGGCCGGTCACCGTCGGACGGCCGGTCACCGTAGCGGACGTCGCCGTCCGGTGGGCCGTCGGGGAGCGCGTCGGCGGCCTGCGGGGCCGGCTCGCCGACCAGTTCGGCCACCCGTCGCAGCCCGCCGCGCGACTGTGCCCACTGGCGGGCCGCCGCGACCAACGCCAGGCACATCTCGACGGCGGTCAACGTCCCGACGGCGAGTACGCCGACCAGCACCCCGGCCACGCCGTCGCGCACCGCGACGACGGTGACCACGGCGGCGGTCGCCCCGGCGACGAGCACCCCGACACCGTCGACCGCCCAGCCGGTGACGGCCAGCCGCCGTTGCAGGCCGGCGAGCTCCCGGACCCGGCGCGCGGTCCGGTCCAGCGCGGCGGCGGTGCCCCCGAACGCGGCCAGGTCGGCCGCGCCGTACGTCAGGTCGGTGCTGTCGGCGGCGAGCTGCCCCCGCAACGGCGCCACCCGGTCGGCGGTCCGCCGGGTGAGCAGGGTGGCGACCGCCGGCAGCCCGATGCCGGCCACCACCAGCCCGGCTGCCAGCACCAGCGCGGCGGCCGGGCTGACCATGGCCGAACCCGCCACCGCGAGCACCGCCACGCCGGCGGCTGCGGCTCCGGGCACCAGCACCCGCAGCAGCAGGTCCTGCACGGCCTCGACGTCGGAGACCAGCCGGCTGAGCGCGTCGCCGGAGCGATCGTCGGCCGTCTGCCGGCGGGCGGCCAACGCGCGGAAGATCCGGAACCGTACCTCGGTGACGACCCGCAGGGTGGCGTCGTGACCGGCCAGCCGCTCGGTGTAGCGCAGCACGCCCCGGCCGATCGCGAACGCCCGTACCGCGACGATCGCCACGGTTACGGTGTCCAGCGGCGGCCGGCCGGCCGCAGTGATCAGCAGCCACACCGCCGTGGCCATCAGCGCCAGCGCGGCGACCTCGGTCGCCGCCGCGAGCAGCCCGGCACTGACCAGTCGGCCCAGGTACGGCCGGGCCAGGGCCAGCACGGTCAGCTCCGGCGGCCGGTCGCGGCGTGGCTGGGCGGTCGCGTCGCGGCGTGCCCCGACGGCCGCATCGCGCCGCGCCCCGGCGGTCACGAGGTCGCTCCGCTGAGGCGCCGGGCGCTGACCCGGCCGGCGTCGAGCCGGACGACGCGGTCGACGCCGTCGATCAGCGCCGGGCGGTGCGCGACGATCAGCGCGGTCCGCCCGGCGATCAGTTGCCGGGAGCCGGCCAGCACGGCGGCTTCGGACTCCCCGTCCAGCCGAGCGGTCGGCTCGTCGAGCAGCACCACCGGCGAGTCCCGCAGGAAGGCGCGGGCCAGGGCCACCCGTTGCCGCTGCCCACTGGACAGGCCGTGGCCGCGTTCACCGAGCCGGGTGTCGAGACCGTCCGGCAGCGCGGCCACGACGTCGGCGAGCGCGGCGGCCCGTACGGCGGCGGTCACCTGCGCTGGCGGCGCGTCGGGTGAGCCGAGCCGGATGTTGTCGGCCAGCGACGCGGCGAACAGGTGGGCGTGCTGCGGCACCCAGGCGAGTTGCCGGCGCCACCGGTCGATGTCGAGGTCTGCCAGGTCGACCCCGTCGACGGTGATCCGCCCGGAGGTCGGGGCGACGAAGCCGAGCAGCAGGTGCAGCAGGGTGCTCTTGCCGGCACCGCTGGGCCCGACGACGGCGATCCGCTCGCCGGCCCGGATCGTCAGATCGACGTCGCGTAGCGCGGTGGTGCGTGGATAGGCGACAGTGACCGCCTCGAACCGGATCTCGGCCGGGGCCGACCGGACGACGGCCCGTGCCGCTGCCCCGACCCGGTCGACAGTCGCTGCCCCGACCCGGTCGACATCGACATCGGCGTCGGCGTCGGCGACAAGGGTCAGCGCCTCGTCGAGGACCGTCAGGCCTTCCATGCTGGCGTGGAACTTGCTGCCCGCCGCCCGCAGCGGCAGGTACGCCTCCGGAGTGAGCAGCAGCACCAGCAGCGCGGTGGACAACGCCATGCCACCGGTGAGCAGCCGGAGCCCGACCGGGACGGCCACCAACGCCACGGCCAGGGTGGCGACCAGCTCCAGCACCAGGGCGGAGAGGAAGGCCACCCGCAGCGTGGTCATGGTGGCGACCCGGTGCCGGTCGGCCATCCGGCGTACCACCTCGGCCTGGTCGCGCTCGCGGCCGAAGGCCCGCAGCGTCGCCAGGCCGGCCACCATGTCCAGGAAGTGGCCGCCGAGCTGGGTCAGCCGCCGCCACTGCCGTTCGGTCGCCGCCTGGGCGTGCCAACCGAGCAGCGCACCGAAGATCGGGATCAGCGGCAGGGTGACCGCGACGATCAGCGCGGAACTCCAGTCGGCGAAGACCAACCGGGCCAGTACGGCGACCGGCACGGTCACGCTCAGCACCAGCTGCGGCAGGTAACCGGTGAAGTAGCCGTCGAGGGCGTCCAGACCCCGACCGGTCAGGGTGGCGAGCTGGCCGGCCCGCTGCTCGGACACCCAGGCCGGCCCGCGCCGGTGGATCGCCGTGAACAGGTCGACCCGCAGCTGGGCGGTGACCGTGGCGGCGGCGCTGGCGGCCAGGACGCCCTGCGCCCAGCCCAGCGCGGCCCGGCCGGCGACGGTGGCGACGAACCCGCCGAGGGCGGCCCGGTCGAGCTCGCCCCGGGCGGCCGCGGCCAGCACCGTGGCGAGCGTCGTCGCCTGGGCGATGATCAACACTGCGGCGAGCACCCCGAGCAGGCCGAGCACCGCGAGTGGCATCCGTACGGCGGGCACCTGGCGCAGCAGCCGGGGGTCGAACGGGCGGCGGCGCGGCGAACCGCCGGTTGCGGCGGGGTCCGCAGGGGTCGTCATCGACGTCAACCGGCCAGGTACAGCGAGACCGGCATCAGCAGCAGGGCGGCGGCGAGCAGGCTGGCCGCCGCCGGCCGCAGCCGAGGGGCCGGAGCGTCGCCCAGCAGCCGCTGCACCCGGGCGTCGAGATCCCGGTCGGCGACCGCGAGCACGCCGACCCGGACCCGCCGGGCGTCAGCACCGACCCCGACCCGCCCGGCGCCGGCGACGCCCAACGCCCCGGCCGGGGTGATCCGGTCCGTCGCGGCGGCGAACCGGCGCAGCGCGGCGGCGAGCGGTGCGTCGGTGTGCTGGCGGCGAGCCTTGTCGTCGGCACGCATCTCGACCAGCAGCGCGACCGCGTCGTGCGCCGCGCGCAACCACCTCAGCCGGGGCAGCGCCCGGCACAACGCGGTGAACGGCAGCAGCACCAGGTCGTGCCGTTCGTCGGCGTGCGCCCGCTCGTGGCTGAGCACGGCGGCGAGTTCACCCGGACCGAGCAGGTCGAGCGCACCGGCGCTGACGACCACGGTCGGGCGTACCCCCGGTAGGCAGTAGGCGGCGGCGCTCGGGTGGTCCAGCACCAGCGCCCCGGGCGCGGCCGGGTCGGCGCGCCCGACCAGGGCGAGCAGGTCGCGGTGCCGGCGCTGCACCCGTACGGCGGCCAGCAGGCTGCGTACGGTGGAGCCGAGCAGTACGGCGGCGATCGTGCCGGCCACACCGACCAGAGCCAGCCGCAGCGGGCCCAGCCCGACCGGGAAGGTCCCGGTCTGCCAGCCGTGGCCGCCGACCAGCTGGGCGACGGCGGTGGCGAGGTCGCCGACGAAGAGCCCGGCCGCCCGGCCGGGCCCGGTGCCGTACGGCGCGAGACCCACCGCCAACGGCAGCCCGATCGCGGCGAGCCCGACCGCGAGGCCGAGCGCCTGCCAGCAGAGGATCGCCACCCGGGGGCTGCGCCACGTCCAGCCGGGACCGCACCACGTCGACCGGGTGAGCGCCTGCGCGGCCAGGTAGCAGGCGATGATCACGGCGGCGAAGTGCACGGCGTACGCCATGGTCGGCTCAGCCCTGCCGCTCGGCCGCCTGCGCCTGGTCGGTGAGGGCGGCCCGGAGCACCTCGGCTTCGGTGCCGGTCACCGACCTGGCGAAGCGGACCAGGGCCGCGTCGCGGCTGCCGGCCAGGTCGAGGGCGTCGAGCATCAGCTGGGCGATGTACGCCTCCCGGCTGGCCACCGGCTGGTACTGCCAGGCCCGGCCGGCCCGCTCCCGGCTGACCATGCCCTTGCCGGCGAGCCGGTCCAGGACGGTCATCACCGTCGTGTAGGCCAGGTCACGCTCCTGCAGGGCCTCGGCGACGTCCCGTACGGTGGTCGGGCCGGCCGCCGGGTCACGGTCCCACAGCACGTCCATCACCGCGCGTTCGAGGTCGCCGAGTCGCGTCACCGGTCAAGCCTACCGCCGGTAGTAGACGGCAGCTCAGCGGGCCGGGCGACGGGGCAAGGGCTCGCCCCGCACCGCATGAGGTGCCCGGCCGGCCGCCCCGGCGGGCCGCCACACCCGTGCATCATGGACAGATGGCCCCGCCGCGTCAGATTTTCGCCGTCTCCGGAATTCTGCACCCGCCACCGGGATACCGCGCACCCCGGCGGAGCGACCTGTTGGAGCACGCCATCTCGCTGACCGGGGTCCCGGTCGCCAAGGTCTGCCTGATCCCGACCGCCGTCGGCGACGACCCGCAGACGATCCAGTCCTTCTACGCGGCTCTCGCCGACGCCGAGCACGCCGTTGCGTCCCACCTGCAGCTGTTTCCCCGGCCGAACGTCGACGACATCCGGGCGTTCCTGCGTGACCAGCACCTGATCTGGGTCGGTGGTGGCAGCGTGGTCAACATGTTGGCGGTGTGGCGGGCGCACCGGGTCGACGAGATCCTGCGGGAATGCTGGGACGCCGGGGTGGTGCTCGGCGGTGGCAGCCTACCTGGAGTGCGTGGCAGCCGGCCAACTGCCGGCCGGGTACGCCACCGACGACGGGGTCGGCCTGCACTACGTCGACACCGACCTGGTCGAAGCGGTCAGCTGCCTGCCCGGTGCCGGGGCCTACCGGGTCGAGCCGGGCCTGCGGACCGGGACGGCGGTCCAGCGGCCACTGCCGACCCGCCGGATCGGTGCCGCCGAGTGACCGCAGATGGTGGTGGCCGTCACGCCGCGACCCGCCGGGACTCGTGCAGCCCGGCGCGCAGTTCGTCGTCGCTCATCACCAGGTAGACCAGACCACAGTCGGCCGGGCCGGTGGCGCCGGGCAGGCAGAGCGTGCAGGGTTCGCCCGGCCGGATCGGGCACTTGGCCTCGGGACGTCGGTGTTTCACCTGCGCTGTCATGCCATCATCGTCACCCCCGGCGGCCGCTCGCCGGCAGGGCCGAACGGCACCTCACCGCCCGGACCTGCGGACCTACGGGCCGGGTGTACGTGGCCGGCGTGCGAGATGCGGCACCGTACTACGGTGCCGACGGCGGTGGATGCGCCGCGTGGTGGCGGTGGACGGAGAGGACGCGGGGCGTGGGTGCGGAGGTGAGTTGGACGTTGCGGGACCATGCCGGTGCGCTGCTGGCCGACCTGGCGGTCACCGACGGGGACTTCCCCTGGCTGTACGCCACCGTACGGCCCACCGAGGCGTTCGCGCCGTTGCGGCCGATCTTCGACGCGGAACTGCGGGCGCTGCGGCGGGCCGAGGACGGCTCGGACGACGGCGCCTGGGACCGGGCGTACCAGCAGGTGCGGGCGGCGGTGGTGCTGATCGACCCGGCCGGGGTGGCGGTGCCGGAGCTCCTGTTGCACGTCGACGGCGACCAGGCGTGGTGGCGGTGGAGCGACGAACCGTTCGACGACGATGATGACGAGGACGGCGCGGGCAGCGACAGTGCCGGCTCCGACGCGGTGGGTGACCGGTGAGGCATCCGTGGATCGCGGCGCTGTTGACGGTGGCGCTGCTCGGTGCCTGCGCCGGGCAGTTGCCGCAACCCGGGCCGCAGCCACCGGACCACGACTGGACACCGACCCCGTCGCCGACCCCGCTGCCGTCGGTGGAGCCGTCACCTGACTGCCCGGCCTCCGGGGCACTGCTGAGCCTGGGCGAGGTGAACGCCGCGATGGGGCTGCGGGTGCTGTCGATCTGGCTGGTCAACTGTGCTGACGAGCCGGTGCACGTCGACGGCTTCCCGGAGATCGTGGTGCTCGACGAGCAGCGGCAACCGCTCGTGGTCGAGGTGATCGAGGGTGTCGAGGTGATCGCCCGGATCGAGACACTGGCCCGCAGCCCGCAGCCGGTCACGGTGCTACCGGGCCAGCGGGCGGCGGCGGTGCTGGCCTGGCGCAACACCGTGGACGACGTGCGGGTGCCGCCGACGCACGGCACCTTCCTGAGCGTGGCGCCGGGAGTCGGCGTACCCGCGCAACTGCTGGAGCCCGACGGCGGCCTCGACATCGGCACCACCGGTCGGGTCGCGGTCAGTCCGTGGGCACCGGCCGACTGATCGGCGAGGCGTCGGCCAGAGCGGCGACCAGCCGTTCCCCGGCCGGCCAGGGGCCGTAGCCGCTGGCGGTCTCGATGTGCCCGGCGTCGCCGGCGTCGTACAGTTCGGCGCCCCAGTCGGCGGCGTAGCGCGCGAACTCCTCGACGGTCGTGTACGGGTCGGTGCGGCTGGCGACCAGGACGGTGCGAAACGGCAGCCGCTGCCGGGGGACCGCGTCGGTGTACAGGTCGGTCGGGTCGTCCGGGCCGGGCCGCCACCCCGGGTCCAGGTACGGCGGGGTGACCAGCAGGGCCGCGGCCACCGGGCCGTGGTGACGTGCCGCCCAGTGCGCCACCGTCAGGCAGCCGGCGCTGTGCGCGATCAGCACCGCCGGTTCGTCGCTGGCGGTGATCGCCGCGTGCAGCGCGGCCAGCCGCTCGGCCAGCACGTACGGCGGTCCGGGCGGCGGCGGTGCCCACCGGTAACCGGGGTTGGCCGCCGCCCACCGGTTGAGCCAGTGTTCCGGGCGGGGCAGCCCCCGGCCGGGGACCAGTAGATGGCGGGCCATCGATCGAGAGTACGTCGACACGGTCGCCGCCAGCGGCCGGGCCGCCCGGGGTGGGTGACCACCCTGGACGGCCCGGCACGGTGGTGGTGGCGGTCAGACCAGCCGCAGCGTCGGGTACGCCGCGAAGACCGCGTTGAGCGGTGCGAAGTAGGTCGTACCGCCGGTGGTGCAGTTGCCGCTGCCGCCGGAGGTCATGCCGAGCGCGACGGTGCCGGCGAACAGCGCACCGCCGCTGTCGCCCGGCTGGGCGCAGACGTTGGTCCGGATCAGGCCCCGGACGGTGCCCTGGGGGTAGGTGACCGAGGCGTTGACGCCGGTCACCGAGCCACTGCGGACTCCGGTGGTGCTGCCGCTGCGGCGGACCGACTGACCGACGTACGCGTTGCCGACCGAGGTGATCGACTGGCTGCCCGGGTAGAGGTAGACCGCGCCGGGGCGGGCGATGCTGCTGTTGGTGTACTGCACGATGCCGTAGTCGTTGCCGGGGAAGCTGGAGACCACCCGGTTGCCGAGCACGGTGCTGCGGCTGGAGTTGGCGTACCAGGTGGCGGCGCTGGCGGTGCAGTGCCCGGCGGTGACGAAGTAGTTGGCGGTGGAGGTGCGGACGTTGAAGCCGAGGGAGCAGCGGGAGCCGTTGCTGCCGTAGATGGCCTCGCCGCCGGCGATCATCAGGCTGAACTCACCGTCGGTGTGCTCCAGCCGGGCGGCGTCGCCGGCGGCGGCTACCGCCGCTTCGACCAGGGCCAGCCGGTGGCCGGTGACCGTGCTGTCCACGGTGACCACGACCTGGTTGGCGGCCAGGTCGATGGCGCGGGCGGTGCCGACGAAGGCGGCGGCCCGTTCGATCCGGGCGGTCACCGCTTCGAGGTCGGCGCTGCTGTAGGTGACGGTCCTGGCGACCGCACCGGCCTGGCGGGCCGCTCGGGCAGCGGTGTCGTCGGTGACGGTGACGACCATCCGACCGGTGGCCTCGTCGAGGTAGGCCCCGGCCGACCGGTCGCCGAGTTCGGCGCTGATCTCGGCGGCGGTGTCCGCGCCGGCGGCGAACAGCGGTACGGGTGCGGCCTGGGCGGCCGACGGCCAGAGGGCCATTCCGACGAGTAGCAGCGGGGCGGCGAGGGTGGCCGCGGCGCGCTTGACGGGGGTGCTGATGGCTGGCACGTGCGCCTCCTGTGGTGTGGGGGTGCGTGCGGTACGCCGGTCGGCGTGCCTGGACGGGGGCGGACAACTTTGACTATCCATCTCCCTCGATCTCGTGTCCCAAAGGCTCCCATCCCAGCCGGAAGGCCACAAGAACTAACATTGGGGAGAGGTACCCCGTGTTATGACAGCGCCGCCGTCGCCCGTCGGACCGTGGCCGTGTCCTCGTCTGCCTGCCCGAGCCGATGGCCGGCCAGTGCGTCCACCCAGATCTTGAGCGAGTGCTCAACTTGGTGCTAGCCTCTGATTTGAGCGACTGCTCAAATTGGGGAGGTCGTGGTGTTGTACGTCGAGACGCTGATCCGCGCGCCGATCGGACGGGTGTGGCAGCACACTCAGGACCCGGCCCGGCACAGCCGGTGGGACCTGCGCTTCACCCGGATCGAGCCGTACGGTTCGCATGGGCGGTTCCGGTACGCCACCCGGCTGCTGCCCGGCCTGACGATCGCCGGCACCGGACAGTCCGCCGGTGAACGTCGTCGACCGGACGGCTCCGCCACCTCCGTGCTGCGGTTCTCCTGCGATCACCGGCTGTCGCTGATCCGGTCCGGCCACGGCTTCTGGCGCTACCAGCCGACCGCCGACGGCGTACGGTTCTGGACCGGCTACGACTACACCCCCGGGTGGGGCCGGTGCGGACCGGTCGCCGACCGGATCTTCCGTCCCGTCTTCGGCTGGGCCACCGCCTGGTCGTTCGACCGGCTGCGACTGTGGCTGGAGCACGGCGTACCGCCGGAGCGCAGCCGCGACCAGGCACTGGCCGAGGTCGCCGGCCGGCTCACCCTGGTGGCCGTCGCCGTCGCGCTCGATCAACGGCTCGCGCTGCTGGCCGTACCGCTGGCCGTGCTCGCACCGCCACTGCCCGGCACCCCGGCGGCCAGACGGTGCCGGCCGCGCCACTACCGCCGGGCAGCGGCCCACACCGAACAGAAGGTGGCCCGGTGACCTCGATCTTCCAGCAGGCGCTCGGCGCCGACTTCGACCGGCTGCATCCACGCCTGCAGCGCCGCTTCGGCATCAGCAGCGCGCAGTCCACCAGCTGTATCGGCACCGGGGTGATGGACCGGATCTGGCACGGCCCGGCGGTCACCCTGCCGTTTCTGCGGCTCGGGGCGACCCGCCACATTCTCTTCCCCGAGCAGGGCAGCAACGTCCAGTTCTGCATCGAGAACTACGCGTACCGCGACAGTTTCGGCCGGGAGACCGTGACCTTCGTCCGGTCCTTCGACATCGCGCCACACCGGCGTCGCCGCTTCGACGCGACGATGGTCTACAGCCCGCAGCGGTCGGCCATCGTCGACTATCTGGGCACCCATCAGCACTACGGGGTGCTGCTGGATCTGCGGGTCGACCGGCGCGGCGCGCTGACCATCCGTACCGGCGAGCAGCGGTACGCCGGCCACCGGTTCCCGGTCGCCCTGGCCGGCGCGGCCGAGGTGCGGGAGTGGTGGGACGACGCCGACGACTGCTTCCGGATCGAGGTACGGGTGACCAACCGGTTCCTCGGTCCGGTCTTCGGGTACCGGGGCCGGTTCACGACGCGGTACGTGGACACGGGGACGGCCCCGGTGCCCGCCGCCGTGCGTCCGGTGCGGGAGAATCCCCGCGTATGAGCCCTGATCCGCGGCCGGTGAGCACCGACCCCGGGCCGGTCGGCCGCCGCGCCAGCGCCGAGGCCCCGGCCAGCACCACCAGGCAGCGCCTGATGGACGGGGCGCTGCAGGCGATCCGCCAGCACGGCATCGCCGGGGTCTCCGCCCGTACGGTCGCCGCCTGCGCCGGAGTCAACCAGGCGTTGGTGTTCTACCACTTCGGCACGCTCGACGACCTGCTCGCCACCGCCTGCCAGGCGGCCACCGTCGACCGGGTCGCGCATTACCGGGACCGGTTCGCGGCCGTCCGGTCGCTGCGGGAGCTGTTGGAGCTCGGCCGTGACCTGCACGAGCAGGAGCGTCGCAACGGCAGTCTGGCCGTGCTCGCCCAGCTGCTCGCCGGCGCGCAGGTCGACGACCGGCTCGCCGCGCCGACCGCCGCCGCGCTGCGGTTGTGGACCGACGAGATCGAGCAGGTGCTGCGCCGGGTGCTGGCCGGTTCGCCGCTGGCCGAGCTGGCGGACCCGGCCGGGCTCGCCCGCGCGGTCACGGCCGGGTTCATCGGCCTGGAGCTGTACGACGGCATCGACCGGCCGGGTGCCGACGCCGCTCTGGCCACGTTGGAGCAGTTGGCGGTGCTCGCCGACGTCGTCGACGAGTTGGGGCCGATCGCCCGACGCGCCGTCCGTGGCCGGCTGGGCTCCCGTCGTCGCTCCGGCCCACGCTCGCGGTAGTCCGCCGTCGGGCCACAGCTGGCGGGCCGGCGGCGGACGAAGCGGCGGTCACAGCGGCCCGAGGACGGTACGGGGGTCCGCCGCCAGCGTCAGCGTCTCCAGGATCGGCAGCAACTGGCGTTCCTCGTACCGGAAGTGTGACTCCATGATGGCAGCCAGGCCCTCCAGGTGCCGGTCCAGCTCGGCGGGTGCCGCGCAGGAGTCCACCGCCGCCTGCAGTCCGCCCAGCAGGTGCGCGATCATCGAGTGGTCCTGCCGCAGGTAGTAGAGCGTGTCGCGCAGTTCGGGGTGCTGCGCGGCGACGGCGGGGAACAGCTCGCGGTCCTCGCCCTCGTGGTGGGCGGTCAGCGCGGCGCAGAAGCCGTGGCAGTACAGCAGCAACTGCCTGGTCGCCGGTGCCACCGGCTCGCCGGCGGCCACCGCCTGTCTGGTCACGGCCAGGGCGTCGCGCAGCTTGTCGTGGGTGGCGCGCAGCTCGTGGCTCCAGGCCACCAGCCTGGCCGCCGCGCCCGTGCCTGTCGATTCGCCGTCACCCATGGGTGACGGGCGAAGGGACGACGTCGATCATCGTCGTGCTCCCTTCCGTCCGGCGCCTCCATGTCTGACACGGACTGCCACCGACACGCGACGCTGAGGCGACCTTAGCACGAGTCGTCGACCGGGCCTCGAGTGTGGAACATTCATTCTGCGGAATACCGGGATGGGTGCCCGCTGTCTCGAAGCGACCCGGACCGCCAGCCGGGAAGCAGTCGGCTGCGGCAGTTGACGGGGGGTCGTATTTTCGATGGCGGAGGTGGCGGGCGGTTGATAGGATTGTCCTACGTCGAACTCACGGGGAGACAGACCACATGTTCAGCCTTCGCAATCGCGCTTGTATTCGCCGATGACCAGACCGGCGATCCGACGTCGTTTCGCTCGGTAGTGGTTCGCCGCTGCGGCTGAGTCGTTCAGCCAGATTCCCGGTCCCGCCAGTCAACTTCCCGGTGGCCCGGTGCGGTCCACCGATATTCGGTCGGCACACCGTCGCGCTGGTGGTGAACCGTCGACTCTATACCCGTACACGCCCGTCGGACGCTGCCGCCGGCGCTGGCCGCTGCATGGTGCGGACGGTCGGTGCTGGCCGCTGAACGCCGACCACGACGTTCCTGGATTCCGCCGGTCGATGTCAGCGGAGGTGATGCACGATGGAGACTGACTGATACATTCCGGTACCTCGGTCCGCGTTACCGACGGGCCGTGGGAAACCACTGCATGCCGTACGCGAGATACAGTTCCGGCTCGTCGAACTCCGCGTACACCTCACTGACCGCGTCCGGCTGAATCAGTTCCCTTCCGGGCTGCGGTGAATCCAGCAACCGCACCGGCTCCCCGGTCACTCGTCGCACCCAACTGGGCATTTGATCAGGGTCGAATCGCACCCGCAGTTCGAAGCGTCGGCACCGTCGTGTCGCGGTCAGGACGTAATGCGGGTATGCGACCTGGCTCGGGCCCAGCCGGGTCACCACGCAGAAGTCGCACGACTCACCAGCGGCGAGTGGCCGGGGCAGCCCGACGACCAGTTGTGAGCGCTGGGGCAGCGGTCGCTCGTGCCGGATCCTCCGACCGCCCCAGTGCACCCCGGCCTCGATGTCGAGGCCGGTGCTGCCTGGCGGGCAGGGTAGCGACATGCCGAGGGTGATCTGGTCGAGACCGTCGTGGTCGGCCACGATCCGGCGTTCCTCGTACGCCTCCATCGTCGGGGTGTCCAGTCGGACCAGCACCCGCAGCCGGTCGACGTGCCAGCCCGCGCCGGCCGGTTGCGCGCTGCGCCGGCCCAGCTCCCGGCCGATCGCCTCGGCCAGCAGTACCTCCGCCTCGTTGATCCGACGCAGCGCGGTGCGGTCCTCCCGGCCCAGCCGCCGGGCGAGCCAGGCGACCCGGCCCCGGAAATGGGTCTCCTGAGCCTGCGGATGCAGACCGAGGGCGACCCGGGCGGCGAGGGCCATGTCGTCGGGCAATTGCCGGGCCTGACCGTTGAGTTCGGCCACCACCCGTTCGCGCAGCTGGGCCGGGTCGTCGGCCCGGCCGGTTCCGCCGGCACCGCAGAGTGTCCGCAGGTGGTCACCGATCCGGCCGGACAGGTTGGCGGCGGACACCCCTCGGCCGGCCCGTAGCGCGCGCAGTTCGGACTTGATCTCCGTCACGGACACCAGATGTCACCGCCCTTCCAAGGAACGTCACCTTGTCCACTTCGTGACACCAGCGGCAGATTTTGTCACGTGTGCTGAGTTTCGCAGCCGGGCACCGGCGGTTGACACTGGTTCCCGGCGTGATCCGACGTGATCCGCTCCTGAGCCGGAGGCGTGTGCCACCGTGCCGCCCTCCGCAGCCCGATCTGTGGGGCCGGGGCCGGTTCACGTCACCAGTACGTGGACAACGGGGATGACTCCGGTACCCGCAGCGGTGCGTTCCGGCTCGACCGGGCTTCAGCCCGGGGTGTGCGCCGCGCCCGCCGGGTCGAAAAGGGACTCCGGCGGGCCGGCGGCGACCGGGCCGGCCCGGTGCGGCGGCGGCGGTAGCTCGCGGGTCGGCTGCCGGCTGAACAGCCGTACGCCCCGACCGGTGGTGGCGGTGCGGGCGGTGACGTCGATGGTGACCGGGTGGACCGCGGCGGGTGGGGCGGTGAAGCCGCGGGTGCCCCAGCGGACCCAGATCGCGACGCGGCCGGCGGCGGCCTCGGCGAGCAGCTTCTCCACCGTACGGCGCCGATCGGTGTGGTCGATCTCGACCACCACCGGCGCTGCGTCGGGCCGGGCGCAGGCGACGTCGACGACCGAGTGCTTGTCGGCCATCGGCGGCGGCAGCGGCAGGACACTGGCCGCGCGGCGGTACACCCGCCAGCCCTGCCGGGCACCCCAGTCGGCGACGGTGTCGACGAGCAGGGCGGTGACCTGATCGGTGGTCAGGTCGGTGAAGGTCACTGTGGCGAGCCGGTCCGCCAACGAGTCGACCACCACCGCCGCCGGGTCGCCTCCTGACGCCGGCCGGCCTGCCGTCGGGTCGCCTCCTGACGCCGGCTGGCCTGCCGTCGGGTCGGTCACAGCGGCAACCAGGCGATCACGTCGCGGATCTTGGCGTCCCAGTAGCTCCACAGGTGATCGCCCGGTCCGAAGTCGATGGTGACTCCGACACCCCGGTCCGCGCAGGCGTCGCGGAACCGTACGTTGTCCGGAAACAGCTCGTCCTCGGTGCCGCAGCCGACCCAGAGCTTCGGCAGCGTCGCCGGATCGGCCCGGTCGAGGACGGCGAACAGGTCGTCGTCGCTGCCGGTGACCTCCCGGCCGCCGAAGACCCGGTGCATCAGCGGGTCGGTCGCCGAGACCGGCGGACCGTGCTGACGGCCGCCCACGTCGAGTACGCCGGAGAGGCTGGCCGCCGCCGCGAATCGTTCGGGTCGGCGCAGCGCCCAGCGCAGCGCACCGTACCCACCCATGGACAGGCCGGCGACGAAGGTGTCCTCGCGCCGCTGGGAGACCCGGAAGAACGCCTCGACCACGGTCGGCAGCTCGGTGGAGAGGAAGGTCCAGAACGGCGCGCCGTGCGCCTCGTCGGCGTACATGCTGCGGTGGACCTGAGGCATCACCACGGCGAGCCCGCGCTCGGAGGCGTAGCGCTCGATGGAGCTGTAGCGGGTCCAGGCGGTGGCGTCGTCGGTCAGCCCGTGCAGCAGGTAGAGCACCGGCGCGGCGCTGTCGCCGCCGCGCGCGGGGGCACCGATCCGGGTCCTGCTGTGCTGCGGCAGCAGAACGGTCATCGAGGTGCCCTGCTCCAGGACGTCGGAGAAGAAGTCGACCCGTAGGAGTGCCATCCGCCCAGTGTGCCGGTTCGTCGTCGGACCGGTCCCGCTCGGGTGCGCACCGGCCCGGGTGCTCCGGCCCGGTGTCAGGCCGACCGGAGACCGTCGCGGCGAACCTGACCCGGCGGCACCCCGTACGCCCGTTTGAAGGCCCGGCAGAACGCCGCCTCCGACTGGTAGCCGAACCGGCGGGCGACCACCGGCAGCGGGTCGGCGGAGCGTTGCAGGTGGTCGTGGGCCAGCTGCAGCCGCCAGGTCGCCAGATAGCGGATCACCGGCTCGCCGACCAGGTCGGTGAAGCGGGCCGCGAACGCCGACCGGGACATCTCCACCTGCCGCGCCAGGGCGTCGACGGTCCAGTCCCGCTCCGGGGCCCGGTGCAGCGCGGTCAACGCCCGACCGATCTGGTCGTCGCGCAGCGCGGCCAGCCAGCCCTGCCGGGCCTCCGGCGCGGCGTCCAACCAGGACCGGATGGCCTGGATCACCAGTACGTCGGCCAGGCGGGTCAGCATCGTCTCACCTCCCGGCCGCAGCGCCTGCGCCTCCCGGGCGACCAGCCGCAGCGTGCTGTGCAGCCAGCCCGACTCGTCGTCGTCGAACCGGTCCAGGTGCAGCACCGCCGGCAGCTGCGCGATCAACCGGCGGGCGGCGACGTGGTCCGGGCGCAGCACCGCGTACGTCACCTGGGTCAGCTCCCCGCCGCCACCGTGGCGCATGATCTCGTACCGGTCGCTGAGCTGCTCCACCGGAATGTCGAACAGCGGCAGCGTCGGGGTCGCGGGCGCGCTACGGAAGCGGTGCGGTACGCCGTGCGGGATCAGCGTCAGGCTGCCCGGTCCGATCAGGTACGGCTCGGCCCCGGCCACCTCCAACCAGTACCGGCCGGCGGTGACCACCTGCAGGGTCATGCAGCCGGGCAGTGCCGGCACGTCGACCCCCCACGGCGCGGTCAACTCGGCCCGGCAGTAGAGGGTGCCGGTCAGTCGGAACATGTGCAGCGTCTCGCCGAGCGGGTCGCTGACCGGCGGGATCACGCAACTGGGTGTCGTCCACACCTGCCCAGCATCCCTGCTGGTATGCCGAACGTCCACTTCTCTGGACGATCGGCAAACAAGACCGGCAGCACAATCATTGTCCGGCCATGGCAGCCACGGCAGTCTGGTGACACGACAAGCGGTCCTCACTTTCCCGGTGGGCCGCGACCGACCCGAAACGGGAGTTCCTCATGTCACGACCGTCAGTGCTCGTCACCGCGGCGACCGGCAAGACCGGCAGGCGGGTCGCCGACCGGCTCGCCGCACTCGGCCACCCGGTGATCCGGGCCAGCCGCAGCAGCGCGCAGCCGTTGCGCTGGGAGGACCCGGCGAGCTGGCCGCCCGCGCTGGACGGGGTGGACTCGGTCTACCTGTGCTACCACCCGGACCTGGCCGCGTCCGAGGCCCCGGCCCTGGTCGAGAAGTTCACCGCCGCCGCCCGCGACGCCGGGGTGCGCAAACTCGTGCTGCTCTCCGGCCGTGGCGAGACCAACGCCCAGCGCTGCGAGGCGATCGTCGCCGGCTCCGGTCTGACCTACGGCATCGTCCGCGCCAGCTGGTTCAACCAGAACTTCACCGAAGGCAGCCTGCTCGGTCCGGTCCTGACCGGCACGATCGCGATGCCGGCCGGCGACGTGGCCGAGCCGTTCGTCGACCTGGACGACGTCGCCGACGTCGCCGTCGCGCTGCTCACCGACGACCGGCTCGCCGGGCGGGCATACGACGTCACCGGACCACGGCTGCTGACCTTCGCGCAGGCGGCGGCGGAGATCGCCGACGCCAGCGGACGCGCCGTGACCTACCTGCCGGTCACCGCCGAACAGTTCCACCTCGGACTGGTCGCCGAGGTCGGCCCGGACTACGCGCGACTACTCACCGACCTGTGCACCGAGGTGTTCGACGGCCGCAACGCCGCGCTCGGCGACGGCGTCGAGCGGGCGCTGGGCCGCGCGCCGCGCGACTTCGCCGACTTCTGCCGGCAGGCAGCCGCCGTCGGGGCGTGGCAGCAGTGACCACCGCCAGCGCCGCCGCCACCACCGGCCGGGCCGGGCCGGTGCCGCGTAGCCGTACGCAGGCGGTGATCCTCGTCGTCGCCGGTCTGGTCGTGGTCGGCATCGGCGGCGCGGTCCTGGCCACCCCGGAGGCGTTCCACGCCGGCAACGACATCGAGTTCGGCGGCAACCCCAGCCTGCTCAGTGAGATCCGGGCCGCCGGTGGGGCGCTGCTGGCCACCGGCGTACTGGTCACCCTCGGGGCGTTCGTCCGCCGGTTGACCTACACCGCGGCGCTGGTCGGCGCGACGGTCTACCTGGCGTACGGACTGTCCCGGCTGTTCAGCCTGGCGGTGGACGGGCTGCCGGCGACCGGGCTGGTCGCGGCCACCGTCGCCGAGCTGATCCTCGGGGCGGCCTGCGGGTACGTCCTGCTCCGCCAGCGTCCCTGAGCCGCGCGCCCGGGTCACATGACCCGGGCGCGCCATCCGTCGAGGTCGGCGGCGAGCGCGTCGTCGCCGGCAGCCCGGCACTGATCGACGGCCACCTCCAGCAGCCGCCGCCAGGTCGGCAGGTACGCCGTCGGCCCCGGCACGGGTCGCCCCTGCCGGGATCGGTGTGCGGTGGCGAACAGCGCGTGCGCCGCCAACGTCAGCCGCCGCCCGTCGCCGTACGCCCGGGGCAGCACCTCGACGGCGAGCGACGCCAACCGCGACACCGTGTCCAGCGACAGGCCGGACCACCACCGCATCGGCGTCGTCCAGAGCAGCTCCGGCCGGTCCTGGCCGGCCAGCTCCCGCACCAGGGTCGGTTGCCCGGCCGAGGCGGCGTGTCGCTGTACCGCCGCCGGCAGCGTCGGCGCGACCGCCCGGTCCAACCACTGCGACGACGGCACCCACAGCAGGCCGCGACCCCGCAGGTTTGGCAGCACCAGCCGGGCCAGGCTCCGGCCGAACTCCGGCGGGAACGGCACCGGCGTGCCGGCGGCCGACAGCATCCCGTCGACCACCCGCAGTTCGGCCTCCAGCGCCTGCCGGTCCTCGTCCGGCGGCAGCCTGGCGACGATCATCACCGCCGGCAGGAATCCGTCGACGACGCGGCCGTCGGCGAAGTTCAGCAGCGCCGACACGGCGGCGGCGCTGAACACGTACCCGCCGTCGACGCTGTCGCTGCCGCCGGTCGTGTCGCCGCCGTCGCCACTGGCACCGTCGTCCGAATGGCCGTAGTAGCCCAGCGCGGCGTTCGCCGAGGCGACGGCGACCTGCGGATCACCGTCGGGGGCCAGGGTCGCGGCGTTCATCGCCAGCACCCGGGCCAGGTCCCGCCGCTGCGGGTGCGCCGGATCGCCGCCGGTCACCGCCAGGTAGATGGCCACCGCGCCGTCGGCGTCGACCTCCGCCGAGGCGGCCCAGCCCCGTACCGACTGAGCCAGCGCGCGACGGGCCAGCACATCGGCCAGTGACAGCTCCGCGTCGGCGACGGCGCCGACCGACCCGGCGTACGCCCGCTCGGCGTCGTCCAGCGCGGCCACCGCCGCGCCCGGATCCCCGGCGGCGAGGTGCAGCGAACCGAGCCGGTAGTGCAGCCCGCCCAGCCCGGCGCGCCGTGCCGTGTCGTCCGGTGCGGCGGCGACCAGTTCGCCGGCGAGTGCGACGGCCCGACGCTGGTGGTCGATCGCGTCCGCCCAGTCACCGCGTCGACTGTGCGCGGTGGACTGCTCGACCGCCTCGGCGACACCACCCGGGTAGGTCACTGGCCGCCGCGCAGGTCGTCGGGGACCGCGTCGACCAGGGCGATCCGCTCGAACGTGGCGGTGCAGCGCTGCCCGGTGGGGGACTGGGCGAGAAAGCCCACCCGGGTCGACCGGGCCGCGTCGCCAGCGAGCCGGAACAACCGGGCGAACTGCCACGACACCCCGTCGAGGGAGTAGTGGAACGCGTACGCCAGCCCCTTGCGCAACACCCGCAGGTGGACAGTGGACGAATCGACGGTGACCGCGTTCGCGTCGTCCGACGTGCCGTTGGTCACCACCGTCACCACCATCGGCTGCCCCTGCGGTGAAGACTCGAAGCAGAGCTTCGCCCAGTGCTCCCCGTCGAGGCGCAGGCACAGCACCCCGGCGTCGAACGCGGCGGCGAAGTCGACCGTGACCCGGGCCGAGAGGGCGAACTCGCCCGCCGGGCAGTCGAACAGCAGGGCCGGCGCGTCATGCGTACGGTGTTCGCCGACCGGGTCGACGAACCAGTCCGTGCCGGCGCCGGCCGTGATCGACAGGGCCTGCCGGCCGGGGTCGTAGCCGGCTGCGACCGGGACGTGTTGCCAGGCCAGCGGCGGCAGGCCGGCGATCACCGGCGGGGGTGAAGCCGGCGGCGTGGACGGTGTCTGCGGTGTCAAGGTGCCTCCGGGCGCATCGCGTCACGGACTCCGGCTGGGACTGTGATACTCCCATGGTCGGGCACCCCGGCGTGGACCCACCGGCCGGCTTGACCCTCGACCTGGTCGAGGCCGCAGAGTCCCTGGACGTGGAGAGCGACATGCACAGCATCGGGGCGACGGCACGGGCGAGCGGACTGACCGTGAGCGCGCTGCGGTTCTACGACGCCGCCGGGGTGCTGACCCCGGCGACGGTGGATCCGCACACCGGCTACCGGTGGTACGCGGCGCACCAGTTGCGCGCCGCCCGGCTGCTGGCCGGGCTGCGTCGGGTCGGCCTGCCGCTGGCCGAGATCACCGAGGCGGTCCGGGCGTTGCCTGACGTCGAGGTGGCCCGCCGGCTGCTCGACGTCCATCTGCTGCGCCTGGTCGACGGGCTCGCCGACGCCCGCCGGGAGCTCTCCCGCATCCATGCCCTGCTCGATGCCGAGGAGAACAGAGTGACCATGACCACCACCCGTGTCACCGTCGACGCCGCCGACGCGGCCCGCGCCCTGACCGCCGTACGGTTCGCCGTCGGCAGCGATCCCGAGACTCCCGCCCTGGCCGGGGTGCAGGTCGAGGTCACCGCCGACACCGTACGTTTCGCCGCGACCGACCGGTTCCGGCTGGCGTACGCCGAACTCACGCCGACGGCGGTCGACGGACCGCCGGTGTCGGTGCTGCTGCCGGGGACCTTCATCGACGGCGTTCGCAGTCAGCTGGACCGCAATCCGCAGGCCGAGCTGACTCTCGGCCGGGACCGGGTCGAAGGCGCGGCACCTGGCTGGCGGATCGCCGTCGAGCCACTTGACGTCGACTTCCCCGACTACCGGGCGCTGCTGCCGGCCCGGGGTGCCGATGGCCGCCGGGAGTTCGCCGTCGACGCGGCCGCGCTGCGCCGGGCGCTGGAGCCGGGCCGGGCTCCGCTGGTGGTCCGCGAGCACCTGGGCGTCACCCACCCGGTCGCGGTGCTGGCGGCGACCGACGGCGGCACGGTCGAATGCGTCGACGAGGCCGCCTGGCAGGCCGCGCCGGACCGGCACGTAGCCGTGAACCGTGAGTTCCTGTTGCAGGCGGTGGAAGCTGCCGGTGGCGGTCAGCTGGTGCTCGACCTGGACGGGCCGATCCAGCCGTTGGCCGTGCGGCTGCCCGACGACGACCGGAGCTGTTCGTTGCTGATGCCGATCCGGCACTGACGTACCCACCGACGTACGCACTGCCGCCGGCACGGTGGTGCGTCGTAAAGTGGTCGAATGAGTGGCGAGGTCGTGCCGTCGCGACGGGAACTGCGGATGTCCGATGCGGACCGGGAAGCGGTGGTCGCCCGGCTGAACGCGGCCGTCGCCGAGGGTCGACTGACCCTTGCCGAGTTCTCCGACCGGGTCGACGCGGTGTTGCAGGCGCGGACCTTCGGCGAGGTGGAACCCGTCGTTGCCGACCTGCCCGCGGTCGACCCGGTCGTCGCTGCCGCCGACGTGGTGGAGCTGCGCAGCCAGGCGGGGCAGTTGCGACGTACCGGTCGGTGGAGTGTGCCGCGCCGGCTCGTGGTGCGGGCGAAGGCGGGTTCGGTGCTGCTGGACATGCGGCACGCCGTCTTCAGCCACCAGGTGGTGGAGATCGAGCTGTCCACCCAGGCGGGGTCGGCGACCATCGTGCTGCCGCCCGGGGCGACCGCGAACGTCGACGGTGTGACCACGTCGGCGGGCTCGGCCCGGGTCAAGGTGCCGGCGGTGCCGGAGCCGGGCACGGCGGCCCCGCACCTGGTCATCACCGGCAGCACGGTCGCCGGCTCCTTGACGGTGCGGTACGAGTACCGGTTCTGGCGGTGGCGTTGGTAGGTGACGGGCAACCGTCGCCCACTCGCCACGGCATCGCCAACTGCCGATGTTATCGATAACAGTCCAAGCTCATGGGGCAGATGTCGGCCAGCTCCGGCGGGCTGAAACGTTGCTGCCGGTCGAGCGAAACGCTAGCCGGGTGGCGGTGGCTGTCCCGGCCCTGCGAAACACGCCTGTTACCTCTTGACGACGGTAGTGTTATCGTTCACAGTCGATGGAACACCTGTCGGGGTGCGACCGGGAGTGAGCCGGCTGGCGCCGCCCCCACCAGGTGCCAGCTCCGCCAACCGGGCTGGTGGGGCCGCATGTTAACGCTCACTGGCTAGCCCACTGCGGCCAGCGGGCCCCGTGGTGCCGCCAGGCGTGCGGCTGGACCGCGCGGGCCTGCGGTGACGGAGGAAGACATGACAGGAACAGACCAGATCAGGCGTACCACCGACCGGAGATGGATCCGGCGCATCGCGGCGGCGACCGTAGCGGTCCTGGCCGGCGGCGGCATCGTCGCGGTGACGACGACGGCGGCCTCGGCGGCGACGGTCGACACCAGCGCGTGGTACGTCCTGGTCAACCGCAACAGCGGCAAGGCGTTGGACGTCTACAACCTCGCCACCAACGACGGGGCCCGGATCACCCAGTGGACCCGCAACAACGGCAACCAGCAGCAGTGGCAGTTCGTCGACTCCGGCGGCGGCTACTACCGGCTCAAGTCGAGACTGTCCGGCAAGGTCCTCGACGTCTACAACTGGTCGACCGCCAACGGCGGCGCCATCGTGCAGTGGACCGACCTCAACGGCACCAACCAGCAGTGGCGCCTCGCCGACTCCGACGGCGGCCACGTCCGCCTGATCAGCCGACACAGCAACAAGGCCCTCGAAGTGCAGGGCGCGTCGACCGCCGACGGCGGCAACATCGTCCAGTACGACGACTGGGGCGGCACCAACCAGCAGTGGCAACTGGTCCGCGTCGACGGCGGCGGCAACCCCGACCCGGGCCCCACCACACCGCCCCCTCCAACGGGCGAGTACACGAATCCGGTGGTGTGGCAGGACTTCGCGGATGTGGAGGTGATCCGGGTCGATGACACGTATTACATGACGGCGTCGACGATGCATTATTCGCCGGGTGCGCCGATTCTGCGGTCGTACGATCTGGTGAACTGGGAGTTCGCGGGTCATGCGGTGCCGAGGTTGGAGTTCGGGACGAAGTACGACCTGTCGGGGGCGCAGCGGGGTTATGTGCGGGGGATCTGGGCGTCGACGTTGAATTACCGGCGGAGCAACGGGACGTACTACTGGGCGGGTTGTATCGATTTCAGTCAGACGCACATGTACACGTCGCGGTCGGTGGAGGGGCCGTGGACGAAGCATGCGACGTTGCCGTGTTACTACGACGCGGGGTTGTTGTTCGATGACGACGACACGCCGTACGTGGCGTACGGGAACGGGACGATCAGTGTGGCGCAGTTGTCGGCGGATGGTCGGTCGCAGGTGCGGGCGCAGCAGGTGTTCCAGACGCCGTCGAGTGTGGGGACGTTGGAGGGGGCGCGGTTCTTCAAGCGTAACGGGGCGTACTACATCTGGTTGACGCGGCCGGCGAACGGTCAGTACGTGTTGCGGTCGACGTCGGGGCCGTTCGGGCCGTACGAGATGCGGCAGGTGTTGTTGGACATGCGGGGGCCGATCTCGGGTGGTGGGGTGCCGCATCAGGGTGGTGTGGTGCGGACGCAGAACGGTGACTGGTACTACATGGCGTTCGTGGACGCGTATCCGGGTGGGCGGATGCCGGCGTTGGCGCCGATCTCGTGGACGGGTGACGGGTGGCCGCAGGTGCAGACGGTCAATGGTGCGTGGGGGGTGAACTATCCGCGGCCGAACCTGCCGGCGCCGCCGCGTGCGGTGAAGCCGTTGACGGGGGTGGAGACGTTCGCGGGGACGGTGTTGGGGCCGCAGTGGGAGTGGAACCACAATCCGGATGATTCGCGGTGGTCGGTG
This sequence comes from Solwaraspora sp. WMMD791, assembly GCF_029581195.1. Taxonomy (NCBI): domain Bacteria; kingdom Bacillati; phylum Actinomycetota; class Actinomycetes; order Micromonosporales; family Micromonosporaceae; genus Solwaraspora; species Solwaraspora sp. WMMD791. The sequence continues at coordinate 5,759,913 of NZ_CP120737.1, forward strand.
AACAACGGGTTGCGGTTGTCCACGGCGACGGTGACGAACGATCTCTACAGTGCGCGGAACACGTTGACGCATCGGATTGCGGGGCCGACGTCGACGGCGACGGTGGAGTTGGATTATTCGGTGATGCGGGATGGTGACCGGTCGGGGTTGGCGATGTTGCGGCAGTCGTCGGCGTGGATCGGGGTGCGTCGTGACGGCGGGTCGACCCGGGTGGTGGTGACGAACGGGTTGACGATGGACTCCAATTGGAACACGACTGGCACCGGGGTCGAGGTGGCGAGTGCGCTGGTGTCCGGTGGTCGGGTCTGGTTGCGGGCGAATGCCGATATTCGGCCGGGTGCGGGGCGGCAGGCGCGGTTTTCGTACAGCACGGACGGGGTGAATTTCGTGAGCTTCGGGCCGGCGTTCACGTTGAACAACGAGTGGCAGTTCTTCATGGGCTACCGGTTCGGGATCTTCAATTATGCGACGCAGGCGCTCGGTGGCGCCGTCACCGTCCGACGGTTCGAACTCTCTACCCCCTGATCACTGGAGGACACACCCATGAGTTCGTCATCTCTGAGCCGACGCCGCCTACTGCAGGCCGCCGGCGCGACCGCGGTGGTCTCCGCCACCGGTGTCACCACTACCACCGTCCTCGGCGCCGCTCCGGCCGCCGCGGCCCTGCCCCCCGTGCGCGCCGACATCGGCGTATCGGCCTACGGATTCGACGTCGGCCAGGCCCGCCTGACCACCGGACGTTGGCGGGACAACCAGAACCGCACCGTCAACTACCTGCGCTTCGTCGACGTCGACCGGATGCTGCGCAACTTCCGGGCCAATCACCGGTTGTCCACCAACGGCGCAGCCGCCAACGGCGGCTGGGACAGCCCGACGTTCCCGTTCCGTACCCACATGCAGGGGCACTTCCTGACCGCCTGGTCGTACGCCTGGGCGCTCACCGGCGAGGCCGTCTTCCGCGACAAGGCCAACTACATGGTGGCCGAACTCGCCAAGTGCCAGGCCAACAACGGGGCCGCCGGTTTCGCCGCCGGCTACCTGTCCGGGTTCCCCGAGTCCGACTTCACCAGCCTCGAAGCGCGGACGTTGAACAACGGCAACGTGCCGTACTACTGCATCCACAAGACCCTCGCCGGCCTGCTCGACGTCTGGCGCTACCTCGGCAACAACCAGGCCCGTGACGTCCTGCTCGCGCTCGCCGGCTGGGTCGACTGGCGGACCGGCCGGCTCACCTCGAGCCAGATGCAGAACATGCTCGGCACCGAGTTCGGTGGCATGAACGCCGTGCTGACCGACGTCTACCAGCAGACCGGCGACGCGCGGTGGCTCACCGCCGCGCAGCGGTTCGACCACGCCGCGGTGTTCAACCCGCTCGCCGCCAACTCCGACCAGCTCAACGGACTGCACGCCAACACCCAGGTGCCGAAGTGGATCGGCGCCGCCCGCGAGTTCAAGGCCACCGGCACCACCCGCTACCGGGACATCGCCAGCAACGCATGGAACATCACCGTCGACGCGCACACCTACGCGATCGGCGGCAACAGCCAGGCCGAGCACTTCCGGGCACCGAACGCGATCGCCGGCTACCTGCGCAACGACACCTGCGAGGCGTGCAACACGTACAACATGCTCAAGCTCACCCGGGAGCTGTGGCTGCTCGACCCGGGCCGGGTCGCGTACTTCGACTTCTACGAACGGGCATTGCTCAACCACGTGCTCGGCATCCAGAACCCGGCCAGCAACCATGGACACATCACCTACTTCACCCCGCTGAACCCGGGTGGTCGCCGGGGCGTCGGTCCTGCCTGGGGCGGCGGCACGTACAGCACCGACTACGACTCCTTCTGGTGCTGCCAGGGCACCGGCCTGGAGGTCAACACCGCGCTGGCCGACTCCGTCTACTTCCACGACGGCAGCACGTTGACCGTCAACCTGTTCGTGTCGTCGGTGCTGGACTGGGCCCAGCGTGGCATCACCGTCACCCAGACCACCAGCTACCCGGTCAGCGACACCAGCACCCTCACCGTCACCGGCAACGCCGCCGGCACGTGGACGATGCGGATCCGGATCCCGGCCTGGACCAGCGGGGCCACGGTCAGTGTCAACGGCACCGCGCAGGGCATCGCCACCACTCCCGGCAGCTACGCCACCCTCACCCGGTCGTGGAGCCCCGGTGACACGGTGACCGTACGGCTGCCGATGCGGGTCACGACGGTGCCGGCGAACGACAACCCGAACGTCGCCGCCATCATGTACGGCCCGGTGGTGCTCTCCGGCAACTACGGCAACACCGCGCTGAGCGCCCTACCCACCATCGACGTCGCGTCGGTCACCCGGACCAGCGGCAGCACGCTCGCGTTCACCGCCACCGCGAACGGCGCGACCGTCGACCTCGGGCCGTTCTACGACGCGCACGGCCACAACTACACCGTCTACTGGGCCACAGCGCCCGGTGGCGGCAACCCGGGATCGGCCAGCTTCCGGCTGGTCAACGCCAACAGCAACCTGGTGCTCGGGGTGCAGAACATGTCGACCGCCGACGGTGGCCTGGCACTGCAGTGGGACGACAACGGCACCGCCGACCACGACTGGGAGATCCTCGTCGACGGTGGTGCGATCCGGTTGCGTAACGTCCACAGCGGCAAGGTGCTCGGTGTGGAGAACATGTCGACCGCCGACGGTGCCCGCATCCTGCAGTGGTCCGACACCGGCACCGCCGACCACCGGTGGACGGTCGTCGACGTCGGCGACGGCAGCCACAAGCTGCGCAACGTGCACACCGGCAAGCTGCTGGGCATCTCCGGTGGCTCGACCGCCCTCGGGGCCCAGGCGGTGCAGGACCCGGACAACGGCAGCCTGGACAACCAGTGGCGGTTCCTGCCCAACGGCGCGCGCCGGATCCGCAACCTCGCCAGCGGCATGGTGCTCGGCGTGCAGAACATGTCGACCGCCGACGGTGGGCTGGTCATCCAGTGGGGCGACACCGGCACCGCCGACCATCTCTGGACCGCGGTCACCGACACCGGCGGCTACCTGCGGCTGCGCAACTCGCACAGCGGCAAGGTGCTCGGGGTGGAGAACATGTCCACCGCTGCCGGAGCGCGGGTGCTGCAGTGGGCCGACAACGGCACCAACGACCACCGCTGGCGGCTGCGCTACGGCACCGACGGCTGCTTCCGGATCCAGTGCGCCAACGGCGGGAAGGTCCTCGGGGTCACCGGCGGCTCCACCGCACAGGGGGCGCAGATCGTCACCGCCGACGACACCGGCGCCAGCCATCTGCTGTGGCGGTTCGTCTGACCGGCACCGGTCAGGGTCGGGCTGGTCGCCGCCACGTCGGCGGCCGGCCCGGTCACCGGTCGACGACGTCGGCCGCCGCCATCACCCGCAACGCGTTGGCGTCGACCCGCAGCCGTACCGGCGTCTCACCCGACAGCTCGCCGTCGATCTCGACCCGCGCCGGCCGGTCGGTCTCCACCAGCAGTTCGCCGACCGCGAGGAACGGGTCGTGGCGCAGCGTCCGGCGATGGCCGGTCGCGGCGTTGCGCACCGTCGCGCCCAACAGGCTGCGGCGGGTCGGCCCACCGACCGGGTACGCCACCAGCAGCCGGTCGTCGGCGTTGGCGTCGGCGGTGATCGGCCGCCCCGCCTGGTGACCGCCGTTGGCGACGTACAGCTGATGGGTGGTGAATTCGCGGGTCCGGCCCTCGGCGCGGACGCTGACCCGCAGCGGCCGGTGCCGGGCCATCAACGCCGCCGCCGTCGCCGGGTAGGCCAGTTTGCCGACCATCCGTTTGAGCCGGGGCGGAGTACGCAGCATCACGTCGGCGGACAGCCCGATGCCGACGTGGTTGGCGAACGGTAGGTCACCGGCGAGACCAAGATCGACGTCGATCACCTTGCCCTCGGTGATGACGCCGACGGCCGCGTCGAGGTCGAGCGGGATGCCCAGGGTGCGGGCGAAGTTGTTGGTGGTGCCCAGCGGCAGCAGCCCGAGCGCGATGTCGCGGTGGGCGAGCAGCCGGGCGGCGGCCCCGATCGTGCCGTCCCCGCCACCGGCGACCAGCAGGTCCGGGGCCAGCCCGACCGCCTCGTCGAGGTTGCGTTCCAGTTCACCTGGCTCGTCGACCGGGTACGTCGCCAGCAGGTCGAAGCCGGCGGCGGTCAGCCGCTGCCGGGCGTCGCTGTAGAGCTGCCGACCCCGCCGCGACTTGGCGTTGACGATCAGCACCGCCCGCCGCTGCCGCCGGATGGCGTCACTGAGCTCCTGCTTGGTCCGCACCGTCGCACCCTATCGCCACTGCCTGTGCCGGCACTGTCGGGCGGCGGCGCACCCGAGGTCAGGCCGGCGACGCCGATGCCGCCGCGAGCGCGTCGGCCAGCGCGTCGGCCGGGTAGGGCGCGGTCCGGTCGCGGATCACGGCCTGCCAGAACCCACCCATGATGGTCGCGATCGCGGTGTAGCGCCGGATCAGTGTGACGGCCTCCGGCGGCAGCCGTGGATGGTCGTCACCCGGCCGCGACCGAAGGTAGTCCAGACACGCCGGCCAGGGCTCCCGCAACGCGTTGCCGATGACCGCGAAGACGAGATGAGTGGCGGTGTAGCAGCGGTCGTAGTGGCAGTGTCGCCGCAGGAAGGCGTACTCGGCCGGATCGAGGTCGAAGTCGGCGTGCGCGGCCAGGCCGAAATCGGCGACGTAGATCTCGTGGCCGTCGGTCAGCAGGTTGTGCATGTGCGCGTCGAAATGCACGAAGTCATGCTCAGCGAGTAGTCGGGTGGTGCTTTCCAGTGACCGATCGACCATCGCGTAAGCGGCTGCGGCGGAAGATCCACCTGTCGCCGACCGCGCTGCCAGCCAACGGTCCAGCCGGTGTCCGACGTGCTCCATGAACAGGACCAGGCTGGCCGGCGCGGCGCTGATCGCGGTCAGCCGGCGGCGGATCGCCGGGTGGCCGCCCCACCGCAAGACCCACGTGTCGATCGATGTGGGTTCCATTGGTTCCGGGCGTACCGGCAGGATCCGCCAGTGGTGCAGCAGCGGGAAACTTGCCGACCTGCCTTGCCGCACCCACTCCGACACGGTCCGGTGGGCGGCCAGCTCACGCCACGCACCGAACCCGGCGGATCCCACGCCGTACTGGTAGAAGGTCGGCAGCTCGAACAGGTTGCGGGTGCAGCCGTGGTGTTCGACGCGCAACTCGAGGTCGGTCAGGGGGACGCGTTTGACGAACACCGGGCCGCCGGCCACGTCGATCGACGCCGTCGTGCCGCCGATCCCGGTGCCGAGCGCCGTCGCGTCGGTCAGCAGACCGCACAGCTCGGTCTCGTCGAGACCACCGAGCCAGGTCGTGACGGTACGGTCGCGGGCCAGCCGGTCGATCGGATGCCGCCTGACGTCCGCGACCTCCATTCCTGTGTGGTCCGGCATGTTCGCACCGTAGTCGAAGGGTCCGACAAACCTGGCCGCAGGCACCGGTGGTCCCCGTGGCCAGCGGTCGTACCCAGTCCGGAGGTCAGGACCCGGTGAGTACGTCGTACAGATCCGGCCGGCAGTCGAGCGCGGCGGCGCGCAGTGCCGCGACCCGGGCCACCTGCTCGTCCGGTGGCAACGCCCGCAGGCGCGCCAGCGCGTCGGCGACCATCTGCTGCACCGGGGGCCAGAACTCGTCCGGCCGGGCGTCGCGGCCCTGCAGCCACAGGCTGGCGGCGGCGCGGGCCGCCTGGATCGGCTCCCAGCCCGCGACGTCGGCGGCGGCGGCTCCGCAGGCCCAGGTGCCGGCACCGTCGAGGATGCTGGCCTCGATCGACTCCTGTCCGCTGATCACCGTCCCGTCGCCGTGTATGACCAGTTCCAGGTGAACGCTGTCGCGACGCTGCTCGACCCGGGTGCCGTGCCGGCTCGGCTCCTCGACGACCTGGGTCGGCGCGTCGGGCAGCCGGCTGAGCAGGGCCAGCGCCCGCCGGGCCGGATCGACGATCTGGGCCAGCGCGGGTTCGTGCAGCCGGGTGACGCAGACTCGGGGTGCCTCGTCGGTGCAGACCAGCGCGGTCGCCTCCGGGTCCGGCCGGACGGCCGGACCCGTTGGGGGGAACAACGCCAGCGCCGCGACCAGCCCGACGGCGGTGGGGATGGTGGCCAGCAGCCGGCTGCGGCGGGTGCCGGCCGCGTACAACGCGAACCCGGTCCCGGCGATGGCGGTGAACCAGACCAGCTTGCCGGCGACGACCCGACCGTCGATCATGGAGTACTGGTCGGCGTCGCCGAGGTAGGCCGGTCCGAGCAGCAGCACCGGGCGGTAGCTGTCGGCCCACCCGATCGCGACGACCACGATGGCGGCAAGACCGGCCAGGGCGAGCAGCGGAGCGGTGAGCCGCGACGGCAGCAGCCGGCCGACGCCGAGCCCCAGCAGTCCGGCGGCGGCGATGCTGAGCGCGCCGAGGAGCAGCGGCCCGTACCAGCCCGGCGGATGGTAGGTGGCCGCCAGCAGGGCGCGGCCGAGCCCGTCGAGCAGCCCGCCCACGTACCCGCCGGCCAGGCAGCCGGCGACCACCGTCGCCTGCGGCGCGACCCGGGACCACCCGGGTCGGGCAGTGCCGGCGAGCAGGTCGACGATGCCGGCGGCCCGGTCCCGTCGGCCCTGCCAGGCCCCGGCGGCGAGGGCCAGCGGCCACAACAGGTCCAGCCCGGCGTGGTGGGCGAGGACGGTTGCCATCCAGGCACCGTCCCAGCGTTCCGGATCGGCGGTCAGCCACGCCGCCGTACCGGCCAGGGCGATGCCGAACCACAGGGCCCCGGTACGGCGCAGTTCCGTCAGGAAGAGGCGGCCGGTCATCGCTGTACCGTCGATTCGTGAAGTGTCACAACCGGCAAGACGGCACCGGAGGCCCGCCAGGTTCTCCGCCAGATGTGACCTGAGTCTCACTTTGTCGCGCGGTGCCGGTGAGAACCCACTGGACTGTCGATGCCGGCGGCGGCGATGGTGGACGTATGCGGGCAGACGACATCTGGAACGACGAGACGGCCCGGCACTACGACACCCCCGGCACCGGCATGTTCGCCGCCGAAACGCTCGAACCCACCGTGGACCGGCTGGTCGCCCTGGCCGACGGTGGCCCGGCGCTGGAGTTCGCCGTCGGCACCGGTCGGGTCGCGGTGCCGCTGGCTGCCCGAGGGGTGCCGGTGACCGGCATCGAGCTGTCCCGGCCGATGGTGCGACAGCTGCGGACGAAGGCGACCGAGCAGCAGATCCCGGTGATCGTCGGCGACATGGCGACCGCCACCGCGCCGGGCAGGTACCGGCTCGTCTACCTCGTCTACAACACCATCTCCAACCTGCTCAGCCAGGCCGATCAGGTCGCCTGCTTCCGCAACGCCGCCCGTCATCTCGTCCCCGGTGGCCGGTTCGTCGTCGAACTCGAGGTGCCGCAGCTGCGTACGCTGCCGCCGGGCAGGGAGGCCACCGTCTTCCACGCCGACGACAGCTACGTCGGCCTGGACACCTACGACCTGCTCAGCCAGCATCTGGTGTCGCACCACTTCCGGATCGACGACAAGGGCCAGGTGAGCCTGTTCCGCAGCCCGCACCGCTACGTCTGGCCGGCCGAGATGGACCTGATGGCGCAGCTGGCCGGCTTCGAGCTGGAGTCCCGGCACGCCGACTGGTCGGGTGCCGAGTTCACCGCCGAGTCACCCGCCCACGTCTCCGTCTACCGCCTGCCCGGCGGCGACACGTCGGCTGGACCCGCGACCGCGTCGGCCGACACCGCGACTCCGCCGACGACCGTGTCGGCGGCGCCCGCCGGCCTGCAACCCGACTATCCGGTCCGTACCGAGCGGCTGCTGCTGCGGCCGCTGACCGCCGCCGACGTCGACGACCTGCTGAGCTACCGCAGCCGGCCGGAGGTCTGCCGGTACGTGCCGTTCACACCGATGACCCGCGACGACGTCGTCTCCCGGCTGGCGACGATGTGGGCGAACACCGGACTGACCGACGAAGGTCAGGCGCTCACCCTCGGCATCGAGGTCGCCGCGACCGGCCGACTGATCGGCGACGTGGTGCTCTTCTGGCACAGCCGCGCGCAGCGCGGCGGGGAGATCGGGTACGTCGTACACCCCGACGCCAGCGGGCAGGGTTATGCCACCGAGGCCGCCCGTGCCGTGCTCGGCCTGGGTTTCGACCAGCTCGGCCTGCACCGCATCGTCGCCCGGATCGACGAACGCAACACACCGTCGGCCCGGCTCGCGCGACGCCTGGGCATGCGTCAGGAGGCCCGGCTGGTGCGCAACGACTTCTTCAAAGGCGAATGGAGTACGGAGCTCGACTTCGCGATGCTCGCCGAGGAGTGGCCGGCGTACCGTGACGGAGGGACATCCGTACGGACCTGAGGAAGGTCGCGATGTGGGACCCGGCCGCCTACCTGCGCTTCACCGACCACCGTTCCCGCCCCTTCGACGACCTGCTGGCCAGGGTCGCCGTCGACGACCCGGCCACCGTCGTCGACCTTGGCTGCGGTCCGGGCACCCTGACCGTACGCCTGCTCGACCGCTGGCCCGCCGCCACGGTGACCGGCCTGGACTCCTCCGCCGAGATGATCGCCGCCGCCCGCGCGCTCGGATCCCCGGTGCGCTTCGACGTCGCCGACGTCACCGGCTGGGACCCTGACCCGGACCTCGACCTGGTGGTCTGCAACGCCGTGCTCCAATGGGTCCCCGGGCATCCCGCGCTGCTGACCCGGTGGGCGGACCGGCTGCCCCCCGGCGCCGTACTCGCCTTCGCGGTGCCCGGCAACTTCGACGCCCCGTCGCATCAGGCGATCCGCGCCGTGGCGGCGGACCCGAGGTGGCGCGACCGGCTGCCCACCATCCGGGGCGGCGACGTGGTGCTGGACCCCGCCGGGTACGCCGTGCGGCTGCTGCGCTCGGGCTGCCTGGTGGACGCGTGGGAGACCACGTACCTGCATCTGCTGCCCGCCGCCGACGACGACCCGGCGGCGCATCCGGTGCTGGCGTGGGTCGAAGGAACGGCGGCGCGGCCGGTGCGCACCGCGCTCGGTGACGCCGAGTGGGCGACGTTCCGTCGGCTGCTGGGGCAGGAGTTGGCGAGCCGGTACCCGGTCCGCGACGGCATGGTCTTCTTCCCGTTCCGGCGGGTGTTCGTCGTGGCGACGCGGCGGCCTCAGCCATCTGTCGGACGGGCCCGCTAACCTGTCCGACGGGAGGTGGCGATGGCAGACGCCGACGACGTCCGCCGGCTGGCGACGGCGTTACCGCAGGTGGTCGAGATCGACAGCGACGGCTTCGACTTCCGGGTCGGCGGCAAGGGTTTCATCTGGTCCTATCCGGAGCGCCAGCCGGGCCGGCCCCGGGTCATCCGCACCGACATCGCCGTGCTCTACGTCGGCGACGAGGCCGAGAAGCAGGCCCTGCTGCTCGGCGAGCCCGACCTGTTCTTCACCACCCCCAGCTACGACGGACTGCCGTTGGTGATGCTCCGGCTGGAACGCGTCGACGTCGACCGGCTCGCCGAACTGGTCACCGACGCCTGGCGGATGCGCGCCCCGGACGGGGTGGATCAGCTCCCCGCCTGATCCCGCGGCACCGACCGCACCTGCTCGAAGTGGAACTCGCGGATGAAGCAGTCCCGTGGCTGGTCGACCGCGAACAGCACGCAGTCGACGACCGACCGGGCGGTGATGTCCCGGTTCGCCGCAGGCGGAGACCATCATGACGATGTCCGGGCGGGTCGACCGGCGCAGCAGCGGCAGCAGATGCCGGGTCAACAGCACAGTGCCGGTCGCCCCACCGGCGATCACGGTGGTGATGTCGTCGTCGGAGCGGGCACCGAGATCCTCGCCGTCGAGGTAGCCGGCACCGTTGTTGATCAGCACGTCGAGTCGGTCGGTCCGGTCGGCCACGGCGGCGGCGAACCGCCGTACCGAGGCAGGATCGGCCAGGTCACAGCGCAGCGCCTCCGCGTGACCGGGCCCGCGACGGTTGATCGCTTCGGCGACCTGCTGCGCCGTGGCCAGGTCCCGGGCCGAGAGGATCACCCGTGCACCCTGACCGGCGAAGGCCTCAGCCAGCAGTTTGCCAGTGTCTCGCGCGGCACCGGTGACGGCGACCCGTAGTTCGTCGAGTTCCATGCCGCACAGCAGAGCACCTCAACCCTGGTTGAGGTCAACGGCGCGGCTAGCATCGGCGGAATGCGCGAGAAGGTGACCCGGCTGTTTGTCGTGACGGCGATCGCGGAGGCATTCTCCTGGGCCGGCCTGCTGGTCGGGATGGCGGTCAAGTACGGCCCGCCCGGAAACGAACTCGGCGTCCAGGTGTTCGGGCCGATCCACGGGGCGCTCTTCGCCGCGTACGGATTGCTCGCGCTGGCCGTGGCCTGGGTGCACCGGTGGCGGGTGCCGGTCACCGTCCTGGCGTTGGTCTGCGCGGTGCCGCCGTTCGCCACGCTCGCCTTCGAGCGGTGGGCCCGCCGGCGGGGCATGCTCGGCGGCGGTGGGGCAGCCCGGCAGGGCCAGGGAGTCAGGTCAGCTGTCCAGGGCGACGGTGACCGTGACCCGGCCCCGGTCGTCGCGGCGGGCGACGGCGTGCCCGGGGTGCTCGACGCCGTCGAAGTGCAGTGAGATCGGGCCGCCGTCGCCGGTGAAGTTGCGCCACCAGTTCTTCACGTCCGGCAGCTTGACGCTGATGGTGACGGTGTCGCCCGCGCGCCGGTAGCTGACCGGAGTGCTGAACGTGCGGCCCGACCGGCGCCCGGTGTAGGTGACGACTGTGATGCGCCGCTGGACCAGCCGACCCCACCGGCGCGACGACCGCAACCGCAGAACATGCCGGTTGAACCGGGCGGCGACGCGCGCCAGGAGCGGCCGCCGCTGTCCCTGCTGCCCCACTTGACCCTCCATCGTCACCGGCGCCGACCCCGTACGAGGCAACGTAACACCGCCACCGGAGGCCCGTGATTCCCGTGCGGCAGCGCATCACTGATCCCGGCGCTGGAACACCATCGCGGCCAGGCCGAGGAGCAGCATGGTCCACAGACCGACCCAGGCGACGTACGTCGTGGTCAGCGGTGCGGCGCTGAGGAACGGATGACCCTCGAACGCCTGCCCGAACTGCATCAGCAGGGTGGGGTCCTGGAAGGAGTTCATCGCCCCGCGCCACAGTCCATCGGTCGGCAGCAGCATCTGCGACACCGCTCCGATCCGCGCCACACTGTCGTTGCCGATCGCCTGCCCGACCCCGCCGATCACGCCCGCGACCCAGCCGGCACCGAACAGGCCGACCGCGACGATCCCCGACGCCATCGGTGAGACGGCGGTGGACAGCAGCAGGCCGAGGGTCAGCAGGACGACGGCCTGGGCGGCGAGCAGCGCCAGGCCGGCCACCGGCCGGGGCGGCCAGTAGCCGAGGGCGGCCCGGACGATCAGCAGCTGGGCGGAACCGGCCAGCGCGACGAAGCCGGCACCGAACACCACCAGGCCGAGCCACTTGCCGACCAGCACCGCCGACCGGTGTACCGGGCGGGCCAGCACCGCCAGCGCCATCCCTGACTCGGTCTCCCCGGCGACGGTGGGTCCGGCGAGGAACGCCGTACCGAGCGCGGCGATCAGACTCAGGCCGAACATCACCAGGTTGAGCACCATCGCGGCGACCAGCTTGGACTCGCCGCTGGTCAGGCCGCCGAACTCGGCGTCGATCCGGGAGAATCCCCAGGCACTGAGACCGAGGAGCACCGCGGTCAGCAGGGCCAACGAGCGCAGCACCCGCCGTCGGGCGGCCTCGCGCAGAGTGAGGGCGGCGACGGTCACCACCGTACGAGCGATCATCGTGGGACTCCTTCGCCGGCGCCGGTCCGCAGGATGCCCAACAGCCGGTCCTCCAGGCTCATCCGGGTCTGTTCGACGGCGTGTACCCGGGTGCCGAGGCGGACCAGATCGGCGACGAGGTCCGGCACCACGTTGTCGTCGTGCCCGCCGCCGTCCGGCGCGCCGGGCAGCGTGACGGTGAACCAGTCGCCGTCGTGGGTCAGCCGGCCGAGCGTGGCCAGCCGGTCCCGGGCCGGTACGCCGACCTGGGCCAGCCGCAGCCGCAGCTGCCGGGTGCCGAGCAGTTCCGCCAGGGTGCCGGTGGCGGCGACCCGACCCTGGTCGAGGATGACGACCCGGTCGCAGACCCGCTCCACCTCGCCGATGAGATGCGAGTTGAGCAGGACCGCGACGCCACGGGCCTTGAGCGCCGACAGCAGGTCCCGCACGTCGGCCCGGCCGATCGGGTCCAGCGCGCTCGTCGGCTCGTCCAAGACGACCAGTTCCGGGCGGGCCACCAGGGCCACTGCCAGACCGAGGCGTTGCTGCATACCCTTGGAGAAGCCGCCCACCCGGTCGTCGGCCCGGTCACCGAGCCCGACCAGGGCCAGACATTCCCGTCGCTCACCGGCCGGCACCGCCACGCCGGCCAGCCGGACATGCAGGCTCAGCACCTCGGCGGCGGTCAACCACGGCTGATAGCGGAACAGCTCCGGCAGGTAACCGACGCGGGCGCGGGCGCGCGGGTCGCGGGCCGGCTGCCCGAGGAGCAGCACCTCCCCGGCGTCGGGGCGGACCAGACCCAGCAGCATCTTGATGACGCTGGTCTTGCCGGCGCCGTTCGGTCCGAGCAGGCCGACCACCTCGCCGCGGCCGACGGTGAAGGACACCCCGTCCACGGCGGTCCGCCGCCGGTAGCGTTTGCGAAGGCCGGAGCACCACACCGCCGGTGCCGGTGGCAGCTCGGCGAGCAGCTGTCGGGCGGCGTCGCGGGCCGCCGCGCCGGTCATCGCCGCCACCGCAGTTCCCGGGCCACCGACAGGACCTCGGCACTGCTCAACGAGCCGGCGACCGCGTTGACCGTGCCGTCGTCGACCCAGACGACACCGGCGAGTACGCCGTCGCGGGACGCGAAGACCGTGGCCGGTACGCCGTCGACGTCGGCACCGGAACTCGTCAGCTCCTCGACCGACATGAACAACGGCAGTGTCGTGCCGTCGGCGGAGAATCCCCGCAGCTGCGCGGCGACGGTCTCGGGCAGGATCGGCAGCGAGAGCAGGTAGTCGCGGGCCACGTCGAACGGTACGCCCGACGAGTATGCGGTCGGCGCGGTGGCGCGGGCCACGATCAACGCCGGTACGGGGCGTCCCTGCGACCACACGGCGGCGAAACCAGGGCCGGCGACCAGCCGGAACTGGCTGCCGTCCAGTCCGGGTGGCGGTGGCGGCACGGTTGCACCGGCCGCCGCCGCGGTCCGCGCGGTCCGCTCGGCGGAGAAGGTGAACAGAGCGCTGACCCGGCCGGTGACGTGCAGGTCCGGCTGGCCGGTGACGCCGTCGGGCAGCTCGCTGACCTGCGGAACGGACAGTCCGGTGACCTGCTCTGCTGCGGCCGCGTCGGCGACCGGGCGGACGTCGACCGGTTCGGTCACCAGCAGCTCCCCGAAGTCGGACAGGTCGGGCATGCTGACCAGGTCGGCCTCGGGTGCGGTGACCGGGGCGATCCGTTCGGCGCGGAAGACCTGCAGCCAGTTCGTCGCGGCGGCGGTACCCGCCCCGGCGAGCAGGGCGGCCACGCCGACGACGGCGACGACCGGGCTGCGCCAGGCCAGTCGCCAGCCGGTCAGCCTGCGCCGGGTGCCGACGCTGGTCACCGCCGGCCGCCGCACACTCTCACCGGTACCGGTACCGGTACCGGTACCGGCATCGGCGGTGACGGCGACGGATCCGGCGGCACCGGCACCGGATGCGGCGGCGAGCGACCCGGCCAACCGGTGCCAACCCGCGTCCACGTCGGCGGTGACGTCGACCCGTAGCGCCGCGTCGACGGCCGCCGCGTCGCGCTGCGCGTCGGCCAGGCGGGCCAGGCAACCCGGGCAGCCGGCGACGTGCTCGCGATCGTCGGCGGCGACGCCGGCCGGTTCGTCGATCAGCCGGCGTAGCGTGCCGTCAGTCGGATGACGCATGACCGTTCAACTCCTCCCGTAGGGCGGACTCGGCGCGCCGTACCGTGGTGCCGACGCTGCCGGGGGAAAGATCGAGAGCTGCCGCGACCTCGGCGTAGCTGAGGCCGCTGTGCCGCAGCACCAGCGCCACCGCCTGCCGGTGCGGCAGCCGGGCCAGTGCGGCGCGGACCCGGCGGCGGTCTTCGAGGGCCAGCACCTCGTCGGCGACGTCGGCGGCCATCTCGTCAGTGCCGCGTGCGGCCACCTCACGGTCGGCCCGGCGCCGGCCGGCCCGGATGTGGTTGAGCGCGGTGTGCGCGGCGGCGACGGACAACCAACCGGCCGCCGCCCCCACCGGCACCGCGGAACGACCGAAGGCGAGGAAGACCTCCTGGGCGACGTCCTCGGCCTCGTCCCGGCGTCCCAGGACCCGGGCGGCGACCGCGACGACCTGCGGATACCAGGACCGGAAGACCTGTTCGAGGTCGGCCCGGACGGCACCCGGTGCCGGCGGTGTCGGCATCGTCGCGGTCTCCCTCCGCTCGGCTGACCTGCTCACATATCTCAAGCACCGCCGACGCGGAAGATGTGACAGGCCTCAGCCTCGTGCGTCGGCCTGGTCGAACACGCGGGCGATCCGCCGGTCGGCACGATCCAGACGACCGCGACCCCCACGAAGCACGCCGACGCGTTTCCCACGCCGACCGGGCCGCCCCGGTCGATGGTGAGCGCGCTGAGGATCCCGGCGACGTACACCACCGGGGAGATCTTGCCTTTGCGGTCGCTGCCGACTGCCCGCCGCAGCGGCGACTCCGGCCCCTGCCGCCGCACGATCACCCGTTGCAGGACCAAGGGTGAGCAGGTACGTCGGCAGCCCGGTGCCGGTCGCCGTGATCAGGTCGGACAGTTCGTGGCCGTCCGGCGGCTGCAGGCTCGGCACAATGATGGCGAGCACGCCGTCGCTGAACGCCTCCAGCCGACCGGTACGCACCGCGCCACCACCCCCGATCCCCGCACCCGTGGACTGCCGGGCGTGGTCGGGGCAACCGCAGCCGACCCTGCCCGGCGCGGCCGGCGCACCGGCCGCTACCTCGATCATGGCGGGATTCGCCGGGCAGGGTGGGCCGTTCAGCGGCTGACGTACGCCGCGAGGTGCTCGCCGGTCAGGGTGGACCGGGCCGCGACCAGATCGGCGGGGGTGCCCTCGAAGACGATCCGGCCGCCGTCGTGACCGGCGCCCGGGCCGAGGTCGATGATCCAGTCGGCGTGCGCCATCACCGCCTGGTGGTGCTCGATGACGATCACCGACTTGCCGGAGTCGACGAGCCGGTCCAACAGGCCCAGCAGTTGCTCGACGTCGGCGAGGTGCAGGCCGGTGGTCGGCTCGTCGAGGACGTACACGCCGCCCTTGGCCGCCATGTGGGTGGCCAGCTTCAGCCGCTGCCGCTCGCCGCCGGACAGCGTGGTCAACGGTTGGCCAAGGCTGAGATAGCCGAGCCCGACGTCGGCGAGCCGGCGCAGTACGGCGTGAGCGGCCGGCGTACGGGCCTCGCCGTCGGCGAAGAACTCCTCGGCCTGCGTCACCGACATCGCCAGCACCTCGCTGATGTCGCGGCCACCGAGCCGGTACTCCAGGACCGCCGCCTGGAACCGGCGGCCCTCGCAGTCCTCGCATACCGACGCCACCCCGGCCATCATCGCCAGGTCGGTGTAGATGACCCCGGCGCCGTTGCAGGTCGGGCAGGCGCCTTCGGAGTTGGCGCTGAACAACGCCGGCTTCACCCCGTTGGCCTTGGCGAACGCCTTACGGATCGGATCGAGCAGACCGGTGTACGTCGCAGGGTTGCTGCGCCGGGAGCCCCGGATCGCGGCCTGGTCGATCGACACCACGCCCTCACCCGGCGGGATCGAACCGTGGATCAGGGAACTCTTGCCCGATCCGGCGACCCCGGTCACCACGACCAGTACGCCGAGCGGGATGTCGACGTCGACGTCGCGCAGGTTGTTCGCCTTCGCACCGCGTACCGCCAGCGTGCCGGTCGGGATCCGGACCTTCTCCTTGAGGGTGGCCCGGTCGTCGAGGTGGCGACCGGTGAGCGTGCCGCTGGCCCGGAGCCCGTCGACGGTCCCCTCGAACACCACCTGGCCGCCGGCCGTGCCGGCCCCGGGGCCGAGGTCCACGACGTGGTCGGCGATCGCGATCGTCTCCGGCTTGTGCTCCACGACGAGCACCGTGTTTCCCTTGTCCCGCAGCCGCAGCAGCAGGTCGTTCATCCGGGCGATGTCGTGCGGGTGCAGTCCGATCGTCGGCTCGTCGAAGACGTACGTGACGTCGGTCAGCGACGAGCCGAGATGGCGGATCATCTTGGTGCGCTGCGCCTCGCCGCCGGAGAGGGTGCCGGACGGGCGGTCCAGGCTGAGGTAGCCGAGGCCGATCTCGACGAACGAGTCGAGGGTGTGCCGCAGCGACGCCAGCAGCGGCGCGACCGAGGGCTCGGAGAGGCCCCGTACCCACTCGGCGAGGTCGCTGATCTGCATCCGGCAGGCGTCGGCGATGCTGATCCCGCCGATCTTCGACGACCGGGCGGCCTCGGTCAGCCGGGTGCCGGCGCACTCCGGGCAGGTGGTGAAGGTGATCGCCCGTTCGACGAAGGCCCGGATGTGCGGCTGCATCGCGTCGACGTCCTTGGCCAGGAACGACTTCTGGATCCGGGGGATCAGCCCCTCGTACGTCACGTTGATGTTGTCGACCTTGATCCGGGTCGGCTCCTTGTACAGCAGCGCGTCGAGTTCCTTCTTGGTAAACCTGCTGATCGGCTTGTCCGGGTCGAGGAAGCCGCTGCCGGCGTAGATCCGGGCGTACCAGCCCTCGGTGCTGAAGCCGGGGATGGTCAGCGCACCCTCGTTGATCGACTTGCTGTCGTCGTAGAGCGCGGTCAGGTCGAAGTCGGTGACCGTGCCCCGGCCCTCGCAGCGTGGGCACATCCCGCCGAGCCGGCTGTACGTCGCCTTGACCGCCTTGCTGTTCGCGCCCCGGTCGACGGTGATCGCGCCGCTGCCGCGCACCGACGCGACGTTGAAGGAGAATGCGCTGGGCGGGCCGATCTGCGGCTGACCGAGCCGGCTGAACAGGATCCGCAGCATCGCGTTGGCGTCGGTCGCGGTACCGACCGTGGAGCGGGCGTCGCCGCCCATCCGCTCCTGGTCGACGATGATCGCGGTGGTCAGTCCGTCGAGCACGTCGACGTCGGGCCGGGACTGCGTCGGCATGAACCCCTGCACGAAGGCGCTGTACGTCTCGTTGATCAACCGCTGCGATTCCGCGGCGATGGTGCCGAACACCAGGGAGCTCTTGCCCGAACCGGAGACCCCGGTGAACACGGTCAGCCGACGTTTCGGCAGCTCGACGTCGATGTTGCGCAGGTTGTTCTCCCGGGCACCGTGCACCCGGATCATGTCGTGCCGGTCGGCGACGTGCGGCACGGCCGGCGTCGGGCCACTGCTCATCGTGACTCCCTGGTCAACTGCGCTGCTGGATACGGATCAGGTTGCCGGCGGGATCGCGGACGGCGCAGTCGCGGACTCCGTACGGCTGGTCGGTCGGCTCCTGGACGATGTCGGCGTCGGCCGACTGTAGCCGTTCGAAGACGCCGTCGAGGTCGTCGGTGGCCAGCAGGATGCCGGCGTACGTGCCCTTGGCCATCATCTCGGTGACGACGCGCCGTTCGTCGTCGGTGATTCCCGGATCGACCGCCGGCGGGTGCAGCACGATGGCGCTGGTGCCGGGCTGGCCGGCGGGCCCCACGGTGATCCAGCGCATGCCCTCGTAGCCGACGTCGTTGCGGACCTCGAAGCCGAGCAGATCGCGGTAGAAGGCCAGCGCCGCGTCCGGATCGTCGTGTGGAAGGAAGGTCGAATGAATCGTGATGTCCATGCCGGTCACGGTAGTGGCGATCGACCCGGCCGGACTTCTTGATTCCTGACCGGTGCCGGATTCCTGACCGGCCGGGTCACCTGCTTGGCCACGCACGACGGAATCCCGGCGGTGGCGCGGGTGGCCTGTCGGCGGTAGGCACCCGGCGGCGAACCGACCAGTTCGGTGAACCGGGTGGTGAACGTACCGAGCGAGGAACAACCCACGGCGAAACAGACATCGGTGACAGTCATGTCACCACGCCGTAGCAACGCCATCGCCCGTTCGACCCGGCGGGTCATCAGGTACGAGTACGGCGACTCCCCGTACGCCGCCCGGAACTCCCGGCTCAGATGGCCGGCGGACATGTGCACGCCCCGGGCCAGCGTCTCGACGTCGAGCGGTCGGGCGTACTCCCGGTCGATCCGGTCCCGGACCCGGCGCAGGAGAGCGAGGTCGCGGAGCCGGCGTGTCGCCGCGGTGCTGCTGGTCACCTGCGCGATGGTGCCACGCCCCGGCCGGATCCGCCCAATCCGGCCGGCAGATGACCGTGTCGCCGGGAGATGGTGAAGTCGAATTGTTTTCTGATTGGACTCAATGAGTCGTTGATTTGTCAAAAATGGTCGATCGTCCTGGTTGTCGCATCGTCGACATAACGCTATCGATCTTATCTTCCGTGATTTCTCATGAGTGAGGTCGCGGCAATCGGCCGCGAATGAACATCGATGGAGGAACGCATGTACAAGAGAACGAGGGCGCTCGTCGGTGCCGTTGTCGCGGCGACCGTCGCGCTGACGGTCCTCGGCGGCAGCGCCGCGTACGCCGTACCGGAGGAGAACAAACAGGTCACCCGGGGGGCGCTCGCACAGGCCGACGAGCGCCGTGCGCCCGACCGTGGCGCCCGCGCCAGCGTCGCCGCCCCGGCCGCCGCGACGGCGACCCTGGCGGTCATCCAGCGGCGGATCGCCGACTACGTCGCCACCCACGGCACGAAGTACACCTTCGGCAGCTACCTGGACGCCACCACCGGCCGGATCGTCGTGGACACCGACGCGCCCGCCGACGTGGTGGCCGCGCTGACGAAGCCGACCGGCACGACCGCAGGCCACCTGCAGGCAGCCAACGCCGTGCAGGTGAACACGTCCACGATCAGCGACTTCTGGCACCGCCGCGACGACATCCAGCCGTACTGGGGCGGTGGCGGCATCACCCAGACCGCCGGGGTGGCCTGGTGCTCGGCCGGGTACGCCGTGCAGAACGGTGCCGGCACCCGGTTCTCGGTCACCGCCGGGCACTGCTTCGCCAACGGCATCAACGTGCTCACCGAGTCGGGCGCCAACGCGTACGGCGTCGTGTCGAACCGCCGGCTGCCCACGGTCAGCGGCCATGCCCAGGACATGGAGCTGGTCGGTGGCCGGTCCTACGCGGGTCGGATCTTCACCGGCGGGGTGACCAGCACCTCCAGTGCCCCGGTGGTGGCGGCCGGCACCGCATACGTCGGCTTCACCGACTACTGCCACAGTGGCCGCACCACCGGTGAGCACTGTGGGCACACCGCGACCAGTATCACCGGTCAGGTCTGCACCTCCACCGGCTGCAAGTCGCCGGTGATCGTCTTCACCGGCGGTACGCAGCCGGCCGGCGGCGACTCGGGCAGCCCGTTCTACGTGAAGGACTCCTCGGGTGGCGCCTGGATCCGGGGCAACGTGATCGCCGGCAACGGCGTCACCAGCTACGCGGAACGTTACATCGACGTCGCGGCCGCGTACGGCGTCAGCATCGTCACCGGCTGACCCGCACCGAGGCAGCCGGTTGACCCGCACGCAACAGTGAAAGGGCCGGGGACCATCCAGCGGTCCCCGGCCCAGCTCGTGCCCGGGTCGACAGTCGCGGCCCTCAGGTGACCCGCAGCGGCCAGGGGCCGCCGTAGGACACCAGCCGGTCCGTACCGTCGTCCGGGGCGATCGCCACCCGCGCGTACAGCTCGTAGTCACCGGCCGGCACCGGCCCGCCGGACGGTGCGCAGGAGACCAGCGGTACGTCGCCGGGCAACTGCTCGACGTCGCCGGCGGCGAGATCCCACTGGACGCCCATCAGGTCCTGCGCCGCCGGTACCGCCGTGACCCGGCCCTGCTGGACCAGGAACACCTCGGCCCGTGGGCTGACCACCCCCCGGACGGCGCGGTGGCTGGTGACCTCGACGGTGCCGGTCACGTCCCGGTCGGTGCCGGACACGCTCGACGGGAACTGCCCGTCGACGGCCAGCACCCCGTCGTCCGGTGCCTCGAACTGCTGTCCGCAGCCGAGCGCGTCGGCGCCTGGCCGCGGTGACGGATCCATCGTCGTACCCTCCTCCGGCACCGGCTGCGGGTCGCCGACCCCGCCGGTGCCGGTGCCCGCGCAACCGGCGGCGGCGAGCGCCACGATGAGCGAGACGAGCGCGAACCCTGCGGCGTAGCTGCGATGCTCCTGCATGGCCACCTCCTTGGCGAGGGGCATCGGATCAGACAGCGATTGGACGTGTACGCAGCGGCGCCGGTTCCCGTACCTGTCCGATCTGTCCGGCACCGGCACCAGATACGGGCCCCGGTTGACCGATGCCCGATCATTACCTATACGCTCGTGATACTTGGATGATAGGGAAGTAAAGAGTAGTTTGGTGTCATGGACTTTCTTGGGTACGTCGACCCGCACCAGCGGGGTCGGCGATGAACGCGATCTACCGGTCCGAAGCTGCTCGCCGCGCCGTCGAGCAGCGGTACCGGGCATTTCTGGGGCGCTGGCCGGCGTCGGCGACGGAGTCGACGGTCCCCACGCGGCACGGTGACACCTTCGTGATCGTCAGTGGACGCCGCGACGCCCCGCCGGTCGTCCTCCTGCACGGCGGCAGCTTCAACTCGACGGCGTGGACCGGTGACGTCGCCACCTGGGCGCAGACCCACCGGGTGTACGCCGTCGACGTCATCGGTGAACCCGGCCTCAGCGCGCCGTCGCGGCCCCCGCTCACCTCCGGCAGCTACGCCGAGTGGCTCGATGACGTGCTCGCCGCGTTCGACATCGGCCAGGCGGCGTTCGTCGGTGCCTCGCTCGGCGGATGGCTGGCGCTCGACTACGCGCAGCGCCGACCCGATCGGGTCACCCGGCTCGCGTTGCTCGTACCCGCCGGCATCGGGCGGCAGAAGTACGGCGCGGTCGTCGGGTCGCTCCTCCTTCTGCCGTTCGGCGAGTGGGGTCAGCGCGCGGCCGTCCGACTCGTGCTCGGCCCGGCGCCGGCGGCATCCGACGCCCCGGACAGGCCCGAGTCGGCAGAGCTGGCCGACTTCCTGCTGCTCATCCAGCGGAGCTACCAGTCACGACGCAACCGGCTGCCGATCTTCAGCGACGACGGCCTGCGCCGCCTCGCCGTTCCGTTGCTGGTCGTCGCCGGAGCGAAGGACCGGCTGCTGGATTCCCGGCAGACCGCCCGCCGGGTACGCCGACTGCTGCCGCACGCCGCCGTCGTCCTGCTGCCCGACACCGGGCACATTCCGATCGGGTACACCCGGTCCGTCCACCGGTTCCTGACCGGCGACGATGCACGCCCGGCAGGCGGGTGACCGGAAACTGGCGGCGGGTAGGCTGCGGAATCCGGTGCGGATCGGTGACGGAGGGTTCCCTTGCGTACGGATTTCGTCGTCCTCTACGAACGGGCCAGCCGGCAGTTCTGCGACCTCGTCGCACAGGTCGGTGGCGACCAGTGGCGCGCGCCGACGCCATGCTCCGAATGGGACGTACGGACGCTGGTCGACCATGTGGTCCGCGGCAACCTCGCGGTGCTCCCGGTGCTCGACGGCATCCCGCTGGCCGACCTCGGCCGGCTCGACATCGCCCGGCCGGATTTCGACGTGCTGGGCGGCGACCCGCTCACGGCGGTACGCCACTCGGTGGACGTCGCGGTCGAGGCGTTCGCCCGCCCCGGAGTGCTCGACACCGTCGTCCACCACCCGGTCGGCGACATGCGGGGCCGGCGGCTGGCCGGACTGTGTTTCAACGACAACCTGGTGCACAGCTGGGATCTGGCCCAGGCGATCGGCGTCGACGCGACCCTGGACCCGGCGCTGGTCGAAGCCGCGCATGCCTTCGTGGAACCGGTGGCGGAGGCCCTGCCGACCGGGTACTTCGCGCCGGCACCGCAGGTGGGGGCGGACCCGGACCGGCAGACCCAGCTGCTCGCCCTGCTCGGGCGGGACGCGCGAGCCTGGAACCGGTCGCGGTAGTCGTGGGAACGCCGCTGTGCCCAGGGTGTCGGGTAGCCCTGGTCACGATCGACGGTCTCCGACCGTGGTGTCAACGGTGCGAGTGGAACCTGGACGACGTCGGGCCGGTCGACGGCGGTTGGCTGGCCCGGTTGGTCACCAGGATCGACCGCCGGGCGGACGGTGGCCGTGCAGCCGCCGGCGGGCGATGCCCACGACCGGGACGTGGACGGTGTCCACGCGCTGTTCTACACCGTCTGGCAGCTCGTCGCCGGTGCGCTGCGTCAGTGGCGTACGGATGTTCTGCGGGCCCGCTGCTGGCCAGCCACTCCGCTTCTGGGCAGCTGTCTATACAGTGAATTGATGTCCAGTGGTGCGTCGCTCCTGGGTGTCGTGGCGATCTCGGCTGCGGCCACCGCCTTGGTCGGGGCGCTCATCTGGGTCATGGTGGCCGCCCCAGCGGCGGGCCGAGGAGCTGGAGATCAGTGCCCTGCGCGCCGACCTGCTGCGCCGGGCCGGATCTGGCGGCTGGGTCGAGACCGACCCGCCACCGGAGCTGACCTGGCGAGGGTTCGGCACGGTCATTCCGGACGAGAAGCGCCGCTGTGCCCTGGTCGGTACGCATGACGGGCGCCAGGTGGCGCTGATCTGGTGCAGCTACGAGGACAACGATTGGGCGTTGCGCGGCTGGTCCGACCGCCCGGTCCGGATCGAAGGGCGGGCCCTGCGGGTCGTGGTCGACGGCTGGCCACGGTTGGCAGACCTTGGCGTGCACCTGACCGCCGCTACCACGCTCGCCGCCGCGTTGTCGGTGCCGCGACCGACGGTCCGCCGCCCGCCGGATCCTGACCCGGCGTTTGTGGCTCCCCGCTGTGGGTGAGACTTGATATGCAAGTGAAGACTTGCCTATTGTGGGCTGCGTGGCGGTCCTCTACCGGGCACTCGCGGACCCGACCCGGCGGCGGATCATGGACGAGCTCGCCCGCAAGGGCGGGATGAGCCTGTTCGAGATCTGCACCCGACTGCTCACCGAGCACGGCACCACCTCGACCCGTCAGGCGATCTCCCAGCACCTGGCAGTGCTGGAGGAGGCCGGACTTGTCCGCTCCGAACGGGTCGGCCGCACCAAACTCCACTACCTCGACACCCGACCGCTGCGCTCGATCATCGAGCGGTGGCCACTCACCGATGAGGAGAAGACATGAAAGCCCGCATCTACGTGACGAGCGTCTTCGTCGACGACCAGGCCAAGGCGCTGGCCTTCTACACCGGCAAGCTCGGCTTCGTCCCCAAGACCGATTTCCCGGTCGGAGCCCACCGGTGGCTCACCGTGGTCGGCGCCGACGCCCCGGACGGCGTCGAGCTGCTGCTGGAGCCCGACGAGAACCCGGCCGCCCAGGCGTACAAGCAGTCGCTCGCCGAGCAGGGCATCCCGGCCGCCTCGTTCGCCGTGGACGACGTCGAGGAGGCGTACCGGACGCTGCAGGCCGACGGGGTCACGTTCGTCCAGACTCCCACGCCGATGGGCCCGGTCGTCGGCGCGGTCCTCGACGACACCTGCGGCAACCTCATCCAACTCGTCAGCCCGGCCTGAGCCCTCACCTCGACGTTGTCAGGTGAGCGGGGTCGAGGTCAACGCCACCACTACCTCACGTTTCGTGACCGGCGCCCATCGACATACCGTCCCGGGCAGTATTCCTGTGTGGAATAGTTATTCCACACAGGAATACTGTTCTGCCGCTGTACTGGTCCGCCAGGGCCAGGGTGTGTCATCGTCGCTCGCGCCTACATCATCGCGTCGCGGTAGCCGACGGCCGATCGGCGGAGGTCAGGGGAGCCAGCCGGGGCGGACCAGGCCGGCCTCGTACGCGAACACCACCAGCTGGGCGCGGTCCCGGGCACCGAGCTTCACCATCGCCCGCGACACATGCGTCTTCGCCGTCGCCGGGCTGACCACCAGCCGGACGGCGATCTCGTCGTTGGACAGCCCGGTGCCGACCAACGCCACGACCTCCCGCTCCCGGTCGGTCAGCTCGGCCAACCGTCGAGGTGCGGCCGGAGCGGCGGTACGGGCGGCGAACTGCTCGATCACCCGCCGGGTCACACTCGGCGACAGCAGACCGTTGCCGGCGGCCACCACCCGTACCCCCTGGATCAGCTCGGCCGGCTGCGTGTTCTTCACCAGGAACCCGGCCGCCCCGGCGCGCAGCGCCTCGCCGACGTACTCGTCCAGCTCGAACGTGGTCAGCACGACGATCCGTACCTCGGACAGCCGCGGGTCGGCGGCGATCTGCCGGGTCGCGGTCAGCCCGTCCACCCCGGGCATCCGGATGTCCATCAGGACCACGTCCGGCCGGGTCTGCCGGGCCAACCGGACCGCCTGCGCGCCGTCGCCGGCCTCACCGACGACCTCGATGTCGCCCTCGGCGGCCAGCAGCGCCCGGAACCCGGCCCGGACCAGCACCTGATCGTCGACCAGCAGCACCCGGATCACGAAACGACCTCCTGCGGCGACGACTCAGGGCCGATCGGCAGGCGGGCCCGTACCCGCCAACCGCCACCGCCGTCCGGTGCCGGACCGGCGGTCACCTCGCCGCCCAGCGCGGCGGCCCGCTCCCGCATTCCGGTGATCCCGTTGCCCGCCGGGGCCGCCGCGCCCGAGGCCGCAGCAGCCGGCCCCGGTGCACCGGCGCCGTCGTCGTCGATCTGGAGCATCAGCGCATCCTGCCGGTATCCGATGGTGACAGTGGCGGCGGCATCCGGGCCGGCGTGCCGCCGCACGTTGGTCAACGCCTCCTGCACGATCCGGTACGCCGCCCGGTCCACGGGAGCCGGCAGCGGCCGGACCGTACCGTCGATCACCGTCCGGGTCGCCACGGCGGCGTCGTCGGTCAGTTCGCCGAGCCGGTCCAGCCCTGGCGCCGGGGCACGCGGCGCGGCCTCACCGCTCGGGTAGAGCGTGTCGAGCACCGCCCGGACCTCGCGCAACGCCTCCGCGCTGGACTGCGCGATCGCCTCCAGCGCCGCACGCGCCTGTTCCGGGTCGCGGTCCATCAGGTGCAGACCGACCCCGGCCCGTACGTTGATCAACGACAGATGATGACCGAGCACGTCGTGCAGTTCGGCGGCGATCCGCAGCCGCTGCTCGGTGGCCCGGCGGCGCTGCCGCTCCTCGGAGAGACGGCGCTGCTCCGCGACGCCCTCGCGGACCCGGTCGGCGACGAGGGTGCCGATCTCGGTGATCAGCCCGGCGGCGACGATCAGCGCCAACGCCAGCACCGCCTGACGCAGGGCCGCGCCGGTGACCAGCACCCAGATGCCGTACGCCGTCGTCGCCGTCGCGCCGACCAGCCAGCGGTGGCCGGCGGCCCGCGCCGCCGACGCGGCGATCATCGGCGCCAGCAGGGTCACCCCGGCGGGCTGGTCCAGCAGGTGGTACGCCAGGGTCGCGGCGACCACGATCAGGAAGTTGCGCCGGGGGGAACGGTGCCGGTCGGCCAGCGCCAGCCCGCTGAACACCAGCAGCGCGTACCCGATGATCGAGACGCTGCCGGACTGCCAGCTCGCGGCGATCGCGGTGCAGACCGGCTGCCCGATCGCGGTCAGCACCGCCAGGCCCGGCCCGCGCCGCGACGTCGGCCGGGCCGCCGAGGCGACCGCGCCGGTGTCGGTGTCGTGGTGCGACCGGCTCATGCCCGCACTGTAGGCCGGCCGGCGTCCACGGCGGCAGCCCCGACGGGGGCAGCCCGGCGTACTCCCGGGGGAGTAGGCCGCCCGCCGCGCTACCGCGCCGGGCGCAGCCGGGGTGCCGCCGACGTGCCGACGTGCCACCCGGGCCGTCGCCGAGATGCTGTGTCCACCAGCGGATCCAGTGAGGAGAATCAGCGATGAAGGCGATGGTCCAGGACCGGTACGGCTCACCCGACGTGCTGCGGTTGCGTGACGTCGACACCCCGTCCCCCGGCGACGGCGAAGTGCTGGTGCGGGTACACGCCAGCTCGGTCAACGCGTACGACTGGCACATCATGCGCGGCGACCCGTACGTCGCCCGGTTTTCGTTCGGGCTGCGGCGGCCCCGCGCGGCGGTGCGCGGCCAGGACTTCGCCGGCCGGGTCGAGGCGGTCGGTGCGGCGGTGACCCGGTTCCGCCCCGGTGACGAGGTGTACGGCGAGGCCGGTCCCGCCGGCGGCGCGTTCGCCGAGTACCTGTGTGTGGCGGAGGGTCTGGTCGAGGCGAAACCGGCGAATCTGGGCTTCGCGCAGGCGGCGGCGGTGCCGCTGGCCGCCACCACCGCCCTGGTCTGCCTGCGGGACGCCGCCGATCTGCGGGCCGGGCAGCACGTCCTGGTCAACGGGGCGTCGGGCGGGGTCGGCACCTTCGCGGTGCAGCTGGCCAAGGCGTACGGGGCCCAGGTGACGGCGGTGTGCCGGACCCGCAACGTCGACCTGGTCCGGTCGCTCGGCGCCGATCACGTCGTCGACTACACCCGGGAGGATTTCACCCGTACCGATGCCGTGCGGGCCGGCCGCCGCTACGACGCGCTGCTCGACCTGGTCGGCAACCGGTCGTTGGGCGACTTGCGGCGGGTGCTGACCCCGGACGGCACGCTGCTGCTGTCCGGTGGGGGAGTGTCCACTGGCGGCACCGTCTTCGGCCCGATGGGTCTGCTGCTGCGGGGACCGCTGGTGGGGCGGTTCGTCCGGCAGCGCATCGTCGCGCCGATGGCGACGGCGGGCCAGGGACACCTGGCGACGCTGCGGGAGCTGGTCGAGGCGGGCAAGTTGACCCCGGTCGTCGACCGGACGTTCCGGCTCAGTGAGGTGCCGGCGGCGATCCGGTACGTCGAGACCGAACACGCCCGCGCCAAGGTCGTCGTCACCATGTGACGACGGAGGGGACAGCGACGATCGACGGTTCGACATATCCTCGGTGGGCAGGTGACGGGGGTGGCGATGACGACGGGCCGGATGAGCGAGCTGCTGGCGCAGGCCGAGCAGGCCGGGCAGGTCGACGGGCTGCACGGGGTCGTGGTGGTGTGCGGTGGTCAGCTGCTGTGGGAGCACTACGGCACGGGCGAGGACTTCTCCTGGGAGCACTCGCTGGGGCCGGTCCGCTTCGGCCCGACGACGCTGCACGACCTGCGCTCGGTCACCAAGAGCGTGACCGCGCTGCTGTACGGCATCGCTCTCGGTGACGGGCTCGTTCCGGCCCCGGCGCAGCCGCTGCTGGGGCGGTTTCCCGAGTACCCCGACCTGGCGGCCGACCCGGACCGGGCCAGGCTGACCGTCGCGCACGCGCTGACCATGTCGCTGGGGCTGGACTGGCGCGAGGACGCCCCGTACGACAGCCCGGACAACGGCGAGATCGCCATGGAGCTGGCCCCGGACCGCTGCCGGTACGTCCTGGAGCGGCCGGTGGTGGAGCCACCCGGCGAGCGCTGGTCCTACTGCGGTGGTGCGACCGCGCTGCTCGGCAAGCTGATCGCCGACGGCACCGGGCAGGCGTTGGAGGCGTACGGCCGGGCGCAGCTCTTCGCGCCGCTCGGCATCGAGCAGTTTCACTGGATGACCGGCGACGACGGGGTGGCCTCGCCCGCGTCCGGGCTGCGGCTCACCCCGCGTGACCTGGCCCGGATCGGCGAGCTGGTGTTGGCCGGCGGGGTCTGGGGTGGCCGTCGACTGGTGCCGGCCAGCTGGATCAGCGAGATGCTCACGCCTCGCTTGCAGACTCCCTGGGGCGCCGAGTACGGCTACCACTGGTATCTGCAGACCGTCGCCGGTCGTCAGACGGCGTCGGCGATGGGCAACGGCGGCCAGCGCCTGATCGTCCTGCCCGACCTGGAGCTCGTCGTCGCGGTGACCGCCGGCAACTACGACGACCCCGAGCAGTGGCGCACCCCGGTCGCGGTGCTGGAACAGGTCGTCCTGCCTGCGCTGGAGAAGGTGTGATGACACTGGTGGCCGGGGTCGACTCGTCGACCCAGTCGACGAAGGTCGTGGTCTGTGACGCGGACACCGGGGAAGTGTTGCGTGAGGGCCGCGCTCCGCACCCGGACGGCACCGAGGTCGATCCGCGCGTGTGGTGGGCGGCGTGGGAGCAGGCCAGCGCCGGGCTGCTGGACGGGGTCGCCGCGATCGGCGTCGGCGGGCAGCAGCAGGGGATGATCTGCCTCGACGACGCCGGCGAGGTGGTCCGGGACGCCCTGCTGTGGAACGACACCCGGTCGGCGCAGGCGGCGGTCGACCTGACCGACGAGTTCGGCGGCCCGCAGGCGTGGGCCGACGCGGTCGGTCTGGTGCCGGTGGCCAGCTTCACGGTCACCAAGCTGCGCTGGTTCGCTCGCGCCGAACCGCAGCTCGCGGCCCGGACGGAGATGGTGCTGCTGCCGCACGACTGGTTGACCCACCGGCTGCGCGCCGACGACGGGGCGCCGACGACCGACCGGGGTGAGGCCTCTGGCACCGGCTACTGGTCGGCGGCGGCCGGGGAGTACCGGCGGGACCTGATCGAGCTCGCCTTCGGCCGGGACGTGGCGCTGCCCCGGGTCGCCGGGCCCGCCGAGGTGGTCGGGGAGACCGCGTCCGGTGCGCTGCTGTCGGCCGGCACCGGCGACACCATGGGTACGGCGCTCGGCGTCGGCCTGCGCCCCGGTGAGGTGGTGGTGTCGCTGGGCACCTCGGGGTGCGTGTCCGGGGTGAGCGAGGTGCCGACCGCCGACCCGAGTGGGCTGGTGGCCGGCTACGCCGACGCGACCGGTCGGTTCCTGCCGCTGGTGTGCACCCTCAACGCGGCCCGGGTGCTGGTCACGGTCGCCGACCTGCTGGGCCGGTCGTTGGCCGAGCTGGACGAGTTGGCGTTGTCGGCGGCACCGGGTGCGGGCGGGTTGACGCTGCTGCCGTACCTGGACGGGGAACGGACCCCGAACCTGCCCGACGCGCGCGGGCTGCTCGCCGGGATCACCCGGGCGAACGCGTCGGCGGCGAACCTGGCCCGGGCGGCGGTGGAGGGCATGCTCGGCGGCATCGCCGACGCCCTCGACGCGTTGCGCGTCCAGGGCACCCCGGTGGAGCGGGTGCTGCTGGTCGGCGGTGCGGCCCGGTCCCGCGCGGTACGGGCGGTCGCGCCGGCGCTGTTCGGCGCGCCGGTGAGCGTGCCGCGTCCGGCCGAGTACGTGGCGCTCGGTGCGGCCCGGCAGGCGGCGTGGGCGCTGCGGGGCGGTGCCGAGCCACCGCAGTGGCCGGTGGAGGCCGAGGAGGTCGCCGCCGCCGGCACCCCGCAGGTGCACGAACGGTACGTCGACGTCCGGCAGCGGGCGCTCCCGCTGCTGACCTGACCCGTTGGGCCTACCTGGCTGGCTTGTCTGACAGCTGTTACGCCGGTCACCGGGACCGGTACGCATCACCACGGTGCTCAACAGCGGTAACCGTGATCACGCGCTGCTCATCGTCGATTTGGTACGACACCCGGTAGGCGCCGCGTCGGGCCGACCAAGTGCCTTCGTAGGGTGGGAGCAGGAGAGGTTTACCGAGCCGGTGTGGGTTGTCGACCAGCACGGTGGTCACGAATTCGTACACCGCTGCGGCGACCTTTTCCGAGGGCCGTCCGGCAAGGGCGCGGGCGACCGGGCCGGTGAAGCGCAGCTGGTAAGGGCGCGGACTCGTCGGATCGTTCACTGGTCGCCGGCTCGCTTGGCACGCTCAGCCATGAGGGCGGCCACCTGATCGGGATCCAGCACGTCACCTGCGGCGATGGCTGTCCGGGATTCGGCAAGCTGGCGCATGACCTCCGGGCTGGAGAGTACGTCCAGGGTCTCCTCAAGCGTTGCCAGGTCGTCCGGGGAGATGAGGACCGCGACCGGCCGCCCGTGGCGGGTGATCTCGAAAATTCTTCTGTTCTTGACAAAATAAGTCGTCGGTGACAGTCTCGGACACATGTTGGACGTAGCGGTGATCGAGGACCCGGCGGCGGCCGAGGTCTCGCTCGACCCGATCCGGGCCCGGCTCCTCGCCGAGTTGGCCGAGCCCGCCTCGGCGACCATGCTCGCCGCCCGGATCGGCCTGGCCCGGCAGAAGGTCAACTACCACCTGAAAGCGCTCGAGCAGCACGGCCTGGTCGAGCTGGTCGAGCAGCGGCGCAAGGGCAACGTCACCGAGCGGATCATGCGGGCCACCGCCGGTGCGTACGTGATCTCACCGGCCGCGCTCGCTGCCGTCGCGCCCGATCCGGCCGCCGCCCCCGACCGGCTCTCCGCCCGCTGGCTGCTCGCCGTCGCCGCCCGGCTGGTCCGCGACGTCGGCGCGTTGATCACCGGCGCGGACCGGGCGAACAAGCGGGTCGCGACCTTCGCGATCGACGGCGAGATCCGCTTCGCCTCCGCCGCCGACCGGGCCGCCTTCGTCGAGGAGTTGACCAGTACGGTCACCGCCCTGGTCGGCAGATACCACGATGAGACTGCCCCCGGCGGCCGGCCGCACCGCCTCGTCGTCGCCCTGCACCCCGACACCGCCAGCACCGGCCCGGATGCCAGTTCCGAACCGGCCGGCATCCAGACAGCACAGGAAGGCTGACCCGACCGTGGGACACGAATTCGAGGTACGCAAGGAGATCGAGTTGGCGGCCACGCCGGAGCAGGTGTGGGACGCCATCGCCACCGGGCCCGGCCTCGACTCCTGGTTCATGGGCCGCAGCGAGATCGAGCCCCGCGAGGGCGGTGCAGCGCGGCTCACCCTCGGCGGGCACACCGACGAGGCGACCATCGTCGGCTGGGAGCCGGGCAAGCGGTACGCCGACCGCACCGCCACCGCCGACGACGGCTCGTTCATGGCGCTCGAGT
The DNA here is from genome assembly GCF_029581195.1 of Solwaraspora sp. WMMD791. Taxonomy (NCBI): domain Bacteria; kingdom Bacillati; phylum Actinomycetota; class Actinomycetes; order Micromonosporales; family Micromonosporaceae; genus Solwaraspora; species Solwaraspora sp. WMMD791. The sequence goes on from NZ_CP120737.1 coordinate 5,790,873, forward strand.
ACCTGATCGAGGGGCGTGACCAGGGCAGCACCGTGCTGCGGATGGTGCAGAGCGGCATGCTCGGCGACAACTGGGAGACCGAGTTCGAGGCGATGAAGATCGGCTGGGACCTCTACCTGGGCACCCTCGCCGCGTACCTGCGGTACTTCCCGGGCCGCACCGCGACCCCGGTGACCGTGCTGCACCCCGACGCGGGCGATCCGGACCAGGTCTGGCCGGCGGTCGCCGCCGCCCTCGGCACCGCCCACCCGATCGCCGCCGGTGCGCCGGTACGCCTCGCCGTACCGGGTGCCGCGCCGATCGACGGCACCGTCGACCTGGCCGAGCCCACGGTGTTCCTCGGCGTACGCACCACCGGCGGGCTCTACCGGTTCGTCCACTCCGGCCGGGACCGCGGCGACATGCTTTTTCTCAGCCACCACATCTTCGACACCGACGCCGAACCCGTCCACACTGAGCAGCGCTGGCAGCAGTGGCTCGACCAGCTGCCGGTCTCCTGACGTACCTGTCCGAAAGGTTCCTCCGATGCGTAGGTTGATCGTCAACGCGTTCGTCACCCTCGACGGGGTGATGCAGGCACCCGGTGGCCCCGGCGAGGACGACGACGGTGGATTCCGCCACGGCGGCTGGTTGGTCAACTACTGGGACGAGCTGATGGGCCAGACCATGGGGGAGACCATGGGAGTCCCGTTCGACCTGGTCCTCGGCCGCCGCACCTACGACATGTTCGCCGCGCACTGGCCGACGGCGTCAGGGGAGGAGGCCAAGCCGCTCAACGACGCCACAAAGTACGTCGCTTCCCGCGGCCGGCCGACGCTGTCGTGGCCCACCTCCACCCTGATCGAAGGTGACGCCGCCCGGGGCATCACGGCGCTCAAGCGCACCAACGGCCCCGAGTTGCAGGTGCACGGCAGCGCGAACCTGCTGCAGTCGCTGATCAGGGCCGGTCTGGTCGACGAGTTCCGGATCTGGACCATCCCGGTCGTCGTCGGTGCGGGAAAGCGGCTGTTCGGCAACGGCACCGTGCCGGGCGCGCTGACGTTGGTCGACAACGCGGTCTCCACCACGGGCGTGACGATGTGCACCTACCGACCGGCGGGCGAGATCCCGATCGGCTCCTTCGCTCAGGACTGACAGCACACCGCAAGTCTGCAGATGGCGCGGGTCACCTGACGTGTGGCGCGACCACCACTCGAGGGATTACCGCCGGTCGGAAACGGGAAAAAGGAGCGGCATGACGCAGTCAGCGGCCCCCGAGACGTACCCGCCGATCGACCCGACCACGCCGGTCCCGGACGACCCAGGTGAGTTGTCCCCGGACACCCCGGACACACTGCCGCCGGCCCCGGTCGAACCGACTCCGGTCCCCGAGACACCGATCTACGACGATCCGGACGGCCCCGGACCGGTGCCCGAGCCCGAGCCGGCCTAGGCCGCCGGCCCGCGCCGTCGGCGGCCCGCGGTCGGCGGTCGGTCAGCTCCCCTTCGGGTGCCAGACGGTCTTCGTCTCCAGGAAGGCCGTCATCCGCCGGGTACCCGGGTCGGCCGACCAGTCGATCGACCCGTCCGCCGGCCGCAGCACCCGCTTGAGGTTGCCGGCGGCGGCCTGCTCCATCTCGACGGCCAACTGCGGATCCGTCACCCCGGTCAGGTCCAGCGCGTCGACGTCCAGGTGCCCGGCCAGCCACGGCGCCGTTTCGGCGACCGCGCCGGTCAGGACGTTGACCACCCCGCCGGGCAGGTCGCTGGTGGCCAGCACCTCGGCCAGGGTGACCGCCGCCAACGGCCGGGTGGGCGAGGCCAGCACCACCGCCGTGTTGCCGCTGACGATCACCGGGGCCACGACGCTGACCAGGCCGAGCAGCGACGGCTCGGCCGGCGCGACGACCCCGACCACCCCGGTCGGCTCCGGCGTCGACAGGTTGAAGTACGGTCCGGCGACCGGGTTCGCGCCGCCGTACACCTGGGGAAGTTTGTCGGACCAGCCGGCGTACCAGACCCAGCGGTCGATCGCCGCGTCGACCTCGGCGGCCGGCTCGCCGAGCGCGACGAACTGCTCGCGGCGGCCCTCCAGCATCTCGGCGACCCGGTAGAGGATCTGACCCCGGTTGTACGCGGTCGCGCCCGACCAGCCTTTCATGGCAGCCCGGGCGGCGACGACGGCGTCCCGGGCGTCCTTGCGGGAGGCGAGTGCCACGTTGGAGTCCTGCACCTGGTACGTCCGTCCCGACTCGCTGCGCGGGAACTTCCCGCCGATGAACAGCTTGTACGTCTTGCGTACGGTCACCCGCACGGCACCGTCAGACATCGAGGTACGCCTCCAGCCCGTGCCGGCCGCCCTCACGGCCGTAGCCCGACTCCTTGTAGCCGCCGAACGGCGACGTCGGGTCGAACTTGTTGAACGTGTTCGCCCACACCACCCCGGCGCGCAGCCGGTCGGCGGTCCACAGCACCCGCGAACCCTTCTCCGACCAGATGCCGGCGGACAACCCGTACGGCGTGTTGTTGGCTTTCTCGATGGCCTCGTCCGGGGTGCGGAAGGTCAGCACGGACAGCACCGGGCCGAAGATCTCCTCCCGGGCGATCCGGTGCGCCTGGCTGACCCCGGTGAAGATGGTCGGCGCGAACCAGAAGCCCTGCTGCGGCAGGTCGCACGGCGGCGACCAGGCCTGCGCGCCCTCGTCGCTGCCGGCGGCGGCCAGGGTACGGATCCGGTCCAGCTGGGCGGCCGAGTTGATCGCCCCGACGTCGGTGTTCTTGTCCAGCGGGTCACCGACGCGCAGCCGGGCCATCCGCCGCTTCAACGACTCCAGCAGCGGCTCGGCGATCGACTCCTGGACCAGCAGTCGGGAGCCGGCGCAGCAGACGTGCCCCTGATTGAAGAAGATGCCGTCGACGATGCCCTCGACGGCCTGGTCGATCGCGGCGTCGTCGAAGACGATGTTGGCGGCCTTGCCACCCAGTTCCAGGGTGAGTTTCCGGCGGCTGCCGGCGACCGCGCGGGCGATCTGCCGGCCGACCTCGGTGGAGCCGGTGAAGGCGACCTTGTCGACGCCGGCGTGGCCGACCAGGGCCTGCCCGGTGGCACCGGCCCCGGTGACGATGTTGACCACGCCGGGCGGCAGGTCGGCCTGCTGGCAGATCTCGGCGAACAGCAGCGCGGTCAGCGGAGTCGTCTCGGCCGGCTTGAGCACCACCGTGTTGCCGGCCGCCAGCGCCGGGGCGATCTTCCAGGCCAGCATCAGCAGCGGGAAGTTCCACGGGATGACCTGGCCGGCGACGCCGAGCGGGCGCGGGTCCGGGCCGAAACCGGCGTACGGCAGCTTGTCGGCCCAGCCGGCGTAGTAGAAGAAGTGTGCCGACGCCAACGGCAGGTCGACGTCGCGGGACTCGCGGATCGGTTTTCCGTTGTCCAGCGATTCGAGCACGGCCAGTTCGCGGCTGCGCTCGGCGAGCGCCCGGGCGATCCGGAACAGGTACTTGGCCCGGTCCCGGCCGGGCATCGGACCCCAGACCCGTTGGTACGCGGCCCGCGCGGCGGCCACCGCCCGGTCCACGTCGCCGGTGCCGGCCTCGGCGACCTCGGTCAGCACCTCCTCGGTGGCCGGGTTCACGCTTTTGAACGCGCCCCCGTCGACCGGGTCGACGAACTCGCCGTCGATGAACAGGCCGTACGAGTCACGAATGGTGACGATCGAGCGGGACTCGGGTGCGGGTGCGTAGTCGAACACGCTCATCAGTCCAGGGTGACGTAGTTGGGACCGGAGTAGACCCCGGTGGTGAGCTTCGAACGCTGCATCAGCAGGTCGTTGAGCAGGGTGGAGGCGCCGAACCGGAACAGGTCCGGGGTCAGCCAGTCCTCGCCGACGGTCTCGTTGACCAGCACCAGGTACTTGATCGCGTCCTTGGTGGTACGGATGCCGCCGGCCGGTTTGACCCCGATGCGCCGACCGGTGACGGCGTGGAAGTCCCGGACCGCCTCCAGCATGATCAGCGTGACCGGCAGGGTCGCGGCGACCGGCACCTTGCCGGTGGAGGTCTTGATGAAGTCGCCGCCGGCCAGCATCGCCAGCCAGGAGGCCCGGCGCACGTTGTCGTAGGTGGCCAGCTCCCCGGTCTCCAGGATGACCTTGAGGTGGGCGTCGCCGCAGGCCCGCTTGACCGCGACGATCTCCTCGTACACCTCGTGGTAGCGGCCGGCGAGGAACGCCCCCCGGTTGATCACCATGTCGATCTCGTCGGCACCGGCGTCGACCGCTGCCTCGGTGTCGGCCAGCTTGACCGCCAGCGGCGCCTGCCCGGACGGGAACGCGGTGGCGACGCTGGCCAGGTGGATGCCGGATCCGGCGAGCGCGGCGGCGGCGGTCGGCATCATCGACGGGTAGACGCAGACCGCGGCGACCGACGGGCAGTCCGGGTCGGTCGGGTCGGGGCGGCGGGCCTTGGCGCACAGCGCCCGGACCTTGCCGGGGGTGTCGGCGCCTTCGAGGGTGGTCAGGTCGACCATCCGGATGGCCAGGTCGATCGCCCGCGCCTTGGCGGTGGTCTTGACCGACCGGGTGCCGAGCATCGCGGCCCGATGCTGCGCCCCGATCTGGTCGACACCGGGCAGTCCGTGCAGAAAGGCGCGCAGGGTCGCCGCGCTCCGCCCCACCTCGGCCAGGTCGTGGCCGCTCGGTGCAGGTGTGGTCACCGCTGTCATGCCCGCGAGTCTACGTCGTCGACCAGTTGACGATCTTGGTCGTCGGCTGATCGGACGAGCAGACTTAAGGGCCCCGTTGGCCTACCGTTACATCATGTTGAACACGGTGGCCCACCGTCCCTGACGTGCGAGCAGTGCACTTCACCGACACGTACCTGCCCCGGCGCGACGGGGTGGTCACCTCGTTGCGGACCCTGGCGGCGGCGTTGACCGACGCCGGCCACCCCGGGCTGATCGTGGTGCCCCGGCACCCGGACCAGCCGGCCGAGCCGGACGTGCTGCGGCTGCGTGCGCTGCCCTGCGGCGTCGCCGACCTGCGCCTGTCACCGTGGCTGCTGCGCGGTGCCGCCGCCACCGGCACCATCGCCGAGATCGCCGCGGTCGCGCCGGACGTGGTGCACGTGCACACCCCGGGCCCGGTCGGACTGCTCGGCGTCCTCACCGCGCGCCGGCTCGGTCTGCCGCTGGTCCAGACGTACCACACCGACCTGCACGCCTACGCCGACGCGTACCGGGTGCCGGCGCGGGCGCTCAGCGCCGGCGTCCGGCTCTACGCCCGCCGCCTCGGCGTACCGCGCCCGGCGGCGGCACCGGCCGGGCACACCCGGGACCACCGCCCGATGGCCAGCGGCGCGGTCGCCCGCCGTCGAGCCGCCATGGACGCGACCAACACGCTGCTGCTCGGTGGGGCCGACGCGGTCGTCGTCCCGACCCGGGCGGTGCTGGACCGCATCCACCTGCCGGTGCCGGCCGACCGGGTGCACCTGGTACCCACCGGGGTCGCCCCCCGGCGGACCACCGCCCGCGAGGTCAACGCCTTCCGGTACGGCTACGGCATCACCCCCAGCGACCGGGTCGTCCTCTACGTGGGACGGATCAACCGGGAGAAGGGCATCGACCTGCTGATCGCCGCGTTCGAGCGGATCCTGGCCGGCTGCCCGGCGGCCCGCTTGGTGCTGGTCGGCGCGCTGTACGAGCCCCGCTGGCTGGGCGGGCTGCTGCGGGCGCTGCCGCCCCGGGTGGCCGCCCGGATCGTGCTGACCGGTCAGCAGCCGCCGGAGGTGGTGGCCGCCGCGTACGGCGCCGCCGAGGTGTTCGCGTTCGCGTCACAGACCGACACCCAGGCACTCGTCCTGCAGGAGGCCGGGCTGGCCGGCGTACCGGTGGTGCTGGTCGACCGGGCGTTGCACGCGCACGGCGCACTGGCCGGCTCCGCCCTGCGCACCGACCCCGAACCCGACGCCCTCGCCAGCGGAGTGCTGCGGCTGCTGCTCGACCCGGAGGCGGCCCGCCGGCAGGCCGTCGCGGCGGCCGCCCGCTGCGCCGAGCACACCCCGGCCCGGTACGCCGACGCCATCCGTGAGGTGTATGCGTCCGCCGCCGGGTTGACGAGTAGGTTCAACGACCGTGGACGTACTCGTCGTTGACCATCCCCTTGCCCAGTCCCGGCTGACCGCGATGCGCGATGTCCGGACCGATTCGGCGGCGTTCCGCGCCGCGCTGCACGAACTCACCACGATGCTGGTGTACGAGGCGGCCCGGTCCTTCCCGGTGGAGTCCTACCCGGTGACCACGCCGGTTGCCCCGACCGACGGGACCCGGCTGGCCAACCCGCCGCTGCTGGTGCCGGTGCTGCGTGCCGGTCTGGGCATGGCCGACTCGGCGTTGGCGCTGCTGCCGGAGTCGTCGATGGGCTTCGTCGGGCTGGCCCGGGACGAGGAGACCTACGAGCCCCGGGCATACCTGGAGTCGCTGCCGGCCGACCTGGCCGGCATCCCGGTGCTGGTGCTCGACCCGATGCTGGCCACCGGTGGTTCGTTGGAGCACTGCTGCCGGCTGCTGGTCGACCGGGGGGCCACCGAGATCACCGTGCTGTGCGTGCTCGCCGCCCCGGCCGGCATCGACCGGCTGGACCGCTCCGGCCTGCCGTTGCGGCTGGTCACCGCGTCGATCGACGAGCGGCTCAACGACAAGATGTTCATCGTGCCGGGGCTCGGTGACGCCGGTGACCGGCAGTTCGGTGGGATGCCGCGCTTCTGACCGGACCTTCAGCCGGCGGTGGTCCAGCTCCAGCTGGTCGCCTCGTGGTTGGCGAACGGCATCACGCCGTGGAACACCGTCGGACGCGCGGCGAAGACCAGCGGGAGGAAGTGCCGGTCGCTGGGCCACATCGGGACCTGGCCGGCGAGGATGTCGGCCAGGTCGGTCCAGACCAGCGTGCCCTCCGGGCAGCTGACCTGCGGCTTACCGGACCAGGCCGGGATCCGGAACAGGAAACCGAACCAGTTCTCCCCGTTGCGGCCGAAGCCGGGCCAGGAGATGGTGCCGGCCAGTTCGACCCGCTCACAGACGAGCCCGGACTCCTCCCGGATCTCCCGGTGGATGCCGGTGACCACGTCCTCGCCCGGCTCCAGCTTGCCGCCGAGCCCGTTGTAGTAGCCGTAGTGGATGTCGTCGGGGCGGGCGTCGCGGCGCAGCATCAGCACCTGGCGGCGGTCGGCGGACAGGACGTACCCGAGAGTCGCGATGATGGCCTGCACCCGGACACCTTAGGGGTCGCCGACACCTCAGCCGCAGCGACGTCCGACCAGGGCGTCCGCGTCGGCGTGGACGCCCGCGTCGGCGGCGGGCCGCCGGTCGGCGTCGGGCCGCCGGTCGGCGTCGGGCCGCCGGTCGGCGTCGGCCGGAGCGGGCCGCTGGGTCCACGGTAGCTGCTCCGTCGTACGGCTGGTCGGCTGGTGCGGGGCGACCGGTGCCGCCGGCAGCCCTGGCGTCGCCGGCAGCCCTGCTGCCGGCAGGGCCGGTGCTGCCGGCAGGGCCGGCGTCAGCCGCAGTTGCGGGCCGGCCGGGAACCGACCCACCTGCGGTCGCAGCAGCCGCTGGGCCAGTTCGGTGGCGGTGAACGGGGCGCGGGCGGCGGCCACCTCGGCGCTGACCTCGAACGGCGAGGCCGTCGGGAAGTAGTGGTCCAGGAAGTCGGCGCGCAGCGCCCCGTCGGCGGGGCCGGTCAGTCCGAAGGTGTCCACGTCCCGCTGGCCGAGCAGGTGGTGCAGCGCCGCGGCGGCACCCCGGGCGGCCGGGTCGATGACGGTGTGCCGCCACTGACCCGGTACGGCGGTGCCGCGCAGGAACGACCAGTGGTGGTGCAACGACCTGACCAGCGACACGTCGTCGCCGCGCTGAACCTGGTGGCCACGGATCCGCTCGACCAGGTCGGGCGCGCTGGTGCAGATCTCGGCCAGGGTGGATCGGCGCAGCGGCAGCGGTACCCCGGCCGGCACCGTGGTGGTGACCAGCCGGTCGAAGTGGTCGGCGACGATCCCCCGGACGGTGGCGTCCGGCCCGGCCGCCGTACCGGTCGGGACCCGGGGCACGCCGTTGGCTTCGAAGAACGTCGTACGGGTGACGGGGCGGCCGAGGAACACGTTGTCGGGCAGGTAGAGGAACCGTTCCGCCAGGCCGTCGATCTCGTGCAGTGCCGACTCGACGGTGCACGGGTTGAACGTGGGCAGTACGGCGTGCCCGCCGAGCAGGTCGCGGTGGTCCACGACGGTCAACCGTGGATCGTCCAGGTCGAGCCAGCCGGGGATCTGGTACGCGGTGACCAGGAAGATCCGGCGGATCCAGGGGGCGTACAGGTGCACCGACCGCAGCAGGTGACGCAGCCCGTGACTGTCGTCCCAGCCGACGGAGCCGCTGGTCAGGTTGCCGGTCCCGGTACGGCGGTGCCGGTCGGCGCGGCGGGCACCAGGCAGGACTCCGGGCAGTCGGGACGTGACCCGTTGCTGGCGGGTGCGCCAGCGGGGATCGCCCGGGTCGGTCCAGCAGCAGACCAGGTCGACTGGGAAGTCCGGCCAGTCGGCGGGTCGTCGGGCGAACGGGGCGCGGGACAGGTGCCGGCCGATCTCGTCGTCCGGGGCGAACGCGGTGACCTCCGCCTCGGTCAGGCGTACCGGGGCGGAGCCGGTCGGCACGGCGGTGGTGAAGCCGTTGCCGCGGGGGGCCCGCAGCTGGTCGCCGTCGACGGTCCAGAACTCGATCTCGCAGGCCACCTGACCGCCGTACGCGAGCCGGCCGTCGGGGCTGGTCACCGGCTGGAAGACCTGGACCACCGGGGCCCGGCGCAGCCGGCGGCCGGCGCGAGCCGGCAGTGGCCGGGGCCGGCCACCGGGGACGGTCGCGGTCAGCGCGCCGGTGCCGGCCAGCGCGCGCAGCGCGGCACCCCGCTCGCGCTGCGGTACGCCGACCCGGCTGCGCAGCCCGTCGCTGTCCGGAATGACGAAGTACGACACTCCGGCCCGGGCCAGCGCGTCGGTGACCAGGTGCAGGTTGCGTCGGTGGGCGTTGAGCGGGGTGACGGCGGTGTCCACGACGGCGAGTGCGGGCCGGCCGTCCAGGATGGTCCAGCGGCGGGGCTGGCCGTCGGTGTCGGCGGCCGCCGGGCGCAGCCGTACGGCGAGCCAGTGGCGGGCGACCTGGCCGGGGCGGGTGGCCAGCCGGAGCAGCCGGACCTGCCGGTCGAAGGAGAACGTGGACCGCCGGTGCGTCGCGGCGGTCAGGTGAGCGAAGCAGCGGCGAGCCAGCATACCCAGATAAACGACCCGCTATAGGTACTGGTATCGCCTAACGGGTGATATCCGGACATCAGCCGATGTTGAGGGCGACCGCCGTCTCCTCGCGCAGCCGCCGCAGCGCCGTACCGGCCCGGTCGCGAGCCGCGGCGATGTCCCCGTCACGCACCGGCTGCACCACTTCCAGGTACGCCTTGAGCTTCGGCTCCGTGCCCGACGGTCGTACCACGACCCGGGCGCCGGCGGTCCGCAGGATCACCACGTCCGCGTCGGGCAACAGGTCGATCACCGAGGCGACCGGCTCGTCGAGCAGCGTCGCCGGCAGGTGGGCCCGCAGGTACGCCATGGCCTCGGTGATTTCGCTGAGCGCCTCGACCCGTACGGCGAGCTGATCGGTCTGGTGTACGCCGAACTCGGCGGCCAGTTCGTCGAGCCGGTCGGTCAGGTCCCGCCCGGTCGCCTTGAGCGTGGCGGCGAGCTCGGCCACGGTCAGCGCGGCGGTGATGCCGTCCTTGTCGCGCACGTGCTCCGGCGCGACGCAGTAGCCGAGCGCCTCCTCGTACCCGAAGACCAGCGGCACGTCGGCGTCGTCGCCTGCCCCGGCGGCCGGGGCGTCGGAATCGGCAGCGGCGGCGGCGGAGTCGTGACCGGCGCGGACGATCCACTTGAACCCGGTGAGGGTCTCGGCGTACGGCTCGCCGCGTGCCGCGCAGATCGCCCGCAGCAGCGACGACGACACGATCGTGGTGGCGTACCGGCCGTGTCGGCCCTGGCGCATCAGATGGTCGGCGAGCAGGACTCCGAGCTCGTCGCCGCGCAGCATCCGCCACTCGGCCACGGCGTCGGCGCCGGTGCCATCGGTGTCGGCACCGGACCGTACCGGTACCGCGACGGCGCACCGGTCGGCGTCCGGGTCGTTGGCGATGGCCAGATCGGCACCGGTGGCCCGGGCCAGGGCGACGACCCGGTCCATCGCGCCCGGCTCCTCCGGGTTCGGAAACGCCACGGTCGGGAAGTCCGGGTCCGGCTCGGCCTGCTCGGCGACGACCTGCGGGGCGGCGAAGCCGGCCGTGGTGAACGCGTCGCGCAGCACCGCCGCGCCGACGCCGTGCAGCGGCGTGTAGGCCACGGTCAGTGCGGCCGTCGCCGCGGTCGGCCGGACCACCTGCGCGGCGGCCCGCAGGTACCCGGTGACGATCTCGTCGTCGAGGGTCTTGCCGGGGCCGCCGAGCGGTACGTCGGCGAGGCGGCCGACGGCCCGGATCGCCGCCTCGATCTGCCGGTCCGCCGGTGGCACGATCTGCGCGCCGGCTCCGGCGGCACCGCCGAGCTGCGCACCGAGGTAGACCTTGTAGCCGTTGTCCTGCGGCGGGTTGTGGCTGGCGGTGACCATCACGCCGGCGGCGGCGTCCAACGCCCGTACGGCGTAGGCGAGCACCGGCGTCGGCAGCGGGCCGGGCAGCAGGTAGGCGTCCCGCCCGGCACCGGTGGCCACCTCGGCGGTCCGGACCGCGAAGGCGCGCGAGCCGTACCGGGCGTCGTAGCCGACCACCAGCGGCCCGGTCGCGTCGTGCGCGGCGAGCCAGCCCACCAACCCGGCTGCCGCCCTCGTCACGACCTGCAGATTCATCCCGTTGGGGCCGGCCCGCAGCGGCCCGCGCAGCCCGGCTGTGCCGAAGGTCAGCGGCCCGGCGAACCGGTCGGCCAGCTCGGCGGCGCTGTCCGGCAGCGCCGCCAGCAGGGTCTGCAGCTCGGCGCGGGCGGCTGGGTCCGGCTCGTCGTCCAGCCAGGCCACCACCCGGGTACGCAGGCCGTCGAGGTCACCGGCCGGCGCCGGCACGTCCGCTGCCATCGACTCAGCCGACCTCGGTGAGCTGGAAGGTCCGGACCATCTCGTCGAAGATCGGCTTGCTCTCCTCGAAGCGGGCGTCCGGAGTGGTCAGGAAGAACGAGTACGCCTTGCCGCCCGCGACCACGGCCCGCCAGACGCCGTGCCGCTTGCTGTCGCCGTCGCCGCAGGTGTACTCGAACTGGGCGGCCTCCCGACCGGCCAGCTCGACCTCGGTGGTCATGTCGAGCTGGGCGTACGGGCGCGCACAGGACTGACTGTCCGGCTTCTTCAGACCGTTCTCGGCGACCTCGGCCCACCGCTGGGCCGAGGAGCCGAACGGCTCCACCACGATCCGGACCTTACGGCCAGGGTCGTCCGGGTCGGCGAAGTCGGTGTACAGCCCGCCGCTGGCCTTCTCCCAGCCTTCCGGTACGGCGACGGAGACCCCGCGCTCGTTGACGGTCTTCGTCGGGATCGCCGGCGGCGGCTCCTCGGTGATCTGTGGAGTGGTGAGGCTCGGCTGCTGGGGTTCCTGCTGGCCGCTGTTGAACAGCGTCGTGGACAGCAGCAGGATCAGCAGGGTGGCGCCGGCGGCGGCGCCGATCTGCACCTTGCGGTCCCAGCCCTTGACGGTGGTGACCGCGCGGGCGCTGGTCTGGCGCACCCCGGCGATCGCCCTGTCGAGCATGGCACCGGCGGTGGCGCCGCTACCGGCACCCCGGTCGGCGCGCGCCGACGACCAGCCCGGCTGCCCACCGGGCGGCCCTTCGCTCCAGGTGGGTGCCGGCATCGCCCCGGTCGGGCTGAGCACCGCCGCGGTGCCGCCCCGCCCCGGCGGGGTGACCTGCCCGATCGGCGCGGTCCGGTCGGCGGCCGGGTCGACCGGACCGGCCGCCGGGTGGTGCGCCGGCGGGGCGGCCGAGTGTCGTGCGGTCGGGCTGTGTGGCGCGGCCGGACTGACCGGGCCGGCGGCGGGCGAGGTCGGGTTGGCGTTGTCCAGCCCGGCGGCGGACCACTGGGCGGCGCTGGGCATCTGCCGGCCGGCCCTGCGCAGCTCGGCGAGGCGGTCGGTGAGCGACTCGTCGGGGCCGATCATGGCCCGTCCACCGATCTTGCCGGTGGGCTGTGCCGGGGCCGGTGCCGGCGCGGCCGGCGCCTGCTGGCGCCAGGCTGGTGGCCGCTGCGGCTGGACGACCGCGTACGGGTCGGTGACCAGGTTGGCCGGGGCCTTGCTGGCCAGCGGGCCGGCGAGCAGTTCGCGCAGGATGCTGCGGGCGGTCGGTACGTCGAAGCGCCGGGCCGGGTCCTTCTCCAGCAGGCCGAGCAGCACCTCGGTCAGTGGGCCGGAGCGCACCGGCGGTGCCGGTGGGTCCTCGACCACGGCGTGCATGGTCTCGATCGGGTCGCCCTTGTCGAACGGGGGCCGCCCTTCGACGGCGGTGTAGAGCGTGACGCCGAGCGAGAACAGGTCGCTCGGTGGCCCGAAGTCCTGGCCCATGGCGCGTTCGGGGGAGATGAAGTGCGGCGAGCCGAGCACCATGCCGGGGGTGGTCAGCTGCACCTCGGTCGGCATCCGGGCGACACCGAAGTCGGTGAGCACGCAGCGGCCGTCGGTGCAGATCAGCACGTTGGCGGGCTTGACGTCGCGGTGCAGCACCCCGATGGCGTGGGCCACCTCCAGGGCGCCGAGCAGCGCGATGCCGATCTTGGCGACGGCACGCTGGGCGACCGGGCCGTCCTCGATCACCATGTCGGCGAGGCTGCGGGCGTCCAGCAGCTCCATCACGATCCACGGCCGGCCACCTTCGGTGACGACGTCGTAGACCTGGACGACGGCCGGGTGCTGCAGCGCGGCGGCCGCGCGGGCCTCCCGGAGGGTGCGTTCGTACATCGCGTCGCGGTCGCTGGGGGCCAGCCCTGGGGGAAGGACGACCTCCTTGACCGCCACGTCACGTCGGAGCAGGGTGTCGGAGGCGCGCCAGACGGTGCCCATGCCACCGTGCCCGACCGCGGCACGCAACGAGTACCGGCCACCGATGGTGGTGCCGGGCGCCGCCCGTGTGCTGGTAGAGCTGACTGGTCCGCCACTCCACGTCGGAATCTGAGTCACAGGAAAAGCCGCCGAGAGAAGTTGAGGGGCTGGGGAACCAACCCCTCTATCTTGCTGGGTCCCTCGACGGAACGAAAGCCACGCGCCGAGGTTGGTGAGAAGTCCACTCTGTGTCGTTGTGTGATAGCTCAATGTACACCGGATCGGACTCTCGGTGCCGAACTCCTCACTGTGCCGTTACAGGTGTCGGAGGCCCTATGGCGGACGGCGCTGCAAGAGTCAGATATCTGTCAGTTTTCGGTCGAACCGACGTCCGCAACGCTGCGTAGGTCGTTACTCGGTGTAGGAGGTGTGGGACCCATGGCTGCCCACGATGGTGACAATCGGGGCGGACCGCAGCGGTCCGAACGCCTCTACCAGGCATTCCATGACAATACGCGATGCGGCCACTACCCGAATGATGTTGCGCAGCGTTACCGTCCCCGGTCTAGGCTGTCGGAGTCCCATCCCATCCACAGTGATCGAGAATCTGACGTGACGAGTGCGTTGACGTTGCCCACCGGCAGCGAGATGGCGTCGTCCTGGCCCGATCCACTGCCAGGTGCCCACCCCCTGCCGGCCGGACTGGACCAGTTGCTCGATGTACGCGGACCGGAGCTGATCGCCACCCGGCGGCACCTGCACGCCCACCCCGAGCTGTCCGGTCACGAATTCGAGACCGCCGCCTTCATCTCCCACCAGCTCGCCACGATGGGCCTCACCCCCCGGCTGCTGCCCAAGGGCAACGGTGTCATCTGCGACATCGACGCCGGCCCCGCCGGCAGCCCGGTGACCGCGCTGCGCGCCGACATCGACGCGCTGCCGCTGACCGACGTCAAGGACGTGCCGTACCGGTCGACGGTGGCCGGCGCCTGCCACGCCTGCGGCCACGACGTGCACACCACCGTGCTGCTCGGCGCGGCGCTGCTGCTGGCCCAGTTGGCCGAGCGCGGCGTACTGCGCCAGCGGGTCCGCCTGATCTTCCAGCCGGCGGAGGAGATCCTGCCCTGCGGCTCGCTGGAGGTCATCGCCGCCGGCGGCCTGGCCGACGTCGAGCAGATCTTCGCCCTGCACTGCGACCCCAACCTGCCGGTCGGCAAGGTCGGCCTGCGGGTCGGGCCGATCACCGCTGCGGCCGACAACATCAGCGTCCGGCTCACCGGACCCGGCGGGCACACCGCCCGCCCGCACCTGACCGTCGACCTGGTCAACGCGCTCGGCCGCCTCGTCACCGAGGTGCCGGCGCTGGTCAACCGCCGGGTCCCGGCCAACTCCGGCCTGCTGCTGGTCTTCGGGCAGGCCTCCGCCGGCACCCAGTACAACGTCATCCCGAACGAGGCCAGCGCCGCCGGTACCCTGCGAGTGCTCGACCGCCCCACCTGGGACGCGGCCCCGGACATCGTCACCCAGATCATCCGCGAGGTGGTCGCGCCGACCGGGGCGACCGTCGACGTCGAGTACCTGCGCGGGCGGCCACCGGTGGTCAACGACGCCCGGGCGATCGACGTACTCACCGCGGCCACCACCGCCGCGCTCGGCCCGGCGGCCGTCGCCGACACCCCGCAGAGCATGGGTGGCGAGGACTTCTCCTGGTACCTGGAGTACGTGCCCGGCGCACTCGCCCGGCTCGGGGTCGGACGCGCCGAACCCGGCAGCGACCTGCACCGAGCATCGTTCGACGTGGACGAGCGGGCGATCGCCGTCGGCGTCCGCCTGCTCGTGCACACCGTCCTGCAGTCGGCCGCGACCGACTGACCCGACTACCGGGTCAGCCGGTCGGCTACCGGGTCGTCACCGGCTAAGGGGTCGTTTCCTCCGCCGCCGGACGCGGTGCCGGCGCGGTCGCCGAACTGGTCGCGGTCGTCGTCGGGGCCGCCGACCCGGCCGTGCCCGCCGCCATGGGCAGCGCCGGTCCGGTGTGTGCCGCCGAGCCACGGCGGCGCCGGGTCCGCAGCACCCAGAGCAACCCCAGCACAGGTACGCCGAGCGCCACCAGCCAGGGCAGCAACGCCCCGAACACGGTCACCAGGATCCGTACCGAGGCGGTGAACGCCCCCCAGCCTGCGGCCAGCCCGGCCAGGAACCCGGTCTGCGGCTCCGCCGCCGCTGGCGGCGTACCCGGCCCCACCAGCTCGACGGTGATCCGGGACAACGTCACCAGATCGGCCAGCCCGCGCTTCTTCGCCTGCAGCGACGCCAGGTCGGCCTCCCGCTTGGCGAGCTCGCTCTCCAACATCACCAGGTCGGCGAGGGTCTCGGCCTGGGCGAGCAGGGCCCGGCCGCTGCGGACCCGGGCCTCCTGGGTGGTGATCCGGGCGTCCAGGTCGATCACCTCCTCGGTGACGTCCTGCACGCTCAACTCGCGGCTGATCTCCTCACCGAGGCGGGACAGTCGGTCGACCACCCGGTCGAACTCGGCCGCCGGCACCCGCAGCTCCAACGTGGCGCGGCCCTGGTCGTCGTACTCGGACCGCTGGTCGCGGCCGACGAAGCCGCCCACCGACGAGGCGATCGTCGCCGCCTCGCTGGCCTTGCCGGCGACATCGGTCACCTCGACGGTGATCGACCCCGAGTAGATGATCGACCGCTCGCCGACCCGCAGGTCGACCGGGGTGGCGGCGTCCGGGCCGGCGTTGCCGCCGCTGTCGCCCGCACCCGCCGCCTCCTCCGGGGCGCTGCCGCCGTCGTCGGCCGCGCCGCCCTCGGGCCGGCCGTCCGGGCCCGGAGCCGCCGCCCCGGCCACGTCCCGCTGCGGCATGTCCGCCGTGCTTCCCGCCGAGTCCTCCGACGCCGAGCAGCCGGCCAGCACCAGCAACCCGGCGAGCAGGGCCACACCGGCGGCGACGCCGCCTCGGTGCCCGACCCGCCGGTGAATACGCTTGTTCTTGGTTGTCAAGGGGTGTCTCCTTGGGCTCGTCACAGATGTGTCACCCGGGTGTCGCTGAGACGCGCCACGACCGCCGGCGGGTTCCGGCACACTGCAAAGCGGCAGGTCACGATTCGGTTGTCGGGAGGTCACGGTGCGACTGACCAAGTTCGGGCATTCCTGCGTACGGCTGGAACGCGACGGCGCGGTGCTGGTGATCGACCCGGGGGCGTTCAGCGAGCCGGCCGCGCTCGACGGGGTCGACGCGGTCCTCGTCACCCACGAGCACTTCGACCACCTCGACGTCGACCGGCTGGCCGACGTGCTCGCCCGGCGCCCGTCGGTGACCGTCCACGCGCATCCGTCTGTGGCATCCACACTGGATGTGCTCGGCGACGCGGTCGTTGCGGTCGAGGCCGGCGACCGGTTCGAGGCGGCGGGGATGCCGGTCCGGGCGTACGGCGGCTGGCACGCGGTGATCCACCCGGACCTGCCCCGGGTGCCCAACCTGGGCTTCCTGGTCGACGACTCGGTCTACCACCCGGGTGACGCGTTCGACGTGCCGGCCGACGCGGCGGTGCAGACCCTGTTCGTGCCGGTGTGCGCGCCGTGGATGAAACTGTCCGAAGCAGTCGACTTCGTCCGGGCGGTCGCCCCCCGGCGGGCCCTGGCCCTGCACGACGGCCTGCTCAACGACGCCGGCCACCGCGTCACCGACAACCTGATGGGCAAGCTGGCCGGCTGCGACTACGCCCGGCTGCCGGCCGGCACCACGCTGGACTGAGTGCCGGGCATGAGCAGCGGTGGCGCGGCACCGGCCGAGGTGGTCCGCCGGCTCTACACCCTGCCACCCGGGCAGTTCGTGGCGGCCCGGACCGAGGCGGTCGCCGCCACGCGGGGCAGCGACCCGGCCGCCGCCCGCGCCATCGGGAAACTGCGCAAGCCGACGGTCGCCGCCTGGTTGGTCAACCTGCTCGCGCTGCGTCGCCCGGACCTGATCGACGGGCTGGTGGAACTGTCCGGGCAGCTGCGGTCGGCGCAACGGCAGCTGCGCGGGCCGGCGCTGCGGGAGCTGTCGACGCGCCGGCGGGCGGTGATCGAGTCACTGGTCGCACAGGCCCGCGCGCTCGCCGTCGATGCCGACCCGGCGGCCGCCGCCGGAAAACTACCCCTCGCCGAGGTGGAGGCCACCCTGTCGGCGGCCCTGTCCGACGAGCAGATCGCGGCTCAGGTGCGCTCCGGGCGGCTGATCCGGGCGGTGGACTACGCCGGGTTCGGTGAGGTGCCCCGCCCCCGGCTGCGCCTGGTCGGCCCGGACGACGTCGTGGCCGACGAGCCCGACACCGGCCGGGCCGCCGCCGGCCGGGCCAGGCGGGGCCGGGCCGCCGCCGATCGGGCGGAGCGGGACCGGGCCGCTGCCGACCGGGCCGCGCGGGAGTTGGCCGACCGGCGGCGTCGGCTCACCGCGGAGCTCGACCAGGCCAACGCCGGGCAGCACGCCGCCCAGTCCGATCTGGCCCGCGCTGCCGCCGCCGAGCACGAGGCGGCCGAGGCGGTCGCCGAGGCACACCGCCAACTGGCCGAATGGGAACGTCGTCGGGCCGCTGCCGAACAGGAGCTTGCTCGTCGTAAGGTGGCCCGCAAGACTGCGGAGCGGGCGGTCAGTGCCGCCCGACGGTACGTCGGCGACGTGACCGCCGTGTTGGAGGATCTGCCGGAGCCCGGCTGATCCGTCCACTGCGGGGACTGACCGGGGTCGACATCGGTCAGTGGAGGTTGCCGGGACCGGCAGCTGGGAGCGTCGACCTCGGCCGGCGCGGCGAAGGGCGGCGACGCGGTGAATCCCGACCAGGCCGCCGGCGCGTGTCGGCGCAGCCTGCACGAGCTGACGGCGGCGTACAGCGAATGTCCGCAGACCCTGCGCCGATCCCGTCAGCTGGGGCTCGGCGGGTGGGCGTTCCATGTGGCGGGGCGGGCCGGGGTGCTGGGGCCGGTCTCCGCCGCGACCGTGACGGCCGCGATCGGCGTCATCGCCCCCGAGGCGGTCGCCGACGGCTGGGAGGCTGCCTGTGCGGTCACCACCCCGGCCGAGGCAGCCTCGGTGAGCATGGCCGAATGCTGCCGGTGGGGCGCCGAGCAACTCGGTGACCTCGCCATCGTGGAGCGGTTGGTCGAGCTGGCCGAGCCGGTGGTGCGGGCCGCCGACGCCACCGGGATGCCGCTGTTCGCCGCCTGGCGGGCGATGCCGGTGCCGGACACCACGCCCGGGGCCCGGGCCGCCGTCGCGGTCCGGCTGCTCGGTGAGCACCGGGCCGGGGCCCACCTGATCGCCGTACGGGTGGCGGGGTTGACGCCGTTGGAGGCGGTGCTCGCCGGCCCGGAGGGCGCCAGCGGGGCGGTGGCCGCCGGCTGGTCGCCGCCGTGGCCGCCGACCGGGCCGCTGGTCCGCCGCCGGCTCTGGGCCGACCAGGTGACGAACCGGTTGGCCGGGCAGGCGTTCACGGTGCTCGACCAGGGGCTCCGCCGGGAGCTGGTCGAGTTGCTCGCCGGTGCGGCGGCACACGTACGCCGACGCTGAGCCGGGCGCGCTGGGGACCGTGGCGGCTCAGCGGCCAGTGGCGGTCAGGCGGTGGCGGTACGGGTGGGCCGGTCGCGCAGCGCCGCCACGTAGTCGTCCGGGGCACCGGCCTTCTCGGCCGCGTTGGCGATCTCGGACAGGTACCAGGCGGTGGGCAGCCCGCCCTCGTACCCGTCGAAGACGTAGACCCAGGCGGTGATCTCGCCGTCGAGGGTGACCGCCCGGACGGTCAGCCGCCGGTAGGTGCCCGACAGCGCCCCCTCGACCTCGTCGAGCTGCGCGGCGTCCCAGGGGTGGACGTCGTAGAGTGCGACGAAGACACGGTCGCCGGGCGACTCCACGATGGTGGTGACCGCACCCTCCCAGCCGATCACCCCCTCGCCGGCGAAGGTGAGCCGCCAGCCTTCCAGCCAGCCGGTACCCACCATGGGCGAATGCGGACAGTAAGCACGCATTCGTGCGGGGTCGAGGTTTGAGCCATACGCGGCGTAATGACGCACGGCGATGACGATAGCCCGGCGAGGGGGTGGGGGAGAATACGAGTGAGCGTGTCGCGTGTCGGGCGTGCCGTCGGGAGACGGCACCGGACGGGTGGAACGTACCGCTAAAGTCCAATTTGGGGAGAAAGTCGTTTTGAAGCGGATAGTGATAATCGGTGGTGGCCCGGCCGGCTACGAGGCGGCCCTGGTCGCGGCACAACTGCATGCCGAGGTCACGGTCGTCGAGGCCGACGGCGCCGGCGGGGCCTGCGTACTGTCCGACTGCGTCCCGTCCAAGACCTTCATCGCCAGCTCAGAAGTGGTGACCGGATACCGGGACACCGAGGAGTTCGGCATCGACTCCGAAGGGCTCGACGCCGTGACCGTCGACGCCGCCGCGGTGCACGCCCGGGTCAAGCGCCTCGCGCTCGCCCAGTCGGCCGACGTGCACAGCAAACTCGTCAAAGCCGGTGTGACGTTCGTCGCCGGCACCGCCCGGCTCGGCGAGGACACGCTCGGTCACACCCACCGGGTAATGGTCCGCCCGCATGACGGTGACGCAGAGTACGCGATCGAAGCCTCGACCGTACTGGTCGCCACCGGCGCCACCCCCCGGCAGCTGCCGACGGCGGTGCCCGACGGCGAACGGATCCTGACCTGGCGCCAGGTCTACGACCTGCCGGAGCTGCCCGAGCACCTGATCGTGGTCGGCTCCGGTGTGACCGGTGCCGAGTTCGCCAGCGCCTACCTGGCCATGGGGGTGCCGGTCACCCTGGTGTCGAGCCGGGACCGGGTGATGCCGCACGAGGACGCCGACGCCGCGATGGCGATCGAGCAGGTCTTCCGGGCACGCGGCATGACGATCCTGAACAACTCGCGGGCCGAGGCGGTCACCCGGACCGGCGACGGTGGTGCGGGCGACGGCGTCGAGGTCAGGCTCGCCGACGGCCGTACGGTGACCGGCTCGCATGCCCTGATCGCCGTCGGTTCGGTGCCCAACACCGCCGACCTGGGGCTGGCCGAGTACGGAGTCTCCGTCGCGCCCAGCGGCCACGTGCCGGTCGACCGGGTGTCGCGGACCAACGTGCCGGGTATCTACGCCGCCGGCGACTGTACCGGGGTGCTGCCGCTGGCCAGTGTCGCCGCGATGCAGGGGCGGATCGCGATGTGGCACGCGCTCGGCGAGGCAGTGGTGCCGCTGCGGCTGCGCACGGTCGCGGCGAACGTCTTCACCGATCCGGAGCTGGCCACCGTCGGCGTCTCCCAGGACGAGGTCGACGACGGGCGGGTGCAGGCCCGGCAGGTGATGCTGCCGCTGGCCGGCAACGCCCGGGCCAAGATGGCCGACCTGCGCGACGGCTTCGTCAAGCTGTTCTGCCGCCCGGCCAGTGGGCAGATCATCGGCGGGGTGGTGGTGGCGCCGAAGGCCAGCGAGTTGATCATGCCGATCACCGTCGCGGTGGAGAACCACATGACGGTCAGTCAGTTGGCGCACACAATCACAATTTATCCTTCGTTGTCCGGATCAATCGCTGAAGCCGCACGTCAGCTGATGTGGCATGACGAAGAGTAATTAACTGGAAACTTTTCGGGGCGGCGGAAGGCCGCCGTCACCGCGTACGGTTGACGCGGCGGTGGCCGCTACCCCCGGATCTCCCCGTTCCCGGCGGTCGCGGACGGTGCCCGGGCTGCCGGCAGGTCCCGTGCCGGCAGCCCGCCCTCATCTGGGCCCTTCACCGTCACGCGCACCCTGGCCCAAGATCAATGTGAGCGCCGTGGTTGTCATCCGGCGAGTTCGACGCCCCTGGCGCTCACATCGATCTTGCCCGAGGCTGGCGGACCGCCCGGCCGGGGCGTAGTCGCTGCTGCGGACACCGGCGTACCGTCGCCGTTAGAGCTCCGGCCGGCGTGGTACCCGGCCCCCAGCCCTCGGGCGGGAGGGACAGCATGAACATCGGAGAGAACCTCGCGAGGAAGCGGCGACGGGCAGGCCTCACCCAGGAAGGACTTGCCGAGCGCAGCGGCGTGAGCATCTCAGTCATTCGAAAGCTGGAACGCGGCGACCGAGACTCCGCCTCGCTGCCGACACTGCGCAGCCTGGCAACCGCCCTCGGCGTGACCACAGTCGAGTTGTTTCGCCCCACTCCGACCCAACTGCAGCCGCCCATCGACGATCGCAGCGACCTCTACCTCATTCGTCGGGCGCTGCAGCCGGCCAGAACCGCCGACGGTGATCTGATTACCCTGGCAGACGACGTGCAGCCTGGTGCTGACGACGTCGCCGATTCCGTTCGTGAGATCAGCGGGTTGTTCCGGGACAGCGACTACGCCGGTGCAGTCGCCGCATTGCCCACCGCTATCAGCCATGCCCGCGCCGCAGTGGCCGAAGCCGACGAACCCAGCCGACCTGGCGTATGGGGTCAGCTGGCGCAGGTCTACCAGACCGCCGCGTTGGTACTGATCCAGCTCCGTAAAGACGACCTGGCCTACCATGCGCTCGGCTTGGCCATGGACGCCGGCCGCCGAGCCGGCGACGACGTCCTCACAGCCTCTGTGGTCTGTAGTGAAGGATGGCTGCTCACCAGGCAGGCTCGATTCGACGAGGCCGAGCGTGCCGCGCTCGTGACCGCCGAAGCGATCGAGCCCAGGATGTCCAGGTCGCCAGCCAGCCAGGTTGCCGTATGGGGGTGGCTGAACCTCGGTGCGGCCGCAGCGGCCACTCGCAACAATCGGATGGACGTGGCCGCCGACTCCCTGCGTCGGGCTCACGCGTCCGCACACGTCGCCGCCGGCCACGTACCACCGCGTGTAGCGCACTGGACGACCTTCGCACCAGCGGTGGTGGCCATGCGTGAGGTGGAACTGGCGATGGTCGTCGGCGACGCCGGCCGCGCAGCCGAGGTGGCGCGTACCGTCCCGCCGGGTGCGCGTCCGGCCGTGACCTACCAGCGGTTCCGGCTGGACGTCGCTGCCGCCGCACTCGACCGACGCAGACGTGACGAGGCGTTGGCGGTGCTGCTGCGGTTGCGGGAGTCTGCGCCAGAGTGGCTGCGCTACCAGCGGTACGCCCAGCGCCTCGTCGAGCGTCTCCTGCACGCCCGGTCCCGCGCAGTGCAGCCTGAACTGCGCGCCCTAGCGGACTTCCTCAACATCGCCTGAACAGGCCAACTACCCCCTATTGGGTCAGTTCACGTCGGCGTGCCCACCGGAATGCCACATCCTGCACATGTCGATCATCGCAGTTGAGTGACATGTTGTGTGCGCAGCGCAGCTGATGCCTGATCGTCACCGTGATCGGTACAAAGCGCGTTGCGCCCGTCATGGCCCGGTCCTGTTTCGGTTCCAGCGCGCGGATCCGCGGGGCCGGGCCGTAGATCGGCGGCGGTCCGGCGCGGAACCCCCGTGCCCGCCGGGCCGCCGCCCCCTTCGACTCGAGGAGCGCGCAGATGATCGGGAAGTGGTTCCTGCGACCCGGCACGGTCGACGTCGTTCGGCCGATGCCCGGCCACCGCCGGTACGCCGACCAGCCCGCCCGGCCGGGCACCGGCCGGCCGGCGACCCGTACCGACCGGGCCGAGCGGCGCGGCGGCAACGCCGGCCGGCACTACCTGCGGTGAAGGTGCGGCCCGGGGTGGTGCACACGCCGCACCGCCCGTCCTGGATGTGCGCGGCCTGCCCGGTGGACACGCCCTGGCCGTGCCCACCGGCCCGGATTCAACTTGCCGAGGCGTACGCGGGCGAGCCCATCGCGCTCTCGGTCGACATCGGCGAGATGCTCCCCATGGCCGCCGAGGAGGCCGGCGTCACCGACCCGGCCGAACTGTACGAGCGCTTCGTGTCCTGGACCTGGATCGGGTCGGCGACGTGACCGCGATGGACGACGGGCCGGTCACCGGCCGGGACCTCGACGACGCCGCCTGCGCGGCCCTCGCGGCCCACGACGCAGGCCGGTTCTGCCACACCGGATGCCCCGGCACCCCCGACTGCCCACAGCTGGCCTGGGCTCGCCGCCATCACGGCCTCGGCGGGCCACAGCGGCCGTCCTGGACGTGCACGGTCTGCCCGGCCGGCACACCGTGGCCGTGCCCGCCCGCACGGGCCGCACTCGTCGACGCGTACGCCGGTGACCGGCTCCGGATGGTCGTCGAATTGGCCACGATGATGCAGACCGCGCTGGCCGAGACCGGCGAGGACGGCGGCATGCTGTACGAGCGGTTCGTCCTCTGGACGCGCACGCGTGGGCGACAGCCAGGTGGATCTCGGCCAGCCGACGGTGAGCATCCGATGCTCGGCCCTGCGACGCCGCCCTCTCCGCCGTGGTGGCACGGCCGGCGGATCTGACACTGAGGGCGACCAGCCCGCCCGGCGGTGCCACCCGTGCGTTCGGCGACTGTCGATGTGACCGCGTCGCCGGCACCAGCGGCAACCGCAGGTCGGGGCGGCCGCGTTACCCGTACGCAACGAGTCCGGCGTACCGTGCGGGAACGTGAAGATGCAGGCTGGCGCACACCGTGATGGGATGGTGCAGGGCCCAGAAACGGGGTGACTGCGGTCGCCGGAGGAAGGGCGGGGCTGGCCGATGGCCGATCTGTTCGAGGACTACCACCTCGGCCCCGGCTGGGACGAGATGTTCGGCGAGCCCGGCATGCCCCGGGAGACCTACGAGGCGCTGCACGCCACCCTGCAGCCGCTGTCCAGCGCCGAGCTGGGGGTGCGCGCCGACGTCCTCGCCCGGGCCTTCCTCGATCAGGGCATCACCTTCGCGCTCAAGGGCGTCGAGCGGCCGTTCCCGCTGGACATCGTGCCCCGGATCATCGCCGCCGACCAGTGGCGCACCGTCTCGGCCGGGGTCGCCCAGCGGGTACGCGCGTTGGAGGCGTTCCTGGCCGACATCTACGGCCCGGCCCGGGTGCTCGTCGACGGCATCGTGCCCCGCCGGCTGGTGGTGACCAGCGCGCACTTCCACCGGGAGGCGGCCGGCATCGTGCCGCACAACGGGGTCCGCATCCACGTCGCCGGGGTCGACCTGATCCGCGACGAGCAGGGCACCTTCCGGGTCCTGGAGGACAACGTACGGGTTCCCTCCGGGGTCAGTTACGTGATGGAGAACCGGCGGGCGATGGCCCACGTACTGCCGGAGGTCTTCGCCTCGACCCGGATCCAGCCGGTGGAGTCCTACCCGGCGCAACTGCTGCGGGCGCTGCGGGCCGCCGCCCCGGTCGGCGTCGCCGACCCGACGGTCGTCGTGCTCACTCCCGGGGTGCACAACTCGGCCTACTTCGAGCACGCGCTGCTGGCCCGGGAGATGGGCGTCGAGCTGGTCGAGGGTCGTGATCTGGTCTGCGTCGGCAACGAGGTCGCGATGCGTACCACCGGCGGCGAGCAGCGGGTCGACGTGATCTACCGGCGCATCGACGACGACTTCCTCGACCCGGTGCATTTCCGGGCCGACTCGGTGCTCGGCGTCGCCGGGCTGCTCAACGCCGCCCGCGCCGGCCGGGTCACCATCGCCAACGCGGTCGGCAACGGCGTCGCCGACGACAAGCTGCTCTACACGTACGTGCCGGAGCTGATCCGCTACTACCTGGCCGAGGAGCCGATCCTGCCCAATGTCGAGACGTACCGCCTCGACGACGGCCCGGACGTGCTCGCTCACGTCCTCGACCGGCTCGACCAACTGGTACTCAAGCCGGTCGACGGCTCCGGCGGTGCCGGCATCGTGATCGGTTCGCAGGCCAGTGACGAGGAGCTGGCCCGGGTCCGGGAGCAGATCGTCTTCGACCCGCGTGGCTGGATCGCCCAGCGGGAGGTGGCCCTGTCGATGGTGCCGACCCTGGTCGGCAACCGGCTGCGGGCCCGGCACGTCGACCTGCGGCCGTTCGCGGTCAACGACGGCGAACGGGTCTGGGTGCTGCCCGGCGGCCTGACCCGGGTGGCGTTGCCCGAAGGCGCGCTGGTCGTCAACTCCAGCCAGGGCGGCGGCTCGAAGGACACCTGGATCCTGGCGTCGCCGACCGCGACCCCGCATCCGGACGACGCGCCGGTGCTGGCCGAGCTGACCGTCAGCGGGGTCGACCCGGTGCCGGCGGCACCCACCCCGGATCCGGGTCCGGGCGCCGCCGCGACCTCCGCACAGCAGCAGCAACAGCAACAACAGGAGCAACGGGTACGCGGGGAGGACGGTCGATGCTGAGCCGGATCGCCGAGTCGCTCTACTGGATCGGCCGGTACGTCGAACGGGCCGAGGACACCGCCCGGATCCTCGACGTGCACCTGCACCGGATCATCTCCGACCCGTGGGTGGCCGAGGAGACCGCCTGCCGGTCGCTGCTCGGGGTGATGGGGGTCGACGTCGACGACCAGCCGTGCTCCTCCTCGCGGGTGGTCGGCCTGCTCGGACTCGACGAGCGCAACGCCAGTTCGGTGGTGGGCTCGCTGGCCGCCGCGCGGGAGAACGCCCGGGGTGCCCGGGAAACCATCTCGTCGGAGATGTGGGAGTGCCTCAACGCCACCTGGCACGGGCTGCCGGACGCCCGCCGCCGGGTCGAGCAGCAGGGGGTGCACGCCTTCTTCCGCTGGGTACGGGAGCGGTGCGCCCTGATGGCCGGGCTCACCGACGCGACGATGAGCCGCGACGAGGGCTGGCTGTTCCTGGTGCTCGGGCGCAGCATCGAACGGGTCGACATGACCGCGCGGCTGCTGTCCACGCACGTACGGGCCGGCGGCAGCATCCCGTCCTGGTTGACGCTGCTGCGTTCGTGCGGGGCGTGGGAGACGTTCCTGCGCACCTACCGGGGTTCGCTGGACGACCGGTACGCCGCCGAGTTCCTGCTGCTGGACCGGCTGTTCCCCCGGTCGGTGTTCGCCGCGTTGACCGCCGCCGGGTCCTGCCTGGCCGAGCTGGAGCCGGCCGCGGGTTCAGCTGCCGGGCCGGGGGCGGCCGGTCGGGCCGGGGTGATGACCGACGCGCAGCGGATCCTCGGGCGGGCCCGCACCAACCTGGAGTTCCGGGGCGCCGACGAACTGCTCGCCGACCTGGGTACGGTGCTGGACAGCCTGGAACGGACCTGTTCGCACCTCAACGACGCGGTGTCCCGGCGCTACTTCCGGCAGACCTCGGCGGTGCTCTGGCTTCCGGAGGCGGTGGCGTGACGGGCGTCGGCCGCAGCGGCCCGTCGGGCGAGGGGGTGGTGGCGTGAGCGTCGATTCGTGGCGGTTGAAGGTGGAGCACCGGACCGGGTTCAGCTACGCCGGCAAGGTCGGGTCGTCGTACAACGAGGCCCGGATGTCGCCACGTAACGAGGCCCGTCAAGCGGTGCTGGAGGCGCGGGTCGAGGTGTTTCCGCCGGCGCGGACCTACCGGTACGAGGACTACTGGGGGACGGTGGTCACGGCCTTCGACCTCCACAGTCCGCACGAGACGTTGGAGGTGACCGCGACCTCGGTCGTGGAGACCCTGCCCCCGGGTGACCTGCTCGACGAGCGGGCCGGTGCCGGCTGGGACGAGCTGGCCCGCCCGGACCGCGTCGACCAGTGGCACGAGTTCCTGCTGCCGACGCCGCGCACCGCGCTCGACGACGAACTGACCGGGCTGGCCGAGTCGGTGCGCGCCGACCAGGCCACCCCGCACGCGGTGGCGCTGGCGATCTGTGAGCGGGTCCGGGCCGAGGTCGAGTACGCGACCGGTTCGACGGGGGTACAGACCGACGCCGTGCACGCCTGGCGGCAACGCAAAGGTGTCTGCCAGGACATCAGCCACCTGGTGGTCGGCCTGCTGCGGGTCGTGGGGGTGCCGGCCCG
The DNA here is from genome assembly GCF_029581195.1 of Solwaraspora sp. WMMD791. Lineage (NCBI taxonomy): Bacteria > Bacillati > Actinomycetota > Actinomycetes > Micromonosporales > Micromonosporaceae > Solwaraspora > Solwaraspora sp. WMMD791. Next base: position 5,817,789 of record NZ_CP120737.1, read on the forward strand.
GTACGTTTCCGGCTACCTGCACCCCAGCCGGGACGCGGCGATCGGGGACCGGGTGGTCGGGCAGAGCCACGCCTGGGTGGAGTGGTGGGCCGGCCGGTGGACGGCGTTCGACCCGACCAACGGGATCCCGGTCGGCGAACGGCACGTCGTGGTCGGCCGGGGCCGGGAGTACGGCGACGTACCGCCGCTGAAGGGGGTCTACGCGGGGCCGGCGAACACCGGTCAGGGCGTCGAGGTGGCGATCACCCGGCTGCGCTGAGCCGTACCCCGGCCGAGCAGCTCCGGTGGGTCACCAGCTGCCCGCCACCGGCATTCCCTCGGTGTAGCCGGCGGTGCTCTGCACCCCGACGACGGCCCGGTCGTGGAACTGCTCCAGGGTGGCGGCGCCGACGTAGGTGCAGGCGCTGCGGACCCCCGCGACGATCTCGTCGATCAGGTCCTCGACACCGGGACGGTCCGGGTCGAGCAGCATCCGCGCCGACGAGATGCCCTCCTCGAAGACCGCCTTGCGGGCCCGGTCGAACGGGCTGTCGTCGGCGGTGCGGGCGCTGACCGCCCGCGCCGACGCCATCCCGAAGCTCTCCTTGTACCGTCGCCCGTCGGCGTCGGTGTACAGGTCACCTGGGGATTCGTAGGTGCCGGCGAACCAGGAGCCGATCATCACGTTGGCCGCGCCGGCGGCCAGGGCGAGCGCCACGTCGCGGGGGTGGCGGACCCCGCCGTCGGCCCAGACGTGCCGGCCGCGTCGGCGCGCCGCCGCCGCGCACTCCAGTACGGCGGAGAACTGCGGCCGGCCGACCCCGGTCATCATCCGGGTGGTGCACATCGCGCCCGGCCCGACGCCGACCTTGACGATGTCGGCGCCGGCGTCGATCAGGTCGTCGACCCCGGCGGCGGTGACGACGTTGCCGGCGACCACCGGCACCGGCGGGTCGAGCTTGCGGACGGTACGCACGGCGGCCAGCATCCGTTCCTGGTGGCCGTGCGCGGTGTCGACCACGATGGTGTCCACCCCGGCGGCGATCAGCGCGGCCGCCTTGCCGGCGACGTCACCGTTGATCCCGACGGCGGCGGCGACCCGCAGCCGCCCGTCGGCGTCGACCGCCGGCCGGTAGAGCGTGGCCCGCAGCGCGCCGGCCCGGGTCAGCACGCCGACCAGCCGCCCGTCGGCGTCGACCACCGGGGCGACCCGGCGGCGGCCCTGCGCCAGCAGGTCGAACCCGGTACGCGGATCGACCGACCCGGCGACGGTCAGCAGGTTGGCCGACATCACCTCGTGCAGTTGGGCGAACCGGTCGACCCCGGCGCAGTCGGTCTCGGTGACGATGCCGACCGGCCGGCCGTCGTCGACCACGATCACTGCCCGGTGGGCCCGTTTCGGCAGCAGGTGGATGGCGTCGCCGACGGTGTCGGCGGGGCCCAGGGTCAGCGCGGTGTCGTAGACCAGGTGGCGTTGCTTGACCCAGGTGATTACCTCGGCGATCACCTCGATCGGGATGTCCTGCGGGATCACCGCCAGGCCGCCCCGTCGGGCCGCTGTCTCGGCCATCCGCCGTCCGGCGACCGCCGTCATGTTGGCCGCCACGAGCGGAACGGTGGTGCCGGTGCCGTCCGCCGTGGCCAGGTCGACGTCGAGCCGGGAGGCGACGTCCGACCGGTTCGGGACCAGGAAGACGTCGTTGTAGGTCAGGTCGTGCGCGGGTGCCGCGCCGGTGATGAACCGCACTCTGCCCATCATGCCCGGCGGTGCCACGGCCACGCAGCGGGACCAGCGACCGACCGTCGGTCAGGTGGCCATGCAGTGCGGTCAGCCGATCACACAGATCGTCGCGCCGGCGCCGACCACCGCGCCGACCTCGGCGGCCAGGCTGCTGACCGTACCGGCCTTGTGCGCGTTGAGCGGCTGCTCCATCTTCATCGCCTCCAGCACCACGATCGGGTCGCCCTCGGCGACCTGGTCGCCGTCGGCGACCGCGATCTTGATGATGGTGCCCTGCATCGGTGAGACCAGTGCATCGCCGCTGGTGGCGGCCGCCGCGCTGGTGCCGCCCCGACGGCGGGCCGGCTGTCGGGCGGCGGTCGGCGCGGTCGGCGTACCGCCGCCGAAGCCGGCGGGGAAGGTGACCTCCAGCCGCTTGCCGCCGACCTCGACCACGACGGTCTCGCGGGCCTCGGCCGGGGTGTCGGCCGCCGCCGGCACGGTGAAGGCCGGGACGGTGTTGTCGAACTCGGTCTCGATCCACCGGGTGTGCACGGTGAACGGCTCGCTGGTGAATGCCGGGTCCCGCACCACCAGGCGGTGGAACGGCAGGGCGGTGGCCATCCCGTCGACGACCATCTCGTCCAGCGCCCGCCGGGCGCGTTCCAGCGCCTCGGTGCGGGTCTCGCCGGTGACGATCAGCTTTGCCAGCAGCGAGTCGAAGTTGCCGCTGACGGCGTCGCCGGCGGTGACGCCGGTGTCCACCCGTACGCCGGGGCCGGTCGGCAGCCGCAGTGCGGTGATGGTGCCCGGCGCGGGCAGGAAGTTGCGGCCCGGGTCCTCGCCGTTGATCCGGAACTCGATGGAGTGTCCGCGCGGCGTCGGGTCGTCGGTGAACCGCAGCCGCTCGCCGGCGGCGATCCGGAACTGTTCGCGGACCAGGTCGATGCCGGCGGTCTCCTCGGTGACCGGGTGCTCGACCTGCAACCTGGTGTTGACCTCCAGGAAGGAGATGGTGCCGTCGGTGCCGACGAGGTACTCGACGGTGCCGGCCCCGTGGTAGCCGGCTTCCCGGCAGATCGCCTTGGCGCTGGCGTGGATCTCGGCGCGCTGGGCGTCGGTGAGGAACGGCGCCGGTGCCTCCTCGACGAGCTTCTGATGGCGGCGCTGCAGCGAGCAGTCCCGGGTGCCGACCACGACCACGTTGCCGTGCTGGTCGGCCAGGACCTGCGCCTCGACGTGCCGGGGCCGGTCCAGGTAGCGCTCGACGAAGCACTCGCCCCGGCCGAACGCGGCGACGGCCTCGCGGGTGGCCGACTCGAACAGGTCGCCGATCTCGTCGATGCTGCGGGCGACCTTGAGGCCGCGCCCGCCGCCGCCGAACGCGGCCTTGATCGCCACCGGTAGCCCGTACTGTTCGGCGAAGGCGACCACTTCGTCGGGCCCGGCGACGGGGTCGGCGGTGCCGGGGACGAGTGGCGCGCCGGCCCGCTGGGCGATGTGCCGGGCGGTGACCTTGTCGCCGAGGTCGCGGATCGCCTGCGGGCTGGGCCCGATCCAGGTCAGCCCGGCGTCGATGACCGCGGCGGCGAAGTCGGCGTTCTCGGAGAGGAATCCGTACCCGGGGTGCACGGCGTCGGCCCCGGACCGGGCGGCGACGTCGAGCAGTTTGTCGATCCGCAGGTAGGTCTCGGCGGCGGTCTCCCCGCCGAGAGCGTACGCCTCGTCGGCGAGCCTGGCGTGCAGAGCCTCGCGGTCGGTGTCGGCGTAGACCGCGACGCTGGTCAGGCCGGCGTCCTGGCAGGCCCGGATGACCCGGACCGCGATTTCGCCCCGGTTTGCGACGAGAACTTTGCGCACGCCCTGTTCTCCCTTGCTCACGGACTAATGCGGGAGTCTAACGGCCAGCGTGATCGATCTGACCTGCGCTTCGGTGTGGGATGAGGCACCGTTCAATAGGCTCGGCGCCGTGTCTGCCACTCGGATGATGATTCTCGGCCTGGTCAAGTGGATGCAACCGGTGCACGGCTACGACGTGCGCCGCGAGTTGCTGAGCTGGCGGGCGGACAGCTGGGCCAACGTGGCACCGGGTTCGATCTACCACGCGCTGCGCACCCTTGCCGAGGAGGGACTGCTCCGGCAGGTGGGTACCGCCCAGGTCGGCTCCCGGCCGGCCCGCACCAGCTACGAGATCACCGCCGCCGGCGTCGAGGAGTTCGACGATCTGCTGCGTCGACACTGGTCGGACTCTCGACCGGCGGCGGATCCTTTCCTCAGCGCGTTCGCGTTCCTGCCGGCGATGCCCCGGGCGGAGGCGGTCGCGGCGCTGCGGGCGCGGGCGGCGACGCTGCGGGCCGGCAACGCCGCCGCCCGCGACGAGCTGGCCGGTGGCTGGCCCCGGCAGAAACCGTCGTACGTCGGGTGGATGCTGGAGCTGACGATCGCGCGTGCCGAGGGGGAGATCGCCTGGTGTGAGCGGGTCGCCGAGCTGATCGCCGCCGGGGCGTCCTACCAGCCGGCTGAGAAGTCGGCTGACGCGGCCTGGGCCGGCTGGCAGGCTGACGTCGACGCAGGTGACCGGGATCCGCTGTGACCCGGGTGGAATACTCAAGCTTGACTAATCTTCGGGCAGTCCAGGAGCACACTGATGATCGAGACCAAGGGGCTGCGGAAGTCGTTCCGCTCCCGGCAGGGGCGCGGTGCCAAGACCGTCGACGCGGTCCGCGGCGTCGACATGCTGGTCGAGGAGGGCGAGATCTTCGGCTTCCTCGGGCCCAACGGCGCCGGCAAGACCACCACCCTGCGGATGCTCGCCACCCTGATCGAGCCTGACGGCGGCGAAGCCGTCATCGCCGGGGCCGACCTGCTGCGCGACCCCGGCGAGGTACGCCGCCGGATCGGCTACGTCGCCCAGGGCGGCAGCACCTGGGACGAGGTCACCGGCCGCGAGGAACTGGTGATGCACGCCCGGATGTACGGCATCGGCAAGGCCGAGGCGCAGCGCCGGGCCACCCGGGCCCTGGCCGCCTTCCAGCTGACCGAGTACGCCGACCGCAAGTGCAAGACCTACTCCGGTGGTCAGCGCCGCCGGGTCGAGATCGCGCTGGGCATCATCCACGAGCCGAAGGTGGTCTTCCTCGACGAACCGACCACCGGGCTCGACCCGCAGAGCCGGGCCCACATGTGGGACGAGATCCGTCGGCTGCGCGCCGAGGGCATGACCGTCTTCATCACCACCCACTACCTCGACGAGGCCGACGCGCTCTGCGACCGGATCGCGATCATGGATCACGGTGAGATCGTCACCGAGGGCACCCCCGCCGCGCTGAAGCGGGAGATCGCCGGCGAGGTGGTCACCGTCGGGCTGCGACCGGGCCAGGCGGCCACCGCCGCGCAACTGCTCGACACCCAGCCGTACGTCGCCAAGCTGGAGACCCCGGACGACGGCGGACTGCGCCTGTTCGTCGACGACGGTGCCACCGCCATCCCGCAGATCCTGCGCACCCTCGACGGCGCCGGCCTCGACCTCGGCTCGATCGAGCTGCACCGGCCGAGCCTCGACGACGTCTTCCTCACCAAGACCGGCCGCTCGCTGCGCGAAAGCTGAAATCGGAGACCACGAGATGAAATTCGCCCGCGACACCTGGCTGATCTTCCAACGACAGGCGACGTTGCTGCTGCGCAACCCTGTCTGGATCTTCGTCGGCGTGTTCCAGCCGATCATGTACCTGTTGTTGTTCGCGCCGCTGCTCAAGCCGGCGCTGGCCCCGATGGGGGCGAGCACCGACGCGGAGATCTACCGCATCTTCGTGCCCGGCCTGCTGGTGCTGCTGGCCATCTTCGGCGGACTGTTCCAGGGGTTCGGTCTGATCGCCGAGCTGCGGGCCGGCGTGATCGAGCGGTCCCGGGTCACCCCGGTCAGCCGACTCGCCCTGCTGCTCGGGCGCAGCCTGCGCGACGTGGTGTCGCTGCTGCTGCAGGCAGTGATCATCACCGTGCTGGCGATCCCGTTCGGGCTGACCGTGCAGCTGGGCAACCTGCTGCTGGCGTACCTGCTGCTCGCCCTGATCGCGCTGATGACCTCGGCCGTGTCGTACGGCGTGGCGCTGCTGGTCCGCAGCGAGGACGCGCTCGCCCCGCTGATGAACACCGTCGCCCAGCCGGTGCTGCTGCTCTCCGGCATCCTGCTGCCGCTGGCCTTCGCGCCACTGTGGCTGCAGCGGGTGGCCCAGTGGAACCCGTTCTCCTGGGCAGTCGACGGCACCCGTGCCCTGTTCGCCGGGAACATCGGCGACGACGCGGTCTGGCAGGGGCTGTTGATCACCATGGCGCTGGCCGCGCTCGCGGTGACCTGGGCTGCCCGCGCCTTCGCCCGCAGCGTCCGGTAACGGCGCCGCACCCAGGGCTGCCCTCTGCGCACGGCAACGGCGCAGAGGGCAGCGACTCCAGGCTACCGCCGGCCGGCTCGACCCGCCCCCGGCTGCGGGCCGGGACGGGACGGGCCGGTGGTCAGCGGCGGCGGGCCAGGGTCAGGCCGTCGGCGATGGCCAGCATCACCACGTCCACCCGGTCGTCGTCGGCGACCTGCCGGTTGAAGGCGACCATCGCCCGGTCCTCCTCGCTCTGCGGCTGCAGGACCCGGCCGTGGCGCAGTACGTTGTCGACCACGATCAGCCCGCCGGGGCGCATCCGGGGCACCAGCTCGGCCCAGTACACCGGATAGCTGATCTTGTCGGCGTCGATGAATGCCAGGTCCAGGTGCGGCTCGGTCGGCAACGCCCGCAGCGAGTCGGCGGCCGGCCCGATCCGCAGCTCGATCCGGTCGTCGACGCCCGCCCGCTGCCAGTAGCGGCGGGCCACCGAGGTGAACTCCTCGGAGACGTCCAGGCAGATCAGCTGACCGTCGGCGGCGAGGCCCCGGGCGATCGCGAGCGCGGAGAGCCCGGTGAAGGTGCCCACCTCGACCGCCTGGCGGGCACCCACCAGCCGGGCCAGCATGGTCATCAGGGCGGCCTGTTCGGGTGCGACCTGCATCTGCGCGTTCTCCGGCAGGTTGGTCGCGGTCTCGGCGATGAGATCGCCGACGATCTCGTCCGGCGGGGTGCCGTGGGCGACGACGTACGCCTGCAGCGCATCCGTCATCGGCAACGTCTTGGTGGTCATGCACCGAACGCTAGCGGGTCACCGGTCCTCGTCGGCCGCGCCCCACAGATCGGTGATCCGGTGGCCGACGTCGGCCACCAGCCGGCGCAGCAGCGGCAACGACAACCCCACGACCGTCCCGTGATCGCCTTCGATCCGGTCGAGGAACGGCGCACCCACCCCGTCGATGGTGAACGAGCCCGCCACCCGTAGCGGCTCGCCGGTGGCCACGTAGGCGGCGATCTCGTCGTCGGAGATGTCGGCGAAGTGCACCACGGTCGCGGCGGTCCGTTCGGCCCGGACCCCGCTCGCCAGGCTGGTCAGCGCATGCCCGGTGTACAGCACCCCGCTGCGGCCGCGCATCCGCCGCCAGCGCTCGGCGGCGTCGGCGGCGTCGGCCGGCTTGCCATAGACCGCGCCGTCGAAGTGCAGCACCGAGTCGCAGCCGAGGACGAGCAGGTCGGCATCGCCCTCGACGTGGTCGGGGCGCAGCCGGTCGGCGACGGCGACCATCTTCATCCGGGCCAGGGCCAGGCACAGCTCGTCGGGGCGCTCCAGCGTCACCGACTCCTCGTCGACGCCGCTCACCAGCACCTGCGGGGTGATCCCGGCGGACTGCAGCAGCGCGTACCGGGCGGGGCTGGCCGAGGCGAGTACCAGGCGGGGACGCATCGAGGTGGGCACGGTCGGTCAGGCTACCCGGCCGGTCAGCGCGGGGACGCCGACGTGCGCCAGGCGTCCGGGCCGGGCCGGGGCAGCGGGCCACGGTCGGGCCGGACGCTGCGGGCCCAGCGGGAGACCGCAGGGTCGCGGGCGCCGTCGTGGGCGTCACTGTCGGAAACCGGACGGGTACGGCTGAGTACGGCGCCGACCAGCGCGGCCAGCTCCTCGGCGGTCGGTGACCCCCGGGTGATCCGCCAATCGTGCCGCGCCTCGCTCATCGGCCCAGGCTACGCGGAGCGGCCGACGCGGTCGACCGGTGGTCGCCGGACCGGCGACGAATGGTGATCATCACTGGCGCGCCAGGCTGGCCACCGGGTTGCCGGATCGTACAATATGACGCGCGGCTCACACCGGCCGCGTGCCGATCGTGTGGCACCCAGATCTTCCGGGTACGGTCATTTGGATGTCCGCTGTGCCCCCGCAACTTGTTGCTGACCGTTACCGGCTGGTCGAGCCGCTCGGTCAGGGCGGCATGGGCCGGGTCTGGAAGGCCCGTGACGAGGTGCTGCACCGCGACGTCGCCATCAAGGAGCTGGTGCCGCCGCCGGGGCTGACCAACCAGGAGCGCCGCGAGATGCGGGAACGCTCGCTGCGGGAGGCGCGGGCCATCGCCCGGCTCAACCACATCAACGTCGTACGGGTCTTCGACGTGCTACGTACCGACGGTGACCCGTGGATCGTGATGGAGTACGTACCGTCACGGTCGTTGCAGGACCTGCTCGCCGACAGCGGCCCGGTGCCGGCCAGTCGGGCCGCGGAGATCGGTCTCGGCGTACTCGGCGCCTTGCGTTCGGCGCACCTTTCCGGGGTCATGCACCGGGACGTCAAGCCCGGCAACGTGCTCATCGGCCATGACGGCCGGGTGGTGCTGACCGACTTCGGGCTGGCCACCGTGCCCGGTGACCCGAACGTCACCCGGACCGGCCTGGTGCTCGGCTCACCGGCGTACATCGCCCCGGAGCGCGCCCGCACCGGCAGCGCCGGGCCCGAAGGTGACCTCTGGTCGCTCGGCGCGACCCTGTACGCGGCCGTCGAAGGGCAGTCGCCGTACGCCCGACCGACGGCGATCGCCACGCTCTCCGCGCTGGCCACCGAGCCGCCGCCGCCGGCCCGCCGCGCCGGGCCGCTCAAGCCGGTCCTCGCCGGGCTGTTGCGCAAGGACCCGCAGACCCGGATGAAGGCCGACGAGGCGGAGCGCCTGCTGACCCGGGCCGCCGGGCGCGGTCCGCGTCGGGGCCGGTCACTACTCGACGGCGTACGCCGACCGAGCCCGCTCGGCTCCCGGGAGCTGCGGCCCGGCGAGTCACGGTCGGGGATCGTTCCCGGTCCGCGTTCGGCCGCGCCGCGTAGCCCCGTGTCGCCGGGGCCGGTCTCGCCGGTCTCGCCGTTGCCGACCCCGCTGCCGGTGGTGCCGGGGCCGGCGAAGTACGGCCCGATCGCCCGGCCCGCCGCGGCTTCGGACGAGACCAAGGTGGTCGGGTCGCCATCGGTCGCGGCCGACGAGACCAAGGTGGTCAGGTCGCCGGCCGCCGAGACCAGCGTGCTTCCGGCGCCGAAACCGGCTGCACCCGCGCCGGCCGAAACGACCGTGCTGCCGCCGGCCGGCCCGGCGCAGCCGACGCCGCCGACCCAGGCTGAGCCGCAGGTCAAGGCTGAGCCGCAGGTCAAGGCTGAGCCGCAGGTCAAGGCTGAGCCGACCCAGGTCGTGCGGGCCGTCAAGTCGGGCACCGCCAAGCCGGCGGCGAGGCAGGAGCCGGCCCCCGCCGTCGTGGCGCCGGCCCCCGCCGTCGTGGCGCCGGCCCCCGCCGTCGCGGCGCCGGTCGACGAGCCGGCCGACGAGCCGACCACAGTGGCACCCGCCGTCGACGAGCCGGCCGACCGGAGCGGCCCCGCTGCCGCCGAGCCTTCGGCCCCTGCCGTGCCGGCCCCTGCCGTCGCCGCCGCGACCAGCGTGGACCACCGGCCGGAGCCCGCGTCGCAGCGGCAGAACTGGTCGACCCCGGCGCTGCTGTTCGACCGGGCCGCCCGCACCATCGGCGCGGTGCCGCGCAACGTGCTGCTCGGCAGCGCCGCCGGGATCGTCGTACTCGTGCTGTTGGTGACCGTCGCGATGCTCAGCCTCGGCGACGAGGGTGAGCGGCGCGGACAGCTCGGCACCGGAGCCGGCGAGTCGCCGGCCGCGCCCTCGCCGGCCGCGCCCTCGGCGGCCGCCAGCGGCGCGCCGAGCGCCGAAGCCTCACCGCAGCCGTCGTCCGCCGCGCCAACGCCGAGTGCACCGACGTCGCCGACCCCGACGACCGAACCGCCGACCGGGCCGGCCCAGGCCGGGCCGTTGCCGGCCGGCTGGCGGCTGCACGAGGACCCGACCGGGTTCTCCGTTCCGGTGCCGGAGGGCTGGGCGGTCACCCGCGACGGCAACCGGGTCGAGTTCCGGGAGACCGCACAACTCGGGCGACTGATCATCATCGACCAGACCGACAGCCCCAAGCCTGACCCGGTCGCCGACTGGGAGAGCCAGGAGCAGTCCCGGCGGGGTGGCTACAACAACTACGAGCGGGTCCGGATCGAAGCCGTCGACTACTTCCTGTCCGCCGCCGACTGGGAGTTCCGCTACACCAGCACCCGGGGCAACCGGCTGCAGGTACGCAACCGGGGATTCGTCACCGCGCCGGACAAGGCCTACTCGATCTACTGGTCCACCACGGCCGACCGGTGGCAGGAGGACCTGGTGTACTTCGACCTGATGGCGAGCCGGTTCCGCCCGGCCGGGAGCTGAGCCGCCGCACCGTACGCATTAACTTCCGATCTTCGGGGTACCACCCTGGACACGACGGAAGGAGGTGCGACATGAGCAACCGTCGACGGATCGTCAAGCCGAGTCTGGCACTGTGGATGCTGGTGGCATTGGCCGACGTTGCCCTGCTGGTCGCCAGCGTGGGGCTGCTGACCGTACTGCTGGTCGTGGCCGGCGTCGCCGCCGTGGCCGGAGCCGCAGTCGGGGCGTCCCAGCTGATCGGTCGCGGTGCCCGCCGAGCGGCGGACCCGCTGTCGTAACGATGTCACTTCTCTCCGTAGCCGTTGATTGTGATCTATGCGCCGACTAGCCTGAGGACGGCGGACCGCCACGGGCTCGATCTGCCGACCGGCGAAACCGGCGGCGCACACGGGGAGACGAGTTGGATCCAATGGTTCTGGCTGCCCAGCAATGGGTCAACGCCACCTATCGTCAGGTGCCCGGCTACCAGGTCGTGGCGGAGGACGGGCGCACCGGCTGGCCCACCATGTACGCCCTCACCAGGGCGCTGCAGCATGAGCTCGGCATCGCCACCCTGGTCGACAACTTCGGCCCCACGACGCTGTCCCTGCTGACCCAGCGCGGCGGGATTCGCATCGGCGACCCGAACACCAACATGGTGCGGATCCTGCAGGCGGCCTGCTTCTGCAAGGGCTACCACGCGGGCGGGATCACCGGCACCTTCGGCCCGAACACCCAGGCCGCGGTGACCGCCATGATGGCCGACGCCGGGCTGGGCCCGATCGTCGGCGGCGCCGCCTCGCCGAAGGTGGTCAAGGCGATGCTGACCATGGATGCCTACGTCCTGCTGCCCGGCGGCTCGGCGGCGATCCGGCAGATCCAGCAGTGGCTCAACGGCCGGTACGTGCACCGCCGTGACTTCTTCGTCGCACCCTGCGACGGCAACTTCTCCCGGGACGTCCAGAAGGCGCTGTTCCTGGCCATCCAGTTCGAGCTGGGGATGACCGACGACCAGGCCACCGGGGTGTTCGGCCCGGGGACCCAGGCCGGCCTGCGCAACCACCACCTCACCGTCGGCTCGACCGGGGTGTTCGTGCAGATCTTCACCGCCGCCATGGTGGTCAACCGGATCAGGCTCGCCGCCGGCGGTACGTACCAGACCTTCACCAGCAGCTACGACGGCACGGTCGCGGCGGCGGTACGCGACTTCCAGTCCTTCTCCGTGCTGCCGGTCACCGGCGCCGGTGACTTCGCGACCTGGTGCCAACTGCTGGTCTCCACCGGCGACCCGAGCCGGCCCGGCACCGCCGCGGACTGCGTCACCACGGTCACCGACGCCCGGGCCCAGGCTCTGTACGCCGCCGGTTACCGGGTGGTCGGGCGGTACCTCGACGAGAAGCCCTGGGGGACGCTGAACAAGAAGATCCAGCCGGGTGAGCTCGACACCATCTTCCGCAACGGTCTGAAGGTCTTCCCGATCTCCCAGTACTACGGCGAAGAGGTCTCCTACTTCACCTACGCCACCGGCTACCAGGACGCGCTGGACGCCCACGCCGCCGCGCTCGGCTACGGCTTCCGGGCCGGCACGGTGATCTACTTCGCGGTGGACTACGACGCCACCGGGGCCGACATCGCCTCCCACATCGTGCCGTACTTCACCGGGGTGGTGGCCGGGCTGGCCGCCGCCGGCAACCGGTACGTCCACGGCGTGTACGGATCCCGCAACGTCTGTGCCCAGGTCAGTCAGCAGACGCAGGCACGGTGGTCGTTCGTCTCCGGCATGTCGACCGGGTTCTCCGGCAACATGGGCTTCCCGCTGCCGGAGAACTGGTCGTTCAACCAGATCCAGACCCTCACCGTCGGCACCGGCAGCGGCGCCATCGAGATCGACAAGAACATCCACCGGCCGGGCACCGACCCGGGGGTCTCCTCGGTCGAGACCGCCGCCACGACGACGGAGACGACCAGATGACATCGACCATGATGCCCCGCCGCAGGCTGCTCGCGGCCGGCGGAGCCGTCACCGGCGGCGCGCTGCTCGGCGCGGCCAACCTGCCGGCGGCCGGCGCGGCCGCACCCGGTGCCCCGGCCGACCACACGGCGCCGGCCGCAGGCGCGGCACCGCCCGACCCGACCGCGACCAGCTGGCCGACAGTGGACGCCGGGCAGATCACACCGGTGCGGATCGAGGGCAGCGACGCCACCGTGCTACTGGTCGGCGGTGCCGTCGCCACCGTGCTGCGGCACGTCGCCCGCCGCTTCCACTACGAGGTCGCACCGCTGGGCGACGGCGACGCGTCCGGCTGGCAGCCCACCGGCTCCGCCGCCCACCGCAGCGGTACGGCGATCGCCCTGCACCCGGCCCGCTATCCGGCCGGCGTGACCGGCGGCCTCTTCCCGACGCAGCTGATCGTCGTCCGCGACATCCTGGCCGAGTGTGCCGGGGTGGTCCGCTGGGGCGGCGACGACCGGCAGACGCCACAGGAGGGTCACTTCCGGATCGACGTACCGCCGGGGGACCGCCGGCTGGCCATGGTCGCCGCCGCCGTCGACGCCCGGCGCGGACCGGGCGCCGGTGCCGGGAGCAGCCCGGACCCGCTGGTGCCGGGCCGCCGGGCCGCCGCGCGAACCCTGGAGTCGCTGCAGCGTCGCCGCTGACCGTCGCAGCGAGGGCAGGGCGTTCGCCAAGCGGGCGGCAGTGGCGACGCTCATGTCCGGCACCTCCCGGCCGCTGGCTGCTGTCGACGTGGCGCTGTCGACGACGTACGGCCATGTCTCACCTTTCGGCGCTCTGGTGGGGTTGGTACGCGGTGGGTAGGCTCGCGGGCTGTGTCGATCACCGGGCTGACGGATATGTGGAACCGCTTGTTCGGCGCGCAGCCCGACCCGCCGCCGTTGCTGGTGCTGATCACCGCGGTGCTCGCCGTGGCGGTGGTCGTCGTACGCCTGCCGTGGCGGATCGCCCGCAACGCGATCACCATCGCCCACGAGGGCGGTCACGCGCTGATCGCGTTGGTCACCGGACGCAAACTGAAGGGCATCCGGCTGCACTCGGACACCTCCGGGCTGACCCTGTCCGCCGGGCGGCCGACCGGGCCCGGCATGATCCTCACGCTGCTGGCCGGCTACGTCGCGCCGTCGCTGGTCGGCCTGGCCGGTGCCTGGCTGCTCGGCGGCAACCGGATCACCCTGCTGCTGTGGATCGCCGTGGCGCTGCTGTTCGCCATGCTGCTGATGATCCGCAACATGTTCGGCATCGTGTCGATCCTGGTCACCGGCGGGGTGGTCCTCGCGGTCTCCTGGTTGGCGACCCCGCAGGTACAGGCCGCGTTCGCCTACACCGGGGTGTGGTTCCTGCTGATCGGCGGGATCCGGCCGGTCGGTGAGTTGCAGCGGCTGCGCGCCCAGGGCCGCTCGCCGGAGTCGGACGCCGACCAGTTGGCCTGGCTGACCCGGGTGCCGGGTCTGGTCTGGGTGGGCCTGTTCGGCCTGGTCAACGTCGCGGCGCTGGTCGTCGGTGGGCTGCTGCTGGCCGGCCCCTGGCTGCCCGAGCTGAGCCTGCCGGTCGGGAGATGACCGTCGAGGTCGAGCAGGTAGGGGGTGGAGCGCCGCTCCACCCCCTACCTGCCTTCGTACGTCAGGTGCAGATGTCGATGCCAGGGATCCAGTTCGCGTGACCGGTGTTCATGTAGTAGTCGGAGACGAAGCCCTCGCCACCGGAGTAGACCACGTAGTCCCACACGTTGTTGCCGCCGATGTTCTGTCCGGAGCGTTGGCAGACGACGTGGACACTGGTGTACCGGGGCAGATGCCTGATGAACGTGCAGTCCTGGCTCGGCGGCAGCTTCACCGTCGGGTGGTAGCAGTCCCGAAGGCTCAGTCCGGGGTCGGGGGTCCAGGAGCCGACCGAGGCCGCGTGCCAGCTGGCTGCGGCCGGCCCGGCGGAGAGCCCCACCAGGCCGGTCACCGAGACGAGGGCGAGGGCGATCGTGGCTGCGATCCGACGGAGCGCTCGGCGGCTCCGGGGTGGTGACGATGGTGCACTGGTCATGTGTCGTTCCCTCCTGGCGGTCGGACGCTGATGTGCGTCCATGTCCAGGGAATCGGCCAGGCAGGTCGCGGCGGAAGGCTCCCGGGACCGGTCCGGACAAGGCCGGACGGGTCGCCGCCGGCTCCGTACAAGGCCGTACGGGCTTCACGCAGGCGGCCAACGCGCCGTCAGCACGGTGGATCGTAGTGAAGATCGGGAACGTACTGTCGCCACTCGGCTTCCGTCAGCGGGTCTCCCGCAGCGGAGCAGATCCAGGATGCCACCCGTGCCGGCTCGACGTCCCACAAGCGGATGGTGCCGTCGGTACCTGCCGCAGCGAGGCCGCGTCCGTCGGAGGTGAAGGTGACGGCGTTGACCGCGTCTGTCGCCCGGTTCAACACCGCGACCGGCCGTGGCGGGCCAGGCTCGTCGAGCGCCCAGAGCCAGACGGCACCGTCGATGGAGGCTGCGGCTAGGGTGTGCCCATCCGGGCTGAAGACGACCGCGAGGACGCCACCGACCGGACCGGTGACCGGTGAGCCGACCGGGGTCGGGCGGCCTGGTTCCGAGAGGTCCCAGATCCGGATGGTCCGGTCGGCGCTGCCAGCCGCGATCCGCCGACCGTCCGGGCTGAAAGCAACGCTCTGCGCATAGCCCGTGAAGCCGGTCAACGCCCGGCCGGTGGGTACCGGGTGTCGGGGGTCGCTTATGTCGAACATCCGTACGTCGGCGTCGGTCGTCGTCGCCGCGAGCAACGTGCTGTCCGGACTCGTCGCCAGCGAGAGCACGATCGCCGTGTTGCCCTCGATCGTGCCGGCCGGGTGGGCACGGGCAGGATCCGCGACGGACCAGAGATGGATGTCGCCGTCGTCTCCGCCGGCGGCCAGGACGGCTCCGTCGGCGGTGAAGGCGAGCGCTTGCACCAAGGCCTCGGGACCCTCCAGCGCCCTGTCGAACAACCGTGGAGCGGCCGGTTCACTGATGTCCCAGAGCCGTACCGCTCCAGCCCGGGTAGCTGCCGCCAGCAAGGTTCCGTCCGGGCTGACCGCCACCGTCGCGGCGAGTTCCTCGTGAGGTGTCTGACTTCGTAGCGGCGTCCCTACCGGTTCTGGCTGTCGCACCTGCTCGATGTCCCACAAGCTGACCGTGCCGTCGCGACTCGCGGAAGCCAGCAGCGGGCCGGCGACAGCGAGATTGAAGATCGTGTCGGCCGCGCCGCGCAGCACCGGTCCTGGATACCGCCAGAACCGTACGACCCCATCGATCCCGGAGGTGACAAGGCTGTGGCCGTCGTGACCCATCGCCACGCCGGTGACCGGTGCGGGGTGGGGAAGCGTCGCGGTCACCGCTCCGGACGAGAGGTCGTGGAGGTTCAGAGTCCGGTCGGACGAGCCGGTCGCAACAGTGCGGCCGTCTGGCCCGAAGGCGACGGTGTTGACCCAGCTCGTGTGCCCGGTCAGTACCCGTTCCAGGACCGGTGGATCCGGATGGGCGAGGCGCCAGACCTGAGCCGACTTGTCCGTGCTCGCCGAGGCGATACGCTGGCCGTCCGGGCTGAAGGCCACTGCGGTGATCCGTCCGGCGTGTCCGGAGGGGAAGGGACCCAGCGGCGTCGCAGCTGCGCCGCCGTCGATCCGCCACAGTCTGACGGCCCCGTCGCCGCCGGCGGCCGCCAGCATCGTCCCGAGTGGGTGCCACGCCACGGACTGGACGGTATCGGCGGAGCCGTGCAGTTCGGGCAGGACGACCGGGCGCTCCGGATCGGCGACGGTCCAGCGGTGTATCAGGCGATCAGCCCCGCCGGCGGCGAGTGTCCGTCCGTCGGGACTGAACGCGAGGGAGTAGATCGTCGATTCCGGCCCGACGATCTCGCCGACCGACCGGAACCGGTGCGTCGCTGCGGAGGCCTGCAACAGATGGATCACTTTGTCGGCGCCGGCGGCGGCGAGCAGCTTCCCGTCCGGGCTGAACGCGACCGAGTACAGCGCCGACGGCGACTGCGCCACGGGCACGTCGTCCATCAGCGCCGGTGGCCGTACCGTCGCGTCCCAGAGGCGTACCGCACCGTCGGCACCGACCGCGGCCAGCAACCGCTCGTCCGGACTGATCGCGACCGCCTGCGCCGCTGCTACGAAAGCATGACTGCGCGCGACCTCTGGCGTGACTGCGGCATCCAGCAGGCTGGACCGCGCCTCGACGGTCTCGGCGATTTCGTACGCCGCGAGACTCAACTGCATGGCCAGGGCCGGGTCGCTGTCCCGGACGCGATCAGCCCGACCCGCGATCAGCCGGGACATCGCCTCGTTGCGCTGCCTCACGGCTTCCCTGCTCCGGCTCTCGGCACGGCTGCGCTGGTCGAAGGCGTACACCGCGAGCGTCGCGGTGGTCAGAGTCAGCACGATCAGCGCAGCCACCACCTGGTACAGCGCGCGGGTCCGCCGACGGGCGTGCACGCTGCTGGCGTTGATGAACTCCCTGGTGAGCGGCGATACATCGGGGGCGTGCTGCTCGGCCCAGTCCTGTGCGGCTGTCAGCTTCACCCCGCGGTACAACGTCGCGGGATCCCGTGCCTCCGCCTGCCAGTTCGCTGCGGCCGCGTCGAGGCGCTGACCGATGATGAGGTCCGCCCGGTCGTTGTCGATCCAGTCCTGCAGTGTCGGCCAGGCCGTGAGCAACGCCTCATGCGTGATCGTGAGGGTCTCGGCGTCGACGGTGACGAGCCGTTGGCTGACGAACCGGTCGAGCACGGCCCGACCGTCTGCCAGTTCCGACGCCTCGAAGATGGCCTCGAAGGCTCGTATCGTCATTCGGCGTCGGGTGTCTGCGGCGTCGATCGATACCTGGACCAGATTCAGCAGCAGCCGACGAGCCAGTCTCTTCTGTCGGGGATCGAGACTCTGGTAGACCTCGTCGGCCGTGGCGGCCAGCGCGCCGTCGAGGGTTCCAGCCCGACGATACGATTCCACGGTCAACTGCTTTCCCCGCTCGTACTGCCAGGTGGCGTGCAAGGCGTGGGAGAGCAGCGGGAGGACTCCGGGATCATGCGCCCCGGTACTCGTCCGGTTCTCTGGGGACACCTCACGCAGCAGCAGTTCAACGAGGGCGTCGTCGACATCCACGCCGCTACGGCGGGCGGGTTCGACGATCGCCTCCCGTAGCTCCGACTCGCTCATCGGCCCGACGGTGACCTGGCGGGTGCGGACAGCCTCGACGAGCTGCGGAAAACGGAGCAGGCTCGCGTAGAAGTCGGCACGGACGCCCAGGACGACGACCATTGCGTCCGCACCGGTGGCCAGCTCGGCGAGCATGCCGACGAACTGCTGTTGGGCGGCGGCGGCGGTGGTCAACGCCTCCTCGAACTGGTCGATGATCACGACGGTGCCCGGCGCGGGCCGGCCGGTGCGTTGCAGTTGCTCGCGAAGGGTCTGCACCGGCTCGGCGGTGGGCGTGAGGAGTAGCGGTCCGGTCGTCCTGGTGGTGTCGTCGGGCTGGGATCGCAGGGCCGGTACGAGCCCGGCCTGCAGCAGTGACGACTTACCCGCCCCGGAAG
The DNA here is from genome assembly GCF_029581195.1 of Solwaraspora sp. WMMD791. Classification (NCBI taxonomy): domain Bacteria; kingdom Bacillati; phylum Actinomycetota; class Actinomycetes; order Micromonosporales; family Micromonosporaceae; genus Solwaraspora; species Solwaraspora sp. WMMD791. Next base: position 5,835,688 of record NZ_CP120737.1, read on the forward strand.
CGCCTACCACGACCACGATTCCGCCGCCCGCGTCCAGCGCGGAGTGGACCTCGGCCACCAGCGCGGCGGTGAGGTGGGCGCGGCCGTGGAACCAGTCCGCGTCCTCGGATCGGTATGCTGCCAGCCCGCGGTACGGTGTCGGCCCGTCCGGCCTGCGGCCCGGCTCCTGGCGTACCCGGTGCCATGCCGCGTTCCATTGCTCGACGAGTTCGTGGTCGCTGACCCCGCACGCTGCGAGTACGGCGTTGAACAGCTCTCCGGAGGCCAGCGACGGCAGGCCGCGTCCGGCGAACCAGTCACCAACCGTACTGTGCGCGCCACGGACACCTACTCTCCCGGCGACCTGGCGCACTGTGACGCCGGCGGCCACCCGCAGCCTGGTCAGTTCGCGGGCGAAGTCCCTGCGGGTGTCGATGGCGGCGGGGTCGATGAACCGTTCGGAGCGACCAACGGATGACGAGGGGTACGGATCCGAAGGGTCTGGTTGTCGCCGGCGGTCGGCCATGGTGCGCCCTCCTCGCGGACTGCGTCGCATCGACAACGTAAAGTATCGATGCGATGACTCGCAGTCCCCCGTGGGGCGAGTTGTGTGACCGCTGTCGGAACCCGTGGACGTCGACCGGTCTACCTGACGGCGGGTTCCTAGAGCGGGATGTTGCCGTGCTTCTTCGGCGGCAGGGTCTCCCGCTTGCCGCGCAGCATCCGCAGTCCCCGGGCCACCTGCAGCCGGGTCTGCGACGGGGCGACGACCGCGTCGACGTAGCCGCGTTCGGCGGCGACGTACGGGTTGGCCAGCCGCTCCTCGTACTCGGCGATCCGCTGAGCCCGGACCGCCGCCGGGTCGTCGGCGGCGGCCAGCTCCGCGCGGTAGAGGATGTTCACCGCGCCCTGGGCACCCATCACCGCGATCTGTGCGGTCGGCCAGGCGAAGTTGAGGTCGGCGCCGAGGTGCTTGGAGCCCATCACGTCGTACGCTCCGCCGTAGGCCTTGCGGGTGATGACGGTGACCTTCGGGACGGTCGCCTCGGCGTACGCGTAGATCAGCTTCGCGCCCCGGCGGATGATGCCGTCCCACTCCTGATCGGTGCCGGGCAGGAAACCGGGCACGTCGACGAAGGTCAGCACCGGGATGTTGAACGCGTCGCAGGTCCGGACGAACCGGGCCGCCTTCTCCGAGGCGCCGATGTCCAGACAGCCGGCGAAGTGCAGCGGCTGGTTGGCGACCACACCGACCGGTCGGCCCTCGATCCGGCCGAAGCCGACGATGATGTTCTGCGCGTACAGCGGCTGGATCTCGAGGAACTCACCGTCGTCGACGACGTGCTCGATCACCCGGTGCATGTCGTACGGATGGTTGGCCGAGTCCGGCACGATGACGTCCAACTCCCGGTCGGCGTCGGTGACCGTCGCCTCCGGCGTGGTCGGCAGCGTCGGCGGGTCGTCGAGGTTGTTGCTCGGCAGGTACGCCAGCAGCGCCTTGACGTAGTCGACCGCGTCGTCCTCGTCGGTCGCCAGGTAGTGGGCGTTTCCGCTGGTCGCGTTGTGGGTCCGGGCCCCGCCGAGCTCCTCCATCCCGACGTCCTCGCCGGTCACCGTCCGGATCACGTCCGGGCCGGTGATGAACATGTGCGAGGTCTTGTCGACCATCACGGTGAAGTCGGTGACGGCGGGGGAGTAGACCGCCCCACCCGCGCACGGCCCCATGATCAGGGAGATCTGTGGGATCACGCCGGAGGCGCGGACGTTGCGGAAGAAGATCTCGCCGTACAGCCCGAGGCTGACCACACCCTCCTGGATCCGGGCCCCGCCGGAGTCGTTGATCCCGATCACCGGGCAGCCGACCTTCATCGCCAGGTCCATCACCTTGACGATCTTCTCGCCGAACACCTCGCCGAGGGACCCACCGAAGACCGTGAAGTCCTGGGCGAAGACGCAGACCTGTCGGCCGTCGACGGTGCCGTAGCCGGTGACGACCCCGTCGCCGTACGGGCGGGTGCGCTCCAGCCCGAAGTTGGTCGACCGGTGCCGGGCCAGCTCGTCCAGCTCGACGAAGGACCCCTCGTCGAGCAGCATGGCGATCCGTTCCCGGGCGGTGCGTTTGCCCCGGGCGTGCTGTTTGTCCACGGCGCGGGCCGAGCCGGCGTGCACCGCCTCGTCGACCCGGCGCTCCAGGTCCGCCAACTTGCCGGCGGTGCTGTGGAGGTCGGTTCCGGTCCCGGACTGCTCACTCGTCACGCCCACACCGCGGATGGTATCGACGCACGGGGCGTCGGGCAGGTGCGGCCGGTGTGCGGTTCGCCTCAACCCGCTCGGTGCTCCGGTGCGACGGCGACGTTTCCTGGTTGTTGTCCGGTTCGTTACCCCACCGTGACGATGTTCGGAGTCGCGCTGTTCGCAGCCGGTCTGACGGTGCTGCTGGTCATGTGGCCGATGCTGCGCCCGGCCCGGCCCGCCACCGAGGCGTGGACGGTGGACCCGGCCACCGGGGTATGGACGGTCGACGAGGCCACCGGGGCGTGGACCGTCGACGAGGCAGGCCCGCCTGCCGATCGATGGCGGGGCGGCCGGCGACCCGCGCCCCGGCACCGGCGGGGTGGGCGTCGCCGCGCCGGGCGGGCCGGGCTGCCACGTCGCCGCGTACCGGCGGGTGTGGCCGCGACCGCGACGGTGCCCCGGCAGCGGCGTGGTGGCCGGGGTGCCGACGACATCCCGCCCCGGCAGGGCGTGGTGGGCATCGTCGGTACGCCGCCGGAAGGTACCCCGCCGACCGGACCTGTGCCGACTGGACCTGTGCCGACTGGACCTGTGCCACCTGTGCCGACCGGACCGCCGCCGGCCACCGTGCCGGTGATCGGTACGACGGTCGCCGGTACCCCGTACCGGGGCGTCGCACCCGTACCGGACGGTTCCCGTCAGTTTCCGTGATCGCGCCGTAGGCTGGGCGGATGTCCGCTTCGCCGTACACCGATCTGGACCGCCCGCCGCTCGATCAGCGCGGGCTGCGCCGGGCGTTGGTCGTCCCTGGTGGACTCTGGACGGACCTGGAGGTCCGGCCGGTGACCAGGTCGACGAACATCGACGTGCTGGCGGCGGCACGGGCCGGAGCGGCCGAGGGTCTGGTGGTGGCGGCGGAACAACAGACTGCCGGGCGGGGGCGGCTCGGCCGCGACTGGATCTCGCCGCCCCGCGCCGGGTTGGCGGTGAGCCTGCTGCTGCGTCCGGCGCTGGCCCGGCCCTCGCGGGGCTGGCCGGCGGTGCCGCCGGCCCGGTACGGCTGGTTGCCGCTGCTGGCCGGCGTCGCGTTGGCCGAGGCGGTGTCCCGACTGGCCGAGTTGCCGGCCCGGCTGAAATGGCCCAACGATCTGCTGATCGGGGAGGCGAAGTGCGCGGGAATCCTCGCCGAGGCGGCACCGGTCGGACCGGCCGCCCTCGCCGCCCCGGCGGCGCCACGGGAGGCACCGCAGCCGGAGGCGTCGCAGACCGGCGGGGCCCCGGCGGTGGTGCTGGGTATCGGGTTGAACGTGACGCTGCGTGCCAACGAGCTGCCGCCGTCGGGCTCCGGCCTGCCGGCCACCTCGCTGCAGTTGGCCGGGGCGGCGGCGACCGACCGCGACCCGTTGCTGCGGGCCCTGCTGCGCGGCGTCGAGAGCTGGTACGGGCGGTGGCGGGCTGCCGGTGGCGACCCGACGGCGGCCGGGCTGCGACCGGCGTACCTACGGCACTGCGCGACCATCGGCCGTGCGGTCCGGGTGACGCTACCGACCGGGGTGGTCCGGACCGGGGTGGCCGTCACCGTCGACGACGGCGGTCGGCTGGTGGTCCGGACCGCAGCCGGCGACCTGCCGGTGGCCGCCGGTGACGTGCTGCACGTACGGGCCGCCGACGCGGTGGACGTGCCCGCCGGCGACCTGCCGGAGGTGCCCGCCGGCGACCTGCCGAAGGCACCCGGACCCGACGCGCCGGGAAACGGTACGCGCGGTTGACCGTCGCGGTGGCGGGAAGCCGCTACGGTCTTGCCGGCGCCGGTGTGCGGCGCGCCGGCCGGGCCGACGGCCCGGCTGTGGGCGAGGAGGTTGGCGTGGCGTTTCCCGAGGACATGCTCACCGATGACGAGCATGTCGTGTTGCATCTGCACCCGCACTGGAAGGCCCTGGTGGGGCCGGTAGCCGTGCTGGTGCTCGCGGTGGCCGCCGTGGTGGCCGGGTTCCTGTTGCTGCCCGCCGGCACCGGCGGCACCGTCGCGCTGTACGCGATCGCCGTCGCCGGGCTGGTGGCCGTGTCGTGGCTGACGGTCCGCCCGTTCCTGATCTGGCGGACCACCCACTACGTCTTCACCAACGAGCGGGTGGTGCTGCAGCACGGGGTCTTCTCCCGGGAACGGCGGGACATCCCGCTGAACCGGGTCAACGACCACTCGATGAGCCAGCGGTTCAGCGAGCGGCTGCTGGGCTGCGGCACGTTGACGATCGAGTCCGCCGGGGAGCGGGGGCAGACGGTGCTGGCCGACATTCCCGGCGTGGGTCGGGTGCAGACCACGTTGTACGAACTCGTGGAGAACCACCACGACCGGCACAGTCTCGGTGACGGCGAGATGCGGGAGATCCTCGAGGAGGTCCGCCAGGACCGGGGCCAGGACCGGGTCGACGACACTCCGGCGGCCACCTGACCCGCTGGGCGATCCTGGCCGGTGCGGCCTCCGCGCCGACCGGGCCCCGGCCTGACGCGGTCCGGGTCAGGTCACCCGGCCTGACGCGGTCCGGGTCAGGCCGGGGCCGTCGTCGCGCAGCGCGAACCAGCCGCGGAACCTGGTGCGCAGCACCTCACGTTCGGGGCGGTCGTAGGTGTCGAGCCGGGTCAGCGACCCGACCAGGGTCACCGTGCCGAGACCCGGCCGGGCGTGGGACAGCCGACGACTGAGCACGTCGAGGCGACCGGCCAGCCGGTCACCGGCGTACACCGGTGCCAGCCAGCGCAGTTCCTCCAACCCGGGGGAGGCGTCGGCGGCCGCCCGGGAGAGCACCGCGTCCACGTAGGCCCGCATGAACAGGCTGACGGTGAAGAAGCCGCTGGCGATCAATGCCCCGTGGTGGCTGGCCCGGGCCAGCCGCGCGTCGACGTGGTACCACTGCGGGTCGAACCGTTGCGCGAAGCTGACCATCTCGCTGCCGTCGACCGTGGTGACGCCGAGGTCGAAGGATCCGCCAGGGGCGAGGTCCTCGAAGAACAGTTCGGCGTCAGCACCGGTGCCGGAGCGCACGACGTGGGTCAGTGGGGGGCCGGGCGGGACGCCGCTGTGGCGATCTCCGCGGGATGGCGGGCCTCGCCCGGTTCGGCCAGCAGCGCGGGGCTGTCCGGCACCTGAACCGACGCCGACAACTGCGGGTCGCGGTGCAGTTGCTGCGGGACACGGCCGGTCGGCTGCGCCGGGTCGCTCGGGGCGGGTCCGCCAGCGGTCGCCCGAGGTGCCGGCCGGAAGACAAACGTCCGATATGCCCAGAATCGGAAGATGGTGCCGAGGACCAGTCCGACGATCTTGATGATGTTCAGCGCCAGCAGCCCGTGGATGGAGAAGCCGTACTTCGCCAGGGCCAGGATCCCGACCTCGATCAGCAGGCCGGTGATGTTGAACAGGAAGAAGAGCACGTACTCCCGCTGGAGCGCCGACTTGGGCCGGTCCCGGTAGGTCCAGTACCGGTTCATGAAGTACGAGCTGGTGGTCGCCACGATGGCCGCGACCACCGTCGCCTTCAACTGGCCGTCGCTGAGTACGGTCAGTGCCAGCGCGTTGAACACCGCGAAGTTGATCACCGTATTGATGCCACCGACGGTGCCGAACTTGACGACCTCGCGGACGAACTTCTGCCAGCGCTCGGGCAGAAGGTTGAGTACTCGCATCAGATCACCATACGGTAGTTCGGTCCCCCACTCGGGTCGACCGGCGATCAGCCCCGCGCGACGTGCGGTTACTCACGTTCGGTCGCCGCCGCCGGGACCACGGCCGCGGTGGTGCCGACGAACACGAACCGGCGGTAGGACCAGAACCGGAACAGGGTGCCCAGCGCGACCCCGACGACGTTGGCCGCGATGTTGTCCGCCAGCAGGGTGCGGAACACCTCCGGCCAGATGCTGCCCAGCCCGTAGTGGCTGATGGCCAGACAGCCGAGGCCGATGCCCAGACCGACGGCGTTGAAGAAGAAGTAGAGCCCGTACTCCCGGGCGAGCCCGGACCGGCCCCGGTGCCGCCAGGTCCAGAACCGGTTGCCGACGAAGGCCACCGAGGCGGCCACCACCGTCGACAGCGTCTTGGCGGTCAGCGGCCCCAGCCCGAGCACGCTGGCGGCGACGTTGAACAGAACGATGTCGATGACGAAGGCGATTCCGCCCACGATGCCGAACTTGCCCAGCTCGCGTACCAGTTGACCGAACCGGTCGCGGAGCCGGTGGATCAACCCTGGAGGGGAGGCGGGCGCGGATGGCTCGCCGGTGGCGGACACGGACACGGCCCCGAGCGTAGCGGGTGCCACCCCTGAAGTGGTGGACGGCACCGGTATTGGCGTCCGCGCCAACTACTTTCGGTAGTCGCTGTTCCGGGCGGCCGACGACCGGAAGATTGTGCGTAGAACTGCGCGTGGGAGCGAGAAACAGCTCGTCAGATTGCATTTGTCGACGTCTTGTGCAGTTCTTCACAAGCTCCCCGGCTGTCCTGAACGGTCGATCGGTTTACCCTGAGTCCAACTCCCGGACCTGTATCCCGGCGGTTGGACCAGTCCAACCGCCGGTGCGGTGCACTCCAGGAACGAGGTCAGCGCCGACCATCGAGGAGATCGCCATGACTGCAACGGCCACCACGCCCGTACCGTCGAACAGTCCGAGCCCCGCTCCCACCGACCACCCCCGCCTGCTGTCCTGGGTGCGCGAGATCGCCGCACTGACCACGCCGGACCGCGTGGTCTGGGTCGACGGGTCGACCGCCGAATGGCACCGGCTCACCGACGAACTCGTCGACGCCGGCACCCTGGTGCGACTCGACGGCGAACGCCGCCCCAACTCCTTCTGGGCCCGTACCGACCCGACGGACGTCGCCCGCGTCGAGGAACGCACCTTCATCTGCTCGCCGGACGCCGCCGACGCCGGACCCACCAACAACTGGATGGACCCGGGCGAGATGAAGCGGGTGATGACCGAGCTGTACCGGGGCTGCATGCGGGGCCGGACCATGTACGTCGTCCCGTTCTGCATGGGCCCGCTGGACGCGCCGTCGCCGATGTTCGGGGTGGAGATCACCGACAGCGCGTACGTCGTCGCCTCGATGCGGATCATGACGAGGATGGGCGCCGAGGTGCTCGCCGCGATGGGCGACGACGCCGACTTCGTGCCGGCCCTGCACTCGGTCGGCGCCCCGCTCGCGCCGGGCCAGGCCGACGTGCCGTGGCCGGCCAACGAGACCAAGTACATCTCGCACTTCCCGCAGACCCGGGAGATCTGGTCGTACGGATCCGGCTACGGCGGCAACTCGTTGCTCGGCAAGAAGTGCTATGCGCTGCGGATCGCCAGCGTCATGGCCCGCGACGAGGGCTGGCTCGCCGAGCACATGCTGATCCTCAAGCTGACCGCCCCGGACGGCCGGGTCCGCTACATCGCCGGGGCCTTCCCGTCGGCGTGCGGCAAGACGAACCTGGCGATGCTGGAGCCGACCATCCCCGGCTGGAAGGTCGAGACGATCGGCGACGACATCGCCTGGATGCGCTTCGGCGACGACGGCCGGCTCTGGGCGGTCAACCCCGAGTACGGGCTCTTCGGCGTCGCCCCCGGCACCGACTGGCGCACCAACGCCAATGCCATGCGGACCCTCGACCGGGGCAACAGCATCTTCACCAACGTCGCGCTGACCGACGACCGCGACGTCTGGTGGGAGGGGATGGGGGAGCCGCCGGCGCACCTGACCGACTGGCGGGGCCAGGACTGGAACCCGGACCGGGGCACCGACGCCGCCCACCCGAACAGCCGGTTCTGCACCCCGATCACCCAGTGCCCGATCCTGGCCGACGAGTACCACGACCCGCGCGGGGTGCCGATCGACGCGATCCTGTTCGGCGGCCGGCGGCGGACCACCGTACCGCTGGTCACCGAGGCGCGCGACTGGGTGCACGGCGTCTATCTCGGGGCCACGCTCTCCTCGGAGACCACCGCTGCGGCCACCGGCGAGGTCGGCGTGGTCCGCCGCGACCCGATGGCGATGCTGCCGTTCATCGGCTACCACGCCGGGGACTACTTTCGGCACTGGATCGAGATGGGCAAGGGCGTCGACGGCGACGCGGCCAAGCTGCCCCGGATCTTCTACGTCAACTGGTTCCGCCGCGACGACCAGGGCCGCTTTCTCTGGCCCGGCTTCGGGGAGAACTCCCGGGTGCTCAAGTGGATCGTCGAGCGACTCGACGGTACGGGCGCGGCGGTCGACACCCCGATCGGCAACGTACCGACCGTCGACGCGTTGGACCTGACCGGCCTGGACGTCGATCCGGCGGACGTGGCCGCCGCGCTCGCCGTCGACCCGGCGCAGTGGCGGGCGGAACTGCCGCAGATCACCGAATGGTTCGAGCGGTTCGGCGACAAGCTCCCCGGCGTGCTCTGGGCGGAGCTGGACGCGCTGCGGGCCCGGCTGGACGCCGCCGGGTGAGCGTCGGCTAGCCTGCGCCGGTGGCGGCAGACCCTCCAGCTCCCGTCCGTCTGCTGGTCTGGTTGCTCGCCGTCACCGCCGCGGCCACCGTCGTGGTCGACCTGCTCAACTGGCGGTACGCGGCCGAGCAGGACTTCGCCATGGCGGTCCGGTCCGGCTGGGCGCTGCTGCGGGCGGTCGGTTTCCTGATCCTCATCCGGCAGGTGCGCCGGGGTCGGGCCGGCGCGCGACCATTCGGGCTGATCCTGGCGGTGACGACGGTCTTCGCCCTCGGCCGGTTGGTGGTGCCCCGCTCCGGCGTGCCGCTGCTGCCGCAGGTCGCCGGCTTCAGCCTGCTGGTCGGCCTCTGCCTGGCCGTGGTCTGGCTGCTGTACCGCTCGCCGGTGGTCGGCGCCCATCTGGTGCGTCACCCCGCCCGGCTGGTCTTCGACGGCGCCCGGCCGGCGTGGCGGGAGGCGCCGCCCAGGCGGCCGCCGGTCGCCGCCGGGCTGCTGATCGCCCGGGTGGCGGCGTTCACCTACACACCGCTGATGCTGGTGCCGGCCCTGGTGTCGATCGGGGTGCTGGTCGACGGGCGGTTGGCCGCCGTACCGCTGGTCGTCGGATGGATCGCGGCCGCGCTGGTGACCAGTTACCTGGTGCTGCTCGTCTCCTTCTTCATGTTGCGCGGTCGACGGTGGGCGCGGGGCCTGCTACTCGTGATCAGTGTCGGGGTGCTCGCCGTCGACCTGCCGTTGTGCTGGTGGCTGCTCGGCGTGGACGGGCTGGTCCGCGACGGTGCCCCGTTGGTGGTGGCGGTGCTGCTGGCCGCGTACGGAGTGTGGCGGGCCGCCCGGGCCGCCCGGGCCGACAGGGTGGGCGATACCACCAGATCGCGTCCGGGTCGCTAGTCTGCAGGAGATGACTCTGCGGGACCTGCTCTATTCGGTCTATGAGCGACGGCTCATGGCCAGACTGGCGGGCAAGCCGGTGCCCGGCCACGTGGGCGTGATGTGTGACGGCAACCGCCGCTGGGCCCGGGAGATGGGCTTCGTCGACCCCAACGACGGGCACCGGGTCGGCGCGGCGAAGATCAAGCACCTGCTGAACTGGTGTGACCAGGCCGGGATCGGCCACGTCACGCTCTACCTGCTGGCGACGGACAACCTCCGTCGACCGGCCCGCGAGCTGGATCCGCTGCTGAAGATCATCGAGGATCTGGTCACCGAGCTGGCGGAGGACGGCAACCCTTGGCGGTTGCGGATCGTCGGCGCGCTGGACCTGCTGCCCGCTGCCACCGCGACCGCGTTGAAGGCGGCCCAGGAGCGTACCCAGACGAGGTCCGACGGCGCGCAGGTCAACATCGCCGTCGGGTACGGCGGCCGTCGGGAGATCGCCGACGCCGTCCGGTCGCTGCTGTACGAGCACGCCAAGTCCGGTGGGACGCTGGAGGAGCTGGCCGAGGTGCTCGACGTCGACCACATCGCCGAGCATCTCTACACCCGTGGCCAGCCCGATCCCGACCTGGTCATTCGGACCAGCGGCGAGCAGCGGCTCTCCGGTTTCCTGCTCTGGCAGTCGGCGCACTCGGAGTTCTACTTCTGCGACGTCAACTGGCCGGACTTCCGGCGGGTGGACTTCCTCCGGGCACTGCGGTCCTACGCCAACCGGCAACGGCGCTACGGCGCGTGAGCCACCGGGGGCCAGCCCAAGGGGAGCCGGGCAGGTAGCGGGCGGGCCGGTCAGTCGAGGGCGAGCACCGCCGAGGTCAGGAAGTCGCCGAGCGCCTCGGGCGAGTCGATGGTGAGGTCGGCGGCGGCGGACACGTCGTGTCCGGTCTCGGAGTTGGCGACCGCCACGCACACCCCGAAGAAGTCCGGGTGGGCTTCCTGATGCGCCCGCAGCGCCGCGAAGGCCTTGATGTCCGACACGTCGTCGCCGAAGTACCAGGCACAGCTGGCGGTGCCGACGGCCTCGCCGATGATGCTGCCCTTGTCCCGGTCGACCGGGGGCTTCAGCTCGAGCACCATCCGGCCGCTCTGGCTGCGCAGACCGAGCCGCTCGGCCTGGTCGTGGCCCCAGGACTCGACGACGCCACCGAGCTCGGGTGCGGTCCGGTAGTGCAGCGCCACCGACAGCCGTTTGTACTCGACCAGGGTGCCGGCCGGTAGTTCGGCACGGGCCCGGTCGGCGAGCTCGGCCATCGCGGGGACCCACGGCAGTGCCGCCGGCTCGGTCACCGTCGGTCCGGAGCCGTGGCTGTGCTCCAGCCCGTACAACCCGTACAGGTCGACGTCGGAGATCTCCGCGAACTGGTCGCGGAGGAACTCGACGGGGCGGGCCGACACGATCGCGATCCGCTGCACCACCCCGGTGAGTGACTCGATCGCCGCCAGCACCTTGGGTGCCGGTTGCACCGAGGTGGGATCGTCGCCGACCGGGGCGAGGGTGCCGTCGAAGTCGAAGAACAGCACGCACCGGTCGGCGCGATCGATGGTGGCTCGCCATGCCTGCTCCGCGGTCAGCGGACGGGCCAAGCGCTGGTTTCCTGCATCGAACGGCCGCACGGGCGTCAGAGTACCTGCTGGCGAACGCGGTGCCAGACCTCTCGCCGGATGAACATCGGGCTACGCCGGCGCGGCCGACTACGGTCCGCCTACCGCCCGGGCGGTCAGTCGTCGCCCCCACCCATCAGCCGACGGCCATGCATCCGCGGTGGAAATTGCACGACTGCCGCGTCCTGTTGGTGACCTTGTCGGAGCAAATACCCCTCGACGAACCCGGTATTGCGATCGCCCACGTGGGCGTCGACTTCATTGAGCCGGGCAACGAGGAATTCGGTGAGCGCGGTGAGCCGCCCCTGCTGCCGGTCATTGAGGTGTGCGATGACCGCCACCAGGGTGGCGACGGCCGCGCAGGCGATGGCGAACATGTTCACCACCGCGGGCACCTGCCCGGTCCGCAGGAGGGCGACGACGATATTCGTGGTGGCGCAAAGGGTGACCGCGACGGCCGCGATCACTACTGCCGACCATTTGAGGGTCATCGGTATCGACCCCCCCTTCTGTCCCGCAGGGCTGTGTCCGGCCTTGTCCCGTCGCCCCCGCCGACGAACGAGCCCAAGCAGTACGGAGAGGAACGTTATCGTGACTCAGCGTGCAAGTGGGACGGAATCGGGCTGCTTGATCGGCTTTCTTTCGCCATCTGAGAACTACCCTGCTCGCTTGGGGCCTTTGCGAGGTTCGGCCGGGAGTGGAGGCCGATAGGCGAGATACCGGATTGTCTCCCTGATGTGAAACTTCTCCGCATCAGAGACGTTGGGGTCGACCAGCCGCCGCAGCAGGGCCTCCACGTCCGGATCCATCGGAGGAGCGCTCGGTGCCGGCCTGGCGTTGGTCGCCCGGTCCCAGCCGAGTACGCCGAAGGCGACTGTCGGGCTGATGCCGAGCCCGTCACAGAAGGCGACCACCCGTTCGGCCTCCGGGTCGCTGGACCATTCGCCCCGTACCCAGCGGTTGATGGTCTGTCGGGAGACGCCGGTGCGGCGCGAGACCTCGGAGCCGGTCCAGGCGCGGGTCGCCCGCGCGTCGGCGAGCGCCTTGCGTACGAAGGCGGCGAAGGCGATCTTCCGCCCGGCGGAGCTGTCCGGCACCGGCCGACGGTACGGCGATTCGCCGTTCCGTCTGGGGGCGGGCACTCTCCTGTACTGCGTCTGTGACAGAGCTTTGTGAATCTCTGTCGGGAAATTATCCCTTGTCGAGAGGGGTGTCACGGGTGCAGTCTAAGGACGTCACTGAGGTGACGCTAATCAACCGAAAAGATGATGCTGTCACTTGCGCGTGACGCTTTACTCTACGTCACGTGCTTGAGACGCTTAGTGAGTGGAGTTGTCGCTTACGCGTGACGGAGACCGCTCGGTGACCGAGCTGGCCACCCGTGCCCAGGCCTTCGGCCTGATCGCCGACGCCGTGGCTTCGGGTCTCAGCGCGCCCTGGCGGCTCTACCTCGCCCGGGGATGTCGCTACCTGTCCCTCAACGTCGGTGACCGGGGCGAGTGGAACGCATGGCGTTCGCATCTGGGCTGTCCGGAGCTGAGCGTGCGGGTGTACGACGCCGGAGGGGAGATCAGGCGGGCCTCGACGGCGGAAGTGGTGCTGGGCGGTTGCCGGATCAGCGTGGAACTGGTCGAGGAGGTGCGGACCGACGATGTCGATCGGCTTCTCACCGACGACCCGACGTCGTTCGACTCGGAGGAACAATGATCAGACGGATCAGGGCGACCGGATGAGCCCGTTCTTCGCGGTCTTCCTCGTGCTGCTGCTGGCGTCGTCGAGCTACGCCGCCGGCCGGCTGCACGGACAGCTCAGCTACCGGATCGGCTACCGCTTCGGCTACCGCCAGGGCTACTTCGACGGGGACAGGGGTGCCTGGAGCCGCCGGCAGACCCGGACGGCGATCACCTCGGTGCCTTCGGCGGAGGCCGTCCCGGTGGCAACGGCCGGCACCCCGCTGGCCGGGTCTCCGCTGGCCGGCACCCCGCTGGCGGTGAGTCAGCCCGCGGCCGGCCCGCCGCTTGCGGCACCGGTTGCGGCGCCGGTGCTGGTCGAGCGTCCGGCGGCACCGGCGACCGCCGCCGCCCGCCAGGGCACGACGTACACCGGTGCGTCCTTCGCCGGCACCACCGGAACCATCAGCACCACCGGCACGACCGCCACCGGCACCACCGGCACCACCGGCGGGGCCGCCGGCACCGGAATCGCGGGTAGCGGTCGGCACGCCCGGGAGGTGCTCGTCGGGCGTCGCCCCTGAACCGGGACCAAGACCTTTCCGAGCGCGGCGTCGGCGTTGAGGCGGACGCGCCGCCGCGCGGGGAGCACCGGCGTCACCGCGCCGGGCTCCTCCCGGCCGGGATGCGTGCAGGGGGTGCGCATCCCGGCCGGCCACCCCGCACGGGGGCAGGTCAGGAGTGTGTCCGGCGCGTGGCCACGCTGTTTCGGGGATCGGTACGGCGGGCTGCGGGACGGCCGACGGGTGGGAACGGCGTCGAAGATCGGCTCGGATGCCTAGCCGAGGCCGGGATCCGGCAGCTAGCGTCTAAGCATGGTTCAGGGTCGTCCTGGACCAGCCGGACGCTCCGGACCTGCTGTTCGCATGGGTTCCGCATCCGACCCGTGCCCCCGGGCCCCGGTGGAGCCGGATCGCGGGCGGACCGGGTGCACGCCCGACGGAGCAGGCCTGTGACGAGTCGACGTACCACCCCCCGGGCCGATCAGGACCCGACCGCCACTGTCCCGTCCAGCCGCAGCCGGACCCGCCGCCGTACCTCGGATGCGACCACCGCATCCCGGTCGGCGGACAAGTCCGCCGGCACAGACCGATCGGAACCCGCCACCACCGCCCGCGCGTACGTGCTGGACACCTCGGTCCTGCTGTCCGACCCGGGGGCGTTTCACCGCTTCGCCGAGCACGAGGTGGTGATCCCGCTGGTGGTCATCTCCGAGCTGGAGGGCAAGCGGCACCACCCGGAGCTGGGCTGGTTCGCCCGGCAGTCCCTGCGGATGCTCGACGAACTGCGGGTCCGTCATGGCCGGCTGGACCAGCCGGTGCCGGCCAACGACGTCGGCGGCACCCTGCGGGTCGAGCTCAACCACGCGGACACCGACGTGCTGCCGCCGGGCTTCCGCAACGAGTCCAACGACACGCGGATCCTGTCGGTCGCCCTGAGCATGGGTGCCGAGGGTCGCGACGTCGTCCTGGTCAGCAAGGACATGCCGCTGCGGGTCAAGGCGGCGTCGGTCGGTCTGGTCGCCGACGAGTACCGGCACGGCCAGGCCAGCGACCCCACCTGGACCGGCATGGCGGAGCTGGAACCCACCGACGAGCAGGTCACCCAGCTGTACGGGGGCGACGCGGTCGATCTGGACAGCGCCGCCGGGCTGCCCTGCCACACCGGGCTGGTGCTGCACGGCACCGGTGGTTCCGCGCTCGGGCGGGTGATGGCCGACAAGACGGTACGGCTGGTCCGCGGTGACCGGGAAGCGTTCGGCCTGCGGGGCCGCTCCGCCGAACAGCGGATCGCCCTCGACCTGCTGCTCGACGAGACGATCGGGATCGTCTCGCTGGGTGGGCGGGCCGGCACCGGCAAGTCGGCGCTGGCCCTGTGCGCCGGACTGGAAGCGGTGATGGAGCGACGCCGGCACAAGAAGGTGATCGTGTTCCGTCCGCTGTACGCCGTCGGCGGCCAGGAACTCGGCTACCTGCCGGGCTCGGAGTCGGAGAAGATGTCGCCCTGGGCGCAGGCGGTGTTCGACACCCTCGGCGCGGTGGTGCACGAGAACGTGATGGAGGAGGTGCTCGCCCGCGGCATGCTCGAGGTACTGCCGCTGACCCACATCCGGGGCCGCAGTCTGCACGACGCGTTCGTCATCGTCGACGAGGCACAGTCGCTGGAGCGCAACGTCCTGCTGACCGTGCTGTCCCGGATCGGCCAGGGGTCGCGGGTGGTGCTCACCCACGATGTCGCCCAGCGGGACAACCTGCGGGTCGGGCGGCACGACGGCGTGACTGCGGTGATCGAGGCGCTGAAGGGCCATCCCCTGTTCGCGCATGTCACCCTGACCCGTTCGGAGCGGTCGCCCATCGCCGAAATGGTTACCGATCTGCTGGAGGACATCCCCCGCTGAGCCACTGGGCGGGAGTGTTACGACCGTATTCACCCCGAAGTGCGGCGTGACCAATGTCACAATGATGGTCACGCGTTTCCCAAGGGCCTCACCGTGCGCGATGGTGGTCGGCGAGCGCGCGCACCGGCGGCGGCCTGTCGACGGACGTCGGTGGTGGCGCGCCGACCGACCCCCATCACGGTCGGTCGGCGCGCGACCCACCCGGTCGGGCGCTCACGGCGTGCCCGCCCCGCCGCGCCCCTTCGTCGGGCGCTGCGGTCGGCGCACCGCCGTGCCCTTGCCCCCGACGAAGGGACCACTTCGTGAGTCGGCTGTGGAGCCGGTTCGGTCTCCGGGCACTCGCCGTCGGCCTGTTGGTGACAGGCGTCGCTGGCGGGTTCTACCTGGAGAGCGACCGGGACACCCAGCAACGCATCAGTGACGCCCGGTTGGCGGCACAGGCCGAGCAGGTCGAGCTCGAGCTGCTCCGGCAACGCCGCGCCGAGCATCAGCGGGTCACGGTGCAGCGCCGAACCGCAGAGCGGGAAGCAGCGGAGAAGGCCACCGCTGCCGCCAAGTCCGAGGCCGCCAAAGTCAAGCGGGCCGAGCAGGTCACCCAGCAGAAGCAGGAACAGACGGCCCAGCAGCCGTCCAACTCGGGCGCGACCGTGCCGTTCACCGGCGAGATTCCCGCCTCCTGTGACGAGTTCAGCGGCAACCGGGCCATCGGCTGCGCCCTCACCCTGGAGCGCGGCTGGGGCCTCGACCAGTTCGCCTGCCTGAACAAGCTCTGGAACAAGGAGAGCGGCTGGAACCACAAGGCCTACAACGCCGCCTCCGGTGCCACCGGCATCCCCCAGGCGGTACCCGGCAGCAAGATGTCCTCGGCCGGCGCCGACTGGCAGACCAACCCGGCGACCCAGATCAAGTGGGGTCTCGGCTACATCGCGAACCGCTACACCAACCCCTGCGGTGCGTGGCAGATGTCGCAGGCCGAGGGCTGGTACTGACCAGGTCGGCAGCGACCCGGCCCGACACCTGGGCACAGAGCAGGACACCCGGCGGCGGTACGGAGGACTCCGTACCGCCGCCGGGTTTTTCCGCCCGTCCGCGCGCTCGGGTGGCAACGGTTGCGCGGACCTGATAGCTACTTGAGGATGGCGTACGGCGTGTCATCCTCCAGCGGCGACCCGAACCGGTTCGGGACCGAGGCGTTCTACGCCTCGCTCGGCCGGGCGTTCGTCGCGATGTGCGCCGTCGTGCCGGTGCTCTTCGTCATCGAGGCCTTCGACGTCTGGCTCAATGCCGGCTTCGACTACAGCGCCGGCATCATCCCCCGGCGCATCGCCGGCCTGGACGGGGTCTTCTTCGCCCCGTTCCTGCACCACGGCTTCGACCACCTCTACAGCAACAGCGTGCCGCTGATCCTGCTCGGCACCTTCGTGCTGGCCGCCGGGGTGCGGCGGTTCCTCTACTCGACCCTGGTGATCATCCTGGTCAGCGGCATCGGGGTGTGGTTCACCGGCTCACCGAACACCGTCGTCGTGGGCGCCAGCGGAGTCGTCTTCGGCTACCTCGGCCTGGTGCTGATGCGTGGCATCGTCGAACGCACCTGGTGGAACCTCGGCGTGGTGCTGCTGGTCGGCCTGCTCTACGGCTGGCAGCTGGTCGGCATCCTGCCCACCGACGCGCTGATCTCGTGGCAGGGGCACCTGTTCGGTTTCGTCGGCGGGGTGCTCGCGGCGATCCTGTTCCGCCGGCGCAGCTACGACCCGTACGAGTCGGACCCGCTCACCATGCCCTGACCTGGGCGGAGGCATCCATCCAGGTGGGAATGGGTTGCCGCGCCGCAGCAGCGGCCCTACGTTCGACGAACGGGTCGACGCGGACCCGACGGCGAGAGGTCCGGTGGTGGGATGCGCGCAGTCGACGTGGCGATCGTCGGTGCCGGGCCGACCGGGCTGTTCGCCGCCTACTATGCCGGATTCCGGGGGCTGTCCACGGCCGTCATCGACGCTCTGCCGTCGCCGGGCGGTCAGGTGGCGGCGATGTACCCGGAGAAAGCGATCTTCGACATCGCCGGGTTCCCGGTCATCAAGGGCCGGGAACTGGTGGCGAACCTCGTCGAGCAGGCCGCGCCGTACCAGCCCGAGTACCTGCTCGGCGTCCGCGCCGACACCCTCGATCTGGTCGACGGCCGGCCGGTGCTCGGCCTGGCCGACGGCGCGCGGCTGGCCTGCGGCGCGGTGGTGGTCACCGGGGGGATGGGCAGCTTCACCCCTCGGCCGTTGCCGGCGGCGGCCGGGTTCACCGGCGACGGGATCGTCTACTTCGTGCCCCGGCTCGCCGAACTCGCCGGGCACGACGTGGTGATCGTCGGCGGCGGTGACTCGGCCTTCGACTGGGCGCTGGCCCTGCAGCCGCTGGCCCGCTCGGTCACCATCGTGCACCGCCGCGACCGCTTCCGGGCCCACGCCGCGACCGTCGAGCGGGTGCGTGCCCTACCGGTCCGCATCGTCGTCAACGCCCAGCTCACCGCCGTACACGGCACCACCCGGGTGACCGGCGTCGACATCACCACCGGTGACGGCGGCCCGCAGACCGTGCCGGCGGACACCGTGGTCGCGGCGCTCGGCTTCACCGCCGATCTCGGACCCCTCACGACGTGGGGCCTGGAGCTCGACAAGCGGCACATCCGGGTGGACAGCGCGATGGCCACCAACCTGCCCCGGGTCTTCGCCGCCGGGGACATCGCGGACTACCCCGGCAAGGTACGGCTCATCGCGACCGGGTTCGGCGAGGCGGCCACGGCGGTCAACAACGCCGCCGTGGCCATCGATCCGAGCGCGCACCTGTTTCCCGGTCACTCCTCCGACGGGACCTGACCGCCCGCCACCACCACCGCCACCGCTGCCGGCACCAATGTCGGCACCAATGTCGGCACCGGCACCGGCGTCGGTGCCCGAGTCGGCGTCTGCATCGGCGCCCGAGTCGGCGTCGGCTCAGGCTCAGGCTCCGGCGTCGAGCTCGGCGATCGGTCGGCCGTCGAAGTCGACCGCCGAGTAGAGCGCCAGTTTCTCCAACCGGTGGTAGGAGTCGATGACCCGGATCGTGCCACTCTTGGACCGCATCACGATCGACTGCGTGTAGGCACCGCCGGCCCGGTACCGCACGCCGCGCAGCAGGTCGCCGGAGGTCACGCCGGTGGCGACGAAGAAGCAGTTGTCGCCGGTCACCAGGTCGTCGGTGTCCAGCACCCGGTCGAGGTCGTGCCCGGCGGCGACGGCCCTGTCCCGTTCGTCCTCGTCACGGGGCCAGAGCTTGCCCTGGATCGCCCCGCCCATGCACTTGAGCGCGCAGGCGGCGGTGATCCCCTCCGGGGTGCCGCCGATGCCCATCAGCACGTCGACGTCCGACTCGTCGCGGGCGGCGGAGATCGCCCCGGCGATGTCACCGTCGGAGAGGAAGTGGATCTGGGCGCCGGCGTCGCGGACCTGCCGGACCAGTTCGCCGTGGCGTTCCCGGTCGAGGACGCTCACCGTCACGTCGGAGACGCTGGACTTCTTCACCTTGGCGATCCGGCGCAGGTTCTCCCGCACTCCGGCGTCGATGTCGATGACGTCGGCACAGTCCGGGCCGACGGCCAGCTTCTCCATGTAGAACACGGCGCTCGGGTCGAACATCGCGCCCCGCTCGGCGACCGCGAGCACGGCGAGGGCGTTCGGCATGCCCTTGCTCATCAACGTGGTGCCGTCGATCGGGTCGACCGCGACGTCCACCTCGGGGCCGGTGCCGTCGCCGACCTGCTCGCCGTTGTACAGCATGGGGGCGTTGTCCTTCTCGCCCTCGCCGATCACCACCACCCCGCGCATCTGGATCGAGTTGATCAGTTTGCGCATCGCGTCGACGGCGGCGCCGTCGCCGCCCTCCTTGTCGCCACGACCCACCCAACGGCCGGCGGCCATCGCGGCGGCCTCGGTGACCCGGACCAGGTCCAGGGCCAGGTTGCGGTCGAGATTCTGCGGCTGTCGGGTACGGGCTTCGGGCATCGGGGCTCCTCCTCGCGACGGTGCGGGGCGTGGGCCCTGGCTCGCGGCGGTTGTCGGCGGGTGCGTGCCGACCCCGCCCCGGCCGGCGCCAGGTCCTGGAAGAATCCTGGCACGTCCGGCTGCGGGCGTGCCGGTGCGGGTGCACCGGGGCCCCACGCGGCGGACCGTCGTGGGCTGGGACGATGGAGCGATGGACGCAGCCGAGCCGACCGCCGGGGCCGCCGCGCAGCGAGCTGCCGGGGCCGCCACCACCCCCAGCGCCGGACCGACCACCGGTGCGACGCGCGGCGGCGGTGACCGGTCGGGGCGCTCACCCCGGGACATGGCGCTGTCGCTGGCCGTCCTGCTGGTGCCGATCCTGCTGGTGTTCGTCGGGTACCAGGTCTTTCTGGGTGGCGACGAGCCGGTGGAGATTGACCCGGGCCCGGCGTACGAACAGGCCCGGTCGGCCGGCGAGTTCCCGGTGCTGGAGCCGGCCGGCCTGGGCCCGGACTGGCATCCGGTGAGTGCCGCGTACCGGCCGGCGGGCTCCGAGGGGCCGACCCTGCGGGTCGGCTACGTCACCGCCGACGGCGGGGCGCTGCAGCTGGTGCAGAGTTCCCGGCCGGTCCCGCAGCTGCTGGTGGCGGAGCTGACGTCGACCGCGCAGCCGCAGGGCCAGGTCCAGATCGGGGCCGCGACCTGGCAGTGGTACGCGGCCCGGCCTGGCGAACGCGCACTGGTGTGGCTGACCCCGCAGCGCAGCGTCCTGCTGGTCGGCAGCGCGACGGAGAGCGAGTTCACCGCGTTGGCCGCCGCACTCGCCGTACGGTGAGGCCCCGGCCGGTCGGCCCCGCGCGCGGGCGGGAAACCGGTTGCGGGGCCCGGGTGGCAGACTCAACGGGGTGAGCGACGTGGCCGCATCGTCGGTGGATGGTGAGCTGGAGAGCATCAGCCTCGTGGAGCTGGCCGTGCGGCGGCTGCGTCGCGAGATCCTCAGCGGCAAGACCGACCCGGGGGAGCGGCTCGTCGAGGAGCACCTGACCCGCCGGCTCGGGATCAGCCGGGCACCACTGCGCGAGGCGCTGCGTCTGCTCGCCCAGCAGGGCCTGGTGGAGCACGTACCACGACGCGGGGTGCGGGTCGCGACCCTGTCCGACCGGGACGTCCAGGAGCTGTACGCGGTCCGCGACGTCCTGGAGCGGTACGCCGTGGAGACGGCGCTGCCGGTGCGTCGGGCCGGCGTACTCGGCGGGCTGCGGGCGGCGATCGAGGAGATGCGGCTGGCGACGGCGGTCGCCGACCGGCTGCGCATCGCCGAGGCGCACCGGCGGTTCCACGTCGAGCTGGTCGGCCTGGCCGGCAACCAGCAGCTGACCGCCGTCTACGAGTCGGTGCTGGTGAAGCTGCAGCTGTACATGGCGATCAACCTGCGCCGGGAGGCCGAGGTGGCGCAGCCGGTCGACGGCGTACACCGGCACGAGCGGCTGCTGGCCGCGATCGAGGCGGGCGACCCGGCGGTGGTGCTGCGGGAGCTGGCCGCCCACGGAGCCCGAACGTACCTCGGCTGACCAGCCCGGACCTTCTGTGGCCCGCAGAACCCGGACCTCCTACGGCTGACCAGCTCCGCCATCGCCCGGCCGGCTACGGCGTCACACGCTCGTTACCGCAGAAGGCGCTGCCGGAAACAGTGCGGTCGACAATCGACTGTACTGACGAAGGAGGCGCGATGGCCCGCATCGGTCCGGTCAAGGCCGACCCCTACCTCTGGCCGTACGACGGCGCCGCGCCGGTCGAGCGCACCGCGCTGCTCTGCATCGACTGGCAGACCGACTTCTGCGGCCCCGGCGGCTACGTCGACGCCATGGGCTACGACATCAGCCTCACCCGGGCCGGCCTGCCGGCCACCGCCCGGCTGCTGGCCCACGCCCGCTCCCTCGGCATGCTCGTGGTGCACACCCGCGAAGGGCACGCGCCGGACCTGTCCGACCTGCCGGCCAACAAGAAGTGGCGGTCGGCCCGCATCGGTGCCGAGATCGGCGGCGCCGGCCCGTGCGGCCGGATCCTGATCAAGGGTGAGCCCGGCTGGGAGATCGTGCCCGAGGTCGCCCCGGTGGCCGGCGAGGTGATCGTCGACAAGCCCGGCAAGGGCGCGTTCTACGCCACCAACCTCGACCTGGTCCTGCGTACCCACGGGATCACCCACCTGATCCTCACCGGGATCACCACCGACGTATGCGTGCACACGACGATGCGCGAGGCCAACGACCGCGGCTACGAGTGCCTGATCCTGTCCGACTGCACCGGCGCCACCGACCCGGGCAACCACACCGCCGCCCTGCACATGGTCACCATGCAGGGCGGGGTATTCGGCGCCGTCGCCACCGCCGACGACGTCATCGCGGCGACCGAGCGGTGAGCAGGCCCGTGGCACACCGCCATCTGCTGCGGGTGCCGGCCCGGCCGGCGCCGTACACGTTCGAACCTGCCACCACCGCGCTGCTCGTCATCGACATGCAGCGCGACTTCCTGGAGCCGGGTGGCTTCGGCGAGAGCCTCGGCAACGACGTCAGCCAGCTGCGGCGCACGATCGACCCGCTGCGCCGGGTGCTGGCCACCGCCCGCGCGCTCGGGTTGACCGTGGTGCACACCCGCGAAGGCCACCTGCCCGACCTGTCCGACTGTCCGCCCGCGAAGCGCCAACGTGGGGCACCGAGCCGGCGCATCGGTGACCTCGGACCGTACGGGCGGATCCTGATCCGTGGCGAGTACGGCCACGACATCGTCGACGAGCTCGCGCCGGTCCCCGGCGAGCCGGTGATCGACAAGCCGGGCAAGGGCGCCTTCTACGCCACCGACCTCGACGGCCTGCTCGGCGAACGGTCGATCACCAGTCTGCTGGTCACCGGCGTCACCACCGAGGTCTGCGTGCATACCACCGTGCGCGAAGCCAACGACCGCGGCTACGAGTGCCTGGTGCTCGCCGACTGCGTAGGCTCGTACTTTCCGCAGTTCCACACCGTCGGGCTGGAGATGATCGCCGCGCAGGGTGGCATCTTCGGCTGGGTCGCCGAGTCGACCGACCTGCTCGCCGCCCTCGGGCCGGCCACCCCGTGAGCGCCGAGGTGAACCGGCCGGACGGGTACGCCGAGGTGAACCGGCCGGACGTGTGCGCCGAGGTCCGGGAGGCCTTCGACAGCTACGAGAAGGCCCTGGTCGACAACGACGTCGCGGCGATCGTCGGCTGGTTCTGGTCGTCGGAGCACACGGTGCGCTTCGGCATCGCCGACCGCCAGTACGGCATCGACGAGCAGCGCGCCTGGCGGGCGGCGCAACCGCCGTTGCCGCCCGGCCGACGGCTGTACGAGGTACGGGTGACCACCTTCGGTGCCGACTTCGCCGTGGTCACCTGCCGGTTCGACTACCCCGGTGGCGCCGTCCACCCCGGCCGGCAGTCCCAGACCTGGGTACGCGGTCCCGCCGGCTGGCGCATCGTCAGCGCCCACGTCTCCCAACCCGCCGCGATCTTGCACCTATCGACCGATAACTCGGACATATCTTCGCGATAAGTGCAAGATCTCGGCGATGTCAGGCGTCGGTGGTCGTCCGGGACTGGCGGGCGGTGTCGAGGCGCTGACGGGCACCGTCGAGCCAGCGTTGGCAGATGCCGGCGAGCTGCTCGCCGCGTTCCCACAGCGCCAGCGACTCCTCCAACGACGTACCGCCGGACTCCAGCCGCTCCACCACCGAGGCCAGCTCGGCGCGGGCCTGCTCGTAGCTCAACGATTCCGCCGCCGCGACCACTTCGCCGGTCGACCGCTCGGTGGCTGCCTTCTTCGTACTCAACTGGGTTGCCTCGTCAATCACGTCGGGCGGCGACGGCCGGCAGGTCGCCGCCAGCGAGCCGGAGCCGCAGCGGGTCACCGGCGGCCACGTCGTCGGGGGAGCGGACCACCTGACCGGCGGCGTCCTGCACGATCGCGTACCCCCGGTCGAGGGTCGCCGCCGGCGACAGCGCCCGCAGCCGGGCCAGGGTGTGCCCGAGCTCGGCGGTGCCGGCGGCGAGCCGGTGGGCCACACAGCGGGTGGCCCGGTCACGCAGCGCGTCGACCTCACCGGCCCGGCCGTCGAGCAGCACCTGCGGGCGGGCCAGCACCGGCCGGGACCGCACCATCTCCAGCCGGTGCGACTCCCGGTCGAGCATGCCGAGCACCGCGCGGTCCAGCCGGTGCCGGGCCAGGGCGATCAGCCGCTGCTCCTCGGCCAGATCCGGCACCAGCCGCTTCGCGGCGTCGGTCGGGGTGGAGGCGCGCACGTCGGCCACGTAGTCCAGCAGCGGGGTGTCCGTCTCGTGGCCGATCGCGCTGACCACCGGGGTCCGGCAGCGGAACACCGCCCGGCACAGCGCCTCGTCGGAGAAGGGCAGCAGATCCTCGACGCTGCCGCCGCCCCGGGCGACG
Organism: Solwaraspora sp. WMMD791; assembly: GCF_029581195.1. Lineage (NCBI taxonomy): Bacteria > Bacillati > Actinomycetota > Actinomycetes > Micromonosporales > Micromonosporaceae > Solwaraspora > Solwaraspora sp. WMMD791. Next base: position 5,859,494 of record NZ_CP120737.1, read on the forward strand.
ACGATCACGTCGATCGACGGGTCTGCGTCGAGCACGGCGAGCGCGTCGAGCATCTGCGACACCGCCGTGGGGCCCTGGACGGCGACGTTGACCACCCGGAAGTCGACCGCAGGCCAGCGGCGGCGGGCATTGGTCAGCACGTCCCGCTCGGCGGCCGACGCCCGACCGGTGATCAGGCCGATCCGCTGCGGCAGGAACGGCGGGCGGCGTTTGCGGGCCCGGTCGAACAGCCCTTCGGCGGCCAGCAGCCGCTTCAGCTTCTCCAACCGGGCCAGCAGTTCACCCAGACCGACCTGGCGGATCTCGTCGGCGCGCAGGCTCAGCGTGCCCCGGGCCGGGTAGAACTCCGGCTTGGCGCGCAGCACCACCCGGGCGCCGTCGGCCAGCTCCGGGGCACCGGCGTCGAGCACGTCCCGGTGGGTGGTGACGGTCAGACTCAGGTCGGCTGCCGGATCCCGCAGGGTCAGGAACACCGTGGTCGCGCCGGGCCGGCGGCTGATCTGCGCGACCTGGCCGTCGACCCAGACCCAGCCGAGCCGGCCGATCCAGGCGCTGATCTTCTGGCTGACCACCCGGACCGGCCACGGATCGTCCGCGGTGCTGCGCGGCGTCGTCTCGGTGTCGGTCACCCGGCCAGGGTACGGGCGGACCCCGACAGCGCCGTCGCGCCCTGCCGCTCATGGACTGCGCGCCCTGCCGCTCGCGCTCTGCCGTCCGGGCGGACGGCACGTAGACTCGGGCGGGTGAGCGAGCGTGAGGCGAATCCGGTCCGACCCAAGCGGGTGCTGCTGGCCAACCCCCGGGGCTACTGCGCCGGGGTCGACCGGGCGGTGCAGACCGTCGAGGAGGCGCTGAAGCTGTACGGTGCCCCGGTCTACGTCCGCAAGCAGATCGTGCACAACAAGCACGTCGTCTCGACCCTGGAGGCCCAGGGGGCGATCTTCGTCGAGGAGAACGAGGAGGTCCCGCACGGGGCGACCGTGGTGTTCTCCGCCCACGGTGTCGCCCCCGAGGTGCACGAGCAGGCCCGGGAGCGCTCGTTGAAGGCGATCGACGCGACCTGCCCGCTGGTGACCAAGGTGCACCAGGAGGCCCGCCGGTTCGCCGCCCAGGACTACGACATCCTGCTCATCGGGCACGAAGGCCACGAAGAGGTGATCGGCACCTCAGGCGAGGCGCCGGCGCACATCCAGCTGGTCGACGGCCCGGCCGACGCCGACTCGGTCACCGTACGGGACCCGGAGAAGGTCGTCTGGCTGTCCCAGACCACGCTGTCGGTGGACGAGACGATGGAGACCGTTGCGCGGCTCAAGCGCCGGCTGCCGATGCTGCAGTCACCGCCGACCGACGACATCTGCTACGCCACCCAGAACCGCCAGCAGGTGGTCAAGCAGTTCGCGGCGCAGTGCGACGTGATGCTGGTGGTCGGGTCCCGCAACTCGTCGAACTCGGTCCGGCTGGTCGAGGTGGCGCTCGACGCCGGCGCGCGGTCCGGTCATCTGATCGACTACGCCGCCGAGATCGACGACGCCTGGCTGGTCGGCGCGACGACGGTCGGGCTGACCTCCGGCGCCAGCGTGCCCGACGAGCTGGTGCAGCAGGTGGTCGACCACCTCGCCGCGCGCGGTTTCACCGACCTGGAGACGGTCACCACGGTCGAGGAGACGATCACCTTCTCGCTCCCGTCCGAGCTGCGGCGGGACATGAAGGCGGCGGCTGCGGGAACGGACGTCCGCGCCGCCGCGTCCTAGATCATATGAGAGCGACTCGGATCGGCGTACCGCTGCTGTTGGTCTGTCTGACGCTGGCGTCGGGGTGCGGCGCCAGCGGGCCCGGCACCGAGCCGGACCCGACCGACCCCGCGCCGACCACGGCCGTGACTTCGCCGCCGACCACGGCCGCGCCCTCGACGTCGGCCCCGACGCCACCGAGTGGAGGAGTCACCGTGAGTCCGACCCCGCAGACCCCGGGTCCGCCGGAGGACCTGCCGACCGGCTCCGCCCGGCCGATGACCCTGACCGGTACGGTGCAGCCCGGCGTCGAGCACAACTGCTTCCTGCTGGACGGCTACCTGCTGGTGGGCGGGCCGGCGGACCTGGTCCGGGCCGGTGCCCGGGTGCGGGTCACCGGGCACGTCCAGCGCGACCTGATGACCACCTGCCAGCAGGGCGTCCCGTTCGTGGTGCAGCGGGTCGAACCGGCCTGAGCCGGGATCACCTCGGCCGGACCGACGCAGGGTCGGCACCCCTGGCGACGATGAATTCACCGCGCGTGCCCAGGTTGACCGGGCCGCCCTCGTGCATCATCATCTCCCCCTGAGGTGAGGTGGTCCTCGCCCGGGCACAGACAAGGGCTAAGACGCTGATTAATCGGACCTGGACGTTCGCCAAGCACCACACGCCGAGTCCCGTGCGTATCGCGGTGCGGTGGACGATGCTGGAGACGCGGAACGCGCGAAGCCGCCTGACGGTTCCGGTGGTGGCGCGGTGCGAGTACGACAACGTCTATCACTGTACGGTGCGCAAGACGGCCAGCCAGTGGGTCAAGGCGCTCGTCAGCGATCCGGTGGTGTACCGCTACTCCGGGCTGTTGCCCTTCGACCAGCGGGTGCACCGGCGGCGCTACCCCGACGCGATCCCGCCCGGCCGGATGGCCTCGTCGCTCTTCGTCGGGTACAAGCGTTTCAGCGCCATCCCCAAGCCCGACAAGTACCGGGCGTTCTTCATCACCCGGGACCCGCGTGACATCGTCGTCTCCGGCTACTTCTCCCTGCGGAATTCGCACACCCCGATGGGCGACATCCTGCACCACCGCAAGATCCTCCAGGAGCTTCCGCGAAAGGAAGGCCTGCTGTACGTCATCAAGCACCTCAAGGACACCAACCTCTTCTCGGCGCTGCGCTCCTGGGTGGTCGCGCCCCCTGCGGAGACTTACCGGCTGTTCAAGTACGAGGACCTCACCGGTGAGCGGCAGGTCGACGAGGTCGACCAGTTGATGCGCCACTGCGGGATCGTCCTGCCGCCGGCCGAGTTGACGGCGCTGCTCGACCGGCACGGGTTCGCCCGGATGCGCAAGACCCGCCTGGAGACCGAGGCGAAGGCCCACTACCGCAAGGGCAAGGCCGGCGACTGGCTCAACCATTTCGACGACGACATCTACGAGGCGTTCGTCGCGGCGACTGGTGATCTCGTCGAGCGGTGTGGCTATCCCAGCCGCGAGGAGGCGCTGCGCGCCCGCGAACAGGACCGGACCGAGGCGTAGCGGTCGTAGCCGGGTCGCCGCGACCTGGCGGTTCCCGCGCCCACCGGCCAGCTGAATGCGAGTTGGGGCCCATCCCGTACGGGATGGGCCCCAACTGCGATGGGAAGGCGTCAGCTCACTGAGCTGACCGTGACGCCGCCGCGTCCCACGACCGCGCCCTGGTCGGTGACGACCAGCATCTCGCCGAACAGTTCCCGACCGGCCGCCGGAGCGGCGTCGACCGTGACACTGCCGGTGACAGTGGCACTGTCACCGTTGTCCAGGTCGACGGTTGCCGGGGCGACCGCGATGGTGCCCAGCCCGGTCGAGTAGAACACATCCAGGTAGTCGTACTCGGTCGTGCCGGCGGGCACCGAGTATCCTTCGACCTCGATGTCGTACACGCCCGGCACCGGGTTGTTGATGGTGACCTGCTCCTCCGAGTCACCGTCGGCGTCGTAGGCGACGCGCGTCCCGTCCCGGTAGACGAACAGGTCCAGATCGGCACCGAGGTCACTGGTGTTGCCGATCTTGGCAACCAGCCTGGTCGCGCCGGCCGGCACCGTCACCTGGAAAGCTTGAACGTCCTTGTCGGCGATGGTCGGCCGCTCGCTGTTCGACGAGCCGAGCGATCCACCCTGGCCGGAGACGGTGACCGGGCCGAACGTGTTGCTGATCTCCCAGTCGATCGGGGTCGCCGCACCGGGCGTGACGCCCTCCAGCACGGTGGTTGCCGGGTCGACCGCCACGCCCTGCACCTCGGCGGTGAGGGTGTACGGGTTCTGCAGCATCGGCGTGGTCCGCCGCGTCTCGACCGTGATCTCCCAGACACCCGGCAGCGGGTTCTGGTAGTCCCGCTCGTCCGGCTTGCAGGTCGCCGGGTCGGAGAAGTTGGTGAAGCAGATCAGGGTGCTGCCGGACTCCACCGGCACACCTTGCGGGTTGACCGCCCGGAACCGGGTCTGCGACCCCTCGGCGATGCCGGACAGGTTCACCTGCAGCGCCGTCGCGCCTTCCGGCACGGTGACGAAGTACGAGGTGAAGCCGTTGCGGGCGATCTTGCCGGAGGTGCTGAACCCGTACTCCGGGCTGGCCAGCGTGTTCGACGCGACCACCGTGTTCATGAACTCGAAGTCCACGGTCGAGGTGAACGGGTTGTCCACTCGCAGGATGGCGCTGCGCGCGCCACTGGCCGGGGTGGCCCGTACGTTGATCGTGACCGGCTTGTTCAGCGGCAGGACGACCTGGCCCGGGGCAGCGAAGGTGCCGTCGTTGCCGACCCAGTCGAGCTTGTGCAGCAGGTCGACGTCCGGGCCGGTGGTCCGGGTGATGGTCACCGGGTAGGACTTGAACTGCCCCGGCCGGTGCCCGCCGGCGTCGGCCGCGCACCGGTTGTAGACGCCGGTGCCCCGGTGCGGAGTGGCCAGGAACTCCGAGATCGGGGTGCAGACCGGAGCGTCCACGACGTACTCCGCGGTCGTGACGCCCTCGCGCAGCAGCTTCCAGGTGTCGGCGACGTGCACCATGCCGTTGCCCTGAGCGTACGCCGGCACGTTGTTGATCCACCGGGCACCGCTGTAGAGCGCCCGCCGCAGCTGTACGGGGCTGACCTCCAGGTCGTTGGCCTTCGCCCCGGACAGCAGCAGCGCGACGGCGCCGGTGGCCTGCGGGGCTGCCATCGAGGTGCCGTTGTACATGGCGTAGCCCGGCGGCAGCGGGTAACCGGCCTCGGGGACCGGGCCGCCCGCCTCGTAGCCGGCGATCGGCGCGATGGCCGAGCCCGGCGCGCTGATGCTCGGCTTGAAGCCACCGTCCTCACGCGGGCCGGTGGAGGAGAAGTAGATCATCGCGTTGCGGACGTTGACCTCGGAGCCGTAGTTGGCCAGGTAGGTGTCCTTGCTGATGCTCGCGCCGACGCTGACCACGCTGGACGCCACCGACGGGTCGCCGATGGTGTTCAGGCCGGGACCGGAGTTGCCGGCGGAGATGAACATCTGCACGCCGTACTCGTCGATCAGGATGTCGTAGAGCTCGGCACGGGCGTTGTTGCCGTCGTTGAGCGCCGGCAGGCCGCCGATCGACATGTTGATGATGTCGACGCCCCGGTTGAGCACCAGGTCGACCATGCCGTCGGTGAGCGCCGCCGCGGTGCAGCCGCCAGCGAAGGTGCAGGCCCGGGAGGAGACCAGCTTGGCACCGGGTGCCGCGCCGTCGAAGTCGGCGTTGCCGAGCATGTCGTTGGCGGCCACGATGCCCGCCACGTGGGTGCCGTGCGACGAGGAGATCAGGCCGATGTTGACGTAGTCGACCAGGCCGGGGCCGCCGACCGGGGTGGTGTCGACGCCGGTGCGGTACTCGACGACGAACGGCACCTGCTCGGCGATGGCCGTGGCCGGGTCGTCCGCGCCGAAGTGTCCGATGTCGAAGCGCTCGTTGTACGGGCGCATGACGGCGTCGTCGGTGAAGTCGAGGTTCTGGTTGGTGTCGACCCGCACGTCGCCGGTGGCCGGGTCGTAGAGGACGCCGAACCGGTCGGTGGTGTCCCCGTCGCGGTTGACGTCACCGTTGGACGCCCCGCCCACGGTGATGTTCTCGGCGAACAGGTTGATCCGGTAGGTGCCGGCCGGCGCGGTCCAGGTCACCCCAGCGTAGCTGAAGCTCGGGCCGGCGACCTGGGTCAGCATCGGCCGCCAGCTGCCGTCGTTCTCGAACACCGGGTCGACAGTGGTGACCCAGTCGACGATCTTGCGCTCACCGGTGGTGGTCGTCTTCAGCGCGGGGTGGTCCAGGTCGATGCCGGAGTCCATGATGCCGACGACGACGTTGCGTCCGTCCCAGCGGGGGTGGCTCTTCTTGAACGAGACCGCGCCGGTCTCGTTCGTCGGCATGTACGGGTTGACCGCGTCGGTGTCCGGTCCGGGACCGGTCGCCTCGGTGGCCACGGAGGAAGCGGCCGGCAGGCTCTCCGGGGTCGGGTCCGGCAACTGGATGGTCTCGTTGAGGTCGATCGCGGAGACGCCGGCGAGCTTCGATGCCTTGATGACGTTGCCCGTCGGCACCCGGGCCCGGACGTAGCCGACCTCGTCGACCTGGTTGCCGATGACGCCGCCGAGCTTCTTCAGCTCCGCAGCGACCTTCGGGGCCTGGCCCTTGTCGGTGGCGACCAGCAGTGTGACGGTCTGCTCGCTCTTGGCCTCGGCCTCGGCGAGCAGGTCAAGGTCGCGTGACCCCAACGTATCGGCAGGGGTGTCCTTCAAAACGTCGGCTTCGGTCGACGGGTTGGCGCTCGCGGTGGACGCACCACCCGCCAGCGTCACGGCACCGGCCGCCATGACGGATGCCAGGAGTGCGGCAGAGGTTCGCCGCCTCCAGATGCGGGGTTTACTCACGTTCTCTTCCTCCGGAAGAACTGGGCCCTGGGGTGCAGGACACGTGTGACCGCATCCTTTGTGTTCCGGACGATCGCTGTCACTACTTCCCACCGCGTTGTGACCAGCCCGTGACATGCACATTTTTGAATGGCAGGGACCGCGGTAGCGAATTGCCTGCAATGAGTGAGGTCAATCGAGAGCTTCCCTGCTCAACCGGTCCACTCGGGACGTGTCCGATGCGTCGTGCGTCAGGTACGGCTGGCCGTCGCCGGCCGTACCGGAGGCCACCGGATCCAACTCCGGTGCCTGCACCTGCCGGGGCACCACCTCGACCTGGGCCGGCGCGGCCAGCTCGGCGTCGGACACCCCGAGGTCGGCCAGCTTGCGGGCGCTGACCAGGACCCGCGCCTCCAACGAACCCACCGCCCGGTTGTACGCGGTGACCGCGCCACCCAGCGCGTTGCCCAGCTTCGTCACGTGCTCGCCCAGCGTGCTCAACCGCCCGTACAGCTCCCGGGCCAGCGAATGCACCGCCACCGCGTTGCGGGCCAGCGCCTCCTGCCGCCACGAATACGCCACCGTCCGCAGCAACGCCACCAACGTCGCCGGGGTGGCCAGCACGATGTCCCGGCTGAAGGCGTGCTCCAACAGCGTCGGATCCCGCTGCAACGCGGCGTCCAGGAACGGATCGGCCGGCACGAACAGCACCACGAACTCGGGGGTCTGCGCAAATGCCGACCAGTACCGTTTGCCGGCCAGCGCGTCCACGTGCGCCCGCAACTGTCGGGCGTGGCCGTCCAACTGCTGGTCACGGGTGCGTTCCTCGCGTGCCTCCATCGCCGACAGGTACGCGTCGAACGGTGCCTTCGCGTCGACCACCACGCTGCGCCCGCCGTGCAGCCGTACCACCAGGTCGGGCCGGACCGACTGCTGGTCGGTGGCCGCCGTGACCTGCTCGGCGAAGTCGCAGTGCTCCAGCATTCCGGCGGCCTCGACGATGCGGCGCAGCTGGTGCTCCCCCCACCGGCCCCGCACCTGCGGCGCGCGCAACGCGGCCACCAGCTGTTTGGTCTCGGTCCGCAGCTCGCCGGAGACCGTCGTCATCGCCCGTACCTGCTCGCGCAGTTCGGCGTAGGCGTCGACCCGGTCGTGCTCCAGTTCGGCGACCCGCTGCTCGTAGCGGCGCAGCGTGTCGTGCAGTGGTGCCACCGCCCGCGCCACCGCCTCCTGCGACTGGGCGGTGGCCTCGTACGACAGGGCCCGCAGCGACTGCTCCAGCCGCCCCTCACCGTCCCTGGTCGCCCGCAGGGTGGCGTCCAGACGGGCGATCTCCGTCGCCGACCGGGCCCGCGCGGCCAGCCAGCCGAGCGCCCCACCACAACCCAGACAGACGACCACCACCGCCACCGTCGAGACATCCACGTCGGGAAGCATGTCAAACACCCACGACGTACGCCCGCCATGCCGGCGGTGTTGGCTGGTGGTGGATCAGGGCGGCTACCGTCGTAGGCATGGAATTTCTTCTGCTCCTGGTCCTGGTGGCGCTGCTCGCCGGCGGCGCGCTGTGGTGGCGACGGGAGAGCGCCGCCCGCAAGGAGCGTGCGTTGGCCGACGCCCGCGCCGAGGCGCAGCGCTGGTACGAGCGGCTCGGCGGGCAGGTGATGAACCTGCACGGCGACGCTCCGGCAGTTAAGCAGGCCCTGTTGGACGCCGGTGAGCGCTACAACGCCGCCGGTTCGCAGCTGGAGCAGGCCCGCAGCGTCACCCAGTTCGAGCTGGCCCGGGAGACCGCCCTGGAAGGGCTGGCCTACGTGCGGGCCGCCCGGGTGGCGCTCGGCATCGACCCGGGCCCGGAGCTGCCGCCACTGGCCGCCGCCCGGGGCGCCGGGCAGCTCACCAAGGAGCGCGAGGTCGACGTACAGGGGCAGACCTTCCGGGCCGGGCCCAACCCGGGCCCGCAGACTCCGCACTACTACCCGGGCGGCTACCACCAGGGGCGGCCGGTGCCCGCCGGCTGGTACTCCCAGCCGCTGTGGAAGCCGGCGCTGGCCGGTGCCGCCGGTGCCCTCGGCGGCATGCTGATCTTCAGCGCGTTGTTCTCTCCGGCGTTCGGTGACCCTGGCTACGACGCCGACTCCGCCGCTGGTCTGGACGACGGCGGGGCCGGCGGTGACGACTTCTCCGGCGGTGAGGACTTCTCCGGCGGCGGTGAGGACTTCGGCGGTGGCGATTTCGGTGGTGGTGACTTCGGTGGTGGTGACTTCGGCGGGTTCGGGGATTTCTGACCGTCGGAGGTAGGGCTAGCCGGATGGTGCGCCGGCGTGCCGGCCGGCAGAGTCGTCGTCGTGGACACCAACGGTCAGACTCAGCGCGGTTGGCTCGCCGGAATCGGCGCGGCGGCCCTGGCCACCGGTGCGGTGACCGCCCTCGCCCAGTCGACGGGCCGGTTCCACTGGTGGGCCGGCTTCGTCCTGGTGCCCGGTGCGTTGCTGGCCGCCTGCGGCGGGCCGCTGCTGGTCCGGGGCGGCGGCCGAGCCCTCGGCGGGTACGTGACCGCGTGCGCCGGTGCCCTGGTCTGCACCGTCGGCGCCCTGCTCATGCTGGGGTTGATGGGCGTCGGCTGGCCAGTGATGATCGCCCTGCCGTGCCTGGCCGTCGCCGGTACCTACCACTGGCGGCCGGAGCATCCGCTCGGCCGGGGGCTGCACCGAACCGTCGCGTCGCTGGCCCTGACCGGCGCCGGGCTCGGCGTGACGTTCCTGCTGATCACCACCGGTGTCGTCGATCTGGCCGGCACCGGTTGGTGGGGGGCCTTCATGATGCTGGCCGCCGTCGCGGTCCTCGGTAACGCGGTCGACCTCGGCCGGCACCGGATGCCGTACCGGCTGCAGGCGGTGACCCTGCTCGCCGGTCCGGCAACGGTGGCCTTCCTGCTCGGCCTGCGCTTCCTGCGCGGTTCGTGACACCGGTGCGTAACCGCCGCGGTCAGAGGCGGTAGCCGCCGGAGACCTCGATGTCCTGCGCGGTGATCCAGCGGCTCTCCGCAGCCAGCAGCGCTGCGATCGCCATGCCGATGTCGTCGGGTTCGCCGAGCCTGCCGAGGGCGGTCTCGGCCACCAACGCCGGGATCACCTCCGGGTGACGGTCGAACGCGTCGTCGGCGATGCGGGTGCGGGTGGGGCCGGGTGAGACCGAATTGACCCGGATGCCGCGGCTGCTGAGCTCCTTGGCCAGGTAGCGGGTCAGCACCACCAGGCCGCCCTTCATGGTGCCGTACGCCGAGTAGCCGGGTGTCAGGCCGGCGTGGCCGGCCGAGGTGCTCGTGACGTTGACGATCGCGCCGCCGTCGACCAGCGTCGGCAGCAGGGTCTGGGTCAGGAAGTACGGACCCTTGAGCAGGATCCGCAGCTGGGCGTCGAACGCCTCCTCGGTGGTGTCGGGGAACAGCGCCACGTGGCTGGACCCGGCGTTGTTGACCAGGAAGTCGAACGTGTCGCGCCCCCAGGTGTCGCGTAGTGTCGCGACGACGCGGTCTGCGAAGGCGGTGAACGTCGCCGACCGGCCGAGGTCCAGCGGCAGCGCGACGGCCGTGCCGCCGGCCTGCGTGATGCGGGCGACGGTGGCCGCCGCCCCGGCCTCGTTGCCCTGGTAGGTGCAGATGACGCCGGTTCCCCGGCGGGCGATCTGGATGGCGGCGGACTGCCCGATGCCCGAGCTGGCACCGGTGACGATGGCAACCTGCATGACTGACCTACCTGTCCGTTGGAGGGGTGGTGGGAAGCGGTGCGTCGGTCGGTGCCGACAGGACCCGGGCGAGCCAGTCGCTGCGGGTACGGCGGGCCTCGACCGACAGTTGGGCGTGCGGGAACAGCGCGTCGAAGCCGTGGCATCCGCCGGCCCAGACGTGCAGCTCGGCCTGGCCGCCGGCCGCCCAGATCCCGGTGGCGTAGGCGACGTCCTCGTCGCGGAAGACCTCGGCGGTGCCGACGTCGACGTAGGTGGTCGGCAGGCCGGCGAGGTCGTCGGCCACGGCGGGCGAGACGTAGCCGGGCACGTCGCCGTCGGCCGTGTCACCGAGGACCGCGGACCAGCCGTACTCGTTCATCTCCCGGGTCCAGACGCCTGCCCCGCCGGCGTACTGCCGGCTCGACGTGGTGACGCCCCGGTGATCGAGCATCGGGCAGATCAACACCTGCGCGGCGATCGGCGGGGTGCCCCGGTCGCGGGCCAGCAGGGTGACACCGGCGGCCAGGCCACCGCCGGCGCTGGCCCCGGCGACCACGATCCTGGCCGGGTCGATGCCCAGCTCGTCGGCGTGCGCGACGGTCCAGAGCAGACCCTGGTAGCAGTCCTCGACGAGGGTGGTGCCGGCGGCCTCCGGGGCCAGCCGGTACTCCACCGAGACGACGACGGCACCGAACCGGTCCAGCCAGTCGAGCGGGATGTCGATCTGCGAGTACCGGTCGCCCATCACCATCCCGCCGCCGTGGATCCAGTAGACGCAGGGTGCGGGGGTGGGGCGGTCGGTCCCGGCGGGGCGCAGGACCGACAGCGGGATCATGGTCCCGTCCGGGGCGGTGGCGGCGACCTCCCGGCGATCGACGGCCCGGCCGGCGAGGAGGATGTCGATCGGCGTCGTCGGAAACTGACGCAGCTGGGCGAGGATCTCGGCGTCGAGCTCGGTCGTCAGCGGCAGGTCGGCGAGCAGCGTACGCAGCTCGGGGTCGAGATCAGGCCGTACGGGTGGCATGGGGTTCCTCCACAGGGGGTGGTCGCTGTCGCTGTCGGCGGGGTCGGTCGGCGGGGGTTCAGAAGGCGGCCCGGCCGCCGACCGGGATCTCGTCGGTGTACCGGGCGTCGCCGGTCAGCAGCGGCTGCAGCGCCGCGACCAGTGCCTGCGCCGGCTCGCTGGCGAAGAACGTGGTGTGCGCCTCCCGGCTGGTCCAGCCCTCCGTGACGGAGACGGTGTCCGGGTCGGCGGCCGACCGACCGACCAGGAAGACGACGCACTCGTCGTGCCGCAGGGCCGGCGCGGCGAGCAGCAGCGCGACCAGTTCGTCACCCTTGCCGGGCTGGGCGGTCATGGTGGCGTGGAAACCGTGGTCGACGGTCATCAGCGGGTTCTCCTTGCTTGTCGGTTGCTACCGCAACCGCGCTTTATCGACACACCAATGGAAGCACTGCCAGCTGCTGAAACGATAGAAACATCCTCGCGGATGCTTGCCTGATCCTCTCGTTGTGGCGAGGATCGAATGATGCTCTAATCGGTGGGTGGACCTCGATGAGCTGCGCGCACTGATCACCCGGCACGCCCGCCCCGACACGACGACCGCGATCGACGACGTACTGATCTCCAAGGTGGACCGGACGACGCCGCCGACGCCGTCGATGACCGGCACCGTCCTGGCGCTCATCGCCCAGGGCGCGAAGCGGCTCGCGCTGGGCGACCGGGTGTACGAGTACCACGCTGGGCAGTACCTGATCGCCTCGGTCGACCTGCCGATCACCGGGCACTTCACCGAGGCCGACCCGCAGCGGCCGGCCCTGGGTTTCGGCCTCGTCCTACGCCCGACGACCGTCGCCGAGCTGCTCCTGCACGCCGCACCCGGAGACCTGCCACCCGTGGCCGGAGGCACCCCGTCCGGTCTGGCGGTCAGCGACGCGCCCGCCGAACTCGTCGACGCGGTGGTCCGGCTGCTGCGCCTGCTCGACCGGCCCGGGGACCGGGCGGTGCTGGCTCCGCTGATCAAACGGGAGATCCTCTGGCGGGTGATCACCGGCGAGCAGGGCACCGTGGTGCGCCAACTTGGCCTGGCCGACAGCGGCCTGACCCACGTCGCGCGGGCGGTCCGGTGGATCCGCGAGCACTACGCCCGGTCCTTCCGGGTCGAGGACGTCGCTCAGTTGTGCGGCATGAGCGTCTCCGCGTTCTACCGCAACTTCCACGCGGTGACCGCGATGAGCCCGATCCAGTTCCAGAAGCAGATCCGGCTGCAGGAGGCCCGGCTGCTGCTCGCCACCCACCCCACCGACGTCACCGGGGTCGGGGCCCGGGTCGGCTACGACAGCCCGTCACAGTTCAGCCGCGAGTACCGCCGGCAGTTCGGCGTACCGCCCAGCCAGGATGCCGCCCGACTGCGTGGGCGGCCCGCCGCCGAGGTGGTGCCGGCCGCGATGTGAGCGGCTCACACGGCTCGGCTCGACCGGCGGGGCCGACTCAGGCCGGCTGGACTGTCAGGGCCGACTCAGGCCGGCTGGACCGGCACCCAGTCGAAGTACTTTGCCGTCCGCCCGTCGCCGGACGAGCGGCCCCGCAGCCGCCGGTGCACCCACGGCACCACGAACTCCCGGTAGTAGCGGGCCTCGGCCAGCAGACCCCGCCGAGTACCGACCGGTGCCGGCTCGACCACGTGCGCCTCGGTCGCGTACCCGAGCCCGTCGAGCACCAGACTCGCCACCCGGCGGTGCCCGGCCGAGTTCAGATGCAGCCGGTCGGTCGACCAGTACTGCTCGCGGCGGATCTCGACGTCGCTGAACACGTCGACGAACTCCAGGCCGTGCCGGGCGGCGAGGTCCGCGGTGGCGGCGGTCAGCGCCACCCCGCGTCGGCGCATCACGTTGCCGAAGGGCAGCCGCGCGCTGGGGTCACCGCCGCTGAGCAGCACCAGCCGTACGCCAGCGGCGGCGCAGCGGCGGACCGCGCCCTCGGTGAGCGCCAGCAGCCGGTCCAGGTCGGCACCGGGGCGCATCATGTCGTTGCCGCCCCCGTTGAGCGTGATCATCGTCGGGGCGGGGGACATCGACAGCGCCCGGTCCAGCTGGTCGGTGACGATCGGCTCCAGCAGCCGGCCCCGGATCGCCAGGTTGGCGTACTGCACGGTCGTGCCGTGGGCGGCGGCGAGCCCGGCGGCGACGAGGTCGGCCCAGCCCCGGGTGGTGCCGTCGGGCAGCTCGTCGCCGAGCCCTTCGGTGAAGCTGTCGCCGATCGCCACGTACCGCACCGCGACCTCCCGTCCCCGTGGACCACACCGGCCCCCGCCACGCGCGGCCATCAAGCTACCCGCCGGTGACCGCGCACCGCTGTGACGCGGATCCCGCCGGCTCAGTCCATACCGGAGTGCTGCATTATCCAGATTGTCAACGGATCGGCCGCCATCTGCCGGATCACCTGCCAACCGGCGCGGCGGTATCGTTCCACGTTCGCCGGGTTGCTGGTCTCCAGGACGGCGGGCAGGCCGTCGGCGGCGGCCCGGCGCAGCCCGGCCCGCATCACCGCCCCACCCCACCCCTGGCCGGCCCGGTCCGGCCGGGTGCCGAGCACCCCGAGGTACCAGAACGGGGTGGCCGGCAGCGCCGCGTGCACGGCCATGTCGTATCGGCGTACCCGGGCCAGCGCGTCGGCGGGCAGCACCTCGGCGAGGTCGTCGGTGTCGCCGGATCCGGGGTCGGCGGCGTCGACGTCCGGCCGTTGCCACATCGCCACCGCGTCGCCGCCACCGACGGTCCAGACCGTGCCGTGCGGCACCCGGCGGTCGAACAGCCGGCCGAAGAAGGCCCCGGCGCAGTGCGGGTAGCTGGCGTCGTCAGGGAACAGGTACCGCAGCACCGGGTCGGCGACGAACGCCGCGACCAGCGTGTCGACGGTACGGCCACGGTCGGCGGCGGTGGCCACGTCGACCTGAGGCGGGGGTGCCGTGTCGGGTGAACCGGGATGCTGCACCGGACGACTATACGGGCTGCGTTCCGGTGACGTACGGACGGCAACCCTAGTCGCTGGGCCCGGGTGACATCCGGCGAACGGCGGAAACGGAGCCGTTCGGGCGACGCCCTGGCGTCCAGCCAGAGTCGCCGTGACCGACGTGTGGGCCAACCTGACGCAACGTACGACTTTTTACGAGACTCGCCCGATTTGTTGTCGTTCTCGGTTGAGGGACGGGCACATCGACCTGTTCCGGACGATGCCGAATGCGAGACGAGGGAAATAGTGCAGTCGACAATGAAACGCGTAGCCGGCCTCTGGCTGGCCGCGCTCCTTTGGACAGCCGGTGGCCTGGCGGTGACCACCACGCCGGCTCACGCCGCTCCCGGCGATGCGCAGGCGAGGGGGGTCGTCGTCGACCTGTCCGGAGAGGTGCTCGGAGTCCCGGTGGTCGAAGCCGACGCCGTGATCGGGTCCGCGACCGCACCACCCGGCGGTGGCACCGACACCGAGACCCTGATCGACATCACCCTGCCCGGTGCCGTCGGTGTCACGGCCGACGGCACGGTGCTGGAAGTCAGCGCGACCAGAGGCCCGATCTCCTCGTTCGCCTCGTCGGCGGTCGCCGACGTCTCGTTGAACATCCTCGGCGTGAACGTGCTGACCGCCTCGGCGGTCGAGGCGGCGGTGAGTTGCCCGTACCTCGGCACGCCGACCGCCGAGACGACGCTGACCGGACTGACCGTCCTCGGCTCCGCCGAGGTCCTGGTCCCCAACGGACCGAGCCTCGACGTGAGCGCCGCGGTGACCGTGCCGGGCCTGGCCGGTGCGAGCCTCGACCTGTCGTTGTCCCGTATCGAGACCGTGGCCGCCGACAGCGCGGCGGCGGCGACCATCGTGCTCACCGCCGAACTCTCGGGTGAGATTCTCGGTGTGCCGGTGGTCATCCCGGTCGGTACCGTGATCATCGCGGAGGCCACCTGCGAACGTCCCGCCGCGCCCGCACCGCCGACGGCGTCGTCGATCGATCCGGATGCTGGTCCGCAGTCTGGTGGTCAGACGGTGACGATCACGGGTTCGGGGTTCGTGCCGGGTGGTACGGATGTGACGTTCGACGGGGTGCCGGCTACTGGTGTGGTGGTGGATCCGTCGGGTACGTCGTTGACGGCGGTGACGCCGCCGGGTGCGGTGGGTCCGGCGGATGTGGTGGTGTCCACTGACGGTGGTGCGACTGATCCGTTGGGGTACACGTATCTGGCTGACGGTAGTGACGCGGTGGTGACCGGGTTGGATCCTGATTCGGGTCCGACGTCGGGTGGGACGACGGTGACGATCACGGGTTCGGGTTTCACGGGGGCGACCGGGGTCACGTTCGATGGGGTTCCGGGTTCGGGTTTTTCGGTGAATCCGGCTGGTACGGAGATCACGGTGGTGACGCCGCCGGGTGCTGCTGGTCCGGCGGATGTGGCGATCACGTTCCCGGCGGGTACGGCGGACGCGGGGACCTTCACCTACGTTCCGGTGCCGCCGACGGCGTCGTCGATCGATCCGGATGCTGGTCCGCAGTCTGGTGGTCAGACGGTGACGATCACGGGTTCGGGGTTCGTGCCGGGTGGTACGGATGTGACGTTCGACGGGGTGCCGGCTACTGGTGTGGTGGTGGATCCGTCGGGTACGTCGTTGACGGCGGTGACGCCGCCGGGTGCGGTGGGTCCGGCGGATGTGGTGGTGTCCACTGACGGTGGCGCGACTGATCCGTTGGGGTACACGTATCTGGCTGACGGTAGTGACGCGGTGGTGACCGGGTTGGATCCTGATTCGGGTCCGACGTCGGGTGGGACGACGGTGACGATCACGGGTTCGGGTTTCACGGGGGCGACCGGGGTCACGTTCGATGGGGTTCCGGGTTCGGGTTTTTCGGTGAATCCGGCTGGTACGGAGATCACGGTGGTGACGCCGCCGGGTGCTGCTGGTCCGGCGGATGTGGCGATCACGTTCCCGGCGGGTACGGCGGACGCGGGGACCTTCACCTACGTTCCGCCGACGATCGACTCTGTTGTGCCGGAAACGGGTCCGAACACGGGCGGGACCACGGTGACGGTCACCGGTTCGGGACTCGCCGACGCTACCGATGTGACGTTCGGTGGGGTGCCGGGGACCAACCTGGTGGTGGATCCGTCGGGTACGTCGTTGACGGTGGTAACGCCGCCGGGGCCGGCGGGTCCGGTCGACGTGGTGGTGGTGTTGCCGGGTGACGACGCGGTCGCCTCGGACGGGTTCACCTACACCTCCGGGCCGGCGCCGGTGATCGACTCGGTCGATCCCGCCGAGGGCTCCACCGGCGGTGGTACCACGGTCGTCGTGGACGGTGACGGGTTCATTCCGGGCCAGACGGCCGTCACGATCTGTGGCCAGACGGTGCCGGCCGGTGCGGTGACCGTGAACAGCGTCGGTGATCAGCTCACCTTTGTCACGCCTGCGTGCGGAGCGGGGCGTACCTCGATCACGGTGACCACCCCGAACGGCACCTCGAACGAGATCGCCTTCCGGTACGTGGGGCTGCCGGTCACCGGTAGCGCGACGACGAACCTGATCACCAGCGGTGGCGCACTCGTGCTGCTGGGCGTCTCGTTGCTTCTGCTCACCCGCCGTCGGGCGAAGAGGGCGTGACAGGTAACGACTGAGGGAGGGTGGTCCCGGGAGCGTGGAACGACCGGGGCCACCCGTCCTCATCGCGTCGACCGGACCGGAGCTCGCGACCAGCGAAACCTGATCTCATTTGTCGCTGTTCGTCGCTGGGATCGAGATCCAAGGTCGTGTCGGAGTCCGCAGACAAGTCGAGGTTGTTCCAGTGAGTTCGACATGGGATCGCACAGCGGCCCTGACCCTGGCCGCGTTACTCGGGATCGTCTCCGGCCTGGCGGTGATCACGCCAGCGCTCGCCGCATCCGGTGACGCGCGAGCCAGGGGAGCGGTGGTGTCGCTCGACGCCGAAGTGCTCGGGCGGACGGTGATTTCCGCAAACCTCGCCGCCGGCGTCGCGTCGGCTCCCATCGGTGGCGGGACCGACAGCAAGACCTCGATCGCGATCGACGCCGCCGGTGCCGTCGGGGTGACCACCGGCGGCACGGTCACCGAGGTGACCGCCACCAAACTTGTCGGCGGCTCGTTGGCATCGTCCTCGGTCGCCGGCCTGTCGTTGGCCGTCCTCGGGCTGGAGGTCCTCACTGTGGCGGCGGCCGACGCGTCGGTGAGTTGCCCCGCCACCGGCGGTCAGCGAGCTGATACGACCCTGGCGGGCCTGACGGTCTTCGGGGAGCCGGTCACCCTGTTGGCAAACCGCGGTGGGGGTCGCCGGTGGACCGCCGCCGTGACCGTGGACGGTCTGGGCAACGGAAATCTCGTCGTCACCCTGAGCCGCACCGAGTCCGTCACTGCGGACGGTGCCTCTGCCGCCACCGTCACCGCGACGCTCCAGTTGACCGGCGAGATCGCCGGCTCGCCGGTCGTGATCCCCGTTGGCACCGTGGTCGTTGCCGAGGCGTCCTGCGCGCGGGCGGTGCCACCGTCACCAACGTATGCGATCGACCCTGATGCCGGTCGGCAGTCGGGTGGCGAGAGCGTGACGATCACCGGTACGGGTTTCGTGCCGGGCGGTACGTCGGTGACGTTCGACGGTGTTGCCGCGACCCACGTAGTGGTGAAACCATCCGGAACGTCCCTGACGGCGGTTACCCCGGCGGGGCCGACGGGCCCGGCCGACGTGCTGGTGTCCACCGCCGGCGCTACGACGCTACTTCGCTACACCTATCTGGCGGATGGCTCGGACGCCGTGGTCACCGGGCTCAATCCCGATTCCGGGTGGACTTCCAGCGGTTCGCTGGTGGACATCACTGGCAGGGGCTTCGAAGGGGCGACAGGTGTCACGTTCGCCGGTGTCCCGGGCACCGACTTTCGGCTGAGTCCGGCGGGAACGGTGATCACGTTGGTGCCTCCGCAGAATCCTGCCGGTCCGGCGGCTGTGGAGATCGTGTTCCCAGCAGGTGTGGTGCACGCGGGGACGTTCACATACAACGCCCCCTATGTTGACTTCGTCACGCCGGGCGAAGTGCCGAATACTGGCAACGAGCTGGTGTGGATTGGCGGTGGTGGGCTCCTGAACGTGGAAGGCGTGACGTTCGGTGGTGTGCCGGTGATCGGCAGGGTCGAGCAGCTGGACTGGTGGGGTGCTCTGTTGCGGGTGATAGCGCCGCCGGGGCCGCTGGGTCCGGTCGACGTGGTGGTGCAGCTGCCGGGACCGGACGCAGTCCTCCGCAACGCCGTCACGTACGTCCTTGGCCCACCAGCGGCGTACGGCATTCATCCGCGATCCGGTCCGCTCTCGGGTGGTCAGACAGTGACGATCACCGGGGCGCGTTTCGTGCCGGGCGGTACGTCGGTGACGTTCAACGGGGTGCCGGCTACGGACGTGGTGGTGGATCCGTCGGGGTCGTCGTTGACGGCGGTTACTCCACCTGGGCGGGGGTGGGTTCAGGTGGCGGTGACCACGGCCAACGGCACCACCTTCCCACTGAACTACGCGTACCTGCTCGACGGGTCGGACGCGGCGGTGACAGACCTGTACCCCAGGTACGGCCCGACCGAGGGCGGCACGTTGGTGACGATCGCCGGTCGGGGTTTCGAGGGAGCAACTGATGTGACCTTCGGTGGGGTCGCGGGTGCGCAGCTGTCGGTGGATTCGGCAGGCACGTCGATCACGGTGGCGACGCCGCCGGGGGTCGCCGGCCCGGCGGACGTGGCGATCGTGTTCCCGGCCGGCGTGGTCGACGCGGGAACGTTCCGGTACGGAGGTCCGCCGATCGATGCGGTGTCACCCGATTCGGGTCCCAACACGGGTGGGACCACGGTGACGGTCACCGGTTCGGGACTCGCCGACGCTACCGATGTGACGTTCGGTGGGGTGCCGGGGACCAACCTGGTGGTGGATCCGTCGGGTACGTCGTTGACGGTGGTGACGCCGCCGGGGCCGTTGGGTCCGGTCGACGTGGTGGTGGTGTTGCCGGGTGACGACGCGGTCGCCCCGGACGCGTTCACCTACACCACCGCACCGGCACCGGTGATCGAGTCGGTCGACCCCGGACAGGGACCGGCCAACGGCGGGGCCACAGTTGTCGTCGCGGGCAGTGGCTTCATTCCAGGTCAGACGACCGTGACGATCTGCGGCAGGACGATTCCGGCAGGTGACGTCACGGTCGACAGCTCCGGAACCTCGTTGAGCTTCGTCACCCCGTCCTGTGGCGTCGAGGAGACGACCATCACGGTGGCCACCCCGAACGGCACCTCGAACGAGATCGCCTTCCGGTACGTGGGGCTGCCGGTCACCGGTAGCGCGACGACGAACCTGATCACCAGCGGTGCTGCCCTCATGGTCATGGGTGTCGCCCTGCTTCTCCTTACCCGGAGGCGCGCGACCATGGCGTGACGTCGACAGCCGATAAACGGGATGTCGGGATCGGGAAGCGGTGGCATCGTCAGCCACATGACTGCCGACTACCTCGAGATCAACCGGGCCAGCTGGGACGAACGCGCCCCGGCGCACGCCGCCTCACCGGACTACCGGGTCGCCGAGCTGGTCGCCGACCCGACCGGGCTCAGTGACGTGGTCCGGTTCGACGTGCCGCGCCTCGGTGACCTCACCGGCGTACGCGGGGTGCACCTGCAGTGTCACATCGGCACCGACACTCTGTCGCTGGCCCGGCTGGGTGCGACGATGACCGGTCTGGACCTGTCCGGGGCGTCGCTGGCCGAGGCCCGCCGGATCGCCGCCGCCGCGCGGACCCCCATCGAGTACGTCGAAGCCGACGTCTACCGGGCCGTCGAGGTGCTCGGCGCCGGTCGGTTCGACCTGGTCTTCACCGGTATAGGGGCGCTCTGCTGGCTGCCCAGCGTGACCCGCTGGGCCGACACGGTGGCCGGGCTGCTGCGGCCGGGCGGCCGGCTGTTCCTGCGGGAAGGGCATCCGGCGCTGTGGGCGATCGACGAGACCCGTCCGGACGGGCTGCTGGTGCTGGACCTGCCGTACTTCGAGACGGAGCAGCCGCTGGTGTGGGACGAGGCCGGCACCTACGTCGACACCGACGCCAACTTCACCCACAACCTGACGCACTCGTGGAACCACGGCATCGGGGAGATCTTCACCGCACTGACCGCTGCCGGGCTGCGGGTGACCGACCTGGTCGAGCACGACAGTGTGCCGTGGAACGCGCTGCCCGGCCGGATGACCAAGGGCGACGACGGCGAGTGGCGGCTGACCGAACGCCCGCAGCGGCTGCCGCTGAGCTACACCCTGCGGGCGGTGAAGGACGTCGGCTGAGGCTGTCGTGAAGGACGTCAGCTGAGGCTGTCGCGCCACTGGTCGTGCAGGGCGGCGTACCGGCCGCCGGCGGCGACCAGGTCGGCCGGTGCGCCGTCTTCGACGATCCGGCCGCCGTCGAGGACCAGCACCCGGTCGGCGATCTGCACCGTGGACAGCCGGTGGGCGATGACCAGCGCGGTCCGCCCCCGCCCGCCGTCGCCGCCGGTCAGCATCGTCTGCAACGCCCGCTGCACCAGCCGTTCGGTCGGTACGTCCAACGACGAGGTCGCCTCGTCGAGGATCAGCACCGCCGGGTCGGCGAGCATCGCCCGGGCGAACGCCACCAGCTGCCGCTGCCCGGCGGAGAGCCGCCCGCCACGGCGGTGCACGTCGGTGGCGTACCCGTCGGGCAGCCCGGCGATGAACTCGTGCGCGCCGATCGCCCGCGCGGCGGCCTCGATCTCGGCGTCGGTGGCGTCCGGCCGGCCGAACCGGATGTTGTCCGCCACGCTGCCGGCGAACAGGTGGTTCTCCTGGGTCACCATGATCACGTGGCGGCGCAGGTCGACGCCGGCGATGTCGCGCAGGTCGACGCCGTCGAGGGTGACCGCGCCGGACACCGGATCGTAGAGCCGGGCCACCAGCTTCGCGATCGTCGACTTGCCGGCCCCGGTGGCGCCGACCAGGGCGACGGTCTGTCCCGCCGGGATCCGTACGGTCAGCTCAGGCAGCACCAGCCGGTCCGGCCGGTAGCCGAAGGAGACCGCGCGCAGCCGCACCGCGCCGCGCACCGGCACCGGCAGCGGGCGCGGACGGGCCGGCTCGGGCACCTCGGGTCGCTCGTCGAGGACCCCGGACAGTTTCTCCAGGGCGGCGGTGGCCGACTGCAGCGAGTTGTAGAACTGGCTGAGCTCCTGCATCGGCTCGAAGAATCGGCGCAGGTACAGCAGGAACGCGGCGAGTACCCCGATCTCGGTCTCGCCCTGCAGCACCTGCCAGCCGCCGTAGGTGAGCACGATGGCGACCGCGACGTTGCCGATCCCCTTCAACGCCGGCGAGTAGATCGCGATCAGTCGGAACGCCCGCAGGTTGGCCTGCCGGAAGCCGTCGTTGACTTCGGTGAAGATCTCCTGGTTGCGGGCTTCACGGCCGAACGCGTGCACCGCCCGTACCCCGCCGAGGGATTCGACGAAGTGGACGATCAGCAGGGCGACGGCCTCCCGGGTCCGCCGATAAGCCACAGTGGAGGCGCGGGCGAACCAGACCGAGATCCACAGCAGGAACGGGAACGCCAACAGGGTCACCACCGCCAGCGGGGGGTCCAGCCACAGCAGGATGCCGGCCACCGAGATCACCGACAGCCCGGCCAGCACCAGGTCGTCGATGCCACCTTCGACGAGTTCGGCGATGGAATCCATGTCGCTGGTCAGCCGGGCGACCACCCGGCCGGAGGTGTACCGCTCGTGGAAGTCGACCGACAGTCGCAGGAAGTGCCGGTACACCCGTTGGCGCAGGTCGAGCAGGATCGCCTGGCCGATCCGGGCGGACAGGATCAGGAAGGTGCGTTTGCCGGCGTACTCGGCGATCGTCGCGGCCAGGAAGGCGACGCCGACCGCGACCAACGGGCCGACCGCGCCCCGGTCCCGCAGCAGCGGGATGGCCCGGTCGATACCGATCATGACCAGGTACGGTCCGGCCATCGCGGCGGCGTTCTGCAGCAGCAGCAGGGCGACCGCGACGCCGATCATCCGTCGGTGCGGTCGGGTCAACGAGCCGAGCAGGGCCCGGCTGCGGGCCCGCAGCCGGGCCGGGTCGCCACCTGCCGCCTCGCCGGATCCGCCCAGGTGGTCCATCCGGTCGTCGGCCACCCCCCGCCAGTCCGGCTGCCCGCCGACGGAGCCGTTGCCGCTGGTCACGCTGACCTGACGAGGCCGTGTCCGTCGGCGGAGAGCACCGCCCGGTACGCGGGCACGGTGGCGAGCAGCTCGGTATGGGTGCCGACCGCCACGATCCGCCCCTCCGCCAGCAGCGCGACCCGGTCAGCCAGCGCCACTGTGGATGGTCGGTGCACCACCAGCAGTGCGGTGGTGCCGGCGAGTACCCGGCGCAGCGCCTGTTCCACCAGGGCCTCGGTGTGCACGTCCAGCGCCGACAGCGGATCGTCGAGGACCAGCACCCGGGGTCGGCCGAGCACCGCGCGGGCCAGCGCCAGCCGCTGCCGCTGCCCGCCGGACAACGACAGCCCCTGCTCGCCGATGCGGGTGCGTAACCCCCACGGCAGGTCGTCGACGAAGTCGGCCTGGGCAAGGCGCAGCGCGGCGCGCACCTCGGCGTCGGTGGCGTCGGGGCGGCCGAGGGTCAGGTTCTCCCGGACCGACATCGAGAACAACGTCGGGTCCTCGAAGGCGACGCCGACGCAGCGGCGCAGCTCGTCGAGGCGCAGGTCCCGCAGGTCGTGCCCGTCCAGGGTGATCCGTCCGCCGGTCACGTCGTACAGCCGGGGCACCAGGGAGACCAGGCTGGTCTTGCCGCTGCCGGTCAGGCCCGCGATGGCCAGCGTCTCACCCGGGCGTACGGTCAGGTCGACGCCGCGCAGCACCGGCGCCCGGGCGCCCGGGTAACCGAAGGTCACTCCCTCGAAGCGTAGCTCGCCGCGGACCTCGTCGATCCGGATCCGGGTGGCACCGGGCCGGTCGGTGATCGTCGGCGGGGTGTCCAGCACCTCGTGGATCCGGTCGGCGGCGGTCATCGCCTCCTGCGCCTGGGCGATGATCCAGCCGAGCGACCGGATCGGCCAGACGAGCATCAGCTGCAACGTCACGAACGCGACCAGCTGCCCGATGGTGAGTTGTCCGTACACGACGGCGGCGGCACCGGCGACCAGCACCACGGCGAGCGCCATGTTCGGCACCAGGTCGTAGCGGGCGGAGGCGCGGGCGAGCAGCCGGCCCTTGCCGACCGCGGTGTCGTGCAGGGCACGGGCGCGGTGGGCGAACCGTTCGGTCAGCAACGGGCCCCGGCCCAGCGAGGTGATGGTCCGCAGCCCCTGCGCGGACTCCTCCACCAGGGTGGCCAGGTCGCCCTGTTGATCCTGCAGCCGGCGGGAGATCCGCAGGTACGCCCGGGTGAAGTGGCGGCTGAACAGATACAGCGGGACGGCGCTGGCCGCCACGACCAGCCCCAACGGCCAGTGCAGGTGCAGCAGCAGCGCGACGACCGTGACATACGTCGCCGTGTTGAGTAGCAGAAAGAGCAACCCGAAGGAAAGGAATCGACGGATTACTGACAGATCGCTGGTGGCGCGGGACAACAACTGCCCGGACTGCCATTGATCGTGAAAGGCGACCGGGAGCCGTTGCAGGTGGGCGTAGATGTCGTCGCGGATGGTGCTTTCCATCCCGATCGACGACGCGCTCTGTGTCCACCGCCGGATGAAGATCAGCGCCGCCTCGACCACGCCGAGCAGCAGCGCGAGTCCACCGAGGAGCAACAGCCCGGTCGGCTCACCGGCCGCCACCGGACCGTCCACCACCCCCGCGATGACCAGTGGAATGGCGATACCGGCGGCGGTCGCGGCGGCGGCAGCAGCGAGCAGCCAGCCGAGCTGGCCGAGGTACGGACGCAGGTAGCGGCGGAGCCGCCAGAGATTGTGGACGGCGGGTCGAGGTCGCGATGATCGATCGAGTGCGGCGTCCACAATATGACGGTAGCCGGTACCGGCGATACTTCACCGCCCCCGATCGGTCACCTCTCGCTCATGATCGAGCAGCCATTTCTTGATCGACAACCCCCATCGGTAGCCGCCCAGTGAACCGTCACTGCGCAACACGCGGTGGCAGGGCACGATCAGGGCGACGGCGTTGCGGCCGCAGGCGTTCGCCGCCGCCCGGACCGCCGCCGGCCGGCCGGCCAACGTGGCGAAGTCGCGGTAGGTCACCGGCTGGCCTGCCTTGACCTCCCGCAGTACCGACCAGGCGTGGTTGAGAAACTCGCCGCTGTGCTGGTGGACCGGCAAAGTGTCGAGCGCGGTCAGCTCACCGGCCAGGTAGGACCGGATCGCTGTGGTGACCGCCCCCAACTCGGCCCGCTGCCGCACCGACGCGCGGACGGCCGGGGTGATCAGCGGCAGCAGCGGCCCGGTGCCGTCGGTGAACCCCCCGGCCCGGACCGCGCCGTCGGCGTCGACGATCAAGGTGAACGGGCCGACCGGCGTCGGCACCGCCGCCGTGTCCAGGGTGACAAGTGGCATCAGGGATTCCTTCCGGCGCCGACCAGCGCCAATCGATTGTGGATCGTGACAGCCTGCCACAGGCGCAGCGTCGCGTACGACCGCCACGGTCGCCATCCGGTGGCGTGCGCGGTCAGTCCGGACACCGTGGTGGGCAGGTCGAGCAGTCGGGCGCCGTGGCGGACGCCCAGGTCGGTGCCGAGCAGGACGTCGGGGTCGGCCAGCGCCCGCATCGCCACGTACCCGGTCGTCCACGGCCCGATTCCGGGCAGCGCGCCGAGCCGGGCGACCAGCTCGGCCCGGTCGGCACCGGGGTCGAGCTCGACGGTGCCGTCGGCGACGGCGACGGCCAACGTCCGCAGCGTCGCCCGCCGCGCCGCCGGCATCGCGAACGCCGCGTCGGGCAGCTCCAGCAGCTCGGCCGGCGACGGAAACGGCACCAGCTCGTCGTCGGCCGGCTCTCCACTGTCGGCTGGCTGCCCGTCGTCGGTCGTCGGTCCGCCGCCGTCGGGTGCCGTCGGGTCGCCGGCGGCCGCCGCGCAGAGCCGGGCGAGCACCCGGCGGGCGGCGGCGACCGAGATCTGCTGGCCGACGACCGCCCGGACCGCCAGTTCGAAGCCGTCGACCGTGCCCGGCACCCGCATCCCCGGCGCGGCGGCGACGACCGGCGCGAACGCTGGCTCCGCACCGAGCGTCGCGTCCACCGCCACCGGGTCGGCGTCCAGGTCGAACAACGCCCGGCAGCGGGCCACCGCCGGGGCCAGGTCCCGCAGATCGGCCAGTCGGAACGTCGCGGCGAAGTGGTCGGCGTGCGGGGTGACCGCGACGGTGCCGGGTCCGTGCGGCAGCCGCAACGCCCGGCGGTACGCCCCGTCGCCGGCCGCCTCCACCCCGGGTACCGCCCGCGCGGCCAGGAAGTCCAGTACGGCGTCGGTCGGCATCGGCTGGCGAAACGCCAACCGGACCGTGATCGCCCCGAGCGTGTCGGCGTCACCGCCCCGGTCCGGTGTGGTCCCGGCGGCGCGGACCCGGCCCCGCAGCGCGGTCGGCGCGAGCCCGTACACCGTCCGGAACGTGTCGTTGAACTGACGCACGCTGCCGAACCCGGCGGCGAACGCGATGTCCGTGACGGTCAGCCCGGTCCGCTCGATCAGGATCCGGGCGGTCTGCGCCCGCTGGGCCCGGGCCAGCGCCAACGGGCCGGCACCGAGCTGGTCGGTCAGCACCCGGTTGAGGTGCCGCTCGGTGTAGCCGAGCCGCCGGGCCAGCCCGGACACCCCGTCGCGGTCCACCACCCCGTCGCGGATCAGTCGCATCGCCCGCCCCACCAGGTCGGCGCGCAGGTCCCAGTCCGGCGAGCCGGGTGTGGCGTCCGGGTGGCAGCGGCGACAGGCCCGCAGCCCGGCCTGCTGCGCGGCGGCAGCCGAGACGAAGAACCGGACGTTCGCCCGTTTCGGGGTGACCGCCGGACACGACGGCCGGCAGTAGATGCCGGTCGAGGTCACGCCGGTGTAGAACCAGCCGTCGAAGCGTTGGTCGCGGCTGTCCACCGCCCGGTAGCACCGCTCGAAGTCGAGCTCCATGGGTCGAATCCTGCCTGCCTCGCCGACGCTGCGGCTGGCGGGAATCGGACCTTACCGGCCGGCTCCGTTCTCGGCTCCGTCGTCGGGTAGCGGCCGGGCCGCACCGGCCACCAGCAGGCCGATCAGCAACGCGCCGAGCACCACCAGCAACGACCGCAGGATGCCGACCTGCTCGGCCAGGAAACCCACCAGCGGTGGGCCGGCGAGGAACGCGGTGTAGCCGATCGAACTGACCACCGACACCCGTACCGCCGCCCGGTCGGCCTGGTCGGCGGCCGCGCTCATCCCGACCGGGAAGCCGAGCGACGCGCCCGTACCCCACAGCAACGCTCCGACCATCGCCCACGGCAGCGACGGGCCGAACACCACCAACGTCAACCCGACGACGGCCAGCACGGCGGTGGCCCGCAGCACCGGCACCCGGCCCCACCGCGCCAGGGCGGTCCCGCCGACCATCCGGGCACCGGTCATCGCTGCGACGAAGACCCCGAACGCCACCGCGCCGACCGCGTCGCCCACCCGGTAGCCGTCGACGACCGCCAGCGTCAACCAGTCGTTGGCCACCCCTTCGGTGAACGCGAACGCCAGCACCACCAGACCGATCAGCAGCGTGCGTGGCTCCCGCCAGGCCCGCAGCACCCCGGACCGGGGCGCCGACTCGCCGGGCTCGCGGGCCGGCACCGGCAGGAACATCCGCACGGCGGTGGCGACCGCGGCGATCGCCAGCAACGCGGTGGCGGCGAGCTGCCAGTCCACCGGTACGCCGAGCCATGCGCAGCCGGCCCCGGCGAGCGCGCCGGAGACCGTACCCAGACTGAAGCCGGCGTGGAAGCGCGGCATCAGCGGCCGACCGAGCCGGCGCTCGACGTCGGCGCCTTCCACGTTCATCGCCACGTCCCAGCTGCTCACCCCGGTGCCGGTGAGGAACAGCCCGGCTCCGGCCAGCGGTGGCGACCCGATCGTCACACCGAGCGCGACGGCGAGCATCCCGACGGTCACCGCCGAGGTGCCGAGCAGCACCGTGCGGCGCGGCCCGATCGCGTGCACCAGCGGCCCGGACAGCGGCAGCGCGCTGACCGCACCCGCCGACATGCACAGCAGCAGCAGGCCGAACTGGGCGTTGGTCAACTCGAGCGCGTCACGGATGGCCGGGGTACGGGAGATCCAGGACGCGAAGGCCAGGCCGCTGACCCCGAAGGCGATACCGACCGCGATCCGGGCCCGCTCGACCGTCGGCCGCGCCACCGTGTCCTGCCTGCCCGTCACCACGTCCGCCGCCTCCCCGTTGCCACCCGTTGGCCGACCGGCGTCGGACGCACCGGCTACCACCAGCACAGACGGTAGATCACCGGAAACCGCTAGGTAACATGACGATGCTCACCGTCCCATCTCCACGCATCTGCTCCCGTCGATCGACCTGATCGGGCGGATGTCGGGATCGATCGATAAGCTGAGGCGGTTCGCCCCACCTCGATCAAGGAGTCGGTAGATCCCATGCGTCACCTACTGGCCAGCGCCGCCCTCGGCTCGGCCCTGTTGTTGAGCCTTGCCGCCTGCGGCACCGAACCGCCGACGAACTCCGCGTCGCCGCCCCCCGCCAACACCACCGCCAGCGAGGCCGACATCCTCGCCGCCACCAACGCCGCCTGCAACCAGGCGGTCTCGATGAGCAACGACTTCGCCGCCGGGTTCGAGCGGGACGCCAAGCTGCTCTTCCCCGAAGACGACAGTGTCGCGACGCAGGTGTCGGCGGAGGACTTCGAGGCGCAGATGCGGGCCTGGTCGGCGACGCTCACCTCGCTGGCGACCGGCCCGGTCGACGAGGAGCTGCGGACCGTGCTGGCGGAGAGCACCACCGCGATCGAATCGGCGACCGAGGTGGGGGAGACCCCGTTCACCGACGAGCAGATCGCTGCGGTCACGGCCGTCCCGGAGAAGCTGGGCGCCGTCTGTCAGTGACGCGGAAGGGGCCGATCTGGGGCGGGCGCAGGCGTTGGGTAGCCTGCTCCAGTTTGCTCGCCTCCCATCGGATGGACCACGGTGCTACGTACCCTGATCACCGCCGCCGTCACCACGGCGCTGGCACTCACCCTGGCCGGCTGCGGCGGCGCCGACGCCGGGACCGACGCCGCCGCTGACCCGAGCCCCCAGTCGTCGGCCAGCGCCCCGGCCGACGGGCAACCGGCCGAGTCCGCCGACGACGAAGCCGCCGTGGCCACGAAGACGGCATGCGACACGGCGGTACCGGTCGCCGAGGAGACCGCATCGACCATCGAGGCGTACTTCGCCGAGTTCATCGCCGCGATAGCCGAGGGCGGTACGGATGCGGAGACCGCCGACGCCGAGTTCCGGGCCAAGTTCACCGACCTCTCGGCAATGCTGGAGTCGCTCGCCGCCGACCCGGTCGACGCCGACGTGCAGCAGGCGCTGACCGAGGCGTCCGAGTTTGCCGCCCAGATCGTCGACCCGGACGACAACACCCCGATGGGGCAGGTGGAGGCTCGCCTGGCCGAGCTGGCGGAGAAGCTGAAGACCGCCTGCGCCTGACCCGCTGCTGGGCGCTGCGTAGACTCGACCGACGTGAGTCTCACCATCGGCATCGTCGGCCTGCCCAACGTCGGCAAGAGCACCCTGTTCAACGCGCTCACCAAGAACGACGTTCTCGCGGCGAACTACCCGTTCGCCACGATCGAGCCGAACGTCGGCGTGGTGGGGCTGCCGGACGGGCGGCTGGACAAGCTCGCGGAGATCTTCGGCTCGCAGAAGATCATCCCGGCACCGGTGTCGTTCGTCGACATCGCGGGCCTGGTCCGGGGCGCGTCCAAGGGGCAGGGCCGGGGCAATGCCTTCCTGGCGAACATCCGTGACGCCTCGGCGATCTGCCAGGTGGTCCGGGTGTTCGCCGACCCCAACGTGGTGCACGTCGACGGCAAGGTGTCGCCGGGTGACGACATCGAGA
This sequence comes from Solwaraspora sp. WMMD791, assembly GCF_029581195.1. NCBI lineage: Bacteria > Bacillati > Actinomycetota > Actinomycetes > Micromonosporales > Micromonosporaceae > Solwaraspora > Solwaraspora sp. WMMD791. Next base: position 5,888,929 of record NZ_CP120737.1, read on the forward strand.
CGATCAACACCGAGCTGATCCTGGCCGATCTGCAGACGTTGGAGAAGGCGCTTCCCCGGCTGGAGAAGGAAGCCCGGCTGCGCAAGGACCGGGTGGCGATACACACCGCGGCGAAGGCCGCCGCCGAGCTGCTCGACGGCGGCACCACACTGTACGCGGGTGCGACCGCCGCCGGCATCGACGTCGCCGAGCTGCGCGAGTTGCACCTGCTGACCACCAAGCCGTTCCTGTACGTCTTCAACGTCGACGAGGACGAGCTGGGCAACGCCGCGCTCCTCGACGAGCTGCGGGCCCTGGTCGCCCCGGCCGAGGCGGTCTTCATGGACGCCAAGATCGAGTCCGAGCTGATCGACCTGCCCGACGACGAGGCGCTGGAGCTGCTGGAGTCGATCGGGCAGAGCGAGCCGGGGCTCCACCAGCTGATCCGCGTCGGCTTCCGCACCCTGGGGCTGCAGACGTACCTCACCGCCGGGCCGAAGGAGGCACGGGCCTGGACCATTCCGGTCGGGGCGACCGCGCCGGAGGCCGCCGGGGTGATCCACTCCGACTTCCAGCGTGGCTTCATCAAGGCCGAGATCGTCTCGTTCGACGACCTGGTCGCGGCCGGGACGATGGCGGCGGCGAAGGCGGCCGGCAAGGTCCGGATCGAAGGCAAGGAGTACGTGATGCAGGACGGCGACGTCGTCGAGTTCCGCTTCAACGTCTGATCCCGGAGCAGCTGCCCGGCTCAGCTCTTGCGACCGGGTACCAGCCCATCCAGGTCCAGCTTGACCTCGAACGGCGTCGTGGTGTGCAGCTCGTGGCGGTGGATCCCGGTCGCTACGTACGACCGGGTGGGACCGTCGAGCTCGTAGGCGTGGACCACCGGTGATCCACCCTCGTCTTCGACGCCCCAGTAATGCGGGATGCCTGCTTCCGCGTACCTGCGCAGCTCGACCGTCCGGTCACGGTGGGCCGACTCCGGCGACACCACCTCCACGACCAGCAGAGTCTCCTCAGACGTGTAGTAGGTCCGGAACGGATCGTAGGCCGCCGCTGCGGCCACCAGGTCGGGCTCGGGACGGTTCCATCTGTCGAGTCGGATCGTGATTTCCCGGTCGACCTCGACGCCCGGCGGTGCCTGGTCGGTCAGGCTGTTCACCAGCGCGGATTGTCGAGGTCGTCGGCGTACCACCCCTCAGGGCGGGGCGGTCGCATCCACTCGGGCACCGCGGTCATGTTCTTCACCGTAACGGCCTCACCGCTATGCGGAATCGAAGGCCGAGCCCCGGTCAGCCCCGGTTGGTTGCGTCAGCGCGTGCCGAGTGCCACAGGTACGGAAGCGGCTTGCGGCCCGCTCCGGCGGATCCTGCGAGCGGGTGGTGTCACCCCGGATACACAATCCTGAGGTAGGCATGCGTCGAGGGCCGGACCCCGGGTACGGGGTCCGGCCCTCGACGTTGGCTGTGTCTGTGTCTACTTCCAGGTCAGCTGTTCCAGTGCTGGGCGACGAGTTCGGCGGCCTGGGTCTCCCACTGGGCGTAGTGGTCCGGGTACGCCGACACCTGCACGGTCTGGGCGGCCTGGGTCAGCGGCATGTCCTGCCAGCCGTCGACGGCCTTGAGCCCGTTGAGGAACGCGGTGGTGGAGTACTCGACGTCGGTGATCTGCTCGACGGTGCCCCAGCCGGAGGAGGGCCGCTGCTGGAACAGGCCCTGCGAGTCGTGGTCGTTACGGTCACCGAGGTGGCCGAGGTTCTCCAGTTTCGATTCCTGCAGGGCGGTGGCGATGGCGACGACGGCGGCACGCTCGTCCATGCCGGCCTTCTTGGTGGCGGCGATGATGCCCTTGACGTTGTCGGTCTGCTCGCCGGACAGGGTGATGCGGGACTGTTCGCCCTGCACGCCGTGCGGGATCAGCGTGCTCGTGTCGACGCCGCCGCTGCCGCTGTCGCTGGCCGCGGCGGAGGTGGTCGACGCGGTGACGGTGGTCGAGGCGGCCTGGACGCCGGGGGTGTGCTGGGCGGCCAGGGCGGGGGCGGCGATCGCCCCGCCGGCGAGGGTGAGGCCGGCGATGCCCAGGGCGGTGTTGCGCAGGCTGGTGGCCAGGGTACGGCTGATGATCGTGGTCATGGGGGGTCCACCTTCCGTTTTCCGAGGGGGCACACCCGTCACTCGGCCCCTGCAACGGGCGGGTGGTGTGTGGGGTGTGCGGTAAACGGTCATCCGGGTGGTACGGGGACGCGGCGGTGGCTTCTCGCCCGCTCGGGGGCTGGCCTTCCGCGCGTCGCGACCATGTACAACGACGCGGGCCGGCCGGTCATTCCCCGCCGGGCGCGGCCCGGGGTGCCCGGCCCGGGGTGCCGGCGGCACGGCGGCCGACATCTCGGCCCGCAGGCAGCGGCCGGCTGGGGCAGCAGTGGCCTTGTGGCCCGCCACGTCACCGTCCGTGACGGCGCCACAGGGACATCTGTCCGGGCGGTATTCCTCAGAGGAATAATCATTCCTCTGAGGAATACCGCTCTACCGCAGTACCGGTCCGCCGGGACGCCCACTCGGGTGGAACAGGCTGGCCGGTCGGAGCCGGACAGAGGGCGCGGCAGGGAGGTGCGGCGGAGCGGCCCACTGCGTCGCGAAGCATGTACAACCACGTCGGCGGCCGGGTCATTTCCAGGGGCCGGCGGCTGAGATGGAAGGGACGGCGGAGGCGCTCCGGCCCGCGCTGCGACGTATGGGACAGCTGATTCGACGGGCCGAGCAGCGGGTCGAGCAACGGGTCGAGCGTGCGCGGGTCGGCGTCACTCGTGGGTGATCAGTGAATCCTGCCGCTGCAGCAGTTGGTAGACGATTGATGCTGGCGCACCGTCGGTCGGTCGCAGCCGGACGACCACCGTATCGCCGTCCTGGCGGACCTCCGGCTCGGTGAACCGCTGCGACCAAGGCTGTCCGGTGCTGGAGCTGCCCTGTTCCAGCAGGGTGCCCAGCGCTCCCGCGTTGGCCTTCGCGGAGTCGGCGTCCGCGTGGGCATAGGCGAGCACCGCGACGGGCGCGCCGTCGTGGGCGAGCCCGCCGGCGACCCCGTCGAACGCGGCGGGCAGCGTCTGCCCTCCCCGGCCGCCGCCGTAATCGCCGCCGACCCGGAACAACACCGAGTACGCCTCCTCAGCGTCCATTGCTTCGGCGAGTGCGACCGCGGCCGGCGTGTCGGCGAACGACTCGGCCCCGTTGTCGAGCGCGGTGGCGGTTTCGGAGTTGTCGGCCACTGTCAGCCTGCCGTCACTCAGCCGCAGGTGCAGCGGCTGGCCGAATGGCCGGGCGACGGTGCGACCGGCCAGGTCGATGCTGCCGTCAGCGTTGCCGAGCTGCCATCCGCCGTCGGTCGGCTCACCCATCGCGTCGGTCATCCGGTCGCTGTCGAAGTCGCCGCCGAGCACGGTCATCACGTTCGGCGGATTGCTGTGTTCGGCGTACCAGGAGACGTCGAGCACGGACCAGCCGAGCTCGGCCTCGAACCCGGCGAGGTCGGGTTTGCCGGCCGGTACCGCCTGCTGGGGCAGCAGTGCCGCCACCGCTGCCGGTCCGTCGGCGCTCGCGCCGGGGGACAACGCCGCGAGGTAGCTGCGGACCGCCTCGGCGTCGGCGGGGTCGGTCGGCCGGGTCACCCCGGCGAGCTCGGCCGCCCGATCGAGATCGGCCATCTGTAGCACGATCTCGTCGTCGGCGAGCCGCTGCGGTAGCAGCGCCAACCGTTCGGCGAACGTGGGCCGAGCGACGTTGGCGGAGCCTGCCGGTCCGGCCGGCGCCGTGCCGTCGGCGTCGTCGCTGTCAGTGCTACCGCAGCCGGCGGCGAACAGGGTCAGAACAAGTCCGGTGGCGGTGGCGCCAAGCATGATCCGCTTCACGACCTGCACCGTAACAACCCTGGTCCAGGGCTTCTGCCGGCCGGCGAGGGCTGATCACGAGATGTAGTGCAGGATTACGTTGTGTACGTGGTGTGACTTCTGGTCGCCCCGGAACTCGACCTCGTAGGTGTGCGTGCCGACGTTGATGGCGATGGCGCCGGTGGAGAAGTACGAGCCACCCCAGGACTTGTTGCTCACCACGCTGACGCTGGTGATCTTCGAGTACGGGATGCTGGTGATGGCGACCTTCTTGCCGACGAAGGACTTGTCCTGGATGATCACGCGACGGTTGGTCAGCCCGATGAAGCCGGTGCCAGTGCCGATCGCGTCGTAGACCGCGATCACCTGCTCGCCATCGAGCAGCCCGCTTTCGATCTGCCGTAGTTGCTCGCGTCGGTCGTACGCAACATTCGCCATGATCCGAGGGTAGGTCGCATCGACAACCAGCCCCGGCAGCCGCCGGCCGCCGGTGGAAGCCAGGGGACCGGTGGATCAGACGGCGTCGATGATCGTACGGTAGGCGTCCTCGATCCGGGCGGCGAGCGTCACGTCACCTTCGGTGATCTTATCGCCGTCCGGGGCGCCGAGGCAGATCTGGGTGTGCCCGTCCACCCTGCGCACCTGTGGTCGTAGATGCAGGGCGTCGGCCGCGACCTTGATCCGCTCGGTCAGCTCGGCGTGCTGACTGTCGTCGAGCAGTAGGGTTCGGCGGATCTGCTGGCCGTCCTGGGTCCACCCGTCCAGCTGGGTCAGCGCGTCGCTAAGGTAGTCGCGGCCTACCCGGCCGGGCCAGATTGCTCGCAAAGCCACACCTCCCAGGCGTCGTTGCCGGCTTGTGGCCAAATCGTCGCCATCCTGTGTCTTGGTCGGTGGCCCCCAGTCTGGCCGCTGACTGGCTGGTGTGTCCACGTCCACCCTTCCGTCATCTGCTGTCCTTGCAGACAGCAGGGTTACCCGAATTGCTGATTGATCTGGCAGGCTGGTCTGCTGTGCGGACCGGGCAGTCAAGGCGTCGGGTAGTGGTGGGGGCGGCGATCGTCCGCGAGGGGCAGGTGCTGGCCTGCGCGCGGGCTCACCCGCCGAGTGCGGCGGGAAAATGGGAGTTTCCTGGCGGAAAGGTGGAAAACGGCGAGTCGGAAGTCGACGCGTTGGTCCGGGAGTGTCACGAAGAGTTGGGAGTGACGGTCGCGGTCGGGCAGCGACTCGGCGACGACCAGGTGCTCGGGCACGGTCGGTCGGTCCTACGGGTCTACCTGGCCAGCCTGCTCGGCCCGGCCCAGCCCACCGCGCTGGAGCACGCCGAGTTGCGATGGCTGGCCGCCGACGAACTCGACCAGGTCACCTGGCTGCCGGCGGATCAGCCCATCGTCGCCGTACTCGGGCCGCATCTGCGTCAACCTCAGTAGTTGATCTTCACCTCGAACGACTGGGAGGCGAGTCCGGCACCGCCGTGCCAGATCTCGAAGCCCGCCTCGATTCCGGTGAGGTACCAGTCACGGTCGATGTACCCCCGGCCCACGGCGTCACGCGTGAAGGCCGCCAGCTCCAGATCCTCCGCCCGGTCGGTCGGGCTGGTCCGCACGTATGCGACGTAGTTCCAGTGCCAGTCGGCGTGGTAGACGTCCCAGGTCGCCCCGGCCAGGGCGACGTCGCTGGCCACCAGCGTGCCGGCGGGCTCGGCACCGCCGTGGCGATCCAGCCAGACCATCAGTTCCGCCCCGTCCGGCGAGCGGTGGGCGTTCGCGTCGGTGTGGAACCACAGGTCGTACGTGGCGTTCCACCGGCCCTCGGCGTCGGCGGTGTCGAACGTCCAGTCGGAGCGGGCCGACCGCAGTTGCCGTACCTTGATCGGCAGCCCGCTGCCCACCGTGCAGTTGCCCCAGTGACAGCCCTGGTAGATCGTCGGGTACGCGGCCGCCGACCCGGTGCGCTTGTCGTGCTCGGAGCGGCTGACGGTGAACCGGCCCTCCTCGGTGACCCGCAGACACTGCAGGGTTCCGGCTCCCCAGACGTTGTTCATCACCACGTACCGTTTGTCGGCGATGGCGACCGTGTCCGTCCGGCCGCAGAGTTCGCCGGCGTCCGCGACCGGTGCGAACCAGACGACGGTGACCCCGAGGGCGACGACCGCGGCGAAGATGATCGAAAGCAGGCGGAAGCGCCTGAGTGCACACATTGCCGTGGAGCTCCTTCGGCGGGCAGCCCGCATGGCGGACTGGTGCCGTGGGCTCGGCGGCCCGACACCGCCCACGACGGAAACGATCGACGAGGTTCGTTCCCGGCTCCGCCGAGGATGCTACGACTGTCGATCTGGTGCCGGCAACCCCGCGACGATCACGTCGCCCACGACGATCGCCCCGCCTGCCGGTGCAAGGCAGACGGGGCGATCACCGTCAGTGACGTACTGTGCTGGCCGCTCAGCGGTCCTGGTCGGGGTGGTGGTAGTTCAGCGACTTGTCCGGCAGCGGGAAGGTGACGTCCTCGCCGAACGGTGACGGCGCGGCCGGCTTGTCGAAGGCCAACTCGCTGATCGGCAGGTGACCCTTCTCGTCCACCGCCGCGGCCTGCGGACGGGGGACCTGCCGGTGCCAGTTGACACCCCGGGCGGCGTCGGCCGCCGGGCTGTGGTCACCGTCGGCCGGCAACGCGCTCGCCGCGACGGTGCCGACAGGCTGGTCGAGGCCGGACTGACCGAGCGCCGGACCGCTGTCCGCCGCGCCGTTCTGCCCCCGCCGGAAGATCTTGCTACCGAGCCACACCAGTGGATCGTACCGCCGGTCGACGACGCGCTCCTTCATCGGGATGATCGCGTTGTCGGTGATCTTGATGTGCTCGGGGCAGACCTCGGTGCAGCACTTGGTGATGTTGCAGTAGCCCAGCCCCTGCGAGGCCTGGGCGTACTGCTTGCGGTCGGTCCTGGTGTCCAGCGGGTGCATGTCCAGCTCGGCGGCGCGGATGAACACCCGGGGACCGGAGAAGGCGGTCTTGTTGTCCTCGTGGTCACGGACCACGTGGCAGGTGTTCTGGCACAGGAAGCACTCGATGCACTTGCGGAACTCCTGCGAGCGTTCCACGTCGACCTGCTGCATCCGGTACTCGCCGGGAGCCAGGTCCTCCGGCGGGCTGAACGCCGGCGTCTCCAACGACTTCTGGTAGTTGAACGACACGTCGGTGACCAGGTCCCGGATCACCGGGAAGGTGCGTAGCGGGGTGACGCTGATCGTCTCGTTCTCCTCGAACGTCGACATTCGCGTCATGCAGCCGAGCTTCGGCATGCCGTTGATCTCCATGGAGCAGGAGCCGCACTTGCCGGCCTTGCAGTTCCACCGGCAGGCCAGGTCGGGAGCCTGCGTCGCCTGCAGCCGGTGGATGACGTCGAGGACGACCTCGCCCTCGTTCACCTCGACCTGGTAGTCCTGCAGCTCGCCGCCGTTCTCGTCGCCCCGCCACACCCTGAAGTGGCGATTCGTGCCCATCAGTTGTCCGCCTCCTCAGCGAGCGCGTCCTGCGCCAGCGCGTCGAACTCCGCCAGCTCCTCGTCGGTCAGGTACTTGGCCAGCTCCGCCCGGTCGAAGAGCTTGATCAGCTCGGGGCGCATCTTCGGCAGCGGCTTGTGTTCCAGCGTGACCGTCTCGCCGTCGAGCGAGCAGACCAGGTTGACCTTGCGCCACTGCGGGGCCATCGTCGGGTGGTCCTCGCGGGTGTGCCCGCCCCGGGACTCGGTGCGCTCCAGCGCAGCCTTGGCGGTGCACTCGGAGACGACCAGCATGTTGCGCAGGTCGAGCGCCAGGTGCCAGCCCGGGTTGTAGCGTCGGCCACCGGCCGCGCTGACCTTGGCCACCCGTTCTCGCAGCTCAGCCAGCTTGACCAGGGATTCGGCCAGCTCGCCTTCGCGGCGGATGATGCCGACCAGGTCGCCCATCACCGCCTGCAGGTCCTGCTGCAGGGTGTACGGGTTCTCCCCGGTGTCGCGCGACAGCGGCGCCAGTGCCTGGTCGACGGCGTGCTCGACCTCCTCGGCGGAGACCTTCGGCCGCCGGTCCAGGCTCGCGGCGTACGCCGCCGCGTGCTCGCCGGCCCGCTTGCCGAAGACCAGCAGGTCGGACAGGGAGTTGCCGCCGAGGCGGTTGGAGCCGTGCATGCCGCCGGAGACCTCGCCGGCGGCGAACAGTCCGCGGACCCGGCCGGTGGCGGCGGCGGTGTCCGGGTCGACCTCGACGCCACCCATCACGTAGTGGCAGGTCGGCCCGACCTCCATCGGCTGCTTGGTGATGTCGACGTCGGCCAGCTCCTTGAACTGGTGGTACATCGACGGCAGCCGGCGACGGATCTCCTCGGCCGGCAGCCGGCTGGCGATGTCCAGCAGGACGCCGCCGGACTTCGTACCCCGGCCGGCCTTGACCTCGCTGTTGATCGCCCGGGCGACCTCGTCACGGGGCAGCAGCTCCGGCGGACGCCGGTTGTTGTCCGGGTCGGTGTACCAGCGGTCCGCCTCCTCCTCGGTCTCCGCGTACTGCTTGCGGAACACGTCGGGGACGTAGTCGAACATGAACCGCTTGCCGTCGGTGTTGCGCAGTACGCCGCCGTCGCCCCGGACCGACTCGGTGACCAGGATGCCCTTCACCGACGGTGGCCAGACCATGCCGGTCGGGTGGAACTGCAGGAACTCCATGTTGATCAGGTTCGCGCCGGCCCGCAGGGCGAGCGCGTGTCCGTCACCGGTGTACTCCCAGGAGTTCGAGGTGACCTTGTACGACTTGCCGACTCCGCCGGTGGCCAGCACCACGGCCGGCGCCTCGAACAGGACGAACTCGCCGCTCTCCCGGTAGTAGCCGAAGGCACCGGCGACCCGGGGGCCGTCCGGACCGTCCTCCAGCATCAGTTCGGTGATGGTGGTCTCGGCGAAGACCTTGATCCGGGCGTCGTGGACGCCGTACTCCCGCTTGTCCTCCTGCTGCAGCGAGACGATCTTCTGCTGGAGGGTACGGATCAGCTCCAGGCCGGTGCGGTCGCCGACGTGGGCCAGTCGCGGGTACTCGTGGCCGCCGAAGTTGCGCTGCGAGATCTTGCCGTCCTTCGTACGGTCGAACAGCGCGCCGTACGTCTCCAGCTCCCAGATCCGCTGCGGTGACTCCTTGGCGTGCAGCTCGGCCATCCGGAAGTTGTTCAGGAACTTGCCGCCGCGCATGGTGTCGCGGAAGTGCACCTGCCAGTTGTCCCGGCTGTTGACGTTGCCCATGGCGGCGGCCGCGCCGCCTTCGGCCATCACCGTGTGGGCCTTGCCGAACAGCGACTTGGAGATGATCGCGGTGCGCTTGCCGGCCAGTCGGGACTCGATCGCCGCCCGCAGCCCGGCGCCGCCGGCGCCGATGACCACGACGTCGTAGTGGTGTCGTTCGATTCGGGTAGTCATGTCTTCCAAGCCCCTAGTTGAAGAACCGCAGGTCGCTGAACCAGCCGGCGGAGAGCGCCATCACGTAGAAGTCGGTCAGCGCCAGGGTGCCGAGGGTGATCCAGGCCAGCTGCATGTGCCGGACGTTGAGCTTGGAGATGAACGTCCAGATCCGGTAGCGCACCGGGTGCTTGGAGAAGTGCTTGAGCCGGCCACCGGCGATGTGCCGGCAGGAGTGGCAGGACAGCGTGTACGCCCACAGCATGACCACGTTGCCGAGCAGGATGACGTTGCCCAGGCCGACGCCGAAGCCGTTCTCGCCGTCGAAGGCCAGGATCGCGTCCCAGGTGTTGATCAGCGAGATGATCGCGGCCGCGTAGAAGGCGTACCGGTGCACGTTCTGGAAGACCAGCGGGAAGCGGGTCTCACCGGTGTAGCGCTGGTGGCCGTCCGGTACCGCGCAGGCCGGCGGGCTCAGCCAGAACGCCCGGTAGTAGGCCTTGCGGTAGTAGTAGCAGGTGAGCCGGAACAGCAGCAGGAACGGCAGGGTCAGCGCGGCGTCCGGGATGATCCACCAGCCGGGCAGGAACCGGCCGAAGTGCGCGGCCTCCGGTACGCAGCGTTCGGTGACGCAGGGTGAGTAGAACGGGGTCAGGTAGTGGTACTCGTCGACCCAGTAGAAGTCGTGCATGAAAACACGGACAGTGGCGTAGGTGACCCAGGCACCGAGTCCGATGACGGTGATGAGCGGGGGTAGCCACCACCGGTCGGTGCGCAACGTCTTCGCCGCGATGGCGGCGCGCGCCCGCGCCTGCCCCGGCGTCGTTGCCGTAGTCGTCATCCTGTCTCCCTGACGGGGCCCGACTTTCCCAAGGCGGACCCGGATATCTTCGGCCGGTCCGTGGCGAGCAGGGCAGAGCCCAGATTGCCGTGCGACCGCGTGCTCCAATCCCGCGCCGCACGTTCGACGGCTGGCGCAGTCCGGTGCACACGTTACGCCCCGTACCGACGGACGTATGCGCAAGGGAGTCTCGCCGGTATCGCGTCGGTTACGAAAGCCCGGCCCGCCGCCGGGCGGGCGGATGTGCAGAACCTCACTGGATCCGTAGCGGCGTCGGTCACAGATCGGCCGTTGTCAACCGTCGGCGGGGTGGTCCGGCACCCATTGGTACGGGTGACGGGCGGCGCGGTCGACCAGCCCACACCGCCCGTCGCGGACCCACCAGAAGTGAGGTATGCCTAACCTAAGTGATTGATCGAGATGTCGTCAACACCGATGGTCGCCGGCGACACGGATGGTCAGCCGGCGGCGCCGCCGGTGATCTGCCAACTGGCCAGGTGCAGCGCCGGCGCATGCCACGAGGTGGCGTCCCAGGAGTCCGGCAGCCGGGTCAGCCGCGTACCCAGCCCGCGCACCGCCCCCGGGGCCAGCGCCTCCGGATAGGACTGGGTGAACCGCAGGTTCGCCACCGCCGCGACGATCTCGCCCGACTCGACCAGCCACACCCCGTTACGGGTCAGCCCGGTCACCACCAGACTGCGTGGATCGAGCACCCGGGTGTACCAGAGATCGGTGATCAGCAGGCCGTGCTCCATCCCGCCGAGCAGCGCCGCGCTGCCGTCCGCCGCCGGACCCACGTCCGCCGCCGGACCCACGTCCGCCGTACCGGCACCGGCCGCCGAGGCACCGGCCGCCGTACCATCGCCGGCCGGACCCTGATCGGCCTGGTCGGCCGGGACCAGCCGCAGGTGCTGGGCCGCCGGCCCCCACACCACGCTGCCCGGCACCGCGTGCCCGGTCGAGGCCATCCCGGCCGCCGCCCCGGTCCGCCGATCGTGGGTGAGCGCCACCGACCGGCCAGCGTCGACCAGCACCGTACGGCCGGTCGGCGTGCCCTCGGCGTCGAACGGCACCCCGCCGCCGACCGCCGGATCGTCGACCAGTGAGATCGCCGGATCGAACTGCCGCTCGCCGAGGGCGACGAACGACCGCCGCTCGTGGTGCGCCTTACCGGCGAAACCGTAGTGGGCCAGCATCTGCAGCAGATCCAGCACCGCCGTCGGTTCGAGCACCACCGGGTAGCGGCCCGCCGGCAGGTCGACCGGGTGCCGACCGGCTCGGGCCTTGACCGCCGCCCGCGCCCCGAGCCGCGCCCCGTCGACGTCGGCCAGCCGGGCCGCCGCCAACCGGGCCACCCCGTCGACCCCGTCGACCCGGGCGATGCCGTCCATCGCCGCCTCCGCCGTGCGACCCCCGGCGGTCTGCCCGGCGCTGTTGGCGAACCCGGTCGACCGGTGCACGGTACGGCAGTAGCCGGCGCACTCCAGGCCGTCGGCCGCGGCGACGAAGTCGCGCACCCGGGCGGCCCGCTGGTCCGGCCCGGCCTGGGCGGTCGCCTCGTCCCAGGTGCCGGCGGCGTGCAGCGGTGCCGGCCCGGCCAGTCCCGGCCAGGACGGATCCGGCGGGCACAGCCGCGCGGCGGTCAGGGTGCGCTCGACCAGGTCGGCCAGCCCGTCCGGACCGGTCAACGTCGTCGAGCCGATCGCGGTCCGACCGTCGAGGTGCAGCCGCAGCCACACCGTGGTCGCCGCCTCGGCCACGTTCTGATGGATGAACGAGTTGGCGAACCGGGTCAGCGCCAGCGCCCGGTGGTCGACGTACGCCTCCGCCTGCGCGCCCGGCCCGGCGGCCCGGCGGACCAGCTCCACCACCCGGACCGCCAGTTCGGTCTCGGCCGGCGACAGCGCCACCCCGGTCGTCCCCGCGTCCAGACTCATCCGCGCACCCCCACCCGGACGCCGGTGAACCGGGCCGGCGCCGCCGGATGCCCGGTGTGCCCGACCTGGCCGGGCTGGCCCTTGCCACAGTTCGGCGTTCCCCACGCGACGCTCTCCGACGACAGCATGTCCATCGACCGCCAGAACACCGGGCCGATCCCGGTGTACGTCGGATTGCGCAGCATCCGCCCCAACTTTCCGTTCTTGATCTCCCAGCCGACCTCGCAGCCGAACTGGAAGTTCAGCCGCTTGTCGTCGATCGACCAGGACCGGTTGAAGTCCATCAGCACCCCGTCGTCGGTCGCCGCGATCATCTCGTCCAGGGTGTGCGGCCCAGGTTCCAGACCGACGTTGGTCATCCGCACCATCGGCAGCCGCGACCAGCCGTCGGCCCGCACACTGCCGCCGTGGTCGAGCCCGGCGACCGCCGCCGAGTCCCGCCCGGCCAGTACGCCGACCCACCGGCCCTCGCGCACCGCGTCCCGCTTGACCGCCGGGCTGCCCTCGTCGTCGAACCCGAAGCTGCCCAACGCCCCCGGGATCGTGGGGTCGATGGTGACGTTCATCAGCTCGGAGCCGTACCGCAGGCTGCCCAGCTGGGCCAGGTCCAGCCAGGACGTCCCGGCGAAGGCCGCCTCCCAGCCCAGGATCCGGTCCAGCTCGATGGCGTGTCCGACCGACTCGTGGATCTGCAGCGCCATCTGTTCCCCGCCGAGGATCAGCGTGGTCTCCCCGGCCGGGCACGGCGGCGCGGTCAGCAGTGCCCGTGCCTCCTGGGCGATCCGGGCGGCATGCGCCGGCAGGTCCAGGCTGTCGACCAGCTCCCAGCCGCTGGTGCCGTACTGGCCCCGGTACGACGGGTAGGACCGGCGCTGGGTCTCGCCGTCGCCGATCACGGTCGCCGACAGCCCGGCTCCGCACTCGCGGATCCGCTGGTCGATCCGGTGGCCCTCGCTGGAGACGAACCATTTGTCGGTGTCCCAGATCTGGTACAGCCCTTCGGCCAGGTCCGCGCCGTGCTCCCGCATCGTCGCGGTGGCCGACACCAGCAGGTCACCCTTGTCCGACAACGGCACCGTGAGCGGGTCGACCAGGCACGGGCTGGCCCAGCTGGCGGCACCGGCACCGACCGGCACCAGGTCGATCGGCGGCCCCGGGACCTGGGCGCTGGCGGCGGCGATCTTCGCGGCCCGGCCGCCGGCCGCGCGGGCGGCGGCCGACGACGGATCCGGTACGGCGTAGAAGCCCCAGCTGGATCCGACCAGTGCCCGCACACCGAGCCCGGCGTCGCTGTGCTGGACCAGCGCCTCGATCTCGCCGTTGCGGGCGGTCATCGACTCGTACCGGCGGTGCATCAGCCGGGCGTCGGCGTACCGGGCGCCCGCGTCGAGGGCGGCCTGCACGGCCGCCGTCGCCACGTCGAAGTGGGTCATCCGTCGACCCTATTCGACATCGGCTCAGCCGATCGATCCCAACGCCCGATGGAAAAACTCCCGTTCGGCGCGGCGCACCGCCGCCGAGTCCGGGTCGGTGCCGGCGGCCACCGGCAGCACCGCGTGCGGCCGGCCGGTGGCCAGCAGCGCGGCCGACAACCGCAGGGTGTGCGCCACCGGGACATCGTCGTCGAGCGGGTGCACCAGCAGCAGCGGGCGTGGTTCGTCGCCGCCGACCAGCGGCTCGGCCGCGACCGCGACCAGACTGTGGTGCGGATAGATCTCCCCGTCGGCCTCCGGTACACCCAGGTAGCGTTCGGCGTACCCGGCGCGCAGCAGGGCCCAGTCGGCGATCGGCGCGCGGGCCACCGCCGCCCGGAAGATGTCCGGCCGGCGCAGCACGGCCAGCCCCGCCAGCCAGCCGCCGAACCCGGTGCCCCGCACCACCACCTGCTCCAGGTCCAGGTCGGGGTGCTTGTCGGCGAGCGCGGTCAGCGCGTCGACCTGGTCGGCGAGCAGCACGTCGGCGAGCCGGCGGTGCACCACCTTCTCGAAACTCGGGGCGACTCCGGGCGTACCGCGGCCGTCGACGGCGACCACCGCGAACCCGGCGTCGGCCCACCACTGCCGGCCCAGCCAGTCGGCCCGCCGGGCCCGGACCTGCTGGCGGCCCGGCCCACCGTCGAGGTCGAGCAGCACCGGCAGCCGCCGGCCGTCGACGTGGCTCTGCGGGTACAGCACGCCGGCGGGCAGTCGTCGGTCGGTGACCCGCTGCAGCGCCGGCCGGGGCGCGGTCGGGCCGAGCGCGGCCAGGCTGCGCAGTACGCCGATCTCGGTGTCGCCGCGCCAGATCGTCCACCGGGTGCCGTGCTGGTCCAGGGCGGCCGAGCCGACGGCGAGCACGTCGCCGCCGACCGCGCCGACGTGCCAGCCGCCGGCGGTGGTGACCCGGGCGGCGTCCAACCCGCCGGAGGAGGCCGCCGTGCGGACCCGGTAGAGGTGCTGCTCGCTGGGCTCCCCGTCGCTGGCCTCGATCAGCAGGTCCGGGCTGGCCTGCCGGCCGGGCAGCCGACCCACCACCCGGCGTACGTACAGCGCGGCCGGGGTGAGCAGGGTGCCGTCGGCGAACAGGCAGCGGGCGTCGTAGCCGTCGTGGGCGAGTTCGCCGCCGACCAGCACCCGCCCGTCGGGCAGGTAGCAGGGGGTGCCGGGGATCGGCTCGACCCAGCGCGGATCGGCGAGTTCGGCGTGCACCTGGGTCTCGCCGGTGCGGGGGTCGATCGACAGCACCAGCCCGTGCTGCTGCATCCGGCGCAGCACGGTGATCAGCGGGCCGCCGTCGGACCAGTCGACCGACACCAGGTACGGGTAGGTCTCCCGGTCCCAGTGCACGTCGACCCAGCCGCCGTCGAGGTCGAGCAGATGCAGGGTCACCTCGGCGATCGGCCCACCGCACAGCGGGTACGGCGCGGTGCGGCCGGGCTGCTGCGGCTGTGCCGGGTCGGCGTACCGCCAGCGGGGTAGCCGGGTCCGGTCGACCCGGGCGGTGAGGATGGTCTGCCCGTCCGCCGACCACCAGTAGCCACGGTCACGGCCGAAGTCGGCGGAACCCGGGTCGGGCAGGGCCCAGGTGATGTCGCCGGACTCGCCGGCGAGCAGCGTGTCCCGGCCGTCGGGATGGATGACCCGCAGTTTGCCGGGGGCGGTCGTCTGCGGCCGGGTGGCGGCGTCGGGGGCGTCGCTGTCCGACACGTAGGCGATCCGTTCGCCGGTCGGGTCGGGGCGGGCGTCGACGGCGGTGCCCACCACCGGCACCTCGACGACGTCGCCGGCGACCAGGTCCGCCCGCCACAGCCGGCCGGCGAGGGCGAACACGGCGATCCGGGCGGCCGGGTCGGTGACGTAGCGGTCGATGGTGGCGCCGCGCTGCCCGGACAGCACCGTCGGGTCGGCGATCCGGCGTTCCTCCGCGCTGTCGGTGTCCAGTACCCAGAGGCTGTCGGCCTCGTCGTGCGGCCCGGTGGAACGGAGGAACACGACGCGGGCGCCGTCGGCGCCGACGGTCACCGCCCGGGGCGCGCCACGGGCGGAATCACCGGTACGGACGGTCGATTGCGCAATTTCCACTCCCGGATCGTAGAACCGGCTGTTCAGCCATGAGACCGGTAATTCGCGCAGGTGCCCGTCCGGCGTAAAGTTCCCCGAGTGACCAACCTTGCCGCCGCCCATCGGCTTCTGCTGGTGCACGCCCATCCCGACGACGAGACGATCGGCACCGGTGCCACGATGGCCCGGTACGCCGCCGCCGGTGCCCACGTCACGCTGGTGACCTGCACCCTTGGCGAGGAAGGTGAGATCCACGTACCCGAGTTCGCCGGCCTGGCCGCCGGTGCCGCCGACCAGCTCGGCGGCCTGCGGATCGCCGAGCTGGCCGCCGCCTGCGCCGCGCTGGGCGTGACCGACCACCGGTTCCTCGGGGGGGCGGGCCGCTACCGCGACTCCGGGATGATGGGGTTGGCGACCAACGACCACCCGCGCGCGTTCTGGCAGGCCGACCTCGACGAAGCAGCCGGGTACCTGCTGGCGGTGCTGCGTGAGGTCCGCCCCCAGGTGGTGGTCACCTACGACGACAACGGCTTCTACGGCCACCCGGACCACATCCAGGCGCACCGGGTCACGATGCGGGCGGCCGAGCTGGCCGCGGCCGAGGGCATCGGTCCCGACAAGATCTACTTCACGGCCATGCCGAAGAGTGTGCTGGCGGCCGGAATCGACGCGTTCCGGGGCGCGGCGAACAATCCGTTCGCCGGCGTGGAGCAGGTCGACGACCTGCCGTTCGGCACCCCCGATCCGGAGATCGCCGCCCGCGTCGACGGCACCGACCACTACCCGGCGAAGCTGGCCGCGATGCGGGCGCACGCCACCCAGATCCCGGCCGACTCGTGGCTGTACGCGCTGGCCGGCAACATCGGCGGCGAGTTCATGGGCATGGAGTACTTCACCCTCGCCCACGGCGAACGCGGTCCCGGTGAGGGGCCGTACGGCTGGGAGAGCGACCTGTTCGCCGGGCTGCCGGTCGCCGAGGTGCCGCAGCGGTGACCTGGCCCGGTGGGTCCGGTCCGATGTCCGCGACGCAGGAGCAGCCGGTGCCGGCGGCCGCGCCGTCGGTGCCGGGCCGGCTGCACCGCCTGGCAGATCTGACGGTACGGGCCGTCGGCGGTGCCGTCGCGGTGGTCGCGGCGGTGCTCACCGCGGTGTTGGAGCTGCAGTTCGCCACGGTCCGTCTCGGCGGTCACCTGGTCGGCCTGTCGGTGCTGCTGGCGGTGGTCGGCAACGTGCTGGTCAGCTGGTTCGCCATCCGGGCGGTGGGGGCCCGGTGGGCGGTGGCGGTACCGGCGGCCGCCTGGTTCGCGGTGATGGTGCTCGCCGCCGGCGGCACCACCGAGGGGGACATCCTGCTGGCCGGGGACAACTGGGTGGGCTTCGCGACGATCTTCGCCGGGGCCATCGCGTACGCGGTGATCGCCTTTCGGGCGATCCTGTCGCCACGTCCGGCACCCGGCCCGGACGAGCGGAGCTGACGCGCAACCGTCGCGGCTTCTACTATTTCCGGTATCCGGGAGAGCGTTCCCGGGTCCGCATCCGGGAGGTGGAGATGAGGCAGCGGTGGCTGCCGGTCGGGATCCTGGCCGGCGGGTTGTTCGCGATCAACGTGGTGGCCCGGCTGGTCGCCCGGTTCGCGTTCGGCACCGACACCGAGGCGCAGGACCGGCTGACGTTGGCGATGTTCGTGGTGATCGGGCTCGTGCTCGGCACGGTCGCGTTCGTCTGGGGCCGGCGTTGGCCGCTGGAGCGCTGGGGCGGCGACCTGGCGCTGGCGGTGCTGATCGCCCTGCTGCTGACCGTCCTGGTCGGCCCGTTCGTCAGCGGCGGGCATCCGTTCGCCAACGGCGCCGGTGCCTTCTTCTCCCAGGTGTGGCTCTACGGCGGGTGCTCCGCTGCTGGCGCGTTGCTCGGCTACCTGGTGCTGATCACGCTCGGCCTGGATCATCGGTCGCAGTCGCTGCAGCGCTACGCCGAGACGAAGCTCAGCAAGCCTCGCCGGGTGGTGCGTCGCTGACCTGGCACCACGGCACGTACACGTGGTGGGTGGTGAAGCCCAGCCGGGTGTAGAGCGCCGTCGCCGGGTTGCGCTGCTCGACCTGGAGGAAGGCGCGTCGTGCGCCCATGTCGTCGTGTGCCCAGTCGGCGATCGTGCCCAGCAGATGGCGGGCCAGGCCACGGCGCCGGGCGGCCGGGGCCACCTCCAGCAGTGACACGCCGCACCAGTGGCGGTCGGCGCTGACCGTGGCCCGGGCGACGGCGATCAGGGTGCCGGCGTCGTGGATCTGCGCGAACCGCACGTGTGGCGCGCCGGTGAGCAGTTGGTGGGCGGCGGCCGGCAGCGACTCCCCGGCGGACTTGCGGGCCGCCACGACGCGCAGCCAGTCCGCGGCCGGTTCGTGCGCCAGCCGTACCGGTGGCAGGTCGACGCGGGCGGCCGGGGCACCGTCGACCGTCGCGTCGACCGTCGTGTCGGCGTCGGCGCGGGCGCGGGCGCGCAGGTCGGCCAGGTCGGCGGTCTGGACCAGCACCAGCGGTCGGGCCTGCCAGCCCCGGTCGGCGAGCACGGCGGCCACGTCGGCGGCGGTCGGCAACGGTACGTTGAACTGCGCCGGCAGGTCACGGTCGGCGTACCAGTCGGTCACCGCGTCGACCGCCTCGGCCAGCGGTCGGCCGGGGTCACCCAGCGGCAGTGCGGTGTTGGCTCGACCGGTCCAGCCGTCGGCGGCCCGCAGCAGCCAGTCGCCGAGCCGCTGCTGCACCGGTGCCGGCCAGGACTCGTTGGCCGCCGCCTCCAGCCGGTGGACGTCGGCCGGGTCGGCCATCGCCCCGGCCGTGGTACCGGCCCGGAGCCGGGCGGTTGCGGCCGCTGGCGGTGGCACCCGTTTCGCCCGGTGCACCCGGGCGAGCGGGACCTGCCGGGGCCCGTGCCGGGTGAGCACCGTGAGTTCGGTCCCGGTCAGCTCGACCAGCAGGCCGAGCAGGTCGGTGTAGCGCGGCCGGTCCGCACCGGTACCGGTGTTCGTGCGGACTACCACGCGGCGTCCCACATCTTGTCTCCGGAGCACGATCGACCCCCTCCCCGGCGAGATACTAGGCTCGTTACGGCCGCGGGCGATCGCGGCATGTCGTGCGGGAAGGAAGGCCAGTGACATACATCATCGCCGAGCCGTGCGTCGATGTGCTCGACAAGGCGTGCATCGAGGAATGCCCGGTCGACTGCATCTACGAGGGCAACCGGATGCTCTACATCCACCCCGATGAGTGCGTCGACTGCGGTGCCTGCGAGCCGGTCTGCCCGGTGGAAGCCATCTTCTACGAGGACGACGTGCCGGAGCAGTGGAAGGACTACACCACAGCGAACTACGAGTTCTTCGAGGATCTCGGTTCGCCCGGTGGCGCCTCCAAGGTCGGCAAGATCGAGAAGGACACTCCGTTCGTCGCGGGGCAGCCGCCGCGCGGGGAGGGGCACTGACCGCGACGCCGGCGGAGCTCGTGGCCGGGCGGCGGGCCGTGACCGGTGGCGGATCCCTCGCCGCCGGTCTGCCGGACTTTCCCTGGGACCGGCTGGAGCCGGTCAAGGCCCGTGCCGCCGCCCACCCGGACGGCATCGTCGACCTGTCTGTCGGCACTCCGGTCGACCCGGTGCCGGCCATCGTCCAGGCGGCGTTGCAGGTCACCACCGACACTCCCGGCTACCCCCTGACGGCGGGTAGTCCGCCGCTGCGCGCGGCGATCCGTGACTGGTGCGTCCGGGAGTGCGGCGCGTCCCCCGACGGGCTCGGGGTGCTGCCGACGATCGGCTCCAAGGAGCTGGTCGCCTGGCTGCCGACGCTGCTCGGGCTCGGCCCCGGTGACGTCGTGGTGGTGCCGTCGGTCTGCTACCCGACCTACGAGGTCGGGGCACGGCTGGCCGGTGCCGAGGTGGTGCGGACCGATTCGCTCACCGCCCTCGGGCCGGTCAGCCGGGTGGGTCTGGTCTGGGTCAACTCGCCCGGCAACCCGACCGGGCAGGTGCTGCCCGCCGGCCATCTGCGCAAGGTCGTCGACTGGGCGCGCGAGCGCGGCGCGGTGGTCGCCAGCGACGAGTGCTACCACGCGCTTGGCTGGGAGGCCGAGCCGGTCTCGGTGCTGTGCGACGAGGTCTGCGGCGGGGACCTGACCGGTCTGCTCGCCGTGCACTCCCTGTCCAAACGCAGCAACCTGGCCGGGTACCGGGCCGGCTTCGTCGCCGGCGATCCGGCCCTGGTCGCCGAGCTGCTCGCGGTCCGCAAGCACGCCGGGATGATCGTGCCGGCGCCGGTGCAGGCGGCGATGATCGCCGCCCTGACCGACGAGACCCACGTGGCCGACCAGCTCCAGCGGTACGCGGCCCGCCGGGAACTGCTCCGTACGGCACTGACCGGGGCCGGCTTCACCGTGACCCACTCGACCGCCGGCCTGTACCTGTGGATCACCCGGGGTGAGGACAGCTGGGCGACGGTCGACTGGTTCGCCGACCGGGGCATCCTGGCCGCACCCGGTGCCTTCTACGGGCCGGCGGGGGAGCGGCACGTCCGGGTCGCGTTGACAGCCACCGACGAGCGGGTGGCCGCCGCCGTGGCGCGGCTCGGCTAGGCTGGCGTGATGGCGGGCGCTCCGGTGGTGGCGGTACGCGGCGAAGTGGTCCGTGAGGTCGCCCCCGAGCTCGCCCGGTTCGCGGTGACGGCCTCCGCGCGGGGCCGGGACCGGCCGGGCACCCTGGCCCGACTCGCCGAGCGGGGCGACGCGGTGCGTGCCCTGATCGACGGGTACGGTCCGGCGATCGAGCGTCGCGAGTCCGGTGCCCTGCAGGTACGTCCGGAGTGGAAACGCTCCGGTGAGCGGGTGGCCGCCTACCACGCCAGCGTGACCACCACCGTCACCGTGGTCGACTTCACCATCCTCGGTGAGCTGATGCTGCGCCTGGCCGATCAGGACCAGGTGCAGGTCAGTGGTCCCTGGTGGGCGCTGCGGCCGACCAGCCCGGTGCACGGCCAGGCGCGTCGGGCGGCGATCGACGAGGCGATCGCCCGGGCCCGCGACTACGCCGAGGCCCTCGGCGCCGAGGTGACCGGGTTGGTGGAGCTGGCCGACCATGGGATGGCAGCACCGCAGCCGATGATGTTGCGCGCCGCCGGTCGGACGTTCGCCGCGACGGAGCTGGCCGCCGACGGTGTCCCGCACCTCGACCTCGACCCGCAGACGCAGACGGTGCACGCCGTCGTGGAGGCCCGGTTCACCATCTCCGCCCCGGCCGTACTGGACCGGGCCCGGTGACGGTCGCGCCCCCATGGCGCGAATGATCGGCCCAGGTGACGCCGTATTACCGGGCGGTCGCCGACGCAATCGGGAAATCGCATCCGGTTACCTGCGACTCATCGTTCGACGACCATTGACCGGCAGAAGTATGGCCAACTCCTTGTCGGACTGGTAAACCGAGCGGTGGATGTGTAGCCGCGTGCCAGATGTGCACCGGGCACCGGTGTGTCGATCGTCGTGCGGCGTTCGTCCGCGTCCGGCCAGAGGGGAGGCTCGTGTCGGTCCGGAATTCCACCGGCGCGTACGTCGGTGTGATGATCCTGTTGTCGGCGGGGATCTTCGCGGTCCCTGCCTGGCATCCGGTCCTCTGGCCGGTCCTCGGCGCGCTCAGCGCCGGTGGAATCGTCGTCGGCCTGCGGCGGCACCGGCCGAAGCGGGCTGCCGCCTGGTGGTGCCTGGCGGCCGCGGTGGTCGCCCTGGCCGCTGGCGACACGACGTACGCCCTGCGCCCCGGTGCGGTGGTCGCCGAGCTCTTTTACCTCGCGGTTTTCTTCCTCACCGCGGTGGGGTTGTTCCTGCTGACCCAGGGCAATCGGGAGATCGGTGACCGGGCCAGATTGCTCGACGTTCTCACATTTCTGTGCACTGCGGCGCTGCTCGCCTGGATCTTCATCGTCGGGCCGTACATCACCGCCGACGGTTTGAGCCCGGCCGAACGGTCGTTGCTCGCCGCGTACGCGCTCGGTGATCTGTTGGTCCTCGCGGTGACGATTCGGCTGCTGGCCACGAATCGCCGCACCCCGGCGCTGCTGCTGTTGCTGACCGGCGCGGCCGGGATGTTGGTCAGCGACATCCTGTACGGGCTGACCACCCTCGGCGGGCCGTGGCAGCCGGGCGGGCCGATCGAGTTGGGCTGGCTGCTGCTCTATCTGACCTGGGGAGCGGCCGGGCTGCAACCGTCGATGGCGCAGCTGTCCGAACCGGCCGAGCTGGAGCAGGGCAAGGTGAGTCGGCCATGGGCGGTGCTGCTCGTCCTGGCCACGATGATCGCGCCGGCGATCCTGCTCGTCGAGTCGCTGACCGGGCGGGTCCGCGACGGCGCGATGCTGGCCATCACCTCGGCGGTGGTCTTCGCGCTGGTGCTCAGCCGGTTCGGTGACGTGCTGGCGGCACACCGGCAGACAATGCGCCGTGAGCATGGGCTGCGCAACGCCTGTGCGGCGCTGGTCTCCGCCGCCGACGCGGCCGAGGTCGACCGGGCGGTCCGCGCCGGCCTGGCGCAGATCGTTCCGGAGGGCGTCGCCCACCGGCTGGTGCTGGTGGTCAATCGCGCAGGCGGGGTGCCGGCGCTGGCCACCAGCATCTGGGGGCCGTCGGTGCCGGCGACAGCGAGCGACGCGCTGCTGCCGCCGAGCGCGGCGGTCCGGCGGTCCCGGATGCTGCGCCGGTCGGCCCTCACCCCGGGGCTGGCCCGGCAACTCGGGTCGTTTCCGTTCGCGCTGCTCTGCCCGCTGGTGCTGCCGGAGCGCCGCCCGACGACACCGGCGACGACACCGGCGACGGTGTCCGCGCAGCGCGGGCGGCGGCCCGCCGGTGCCGACGACGTCGCGGGCCCGCGCGCCGGCGTGCTGCTGGTGGCGGCGGAGACGACGGTCCTCGGTACGCTGCGCGACAGCATCGAGGTGCTGGCGAGTCATGCCGCGACCGCGCTGGAACGGGTCCGGCTCAGCGACGAGATCAACCGGCGCGACGCCGAAGCGTACTTCCGCACCCTGGTGCTCAACAGCGCCGACATCATCCTGATCGTCGACGAGCAGGCCCGGATCCGGTACGCCAGCCCGGCGGTGAGTACGGTGCTCGGCCGTCCGGCACCGGACGGCGGACCGGTGACCGAGCTGGTGGACCCCGACGATCACGAGCGGGTGATCGAAGGGCTCGACCTGGTCCGGACCTCCGGCGACCCGCACGACTGGCAGGACTGGCGGTTGCGGCACGCCGACGGCAGCACCGTACAGGTCGAGGTGAGCTGCCGGGATCTGCGGTCGGACCGCACCGTACGCGGCCTGGTGCTGACGTTGCGCGACGTCACGGAGCGGCGGCGGCTGGAGCGGGAGCTGACCCACCGGGCGTTCCACGACTCGCTGACCGGGTTGGCGAACCGGGTGCTCTTCCACGACCGGGTGCAGCAGGCGGTGGCGCGGGCCCAGCGGGGCGGGCACACCGTCGGTGTCCTCTTCATCGATCTGGACGACTTCAAGGTCGTCAACGACACCCTCGGGCATCAGGCCGGCGACGAGTTGCTGGTCGCGGTGGCGAACCGGTTGGCGGCGACGCTCGGGTCGGCCGACACGGCGGCCCGGCTCGGCGGGGACGAGTTCGCCGCCCTCGTCGACGACGCGGCCGACGCGGCCGAGGTGGAGCAGGCCGCACAGCGGGTGGTGGCGGCCTTCGCCGAGCCGTTCCGGCTGGCCGGCCGCCTGGTCGGTGGCGCGGTCAGTGTGGGTGTCGCCACCACGGCGGACGCTGGCGGCACCGACGACCTGCTGCGCCACGCCGACCTCGCCCTGTACGTGGCCAAGGGGGCGGGCAAGGGCCGCTGGCGGCGCTACCAGCCGGCCCTGCACGTCAGCCTGGTCCGGCGGATGGAGCTGCGTACGACGTTGGAGCGGGCGGCACCGGAGACCGATTTCGTCGTCGAGTACCAGCCGATCGTGGAGCTGGCCACCGGCTGCGCGGTCGGCCTGGAGGCGTTGCTGCGGTGGCAGCACCCGACGCTGGGGCTGCTGCGCCCGGACCAGTTCATCGATGTGGCCGAGGAGACCGGCCTGATCGAGTCGATCGGGGACTGGGTGCTGCGTCGGGCGTTCGCGGCGGCCGCCCAGTGGCAGGTGGGTGCGGCGCCGGGGGACGCGCCGTACATCAGCGTCAACGTCTCGGCGCGACAGTTCCGGGTCACCGGGTTCGTCGGCACGGTACGCCGGTCGCTGACCGAGGCCGGACTGCCACCGGAGCAGGTGATGCTGGAGCTGACCGAGAGCCTGCTGCTGGGCAGTGAGGACGACATCTGGTCCGATCTGGCGCAGCTGCGCGAACTCGGGGTGCGGATGGCCATCGACGACTTCGGCACCGGCTTCTCGTCGTTGAGCTATCTGCGGCAGTTGCCGATCGACGTACTGAAGATCGACCGGTCGTTCACGGCGGAGATGGCCTTCTCCGCCCGCCAGCGGTCGCTGGTGGACGGGATCATCCGGCTGGCGCACAATCTCGAGCTCGCCGTGGTGGCCGAGGGCATCGAGACGGTGGCGGAGCGGAACCTGCTCGGCGATCTCGGCTGCGGCTTCGGGCAGGGCTATCTCTTCTCCCGGCCGTTGCCCGAGCCGGCGGCGGCGGCGTGGGTGGCCGGCGGCCGGCCGGTGGGCTCGGCCCGGCCCTGACCGGCCCTGACCTGCCCTGACCGGCCCGGGGTGGCCGGCCCGGCCCTGACCGGCCTGGGGTAGCTGGATGATCACTGCGTGTCAATATCGGTCCTTATTGTCCCGAGTTTTGGGGCATCGATATGGATACTGAGTATGTAATCCTGGGGCTTCGGATCACGACCCTGACGTCCACTCGACGTCTACCGGGGAGGTTCAGTTGCATCCAGTCAGGAGAACGACCGCCGCCGCCCTCGCCGCCGTCCTGGCGGCCGGCCTGATCGGCGTCGGCCGGGCCGCACCCGCCGCCGCCACACCGTCCACTCCGGCTGCCGGCGCGTCGTCGCCGCAGCCCGGCTCACCCGCCGCCGGCCCGTCGTCGTCACCCGGCGCCGGCCTCGCCGGAGCGCGGCCCGGCGCCACCACCGTCACGCTGATCACCGGTGACCGGATCACCGTGACCGACCGCGGGGCCGCCGTCGCACCGGCCCCCGGCCGCCGACACCTGCGCTTCCACACCTACCAGCTCGCCGACGGCCGGTACGTCGTCCCGACCGACGCCCAACCGTTGATCCGCGCCGGGGTGCTCGACCGACGGCTGTTCAACGTCACCAACCTGATCACGTACGGCTATCACGACGCCGCCACCGACCGGCTGCCGCTGCTGGTCGAGTACGCCGGCCCGGCCACCGCCGCCGGTCGGGCCACCGGCCGGCTCGCCGGCACCCGGATCACCCGCGACCTGCCCGCCATCGGCGGGGCGGCCGTCAGCGCCGACAAGTCCGCCGCCGACGAGTTCTGGGCGGCGGTCACCGGGGCCGCCGCCGGGTCGCCGACCACCGCGTCCCGCTCGCTGGCCGCCGGATCCGGGGTCGCCCGGATCTGGCTCGACGGCAAGCGGCGGCTGCTGCTGGAGCGCAGCGTCGGCCAGATCGGTGCGCCGGCCGCCCACGACGCCGGGCTCACCGGTGCCGGGGTGACCGTGGCCGTGCTGGACAGCGGCGTCGACGCCGACCACCCCGACCTGGCCGGCCGGGTCGCCCACGCGGAGAACTTCACCGAGGACCCGGACCCGGCCGACGTCGTCGGCCACGGCACCCATGTGGCGTCGATCATCGCGGGCAGCGGTGCCGCCTCCGAGGGCGCCAACCGGGGCGTCGCCCCGGACGCCACGATCGTCTCCGGCAAGGTCTGCGAGTCCTACTGGTGCGCCGAGTCGGCGATGCTGGCCGGGATGCAGTGGGCCGCGGCCGACCAGCGCGCCACGGTGATCAACTTCAGCATCGGCGGCCAGGACACTCCGGAGATCGACCCGCTGGAGAAGGCGGTCGACACGCTGACCGCGCAGACCGGCGCGCTGTTCGTCATCGCCGCCGGCAACTCCGGCACCGACGCCAGCGTCGGCTCCCCGGGCAGCGCCGACGCGGCGCTGACCGTCGGCGCCGTGGACCGCGACGACGTCCTGGCCGACTTCTCCAGCAGGGGCCCGCGCATCGGCGACGACGCGGTCAAACCGGACGTCACCGCACCGGGCGTCGGCATCGTCGCCGCCCGTGCCGCCGGCACCACCCTCGACACCCCGGTCGACGCACACTACGTCGCCGCCTCCGGCACCTCGATGGCGACGCCGCACGTCACCGGCGCGGTCGCGCTGTTGGCCCAGCGTCGCCCCGGCTGGTCGGCGCAGCGGCTCAAGGCCGCGCTGACGGGCTCGGCGGCCCCGCAGCCCGGTACGGGTGCCTATCCGCAGGGGGCCGGCCGGGTCGACGTGGCCCGCGCGATCACTCAACGGGTCGTAGCCACCCCGGCGAGCGTCTCCTTCGGCCGTACCGTCTGGCCGCACCACGACGACGAGGCCGTCGCGAAGACGGTCACCTACCGCAACACCACCGGCACCGACATGACCCTGACGTTGGCCGTCGACGCCGTCGGACCAACCGGTACGCCGGCCCCTGCCGGCGTGTTCAGTGTGGGCGCGACCGAGGTGACCGTGCCGGCGCAGGGCACCGCCGAAGTCGTCGTCACCGCCGACACCAGCGTCGACGGGCCCGACGGCTACTACTCGGGCCACCTGGTCGCCACTGGCGCCGACGGGGTCCGCGTCGTCACCCCGTTCGGCGTCAACCGCGAGGTGGAAAGCTACGACCTGACCCTGGCCCACCTGGACCAGACCGGTGCGGCGACCGACGCCTACTGGACCCTCGCGATCGGTCTCGACCAGCCGTACGACGCGATGCCGTGGCGGGCCGACGGCTCCGGGTCGGTCACGGTCCGGCTGCCGGCCGGCCGGTACGGCCTGTCCAGCATGATCGAGCGCCGGATCGGCGAGGGCGACGACGTCGAACTCGAACTGGCCGTCCTGGTCCGGCCGAATCTGAAGATCACCTCCGATACGACGGTCACCTTCGACGGCCGGCGCGGCCAACCGGTACGGGTCACCGTGCCGGAGCCGACCGCCCGGCCGGCCCTGGTCGACGTCAGCTTTGCCTACTGGACCCGGAACAACGCCGGGGCCGGGGTCGGGTTGCTCTCCGACACCTTCGACGGGCTGACCGCCGGTCAGTTCGGGGCCCCGCCCCGGCGCGGTGAGTTCGCCGCCACCATCGCCAGCCAGTGGCTGCGACCGGACGGCGCGGACGGTTTCGTCGGCAGCCCGTACTTCTACGGCCTGACCGAGCACTTCGCCGACCAGTTGCCGACCGGGTTCACCCGGCACTACCGCCCGCGTGACCTGGCCACCGTGCGGCACCGGTTCCGGGGCGTCGCCCACGGGGACACGACCGACCGGACCGTCTTCGGCAGCCACGGTGACCGCGACCCCGGCGGATGGGCACTGGTCGCCCCGGTCGAGCTACCCGCCGTACGGGTGGAGCACTACAGCGTCGCCGACACGTTGACCTGGAACGGCTACCTGGAGTTCTCCCGGAAGGTGCCCGGCCAGCAGTGGGGGGAGGCCACCGCGATGCTGACCTCCATGCCGCAGCGGTACCCGCCGGGACGGCAGACCCAGGACACCTGGAACGTGGCGCCGTACGGGCCGGTGTTCGCCGACACGACGTACCCGGGAGGCTGGGTGCGCCGCGACGGTGACGTGATCGCCGTGGAGGTGCCGCTGTTCGGTGACGCCGACGGCCATCCAGGATCGGCGTTGACCGACAGCGGGCGGACCGCGCTGTACCGCGACGGCAAGCTGGTCGGGGAGAGCGAATACCCCGGGTACGGCTGGTTCGAGGTACCCCGGGCGGAGGCCGACTACCGGCTTGAGGTCGCCGCGACGCACGACGTCAGCGACTTCTCCACCTTGGTCAGCGGGGTCTGGACGTTCGCCTCCGGGCCGGTGACCCGGGGCCGGGCCGCCGCGTTGCCGGTGATGGCGGTGCGGTTCGCGCCGGCGGTGGACGCGGGCAACACCGCGCCGGCCGGGCGGGCGACGGAGATCCCGTTCACCATCGCCCACCAACCGGGCGTGGCCGGTATCGGGGTCCGTAAACCGGTGGTCGAGGTCTCCTACGACGGCGGCGACAGTTGGCTGCCGGCGCAGGTGCGGTCGGCCAAGGCCGGATGGACCGCGTCGGTGCACCACCCGGACGCCGACGGGTTCGTGTCGCTGCGGGCCTCGGTGACCGACCGGGACGGCAACACCGTGCAGCAGACGATCATCCAGGCGTACCGGATCGCGGTGCGCTGACCCGCTGCCCTACCGCCCGCCCGCTGCCCTAACCTCCGCCCGCCCTCCGCGATCTTGCACTTATCGATGGACAATTGCGACATAAGTTCTCGATAAGTGCAAGATCGCGAGGGGGGCCGAGGGTCAGTCGTTGGCGTGCAGGGCGGCGTTCAGGGTGATCCCGGCGCCGGTGCGCGGCCGCGCCTCCAACCCACCGGTCACCGAGTTGCGCCAGAACAGCAGCCCGTCGACCCCGGACAGCTCGCGGGCCTTGACCACCCGGCCGTCGGGCAGGGTGACCTTCGAGCCGGCGGTGACGTAGCAGCCGGCCTCGACCACGCAGTCGTCGCCGAGGGAGATGCCGATGCCCGCGTTCGCGCCGAGCAGGCTGCGTTCGCCGATACGGATCTTCTCGGTGCCGCCGCCGGAGAGGGTGCCCATGATCGAGGCGCCGGCGCCGATGTCGGAGCCGTCACCGACGACGACACCGGCGACGATCCGGCCCTCGACCATCGAGGTGCCCAGCGTGCCGGCGTTGAAGTTGCAGAACCCCTCGTGCATGACGGTGGTCCCGGCGGCCAGGTGGGCGCCGAGGCGGACCCGGTCGGCATCGGCGATACGCACCCCGGACGGCACCACGTAGTCGGTCATCCGGGGGAACTTGTCCACCCCGTACACGGCCAGGTGCCGCCCGGCGGCCCGCTCGATGATCCGCAGCTCGTCGACCCGGTCCGGCGGGCACGGCCCGGCGGAGGTCCAGGCCACGTTGGCCAGCTGGCCGAAGACGCCGTCCAGGTTGAGCTCGTTGGGCCGGACCAGCCGGTGCGACAGCAGGTGCAACCGCAGGTACGCGTCGGGAACGTCCTTGATCGGATCAGCCAGCGAGCCGATCTCGACGACCACGACCTCGGTACGCAGCCCCGGCAGTGCCCGTGGACCGACCACGCCGGCCGGCAGCTCGTCGGGTTCACCGGCCGGTGCCGGTGGGCGTTCCCCGAGGCCCAGCTGACGGGCCGGGAACCAGGTGTCCAGCACCTGGCCCTGCTCCGTACTGGTGGCCAGGCCGATGCCCCAGGCGGGCTGCGTCGAAACCGTCACCGAACTGTCGCCTTCCGATCGTGGTACGGGTCACCGCCGGCCGTGGTCCGGGTGCGCGGTCGATCCGGGCGAACCGAGCGGTCAGCGGACGGGCCGGCCCTGTCGAGACGGTACCGTGCCAGCCATGGACAACCCGCTGACCCCCGAGGTCCTGGCCGATCCGGTGACGCTGACCCGTGCGTTGGTCGACATCGAGTCGGTGTCGCGCAACGAGCAGCGGATCGCCGACTGCGTCGAGCAGGTGCTGGCCGGGGTGCCGTGGTTGACCACCCGACGGTACGGCAACACGGTGATGGCCCGTACCGAACTGGGCCGGGCGCAGCGGGTGGTGCTCGCCGGGCACCTGGACACGGTGCCGTTGGCGGACAACTTCCCGTCCCGGGTGGAAGGCGGGTCGATCTACGGCTGCGGTACCTCGGACATGAAGTCGGGGGTGGCGCACGCACTGCACCTGGCGGTCACCGTCGACGCCCCCCGGTACGACGTGACGTACCTGTTCTACGAGGCCGAGGAGATCGACTCCCGGTTCAACGGCCTGCGCCTGGTGGCGCAGGCACACCCGCAGTGGCTGGCCGCCGACTTCGCGGTGCTGCACGAGCCGACGTACGGCCTGGTCGAAGCCGGCTGCCAGGGCACGCTGCGGGCGATGGTGGTGACCACCGGTCGCCGGGCGCACTCGGCACGGTCCTGGCGTGGCGTCAACGCCATCCACGCCGCCGGGGAGGTGCTGCGTCGGCTGGGGGAGTACCGGGCCCGCGAGGTCACTATCGACGGCTGTCACTACCGGGAGGGGTTGAACGCGGTCCGGGTCGAGGGCGGGGTGGCCGGCAACGTCATTCCGGACCGGTGCGCGGTCGAGGTCAACTTCCGGTTCGCTCCCGACCGCGACGAGCAGCAGGCGCAGCAGCACGTCCGAGAGGTCTTCGACGGGTTCGCGGTGGAGATCGTCGACTGTGCCGGCGGCGCGCTGCCCGGACTGACCGCGGCCCCGGCCCGGGAGTTCCTCGAGGCGGTCGGTCAGCCGGCGGTGGCCAAGCTGGGCTGGACGGACGTGGCCCGGTTCGCCGCACTCGGCATCCCGGCGTTGAACTTCGGCCCGGGGGACCCCAACCTGGCCCACGCCCGGGACGAACGGGTGGAAATCGACAAGATTCGCGAGGGTGCCGCGACGCTCCACCGCTGGCTGGCCCCGGCGTGACCGCCGGGCCGGTGTCTGCTGGCTGGCCCCGGCGTGACCGCCGGGCCGGTGTCTGCTGGCTGGCCCCGACGTGACCGCCGGGGCCGACCAGTTCAGCGCAGTAGCAGCGACTCGGACTCGGTGACCGGGTCGGTCGCCGGCTCCACCGGGTCGGGCCGCCCCCCGGCAACCCGACGCTCGGCTACCACGGCCCGGATCCGACGGTGCATCTGACGGCGGACGCGGATCAGTTCGCTACGTGTCATCATTGTTGCTCCTCCCCCCGAAGGCACCTCGTGCGACGTCCTCCCCGCCGCACGGGCGTTCCCAGTATCTGCCAATGAAGACGTGAGCGCAGCCGATTTGGTTGCACCTCACGCCGAATTCGCGAGAAATCCGTCCGGTCCGCGACAGCTCCGTCGGTGGCGGCCGGACCGGTCCGCTCTGGACACGCGAGCGCCCGGACCGACGCTGTCGCGATATCGCCCACTACGGTTGGTCGGATGGACCATCGACTCAACGGCCCCACGGCAGGTGACGAATCGGTTGCGCCGTCGGACGAAACCCTTGCGGCACCGCCGGAATCCGGCCCTGAACGGCATCGGGGTGCGGTGACGCTGCGCCGGGAGGCGGTCCGGCGCGGCACCGCCGATCAGGGTCTTCTCGATTCCCGGGCCCGGGCCCAATGGCAGACCAAGGACTCCTGGCGGGCGTTGCGCATCCTGTCGGAGTTCGTCGAAGGGTTCGACACCCTGGCCGATCTGCCGCCGGCAGTCAGCGTATTCGGATCCGCCCGCAGCGGGCCGGACAGTCCGGAATGCCAGCTCGCCGAAGAACTGGGCGCGGCACTGGCCGCCGCCGGTTACGCGGTGATCACCGGCGGTGGTCCGGGCGTGATGGAAGCCGCGAACCGGGGAGCCACCGCCGCCGGCGGGGTCTCGGTCGGGCTCGGCATCGAGCTGCCCTTCGAACAGGGCATCAACGAATGGGTCGAGGTCGGCATCAACTTCCGCTATTTCTTCGCCCGCAAGACGATGTTCGTCAAGTACGCCCAGGCGTTCGTGGTGCTGCCCGGCGGGTTCGGCACGATGGACGAGTTGTTCGAGGCGCTGACCCTGGTGCAGACCGGCAAGGTGACCCGCTTCCCGGTCGTCCTGATGGGCACCGGGTACTGGGCCGGTCTGCTCGACTGGCTGCGTGACACCATGCAGGCGCAGGGGAAGATCGGCGCGGCCGACCTCGACCTGCTCTGCCTGACCGACGACGTGAACGAGGCGGTGCGGCACATCGTCGACGCCGACGCCGCGCTCGCCGCCGAGCAGGCGTCGCTGCGCGAGACTGCGTCGGCGCAGGCCGCCGCCGAACGGCAGGCCGACCATCGGGGACCGGCCGGTGATCACCGGCCGGCGGGATGAGGGGAGCACCGTGGCCGCGATCGGAGTCTTCTGCGCCTCGTCGCGCACGCTCGACCAGCGCTGGCTGGACCTGGCCGCCGAGACCGGGCGGGAGTTGGCCGCGCGCGGCCACAGCCTGGTCTCCGGCGGCGGCTGCGTCGGCATGATGGGGGCGCTGGCCGACGGCGCCCGGGCCGGCGGCGGCTACACCCTGGGGGTGATCCCGCAGACCCTGGTCGACCTGGAGGTGGCCGACACCCGGTCCGACGAACTGGTCGTCACTGACGGCATGGCCAGCCGTAAGACGCTGATGATCGAGAAGTCGGACGCGTTCGTCACCCTGCCCGGTGGCCTGGGCACCCTCGACGAGCTGTTCGAGGTCTGGACCACCGCCGTGCTGGGGCTGCACCGCAAGCCGGTCGTCCTGGTCGACCCGGACGGCTTCTACCAGGGCCTGCTGACCTGGCTGGCGGCGTTGGCCGACACCGCCTTCGTCGGGCGTACGGCGCTGGATCTGCTGATCGTCGTCGACTCGGTGCCGGCCGCGCTGGACGCCATCGAGTCCCGGCTGGATTGACCGGGCACCGGGTGGGCGCGCACCCGCGCGCCGCGTGGTGTCGCCGCGTCGTGGTGAGATGAGCGGCGTGCAGGCGTACCGGCTGGTCCGTCGGCCGGCCCCGGCCGCGCCGGCGCACCTCGACGACCCCGCGCAGCAGTCCGTGGTCGCGCACACCGACGGTCCGCTGCTGGTGGTCGGCGGGCCGGGCACCGGGAAGACGACCACCCTGGTGGCGGCGGTCGCCGCCCGGGTCGCCGAAGGGACCGACCCGGAACGGATCCTGGTGCTCACCTTCAACCGGCGCGCGGCCGTGGCGTTGCGGCGGCGGATCGAGGCGGCCGTCGCCGGCGGGTCGCGGCGGGTGCTGCACGAACCGCTGGTACGCACGTTTCCCGGCTACGCGTTCGGCCTGTTGCGCCGGGCCGCCGCCGAGCGGGGTGAACCGTCGCCCCGGCTACTCACCGGCCCCGAGCAGGATCTGATCATCCGGGAACTGCTGGACGTCGCCGGGCCACAGCCGGGCGAGGCGACGGCGACCGCCACCGGGACCGCCGAGCCGCCTCCGGGCGACCAGTTGGGTGACCCGGTGGGCTGGCCGGCGGACCTGCGGGCGGCGTTGCCGACCCGGGCGTTCGCCACCCAGCTGCGCGACCTGTTGCAGCGGGCCACCGAACGGGGGGTCGGGCCGGTCGAGCTGGCCCGCCTCGGTGAGCGGCTGGGCCGGGCGGACTGGCCGGCGGCCGCCCGCTTCCTGCGCCAGTACGTCGCCGTACTGGCGTTGCGCGACGTCAGCAACCGGGGCTCGATCGGTTACGACCACGCCGAGCTGGTCCGGGCCGCCGCCGGGCTGCTGGTCGACGACCCGCAGCTGCTGGAGTCGGAGCGTCGCCGGCTCGCCTACGTCTACGTCGACGAGCTGGCCGACACCGACCCCGCCCAGGTCGAGCTGCTGCAGTTGATCGCCGGCGGGGGCCGGCCGCTGGTGGCGTTCGCCGACCCGGACTCCTCGACGTACGCGTTCCGGGGTGCCGACCCGGGCATCGTGTCCGCCTTCGGGCTGCGGATGCGGACCGCGTCGGGCGCGCCGGCCCGGCAGATCGTGCTGCCGGTCTGCTACCGGGCCGACCCGGCGCTGCTGGCGGTAACCGGTCGGGTGGCGCGCCGGCTGCGGGGTCCGGCCGGTCACCGCGACCTGCGTCCGCCGACCCCGCCGACTCAGGCCTCTCAGGCGACCGGGCCGGCCCCGCCAGCCCAGGCCCCGCCAGCCCAGGCCGCCCCGCCGACGGGCGAGTCGGCGGCGACCGACCACGCCCAGGTGCGGGTGTTCCGGTCGGCGACCAGCGAGGCCAGCTACCTGGCCCACGCACTGCGGGTGGCGCACCTCGTCGACGGAGTGCCCTGGTCGCGGATGGCGGTGATCGTCCGGTC
The DNA here is from genome assembly GCF_029581195.1 of Solwaraspora sp. WMMD791. NCBI lineage: Bacteria > Bacillati > Actinomycetota > Actinomycetes > Micromonosporales > Micromonosporaceae > Solwaraspora > Solwaraspora sp. WMMD791. Next base: position 5,922,531 of record NZ_CP120737.1, read on the forward strand.
GACCACATTGCAACTGCCGCCGCTGCAACGGGCCCTGCACATCACCGGCGTACCGACCGTGGTGCACGCCGAGGACCTGCCGTTGCACCGGCAGCCGGCGGTAGCGCCGCTGCTGCTGTTGCTGCGGTGCGCCCTGGAGCCGGCCCGGCTCGACGAGGAGGCGGCGGTGGCGTTGCTGCACTCGCCGTTGGGCGGGGCGGATCCGCTGGCCGAGCGGCGACTGCGGCAGGGGTTGCGGGCGTTGGCGCTGGCCGCCGGGGACCGGCGCCCCTCCGGTGAGCTGCTGGTCGACGCGTTGCGGGATCCGGCGGAGCTGGCGGCGATCGAACGCCGCTGGGCGGCCCCGGCGCAGGCGGTCGCCACCCTGCTGGCCACCGCCCGGGAGACCGCCGCCCGGCCGGGCGCGACCGCCGAGGACGTGCTCTGGGCGGTGTGGCAGGCCAGCGGGCTGGCCGACCGCTGGTTCGGCGCGATCGTGCGGGGCCGGACCCTGGGCGGGCCGGCGGGCGCCGTACCGGCCGGTGGGGTGAACGACACCGGGGCGCGGTGGCGGGCCGCCGCCGCGGACCGGGACCTGGACGCGGTGATGGCGTTGTTCGACGCGGCGGCCCGGTTCGTCGACCGGCTGCCGGGTGCCCGGACCGAGGTCTTCCTCGACCACGTGCTCGGCCAGCAGTTGCCGGCCGACACCCTGGCGCCCACCGGCGACCGGGGCGAGGCGGTCCGGCTGCTCACCGCGCACGCCGCCAAGGGCCTGGAGTGGGACGTCGTCGCGGTCGCCGGGGTGCAGGAGGGCGTCTGGCCGGACCTGCGGCTGCGCGGCAGCCTGCTCGGTTCGGAACGGCTGGTGGACGTGCTCAGCGGCCGCTCCGACGGGGCCGGGCTCAGCGCGTCGCTGGTGGCGCAGACCTCGGCGCTGCTCGACGAGGAACGCCGGCTGTTCTACGTGGCGGTGACCCGGGCCCGGCGACGGCTGCTGGTGACGGCGGTCGCCTCCGCCGGGGTCGGCGGCCTGGACCACGAGGAGCAGCCGAGCCGGTTCCTGCACGAGCTGGGTGTGTCGGCGGTGGACGCCGACGGCGAGGAACCGCCGACGCTGCCGGTCGGGCGGCCACCCCGGTCGTTGACCCTGCCGGCGCTGGTGGCGGAGCTGCGTACCGTCGTCACCGACCAGGCGGCGGCGCCGGAGCGCCGGCACGAGGCCGCGGCGGTGCTGGGCCGGCTGGCCGTCGCCGGGGTGCCCGGCGCCCACCCGGACGACTGGTGGGGGCTGCGGCCGCTGTCGGACGACCGGCCGCTGGTCGACGACGGCGAACCGGTGCGGGTCACCCCGTCGACCATGGAGAGCGCCCTGCGGTGCAGCCTGCGCTGGCTGCTGGAACGCCACGGCGGGCGGGGCGAGCCGAGCGCGGCGGCCGGGGTCGGCAACCTCGTGCACGCGGCGGCGATGCTCGCCGAGGACGCCAGCGTCGACCGGGCGAAACTGCTGGAGTACGTCGCCGCCCGGTTCGACGCGATCGACCTGGCCGCCCGCTGGATGGCCGGCCCGGAGCTGGCCCGTGCCGAAGGCATGGTGGACAAGCTGCTGCGCTGGCTGGCCGGCAACCCGCGCCGGCTGCTCGCCATCGAGCACGAGTTCACCGTACGGCTGGACGACCCGACCCGGCCGGTGGAGCTGACCGGTCGGGTGGACCGGCTGGAGGTCGACGCCGACGGCCGGCTCGTGGTGATCGACCTCAAGACCGGTAAGTCGACCGCGGTGACCGCCGCCGAGCTGGCCGAGCATCCGCAGCTTGGTGCCTACCAGGCGGCGGTCGAGGCGGGGGCGTTCGCCGAGTACGGCGACGACTCCGGCGGTGCCGCGCTGGTGCAGCTCGGCACCCCGGTGAAGGAGGCGAAGGAGCAGCAGCAGGAGCCGCTGGCCGACACCGACGACGCCGGCTGGGCGACGGCGATGGTCCGTCGTACCGCGCAGACGATGGCGGCGTCGACCTTCTCGGCGGTGGCCAACTCCTCCTGCCGGGTCTGTCCGGTGAAGACCAGCTGCCCGGTCTCCGGCAAGGGCCGCCAGGTCGTCGAACCACCAGCCGTCGAGCCGCCCCCGGAGCGCGGATGACCCAGCCATCGCTGTTCGCCGCCACCCCGTCGCCGCGTCGTCGGGCCGACGCCGGGCCCCGCTACACCCCGCAGGAGCTGTCCCGGCTGCTGAAGCTGCCGCCGCCGACGCCGGAGCAGGCGGCGATCATCGCCGCCCCGGTGGAGCCGCTGCTGGTGGTGGCCGGGGCCGGGTCCGGCAAGACCGAGACGATGGCTGCCCGGGTGGTCTGGCTGGTCGCCAACGACCAGGTACGCCCGGAGCAGGTGCTCGGTCTGACGTTCACCCGTAAGGCTGCCGGGGAGCTGGCCCATCGGATCCGTACCCGGCTCGGACAGCTGGTCCGTCAGCTCGGTCGGCAGGGTCGCCGGCCGGAGGAGGATCCGCTGTCCGGCGAGCCGATGGTGGCCACCTACCACTCGTACGCGGCCCGGGTGGTCACCGAGCACGGGCTGCGCGCCGGCTTCGAGCCGTCGGCCCGGCTGCTCACCGAGGCGTCCCGCTGGCAGATCGTCGACTTCCTGGTCCGCAACTACGACGGTGACATGTCCGAGGTGGACCGGGCGCCGGGCACGGTCACCGATGCCGTCCTGGCCCTCGCCGGTGAGCTGGCCGAGCACCTGGTCACCCCGGACCAGCTGGCCGGCTGGACCGGCCGGTTCTTCGCCGAGGTGCAGTCGCGGCCGGGCCGGGTCTACGCCGACGTGCGCCGGGCGCTGACCATTCAGCAGATCCGGCTGCGGCTGCTGCCGCTGGTCCGGGCGTACCAGCAGCGCAAGGCCGATTTCGAGGCGATGGACTTCGGTGACCAGATGTCGCGGGCGGCGCAGGTGGCCCGGGACCATCCGGCCGTGGGCGAGCTGGAACGTGACCGGTACCGGGTGGTGCTGCTCGACGAGTACCAGGACACCAGCCACGCCCAGGTGGTGATGCTGCGGTCGCTGTTCGGCGGCGGGCACCCGGTGGTCGCCGTCGGTGACCCGTGCCAGTCGATCTACGGCTGGCGGGGGGCGAGCGCCGGTACCCTGGACCGCTTCCCGGGCGAGTTCGCCAGGGCCGACGGCACCCCGGCCCGGTCGTTGACGTTGACCACGAGTTGGCGTAACCGGCCGGAGATCCTCAGCGTCGCCAACGAACTGTCCGGCCCGTTGCGCTCGGCCGGGGCGCGGGTGGCGGCGTTGGCGGCCGCCGCGAAGGTCGACCCGCCGATCCCGGGCCGCACCGCTCGCGGCGCGCCGGCGGCGACGGTGCACTGTGCGCTGCTGGACACGGTGCTCGACGAGGCGGAGTGGATCGCCGACGGGATGCTGGCGGCCTGGCGGGGGGCGGCCGGCGCGGATCCGGGCCGGGGTGACGAGATCCCGGTCGAGTCCCGCCCGACCAGCGCGGTCCTGGTCCGGGTGCGTAGTCAGATCCCGGTGATCGAGGCGGCGCTGCGGGCCCGCGGGCTGCCGGTCGAGGTGGTCGGTCTCGGCGGCCTGCTGGACACCCCGGAGGTCCGCGACGTCGTCAGTACGCTGCGCGTGCTGGCCGATCCGACCGACGGCGCGGCCCTGCTGCGGCTGCTCACCGGTGCCCGGTGGCGGATCGGCCCCCGTGACCTGGTGGCCCTGCACCGGCGGGCCCGGGCGATCGCCGACGCCCGCCGGCAGCTGCCCCGCTCCGGCACCGCCGAGCCGGAGATCGTCGTCGACCACCTGGACGAGGCGAGCCTGGTGGAGGCGCTGGCCGATCCGGGGCCGGCCCAGCTCTACTCGGCGGAGGGCTACGCCCGGCTGCGCGCGTACGGCCGGGAGCTGGCCCTGCTGCGGCAACGGCTGGACCAGTCGCTGCCGGATCTGATCGCGGACGTGGAGCGGACCACCGGCCTGGACGTGGAGGTGGCGGTCCGGGCCGGCGGGGCCGGCGGCGGGGACGCCGGCCTGGCCCGGGGGCATCTGGACGCGCTCGGTGACGTCGCGGCCCGGTTCGCCGGCGAGTCGGACACGGCGACGCTGTCGGCGTTCCTGGCGTTCCTGGCCGCCGCCGAGGACGAGGAGCGCGGGCTCAGCCCGGGTGAGGTCGACGTGGTCTCCGGCGCGGTGCAGATCCTCACCGCGCACGCCGCCAAGGGCCTGGAGTGGGACGTGGTGGCGGTCGCCGGGTTGACCCGCGACGTCTGGCCGGGGTCGGTGCGCGGTGTCGACCACTACCTGTACGGCCTGGGGGTGCTGCCGTTCCCGCTGCGCGGTGACGCCGACGGCCTACCGGTGCTCGACCTCGACGAGGCCGAGGACCAGAAGGCGGTGGAGCGTGAGTTCACCGAGTTCGGCAAGCGCTGGCGTGAGCACGACGAGCGGGAGGAGCGGCGGCTGGCGTACGTGGCGGTGACCCGCCCGCGTCGGCTGCTGCTCTGCTCCGGCTACTGGTGGGGGGCCGGGGTGAAGCGCCACCGGGGGCCGTCGGCGTTCCTGCGGCAGATCCACGACGACTGCCTGGCCGGGGCCGGGGTGGTGGACCACTGGGCGGCGGAGCCGCTGCCGGGGGCGACGAACCCGGTCGACGAGGTGACCGTACGGGCCGAGTGGCCGGCGGATCCGCTCGGCGCGCTGCGGCCCCGCATCGCCGAGGCCGCCGGGCTGGTCCGGCAGGCGATGGACCGGGCGGCCGACCAGCCGGCCGCCGACGCCGACGGCTGGTGGCGGGAGGCGCGGATCCTGCTCGCCGAACGCGACCAGTTGGCCCACGGCGTCGGGCCGGTCGACGTACCGCTGCCGGAGCAGTTGTCCGTGTCGCAGCTGGTCGCGCTGCGCCGGGACCGGTTCGCCCTGGCCCGTACGCTGCGCCGGCCGCTGCCGAACCGGCCGGACCCGCACGCCCGCCGGGGCACCGCCTTCCACGCCTGGCTGGAGCAGCGCTTCGGGGCCGACCGGCTGCTCGACGTCGACGAGTTGCCGGGCGCGGCCGACGCCGACGCCGCCGGGGACGAGGCGTTGCAGGAGCTGCAGGAGCGCTTCCTGGCCAGCGAGTGGGCCGACCGGGTGCCGGTCGAGGTGGAGGTCCCGTTCGCCACGGTGATCGCCGGGGTGGTGGTACGGGGCCGGATGGACGCCGTCTTCGCCGGCCCGGTCGGCCGGTACGACGTGGTGGACTGGAAGACCGGCCGCCGGCCGACCGGGGTGGCCGAGACCGCCGCCACGGTGCAGCTCGCCGCGTACCGGATGGCCTGGGCGGATCTGGCCGGGGTGCCGGTGGAGCAGGTCCGGGCCGCGTTTCACTACGTCCGCGACGGGGTGACCGTGCGCCCGGCGGACCTGCTGGACCGGGCCGGCCTGGCCGCACTGATCGGTGAGTTGCCAATGCTGGGTGAAACGCCGGATCCGTGATAGCGTGGGTGACGTTGCAGTTTTGGTTCCCCGTGCCGCCCTCGGGTCCGCCCGACCGGCCGGTCACAGTGACAGTGCGAGCGCCTGTGGGATCTCGGCCCAGGCGCTCTTTGTTGTGTCCGGAGAACGTTCCGGATGGGGCGATCAGCACCGCGACGCCGATCCGCGTGACGAGCGCGGATCTCCCATCGGCCCGCAGGCAGTCTCGGGACCGATCGTTCCGTCAAGGAGAGCAGTTACATGGCAGTAGGCACCGTCAAGTGGTTCAACGCGGACAAGGGCTTCGGCTTCATCACCCCGGATGAGGGTGGCGCCGACGTGTTCGCCCACTTCTCCGCCATCCAGTCCTCCGGCTACCGCAGCCTGGACGAGAACCAGCGGGTGGAGTTCGAGATCACCCAGGGCCAGAAGGGCCCGCAGGCGGCCAACATCCGCCCGCTCTGAACCACCTCGTACTTCCCGTACGTGCGGTCCGGCTCCCACCACCCGGTGGGAGCCGGGCTACGGCAGACACACACCTGGTTCGTGCTTGTGACCGCTGGCGGCCCGGCCGCCGTCGCGCCTTCCTCGCTACGTGCCAAACCAGCGGAAGGCTGACCCGATCATGAGCACCACCACGTTGTCCCGTGCCCAGACCCCGTCCTTCGCGGACCTGGGTCTACCGGCGAACCTGTGCGCGGTCCTCGCCGCCAACGGCATCGCCGCGCCGTTTCCCATCCAGACCGCCACGTTGCCCGACTCGTTGGCCGGCCGCGACGTGCTCGGCCGGGGGCGCACCGGCTCCGGCAAGACTCTCGCCTTCGGGTTGCCGCTGGTGGCCCGTACCGCCGGGCGCCGGGCCACCGCCGGCCGGCCGCTGGCGTTGGTCCTGGTGCCGACGCGGGAGCTGGCCCAGCAGGTGACCGCCGCGCTGGAACCGTACGCCCGAGCCGCCCGGCTGCGCTGCGTCACCGTCGTCGGCGGCTTGTCGCTGCAGCGGCAGGCCGACGCGCTGCGGGCCGGCGCGGAGATCGTCGTCGCCACCCCGGGGCGGCTCAACGACCTGGTCAACCGGGGCGCCTGCCGCCTCGACCAGGTCACCCTCGCGGTTCTCGACGAGGCCGACCAGATGGCCGACATGGGCTTCCTGCCGCAGGTCACCATGATCCTGCGCCAGGTCGCGCCCGGGGGGCAGCGGATGCTCTTCTCGGCCACCCTGGACCGGGGCGTGGACCGGCTGGTCCGCGACTTCCTCAGCAACCCGGTCTCCCACCAGGTCGACCCGGGTACGGCGACGGTCACCGCGATGAGCCACCACCTGTTCCACGTGTCGGCGGCCGACAAGCCGGCCACGGCGGCGGCGATCGCCGCCCGGGACGGCCGGGTCATCATGTTCATCGGGACCAAGCACCGGGCCGACCGGCTGGCCCGCCAACTGCTCGCCGCGGGCGTGCGGGCGGCGGCCCTGCACGGCGGCAAGTCCCAGGGCCAGCGCAACCGGATCCTGGAGCAGTTCCGTTCCGGCCAGGTCACCGCGCTGGTCGCCACCGACGTCGCCGCCCGGGGCATCCACATCGACGACCTCGACCTGGTCCTCAACGTGGACCCGCCGGCCGACCACAAGGACTACCTGCACCGGGGCGGACGGACCGCCCGCGCCGGCGCGACAGGTGTCGTCGCCACCCTGGTCCTGCCGGAGCAGCGCCGGGACGTGGACCGGCTGTTCGCGGCGGCGCGGATCCGTCCGCAGTCGGCGCGGGTCGGCCCGGTCGACGCGGAACTGACCCGGGTCACCGGGGCCCGGACGCCCAGCGGCGTGCCGGTCACCCTGGCCGCACCGCCCGCCCGGCCGACGGCGCAGACCGCCGCTGGCTCCGGCGGGGCCCGTCGCCCGGCCCGCCGCCCCGGCGGACGTCGCCGGCCGGCCGGGTCAGCGTCGCGGTCCGGTACTGCCGGCCGGGTAGTCCCGCAGCGGTGACCGCCCGGCGGCCCAGCCGTCGAGCACGGGTTCGATGATCCGCCAGCTCTCCTCGGCCTCTTGGGCCTGGGCGGACAGGCGGGTGTCGCCCTCGATGATCGCCATCAGCAACTGCCCGTACGGGCTGGGCGCCTGGCGGGCGAGTTCGGTGACCAGTTCGACCGGTTCCAGGTCGAACGGGTCACCGATGCCGTTGACGTTGAGTTTCAGCGACATCCGGTCCGGGTCCAGCTGCAGCCGCAGCTCGTTGCACTGGCTGTCCCGGTCGGCGAAGATCGCGTGCGGCACGTCCGCGAACCGCACCACGATCTCCCGCCGGGCGGCGGCCATCGCCTTGCCGGTACGCAGCCGGAACGGCACTCCCGACCACCGCCAGTTGTCGATGTAGACGGTCAACTCGGCGTACGTCTCGGTGCCGCGTGCCGGATCCACCCCGGGCCCGTCGACGTAGCTGGCCACCGATCGTTCGCCGCCGCGACCGGTCACCGTGCCGGCGGTGTAGCGGCCCCGGACGGTGCAGTGGTCCACGTCGGTGTCGCGGATCGGGCGGACCGCCCGCAGCACGTCGAGTTTGCGGACCGCCAGATCCGCCGGGTCGATGGTCAGCGGCGGTTCCATCGCCACCAGGGTGAGCAGCTGCAGCAGGTGGTTCTGCACCATGTCCCGCAGCGCCCCGGCGTGGTCGTAGTAGCTGGCCCGGCCCTGGGCGTCGACCGTTTCGTCGAAGACGATGTCGACGCCGGTGATGTGGGTGTTGCTCCACAGCGGCTCCAGCACCCGGTTGGCGAACCGCAGCCCGAGCAGGTTCAGCACGGTCTGCTTGGCCAGGAAGTGGTCCACCCGGAACACCCGGTCGTCGGGCAGCACCTGGTGCAGCACCGTGTTGAGCCGCCGGGCGCTCGCCAGGTCCTCGCCGAACGGTTTCTCCACCACCACCCGGATGCCGGGGGGCAGGTCACAGCGGCCCAGCGCGACCGCGACCGGCTCGAACAGCCCGTGCGGCAGCGCCAGGTAGACCACCACCGCGTCGTCGCCCCGGCTGGCGGACCCACCGGTACGGGCGGCCCGCAGCGCCGCCTGCAGCACCTCCGGGTCGGTGACGTCGCCGTGCAGGTAGCCGGCGTCGTCGGCCAGCGCCGCCCGGGCCCGGTTGCCGACGGTCGGGGCGTGTTCGCGCAGTGCGGCACCGATCCGCTGGCGGAACTGCCGCTCGTCGATGTCGTCGCGGGCCACCCCGATGATCCGCAGCCCGTCGACGGGCCGCCCCAGCTCCTGCAACTGGGCCAGGCCGGGCAGCAGGTACCGGGTGGTCAGGTCACCGGTGGCACCGAGCACGATCACGGTCGCCGTCACGGGCGCCTCCCTCCGTACCGGGCCAGATTGACCGCGCTGCTGATCAGCCCGATGTGGCTGAACGCCTGCGGGAAGTTTCCCAGGAACGCGCCGGTGGCGGGGTCGATCTGCTCGGGTAGCAGCCCGACGTGGTTGACCCGGGCGCAGAGCCGCTCGAACAGTTCGGTCGCCCGGTCCAACCGGCCGCTGCCGGCCAGGTTGTCGACCCACCAGAACGAACAGAGCAGGAACGCCCCCTCGTGGCCGGTCAGCCCGTCGGGCGACTCGTCCGGCAGGTACCGGTAGAGCAGGTCACCGCCGGCACCGAGGCGGCGCACGACGGCGTCGACGGTGGCGACCATCCGGGGGTCGGCCGGGTCCACGACCCGGCGCAGCGGCAGCGCCAGCAGACTGGCGTCGACGGTGCCCGGCTGACCGAGGTGTTCGGTGAAGTGCCCGGCGACCGGATCCCAGGCCTCGGCGAGCAGCGTGTCGCGGATCTCGGCGGCGGCCCGCCGCCACGGTTCCACCTCGTCGCGGCGGCCGGTGGCGGTGGCGAGCCGGGCCATCCGGTCGGCCGCGACCTGGCACATCGCCACCGAGTAGGTGAACGGTCGGCCCTCCTGACGGATCTCCCAGATGCCGTGGTCCGGGGTACGCCAGTGCTCCAGCGCCGAGCGGCCCAACCGGGTCAGCCTGGCCCACCGCTGGTCGCTGAGCTCACCGCCGGCGCGGGCCCACTGCCAGGCACAGTCGAGGATCTCGCCGTACACGTCGTGCTGGATCTGGTCGGCGGCCGCGTTGCCCCAGCGCACCGGCCGCGAACCCCGGTAGCCGGCGAGCTGCGGGTCGATGTGTTCGGTCGGCGGCGCGGTGCCGTCGAGGGTGTAGAGCACCCGGGGGCGTCCGTCCTGGGTACAGGCGCGCAGCACCCAGGACAGGAAGGCGTCGGCCTCGCTGGCCATCCCCACCCGGCGTAGCGCGTACACGGTGTAGGCGGCATCGCGGACCCAGGTGAAACGGTAGTCCCAGTTGCGTTCGCCGCCGATCGCCTCGGGCAGCGACGAGGTGGGCGCGGCGACGACCGCGCCGCCGTCGTGGTCGTCGCAGAGTTTGAGCGTGATGGCGCTGCGGCGGACCAGGTCGGTGTACGGGCCACGGTAGGTGATCTCCCTGGCCCAGGTCCGCCAGGCGGCGGCGGTACGGTCCAGCGCGGCCGCCACCTGCTCGGCGTCGGTGTGGCGGGTCGGCCCGTCGACCCAGCGCAGCACCAGGCCGAGCCGTTCGCCGGCGGTCAGCCGCACCCGTCCGGCCAGCCGGTCCAGTCCGGGTACCGGCCGGCTGGCGGTCAGCCGCAGCGGCGTACCGTCGCCGGCCGGGAAGTCGAGGTGGATCTGGTCGGTGTCCGCGCGCGAGCGCAGTCCGCCCCGGCCGGTCAGCCCGATCTCCAGGTCCACCTCGCCGTGGGTGACGGTGACCAGCCGGGCCAGCTCTCCGCAGGCGGTGCCGAACCCGGCCGGGCCGGTCGGTGCGCTGGCGCCGGTGACCAGCAGCGCGTCGCGGACCTCGCAGCTGCCGGTGGCGGTGTGCAACTCGGTACGCAGTACCGCCGTGTCCGGCAGGTACTCCTGGCGTACCGACCGCAGCCCGGCGGGACGCAGCGTCCAGGCGCCACCCCGGTCGGTGTCGAGCAGGCCGGCGAAGAGCGCCGGGCCGTCGAACCGGGGCAGGCAGAGCCACCGTACGGTGCCGTCCACGCCGACCAGGGCGGCGGTCTGTCCGTCGCCGATCAGTCCGTGGTCGGCGATCTGCGGGTATCCGTCGGCGAACGGGGGTACCGGCCGGGCGGCGGTCTCCGCCAACTGGTCCGTCACGGGCGTCTCCTCGTCGTCGGCGGTCGCCCGACCTCGTGGTCCGGTGCTTACCCGGCCACCTACCCCGGTGGAGACTTCCGCTCACCTGTCGTGCCGTGATTCACTGGTCGCCTCTCGTCACGGTGGTCGGCTCGATGCGGAGGGTGTCGACTGGACCGCCGACCCGGCCAGCCGGGTGTCGACTGGCCGGCCGTAACCGGCCGGGCGTCAGCGGTACGGCCGTAACCGGCCGGGCGTCAGTGGTACGGCGGTAACCGGCCGGGTGTCGGCCGTACGGCTGGTCTCCTCCGGCTGTGTCGCTGACCGTGCCGTCCGGACGGGCCGGACCGATGATCGTCCGGTCGTGCGGATCCGCGAGACATCCACGCTTTTCGTCCGATGGCCGACTGCACGGCACGGTCGTTGCCGGGATCCTGTCGATGGCGCGCGAGTACGGGGCTCGCCGAGCGCCACCCCGGCAGGAGGTCTTGTGGAGATGGCCGCCGACACCAGTGCGACGAGGGAGGTCCTCTTCGTGGTCGGCGTCGCGCTGCTCGGTGTCGCGTTGGCGCTGGCGTCCGTCCTCACCCCCTGGTACGTCGGACCGACGGCCACCACCGGCCCGTCCGTGGTCGAGATGCGCGCGCCGCAGCACCCGCCGGCGACGACCGGAATCGACGCGGCCCCGCCGCGCTGACCAGGGCCCTGCCCGGGTACCCGACCACAGGTGTTTCACTAAGGAAGATGTCTGCCACGCCGCCACCGCCCGGGACCGCCGTGAACCGGGCCACCGGAGCCGTCACCCGGCCGGGTGACTGGGCCGCCGGCGCGGTCACCCGCCCCGGTACGCCGTACCCCCCGATGGCCGGCGGCGCTGGTGCGCCCCAGCCACCACCGGCGGCCGGTCCGCCTGGCGACCCGCCACCGTCGGACAACCGGCGACTGTGGTGGTTCGGCGGCGCCGCCGCGGCCGTGCTCGCCGTCGGCCTGGCGGCCGTCCTGGCGCTGGTGCTCAGCGGCAACCCGGATCCGTTCCGGACCCCGCCGCCGCCGGAGGACGTCCGGCCGCCGCTGGCGCAGCTCTGCGCCGGGGCCACCCCCACCGCGAGCGAACCGCCGCCACCGGCCGACCCCGGGCCGGCGCTGCCGGATCCGACCGGGCCGCGCACCGTCGACCCGGACGCCGGCATCTCCTACACCAGCTACGGAGAGCCGTGGCAGCCGTGGCGGGCGGTGTGGAACGCCGGTTCGCTGCAGGTGCCGTACAAGGTGGGGCAGCACTTCGTCACCGAGGCGCAGTACAACGGGTTCAGCGACTACCACGCTTCGATCCTGTCCGCTGCCGTACCGGTGGCCGACAACGACGCGCTCACCGTCGACCTGGAGTGCATCGGCCGGCAGGTGGCCGCCGACGTCCGCGCCGAGTACTACCCGCAGCCCAACCGCGCGGACCTGATCCGCGACGAGCGGACCGCGATCGGCGGTCGACCCGCCTGGTTGACCGTGTTCCGGTTGCACTTCACCCAGCCAGGGCTGCAGGCCACCGATGAGCTCGTCGCCGTGGCCTGCATCGACGTGGGGCGGCCCACTGCGGCCGTGCTGTTCCTGTCGATCCCGGGCACCCACCGCCACCTCGACTGGATGGTCGAGGACCTGTACGCATCGGTGCGTGTCGAATAGCGCTCGTTGGGCTCAGGCGCGGCGCGGGCCGGCGGCGACAGGTTAGGGTCGGTCCGTGGCACCACGTGCAGTGCGGATCCCGGCGACCGCGTACCCGGTGGAACGGTTCACCCTCGCCAACGGTCTGCGGGTGGTCGTCGCGCCGGACCGCAGCGCCCCGGTGGTCGGCGTCGCGGTCGTCTACGACGTCGGGATCCGCTCCGAGCCGCCAGGCCGGACCGGATTCGCGCACCTGTTCGAGCACCTGATGTTCCAGGGGTCGGCGAACCTGGAGAAGCTGGCGCACTTCCGCCACGTACAGGGCTCCGGCGGCACCTTCAACGGCAGCACCCACCTGGACTACACCGACTACTACGAGGTCCTGCCGAGCAACGCGCTGGAACGGGCGCTGTTCCTGGAGGCCGACCGGATGCGCGGCCCCCAGCTGACCGAGGAGAACCTGCGCAACCAGGTCGACGTGGTCAAGGAGGAGATCCGGGTCAACGTCCTCAACCGACCGTACGGCGGGTTCCCGTGGCTGCTGCTGCCGCCGGTGATGTTCGACAGTTTCCCGAACGCGCACGACGGTTACGGATCCTTCGTCGACCTGGAGAGCGCCACCGTCGGGGAGGCCGCCGACTTCTTCACCCGCTACTACGCCAGCGGCAACGCGGTGCTCGCGGTCGCCGGGGACGTCTCCGTGGCCGAGGCGACCGCGCTGATCGAACGGCACTTCGGGGACGTGCCGGCCCGGCCCGCGCCGCCCCGGCCCAGCTTCGCCGAGCCCGACCTGACCGGCGAACGCCGGACGACGTACACCGACGCGTTGGCGCCGCTGCCGGCGGTCGCCGTCGCCTGGCGGGTGCCGGACCCGATCGACGACCTGACCAGCTACCTGCCGTACGTGGTGCTCGCCGAGGTGCTCACCGACGGTGACGCCGCGCGGCTGGTGGACCGGCTGGTCCGCGGCGACCGGTCGGTGACCAGCATCGGCGGCTACCTGTCCTTCGAGGGGGAGCCGTTCGACGTACGGGACCCGACGGTGCTGGTGCTCCAGGCGCACCTGCCGCCCGGCGGCGACGTCGGCCGGGTGCTCGCCGCGATCGACGAGGAGCTGGACCGGCTGACCACGGACGGCTTCGACCGGGGCGAGCTGGCCCGGGTCAAGGCCCGGATGGCGACCCATCTGCTGCGGGACACCGACGCGGTGCTCGGCCGCACGTTGCGGATCGCGGTGCTGGAACAGCAGCGCGGCGCCCCGGAGCTGATCAACGAGCTGCCCCGGTTGATCGGGGCGGTCACCGAGGAGCAGATCAGACAGGCTGCCGCCACGTTGCGCCCGCATCGGCGGGCCGTGATCGAGGTCGCCGCAGGAGGTGCCCAGTGACCGCCGACGCCGTGCCGGCCGGGCCGGGTTCGACCGGGACTGGCCAAGCCGATGCCGGTGCGGCCGGGCAGCCGCAGCCGCGGCGGCCGTTGCCGCCGCTGGGGCCGACCCGCACCCCGCCGGTGCCCACCGTGGCCGAGCGGACCCTGGACACCGGGTTGCGGGTGATCGCGATCCGTCGGCCGACGGTGCCGTTGGTCGAGGTCCGGCTCTGGGTGCCGTTCGCCCGGGCCCCGCTGGCCCGGGCCACCGTGCTGTCGCAGACGATCTTCTCCGGCACCGCCGAGCGCTCCGGTGTGCGGCTGGCCGCGGAACTGCAGGCGGTCGGTGGTGGACTGGCCGCCGGGCTCGACGCCGACCGGCTGTTGATCTCCGGTGCCGGGCTGGTCACCGGGCTGCGGCGGATGCTCGAACTGCTGGGCGAGGTGCTGACCGGTGCGACGTACCCGGCCGACGAGGTGGCGGTCGAACGGGACCGGCTCGCCGACCGGATTCAGGTCGCGTTGAGCCAGCCGGCGCATCTGGCCCGTACGGCGTTGACCCGTCGGCTGTACGGACGGCACCCGTACGCCGAGCCGACGCCCGGGGTGGCGCAGGTCCGGGCGGTCCGGGCGGCGGCGCTGCGGGCGCTGCACGCCGACCGGGTGCAGCCGGCCGGGGCGAACCTGGTGCTGGTCGGTGACGTGGCCCCGAAGCGGGCGTTGGACGTCGCCGAGCAGGCGCTCGCCGGCTGGGTCACCGTCGGGCGGCAGGTGACGTTGCCGCCGGCACCGGACCCCCGGCCGGCACCGCTGCTGCTGGTCGACCGGCCGGGGTCGGTGCAGTCGTCGATGCGTATCGCGTTGCCGGCGGTCGACCGCCGGCACCCGGACCACGCGGCGTTGCAGTTGGCCAACATGGTCTTCGGCGGCTACTTCTCGTCCCGCTGGGTGGAGAACATCCGGGAGGACAAGGGCTACACCTACAGCCCGTACTCGATGGTCGAGCATTCGATCGCCGGCTCGGTGCTGATGCTCTCCGCCGACGTGGCGACCGAGGTGACCGCCCCCGCGCTGCTGGAGACGTTGTACGAGCTGGGGCGGCTGGCGGCGCTGCCGCCCGGGGCCGAGGAGTTGGAGCAGGCCCGGCAGTACGCGGTCGGCACCCTGCAGCTGGGCATGTCGACCCAGGCCGGGCTCGCCGGCCTGGCCAGCACGTACGCCGGGTTCGGTCTGCCGCTGGAGTTCCTCGCCGAGCACACCGCCCGGCTGGCGTCGGTCACCCGCGACGAGGTCGCCGAGGCGGCGACCCGCTACCTGGCGCCGGCACGGTCGTCGGGTGTGGTGCTCGGTGACGTGGCACGCATCGCCGGGCCGGTGGCCGCGTTGACGCAGGTCGAGCTGTCCGGCACCACACCGTGACCGACGTACCGTCGGCCCGGCCCGACCAGGCCGGTCAGCCGGCGCCAGCGGGCGCCCTGGCGGATCAGCCGGCGCTGGCCCGTCGCGCGGTCGACCGGGCGGCGCGGCACCGGACCGACCCGCAGTGGTTGGCACAGGCGTGGCGGCGGGCCCGGGTGCTGGTGGTGGACTCGGCCGCCGGGGGCCGGGCGGTGGTCCGCGACGACGGAGCCGGCGTGGCGTTGGTCCTGCTCGACGCGGACCGCGCGCCGGCCGTGCCGGCCGAGGAGCGGATCTTCCTCGGTACGGACGGCGACGGCACGCCGTACTTCGCCGTCGACGCGCCCCTGGAGCCACCACCAGGGCCGCCGTTGTCGCCGGCCGGTGCCCGGCTGGCCACGGTACGGCAGGTCGGTCACCTGCTCGGAGGCCGCGACGCCGGGCTGTTCACGACGGCGGCGGCGCTGGCCGGCTGGCATGCCCGGCATCCGTACGCGTCGTCGACCGGCCTCGGCACGCGCTGTGCCGACGGCGGCTGGAACCGGGTGGACGACGCCGGCACCCGGCACTGGCCACGGACCGACCCGGCGGTGATCGTGCTGGTGACCGACGGGGTAGCCGGGCCGTCGGGCCGGTGCCTGCTGGCCAACCACCACGACCGACCCGGCGACGGGGCGGGGCGGCTCTACTCCTGCCTGGCCGGGTTCGTCGAGCCGGGCGAGTCGGCGGAGGCGGCTGCGGCCCGGGAGGTGGCCGAGGAGGTGGGCGTGACGCTGACCGGGTTGACGTACGTGGCGAGCCAGTCGTGGCCGTTCCCGGGCACCCTGATGCTCGGCTATCTCGGTCTGGTCGACCCCGGTCAGCCGGTCCGGGTGGATCCGGCGGAGATCCGGCGGGCCCGCTGGTTCACCCGGGCACAGGTCGCGGCGGTGCTGGCCGGGGAGCGGGTCGACGCCGGCGACGGATTCGAGGTTCAGTTGGCGGCACCCGCGTCGATCGCCGCCTTTCTGATCCGCCGCTGGGTGTCGGCCTGACCCGGGGTGTCGGCGTGTCCCCAGGTGCCGGCCTGACCTCGGCCCGTGGACGCCGTTGCCGCGACGCCCACGGGCCGAAGCCATGGACCGTCGTGGGCCGGCGTCGGCGGCGCGCTCTGCGGCGGGCCGCCGGCCGGCGTACGACGGTCGTCCGGACTGCGCCGTCGACGCGGCGCGGCCGGGGACTACGCCGTCAGCGCGGCGGGGCCGGTGTCGGATCGCCTGGCACCGGCACCACCTTGACCCGGTGCCGGCCGGATCGGACCGAGCCGACCGTGGACAGGGCGCGGGCCAGCCGCATCGCGGATTCGCGGTCGGTGGCGCGCAACGTCTGCCGGCGTTGCTCGGGAGTGGTCTGTTCGTCGCGGATACGTCGACCGTCGATGACGGCCGTGACGAGTTCGTGGTGGGCGACCGCGCGGATCTCCGTGCGGACGATCAGATATCGCATGGGCGACTCCGGGAACCGTGACCGATGGTCGGACAGTCGACGGGTCCCGCGACGATTCCGCATGCGAAGGTCTCTCGCGCGAAAGATCCTTGTCTGGAATTTCCATCGAGTGTCTCGGTACGGGGAGAACCCGGATTACCGACCGGTCAAACCTGACGATCGGCCTGACTCCGGTGCCCGTTCGGGGGATCGACGTCGGTGCACCAGCGCCGAGGGGAGGGGAACCGAGCCGGGTCGGGGTGGCGGTGGCCACCCGGCTCGACCGGCCCGTCAGCTCAGGTCGAACTCGCCGTCCTTGGCGCTGTCGATGAACTCACGCCAGGTGGTGCGGTCGAACGACAGCACCGGCCCGGACCGGTCCTTGCTGTCGCGCATCAGCACCGGCGTGCTGCGACCAGCCAGTTCCCCGACCTCCACACAGTTGGTGCTCTGGCTGCGGCTACTGGTGCGCCAGGTGGGCGAGGCGCCGCCGACGATCCGCACGACGGACTGATCTGCTGGGTTCATTCCTGCTCCTTGCTGGTGAAGCGGACCGGCGGACACACCGTCACTCCGGTGTTGCCTGCTCGGTCCGGCGCGTGGGACGCTCACGCGGTCCACGCTGGATCGGCGGCCCGGCCGGTCGGCCGGGGCCTGTCCCGCCGGTGGCCGGCGGGGACAGCGGGGCAGGGGTGGCGGGGGGAGGGCCGTCGTCGTCACCGACGGCACTGAGCTCGGTGGCACCGGCCGCGACGTGCCGGGCGATCTCCTCGGCGAGCCAGTCGATCGACTCCGCCGGGCTGCGGGCAGCCTCGCAGAGCCAGTCGAAGACCTGGCCGTAGCGTTCCAGGACGGGGGCGTCGTTGACGATGATGTCGGCGGCCAGGGTCTCGATCGCGACGGCGCTGGGATCCTCGGGGTCGGCGAAGTGGTAGATCGAGAAGGCGGTCTCCGACAGGTACCAGGAGGCGACGGTCGCGCCCGGCGGCAGGACCCGCAGCGTGACGTTGTCCAGCTGGGCCATGGCCCTCAGGTGCTGCAGCTGGGCGACCATGACGTCCGGCGGGCCGCAGCGCAGCCCCAGCGCGGACTCCTCCAGCACCGCGGTGTAGCGCGGCACCCCGTTGTCGCGCAGCAGCATGGACTGCCGCGACTGGCGGGCCGCCACCTCGGTGTCGGGGTCGTCGGCCTGGCGGCGGGCACCGGCCGGCTGTTTCTGGTTGGCGGCCTTGCTGCTGGCCGCCTGGCGCAGGATCGTCATCTGGTCGCCCGGCCCGACCAGGGGCCGGGCCGACATGATCCGCACCTTCGCGTACGCGGAGGTCTGCAGCAGCCCGGGGATGATGACCGCGCCGTACTCCTGGATCTCGGTGCACCCGGCCTCGAGCTCGGCGTACGCCCGCTGCCGGCTGGTCATCACCTTGTACGAGCTGAGAAAGGCCCGGGTGTTGCCGGCGTCCCGGGCGATCGCGACGAGCTCGTCGCGATCGGCTCCGGTGACGCCGTACAGGTCGAGCAGGTCCATCACGTCGCCGACGCCGGGTCGGCTGCGCCCGTTCTCCAGCCGGGAGAGTTTGGAGGCGGACGCCCAGTTGACCCGCTCGATCACCTGTTCGCCGGTGAGCCCGGCGCTTTCCCGCAGTCGCCGCAGCTCGCTGCCGAGACGGCGGCGACGCAGCGTCGGACTGGGTATGGGCTGCTCGGGCTGCACCGGAAACTCCCCCCGATCCGTTGGTATCCGCCTATGTCGCGGCGTTGTGCGTCGCGGCCCGAAACAGTATGGACCGGTTGCTGCCTTCGTGGGGTCCGCTGGGGGGCGTGTTAGCCAAAAGCGACGTGCGTCATGGCGGCGGACGGACCGTGAGTGCGACTCAGCTCGCCCCGAGGTCGGCGAGCCGTTGCTTGACCTGAACGATGCTCGGGTTCGTCAATGCCGAACCGTCGGGGAAACGGATCGTCGGAACGGTCTGGTTTCCACCGTTGACGCCCATCACGTACGTCGCGGCGGCGGTGTCCTGCTCGATGTCGATCACCTCGTACGGGATCTTCTCCCGGTCGAACTGCGACTTCAGCCGATGGCAGTAGCCGCACCAACTGGTCGAATACATGGTCAACATCAGGGAGGTCCTCCGGGATACGGCGACGGGGCATCGGCCCGGGCGGCACCCGGGCTGTCCGGTGCAACGTCCGGCGGGGCTGCGATGATTCCTACCCGTGGCGGCGAACCTCAACTCAGCCCCGACCCCCGATCCCGACCCGGACGCCGGGCCGACGGCCGGGCCGGCCTCCGCGCGCGTCGCCCGGGTCCTGGCCGGGCTGGACCCGGAGCAGCGTACGGCGGTCACCGCGCCGGCCGCCCCGGTCTGCATCCTGGCCGGTGCCGGCACCGGTAAGACCCGGGCCATCACCAGTCGGATCGCCTACCGGGTGCTCTCCGGTGAGATCGCCGCCCGGCACGTGCTGGCGGTCACCTTCACCGCCCGGGCCGCCGCCGAGATGCGGGCCCGCCTCGGCGCGCTCGACGTCGGCGGCGTACAGGCCCGCACGTTCCACGCCGCCGCGTTGCGTCAGGTCCGCTACTTCGCCCCCAGGCTGCTCGGCGGCCGGCAGATGCCGGAGCTGCTGGACAGCAAGGTGCGGCTGGTCACCCTCGCCGCCGGGCGGGTCGGGATGCGCACCGACCGGGCCGCGGCCCGGGACCTGGCCGGCGAGATCGAGTGGGCCAAGTCGTCGATGGTCGAGCCGGGGGAGTACGCCGTCGCGGCGGCCAAGGCGTTGCGTGAAACACCGCACGATCCGGCCCAGGTCGCCGAGGTGTACGCCGGCTACGAGAAACTCAAGCGCTCCTCCGGGGTGATCGACTTCGAGGACGTGCTGCGGGCGGCGATCTGGGGCATCGAGGAGCATCGGGACGTGGGCGAGCAGGTCCGCGCGCAGTACCGCCACTTCGTGGTCGACGAGTACCAGGACGTCAACCCGCTGCAACAGCGGCTGCTGCAGGCCTGGGTGGCCGGGCGTGACGACCTGACCGTGGTCGGTGACGCCAGCCAGACGATCTACTCGTTCACCGGTGCCACCTCGACGTACCTGATCGATTTCGCCCGTCACCACCGCGACGCGGTGGTGGTCCGGCTGGTCCGTGACTACCGGTCGACGCCGCAGGTGGTCGGCCTGGCGAACGCGGTGATCGCGCAGGCCCGGGGCACCGAGGCCCGGTTGCGGCTGGAGCTGGTCGGGCAACGGCCGCCCGGTCCGGAGCCGGACGTACGGATCTTCACCGACGAGCCGGCCGAGGCGACGGCGGTCGCGGCCCGTTGTGCCGAGCTCATCGCGGGCGGTACGCCGGCCGCCGAGATCGCCGTGCTGTTCCGGACCAATGCCCAGTCCGAGGCGTACGAAAAGGCGCTGGCCGAGGCCGCGGTGCCGTACGTGGTGCAGGGCGCGGAGCGGTTCTTCGAACGCGCCGAGGTACGCCAGGCGATGGTGGCGCTGCGCTCCGCCGTCCGGTCGACGCCGGGGGAGACGCCGCTGGTGGAGGCGGTCGTCGCGGCGTTGTCGGCGACGGGGTGGGCACCGGGTCAGCCGCCGCCCGGCGGCGCGGCCCGGGAGCGCTGGGAGGCGCTGGCGGCGCTGGTCCAGTTGGCCGAGGAGGTCGCCGCCGCGCCGGTCGTGGTGCCGGTGGGCGAGGCGGCGGTCAGCGAACGGCCCGTGTCGCTGGCCGATTTCTGCGCCGAACTGGCCCGCCGGGCGGCGGCACAGCACGTGCCGACGGTCGCCGGGGTGACGCTGGCCTCGCTGCATTCGGCCAAGGGCCTCGAATGGGACGCGGTGTTCCTGGTGGGGTTGGCCGACGGGACGCTGCCCACCACCTACGCCCGTACGGCGGAGCAGCTGGAGGAGGAGCGTCGGCTGCTCTACGTCGGGGTGACCCGGGCGCGGCAGTGGCTGTGGCTGTCGTACGGCCAGTCGCGGTCCCCGGGTGGGCGGGCCCGGCGGCCGTGCCGGTTCCTGCCGCAGCTGGACCGTTCCGGCGGCTCCGGTGGTTCCGGCGGTGGGGCGAGGCGCGACGGTACGGCGGGTGCCGGGGCTCAACGGCGGCGCGGCCAGCCGGTGTCCTGCCGGGTCTGCGGGGCGACCCTGTTGGCCGGGGTGGACCGCAAGCTCGGCCGGTGTCCGGGCTGCCCGTCGGATCTCGACGAGGAGCTGCTGGAGCGGCTGCGGACCTGGCGGTCGCGGGCGGCCGGGCAGCAGCGGGTGCCGGCGTACGTGGTGTTCACCGACGCGACGCTCGTGGCGATCGCCGAGCGCCGGCCCGGCACCGACGCCGAGCTGCTGGCGATCGCCGGGATCGGGCCGCGCAAGCTGGGCCTTTACGGCCCGTCGGTGACCGCGCTGGTGGGCGGCGCGAGCGTAGATGATCTTGAGCCGCAAAAAAGTTCGGAATCCGACCCGGAAAATGGTTTGCCCCCGGCCACGCAAGAGGCTTAGCCTCAGGTCACACCTCGCGAGCAGTGGTCGTTCTGGCTGCTCGACCGGGGTGGGAGGGTTATCCGTGACGAGTTTCAGGCAGGAGGTGGCGACGATGGAGATCACCATGATCCCGACGTCGACGCTGGCCGCTGCCTGCGCTCCGACGGTCGGCGGCTATCTGGCCGCTGTCGCGCCCACCGGAGGATCCGGGGCGCACCAGGCCCAGTCCCAGCAGTTCCACCAGCTCCCACTCGGAGTGACCGAGGCGTCCGCCGGCCTGGCCGCGCGGCGTCGGGTCGGTGCCGAGCGGGCCCAGGTGGCCCAGGCATGGCTGCGGCACCGTGGTGCGTCGGTAGTGACGGCGACCAATGGCATCAGCAGCTCCGAAGGCAGCGTCCGCACCACCATCCCGACGGCCAAGAAGCCGTTCATGGATGCTGCCCGCGGTGTTCCCCCTCGAGGAAGGCCGGTCTGACCCACCAGACCAACCGGCTCACCTCGAGGCCGCGGAACCCGTAACCGGGATCCGCGGCCTTAATTTTTGCGACCGCACAGGTACGAGCACGTCGGAAGCGATCTACGAGATCGAAGCGAAAGAAAGAGGTGACCGGGCGATGAGTCTGGCGTTGGCCACTCTCGACCGCAGCGTCTCCCAGCCGGGTTGCCGGCCGGCCGGAACCGGCCAGCCGGATGTGCTGGCAGGCCTGCCGTGCCGGAAGTTCGACCCTGACCTGTGGTTCTCCGACTCCCCGACCGAGCTGGAGCTGGCCAAGTCGCTCTGCGTGGACTGTCCACTGCGGGTGGAGTGCCTGGCCGGCGCGGTCGAGCGGGCCGAGCCGTGGGGCGTCTGGGGCGGCGAGATCTTCGAGCGGGGCGCGGTCGTGCCGCGCAAGCGGCCGCGTGGCCGCCCCCGCAAGGAGGACCTGGCCCGCGACGCCGCCCTGCAGGTCGAGGTCGAGGCCCGGATGGCTGCGAACGGAGTCCGCGACTCCCGTCGGGCCGTGAAGGTGGCGGCCTGACATGCACCCGACAACGAGGATCGCCGGCGCACCGCCGGCCCGAACCGACAGCCCGGCGCTACCGGGCTACAGCGCACCGACCGTAACTGGAGAAACCGTCATGCATCTGCTCTACGAAGCGCTCTCCCGGGCGCGAATGCGATCGCCTCAGGCCGGCACCACGCGTACTGAGGCAACCCGACCCGCCCGTACCGTCGCGATGCAGGCCCGGCAGCACTGGGCCCGCGCGCTCGGCGGGCGCTGACCGCGCCGGTGGCGCACCGGCACGGTGCGCCACCGGCACTCACGACACTTGTCGGCTACCGGGCCGCGCAGTGCCCGCACTGCGCGGCCCGCTTCTTTCCCCACTGTTTCAATCGACTGGCGCGAAGCCGGGCAGCCACTGCTGGACGACCTCGCGGTACGCCGCTCGGGCCTCCAGTTGGCTGAGCACCCCGATCGAGCCCAGCGTCACCCGGTGGATCAGCAGGTACGCCGGCGGCAGGTTCAAATGCCGGCTCAACTGGTACGCCGGCGACTTCGGGTTGGCCAGTCGGGCCGCCTCCTCCCGCAGCCACTGCCGGGTGAACTGGAACTCCTCGGCGGCCAGCGGCGCCAGCATCGGCAGCAGGAACTCGAGCACCGCGGGCGCGTCGATCGGATCGTCGGGCTTGATGAAACCCTCGTCTCGCAGCCCGGCCACCACCGCGTCGGCGTCGCCGTCGAGCGCCAGCCGGACCAGCCGCCCGATCGGCTCCGGATGCCCGCCGGGCAGCCGGGCGACCGCGCCGAAGTCGACCACCCCGAGTCGGCCGTCGGCCATCAGCCGGAAGTTGCCCGGATGCGGGTCGGCGTGCAGCAGCCCGGCCCGCGCTGGCGCGGAGAAGTGCAGCACCGCCATCAGCAGCCCGGCCCGGTCGCGTTCCTCGGTGCTGCCCGCTGAGATGATCTTCGACAGCGGCGTACCGTCGATCCACTCGGTGACCAGGACCCGGGGGGCCGCGGCGAGCACCGCCGGCACCCGGATCTGGTCGTCGTCGGCGTACGCCGCCGCGAACGCCCGTTGCGACTCGGCTTCCAGCTCGTAGTCCAGCTCCTCGGCGAGCCGGTCCCGCAGCTCGTTGAGCAGTGGTTTGATGTCCAGCCCCGGCTGGATCGCCCGGAACATGGTGCTGAGTCGGGACAGCTGTTTGAAGTCGGCGAGCAACGCGTCGCCGGCCCCCGGGTACTGCACCTTGACCGCGACCGGCCGGCCCTCGGGCGAGCCGTCGTGCCAGCGCGCCCGGTGCACCTGCCCGATGCTGGCGGCGGCGGCCGGGTGGTCGTCGAACTCGACGAACTTCTCCCGCCAGTCGGCACCGAGCTGCTCGGCGAGGACCTTGTGCACGCTGCCGGCCGGCAGCGGCGGGGCGGCCTCCTGGAGCTTGGTCAGCGCCTGCCGGTACGGCGCCGCCAGCTCCTCGGGCAGCGCCGCCTCGAACACCGACAACGCCTGGCCGGCCTTCATCGCACCGCCCTTGAGCTGCCCGAGCACGCTGAACAGCTGCTCGGCGGTGCGTTCCTGGATCTCGGTGGAGATCACGTCGGAGGCGAGCCCGGTGACCCGCTTGCCCAGCCCCAGGACGGTACGGCCGGCGAAGCCCAGCGGCAGCGCGGCGAGCTTGGCGGTCCTGGACACGGCCCAGCGCGGGATATCGGTCACCTGGCCATTGTTACCGACGATCGCGTACGGTGACCCCTCCCTGAGCGTGGCTCATGCCACGGCGGGGTGCCGGCCGTCGCTGGCAGGGGCAGCGCGGGTGGACCGACCAGGCCCGTCGGCGCAGCTGGGCGGGGGCGTGCACCTCGACCGCCGCTCCGACGGTCTCCGGGCTCCCACCGTCGACGAAACTCAGGATCTCGGCGGTGCCGATGCTCACGGCGGCGAGCAGGGTGGCGGCGTCGCAGGTGGTCGCCGGGCCGATCGCGCACAACTGGGCGGCGAGCTGCCGCCAGCCCGGGTCACGGTCCTGCCGGTGCAGGTCGAGGCAGTGCAGGCAGGGCGCGCCGAGGGCAGGTACGAGCGGGCCGACCACCGGTGTGCGGTCCCGGACGTCGATCAGCAGGTGCGCCTGCCGGCGGCGGGCGAGACCCGCCGCGACCAGGTTGGCCGGGCGGTCGACGCCGAGCAGGACGACCAGGTCGGCCGTACCGAGCGGGCCGGGCCGTACCGGGGCGGTGCGGGTCTCCGGGGCGACCTGCTCGACCGCGCGGGTGACCTCGTCCCGGACGTGTTCCGGTGCGGGCAGGTCGAGGCCGAGGTGCCCGATCCCGGATTCGGCCAGGGCGACGGCGAGCGGCCGGACGAGCCGGCCCCGACCGGCCAGCACGATCCGGGCGCGCTGGCGGCGCCGGAGGATCTGGGCGGGTGTGTCGGCGCTGCCCGGCCGGCGCAGCGCCAGTGCGGCCGCTTCGGTGGTGAGCCGGCGTCGGGCCGGTGCGGGCAGGTTCGCCGGGAGCAGGGTGTGCGCGCCGACGACGAGTCCGTGGCCGGCGAGCGTGTCGAGCAACTGCTGGGCCTGCTCCCGGGGGACCCCGAGCCGGCCGGCGACGTCGAGGACGGCGCGGGCGGGGCGGCTGCCGTCGAGGGTGTCGAGCAGCCGGGACAGGGCCGGGTCGGCGAGTTCGAGCAGGACGGCGTGGGTGGGGTCGGCGCCGAGCTGCAGGGTGTGCGGATCGCGCCAGAGGCGGGCCAAACCGGGCAGCAGGGTCGGCCGGAGCAAGGGGTCGGCGGTCATGAATGACAGGCTGTCACCGTAACGGAACGGTGCGCGGATCGTTGTCCACAGCCGGTGGCCGCCGTACCCTCGGTTGTCCACAGGAATCGGTGAGTTATCCACAACCCGCCGGTAACTCTGTTGGCGGGTCTCGTCACCGACGGTGCGCAGCGGGAAGGGGCGGCCGCAGCCGCCCCTTCCCGCAGCTCCGGTTCAGACCTTGGCCTTGCCCAAGATCCGGTTCACTGTTGTGCCGCAGACCGGGCACTTGCCCTTGGCCATGTTCATGCCGGTCTTCGACACCTCGACGGTGCCCTCGAAGTCGCGCTTTTCCTTGCACTTCACGCAGTAACCGTTGTAGGTCTGGGCCTGGTCGGCCACGGTGCCCCTCCTCGTCTCGTCGCCGGGTGGTTGCAGACCCGGCGTGCACCCGCTCGCGGCCACCGTTGCGGCGCCGCGCGCTGGGATTTCTCCACGGCCACTGTTGACCGCTGGTCCGCGGACCCTACCCAGGACTGGGCGGTTCCATGTCAACAATTCGCCGACACTGTGAGTAAGTCGACGTCGAGAGTGTGCATGCCGGAATACATCGGATAAGTCAGATTCGCAGTGACACGCCGGTAGAAGCTCCGCGAGTGCCCTCTCGACGGGGGGTGGAGGTGAAAAGTTCTTCGCGATCGCCTACGGTGATCGACAGCGGCTCGGGCGCCAGGTGGGGCGGTCGAGTGGTTAACTTTTTTCGCGACAATCGACCCCAAAAGGGGTGATTCCGGCGCGCTACGCCGTGTTGCCTCTTGCGTTCACCTGGTCAGTACGGATTAGCGTGCCATCGTGAGCGAAACCCGGGGCTGCGCGGGCCGCTGATGGCGGGGGCGCGCAAGCCGGTCGTCGAGGTGCGGCGCAGTCAGCGCCGGCGCCGGACGGTGTCCGCGTACCGGGAAGGCGAACGGGTCGTCATCCTCATCCCGGACCAGTTCTCCCGGGCCGAGGAGAGTGAGTGGGTCGACCGGATGCTTGCTCGCCTCGCCGCCCGCGAGGAGCGACTACGGCGCTCGGACAGCGAACTCGTCGGCCGGGCCCGCCGGCTCGTCGACCGCTACCTGCCCGAGCACGCCCGGGTGGCCGAGCTCGCCAGCGTGCGCTGGGTCACCAACCAGAACAGCCGCTGGGGGTCGTGCACCCCGGCGGACCGCACCATCCGCATCTCCCACCGAATCCAGGAGATGCCCGACTGGGTGATCGACTACGTGCTGCTGCACGAGCTGGCGCACCTGGTCGTGCCCAGCCACAACGCCCGATTCTGGGAGCTCGTCGGGCGCTACCCCAAGGCCGAGCGGGCCCGTGGCTATCTGGAGGGTGTGGCTGCCGCGACCGGCTTCGTACTGGCCGACTGACCGGCCCGCCTGACCGCCCCCGCGACCCCGGCAGCGCCGCACCGGCATCCGCACTGCCGCACCGGAAGCGATCCGCGCCACCCCACTAGAGTGGGCGGGTGCGTCGCGCCGTGGTGATCCTGCTCAGTCCGGTCGGCTGGTCGCCGCCCGGCACCGACCCCGCCACTTGGCGGGCCGCCCTGGCCGAGGACATGGTCGACCTGCTCGCCACGCTCAGCCAGCTGGAACCGGCGATCGCCGCCGCCGCCGAGGACCTGCCACTGGCCCGGTCGATCGCCTGGCCGGACATGCCGATCCACACCCTGCCCGAGGCTTCGGTCAGCGCCGCGCTGAGCGCCGTGGCGGCCGACGGCTACGACCAGGCGGCGGTGCTCGCGGCGGACGCACCCGACCTGCCGGGCCTGCTGATCGGCAAACTGCTGCGGCCGATCACCACCCGACCGGTGGCCGTCGCACCGGCGCACGGCGGCGGACTGCTCGGCGTGGCCGCCCGCCTACCGGCCCCGGACTGGCTGCCACCGCTGGAGCTGACCGCCGACCCGGAACTGCTGCGGGCCGCCGCGCCGCGCCGGGCACTGGTGGCGGTGACACCGGCGTGGCATCGGTTGCGGGGCCCGGCCGACCTGGCCGCCCTCGACCCGGCGGTCGAGGGCTGGGAGACCACCCGGTCCCTGCTGACCGCCGGCTGAGCGCCACGTCGACACCGGCCGCCGCCTACTGCGGCTTGTCCGGTCCGGCTCCCGCGTCCGGTCCAGCCTCCGGCTTGTCATCCGGTCCAGCCTGCGGTGCGTCGGGTCCGGCCTGCGCGTCAGGCCGGGCCGGTGGCTCCGGCGGCGACGAGCTGAAGTCGATGTCGCCGAGATCGAAGTCGAACGTGGCGCGCGCGAACGCGTCCGGGTCGGCGAAGTCGGCGTCCGACGGCAGCAGATCCGGGTGGCTCCAGACCGCGTCCCGCCCGTCGACGCCCCGGTGGGTGGTCAGCGCGGCCCACAACGCCGCGGCCTCCCGCAGCCGGCGGGGACGCAGCTCCAACCCGACCAGCGCGGCGAAGGTCTGCTCCGCCGGGCCGCCGGCGGCCCGCCGCCGGCGGAACGCCTCGGCCAGCTTCACCACGTTCGGCAGCCGGTCGGCCGACGCGCTGTCCACGACGTGGCCCACCCAGCCCTCGATGAGGGCCAGTACGGTCTCGATCCGGGCCAGCGAGGCCTTCTGCGCGGCGGTGTCCTCCGGCGTGAAGATCCCCTCCATGGCGATCTCCTGCATCGACTCCGGGTTGGTTGGGTCGACCCGGCCGAGCGCGTCCTCGATCGCCTCCCGGTTGACGGTGATCCCCGAGGCGTACGTCTCCACCGCCGCCAGCACGTGCCCGCGCAGCCACGGCACGTGCTCGAACAGCCGCTGGTGGGCGGCCTCGCGCAGCGCCACGTAGAGGCGGACCTCGTCCTCGGGCAGTTCGAGCCCGGCACCGTACGTCTTGATGTTGGCCGGCAGCAGCGCGGCCGTGCCGGCCGGTCCCAGCGGCAGCCCGATGTCGCTGGCCGAGAGCACCTCGGTGGCGAGCGAACCGAGCGCCTGACCGAGCTGGCCGCCGAACAGCGCGCCGCCGAGCGTCGTCATCATCGCCTGCATCGGCCCGAGCTGGCCGCGCGCCTCTGGCGGCACCAGGTCACCCATCGCGCCGACCATCCGTCCGGCCACCGGGTCGCAGAGTTTGCGCCAGACGTCCAGCGTCCGGTAGATCCACTCGTTGCGGTTCCACGCCACCGACGTGCGGATCCCCGACGGCAGCGCCGCCGACGACTCCAGCCACAGGTCGGCCACGCGCAGCGCCTCCGAGACGGTGTGCCACTCGTGCGGGTTGACCGCCGGGTCACCCTGGGCGGAGAGCTGGCTGGCCGCCACCTGGCGGGCCAGATCCCAGTTCACCGGGCCGCTGCCCGGCGCGGCGAGTAGTTGCTGCAGCTGCGCCATGAACTGCTGCAGCTGCTGCGGGTCGTTGGGGTCTGGCGGTTGGCCTCCGGGAAGCTGGAAGCCGAACGGAATATCAGGCACGTCCCCCACGGTACGCGGCCGGCACCGCCGGACAGGCCAGCTGAGTTCCGCTCAGCGCGAAGCGGACCGGGTGGGAACCCCGGCTGCGGCGGCATCCGACGCGACGGCGATCGGTACGCTCGGCGCATGAGACGTCGCGGTGTCACGGTCCTCCTCGGCGCGCTGCTCACCGCACTGCTCGCGTACGGGGTGTTCGCCGCCCCGGTGCCGTACGTGGTGCTGGGTCCCGGCCCGACGGTGGACACCCTCGGCGCCGACGACGGCGAGGACGTCATCCAGATCTCCGGCGTCGACACCTCGACCTCGGCCGGCCAGCTGCGGCTGACCACGGTCGGCGTACGGCCCAACGTGGGGTTGCGGGAGGCGATCGCCGGCTGGTGGAGCGACTCCGAGGCGGTCGTGCCGTACGACGTGATCTATCCGCCGGGGCAGACCCGCGAGGAGGTCGAGGAGCGCAACGCGGAGGACTTCGCCGCCTCGCAGACCAGCGCCGAGACCGCCGCGCTGCGCCAGCTCGGCTACCCGGTGCAGGTGCTGGTGCGGGCGGTCACGCCGGACGGGCCGTCGGTGGGGCGGCTGCAGACCGACGACGTGATCACCTCGGTCGACGGTGCGCCGGTCACCTCGGCCACCCAGCTGACCGAGCTGATCCGGGCGCAGCCGGTCGGGACCACGCTGACCGTCGGCTACACCCGTGCCGACCAGCCCGGCACCGCCGAGATCACCACCCGGGCCACCGACGGCGGCCCACCCCGGATCGGCGTCGAGATCACCGAGGACCAGCCCCGGCCGTTCGAGCTGACCATCGACCTGGACGAGATCGGCGGGCCCAGCGCCGGGCTGATGTTCGCCCTGGGCATCATCGACAAGATCGAGGCGGAGGATCTCACCGGCGGGAAGATCATCGCTGGTACGGGCACCATCGACGAGCAGGGCAACGTCGGCGCGATCGGCGGCATCCCGCAGAAGCTGGTCGGGGCGAAGTCGGCCGGTGCGGTGGCGTTCCTGGTGCCCGAGGCGAACTGCGCCGAGGCGGTGGCGAACGCCGTACCGGATCTGCCCTTGCTGCGGGTGGCGACGCTCGACGAGGCGCTCGACGCGCTGGCGGACCTGCGCGCCGGGCGCCAGCCGGCGCTCTGCGACGGCTGACACCACCGCCGGGCGCGGGCGGCTGACACCGGTCAGCCTGACCTCAACCGGCCTTGAGGTGGACACACCCCGTAGTCTTGGTGCCTGATCGCCAGCGGATCACACCAACGTGCGGAGTGCCAATCGTGGTCATGCGTAGCAGCCCTATGCCCGGAATGAGCCGTCGTGGCCGCGTCACGGTCGGCGTACTGATCGGGATCTTCCTTCTCTTCACCCTGCTCGGTTGGGGGGTGAACGCCTGGACCGACTGGTTGTGGTACCAGGAAGTGGACTTCACCGGGGTCTTCACCGGCGTGCTGTTCACCCGGCTGCTGCTGTTCGCCGTCGTCGGGCTGGCGGTCGCCCTGGTCATCGCCGTCAACCTGTGGCTGGCGTACCGGTTGCGGCCCACCCTGCGCCCGCACTCGCCGGAACAGGTCAGCCTGGAGCGGTACCGGATGCTGCTGACGCCGCGTATCGGCGTCTGGATCGCGGTGCTGTCGGCGCTGGTCGGCCTCTTCGCCGGGCTCTCCGCGCAGAACCGCTGGAGCCAGTGGCTGCTGTTCCGCAACTCCCAGGAGTTCGGCATCACCGACCCGGAGTTCGGCATCGACATCGGCTTCTACGTGTTCGAGTACCCGTTCCTGCGCTACCTGCTCGGCCTGGCGTTCACCGCCGTGGTGCTGTCGGTGCTCGGCGGTCTGGCGATGCACTACATCTACGGCGGCGTACGCCTGCAGGGCATCGGCGACCGGATGACGAACGCCGCGCGGGCCCACCTGACCACGCTGGTCGCGGTCTTCGTACTGCTCAAGGCCGTGGCGTACGTGCTGGACCGGCGCGGCATGCTGCTGGAGTACAACGAGCAGGCCCGCATCTACGGCGCCGGCTACGCCGACATCAACGCGCTGCTGCCGGCCAAGGAGATCCTGGCCTACATCTCGATCGTCGTGGCGATCGCGATCATCGTCTTCTCCAACGCGGTGATGCGTAACCTGGTCTGGCCGGGCATCTCGCTGGCCCTGCTGGGCATCTCGGCGGTGGCGATCGGCGGCATCTACCCGTGGGCGGTGCAGACCTTCGAGGTCAACCCGAGCCTGCGGGACAAGGAGGCCCAGTTCATCGAGCGCGGCATCGTCGCCACCCGGGAAGCGTTCGGGCTCGACATCAGCGAGCAGACGCCGTACCCGGCAACGAACCTGACCCCGCCGGAGAGCCTGGCCACCGACACCGCCGTGGTGCCCAACATCCGGCTGCTGGACCCGCAGCTGGTCTCCGAGACCTACACCCAGTTGCAGCAGGTCCGGGGCTTCTACGACTTCGGCACCAAGCTGGACATCGACCGCTACACCATCGACGAGCAGACCCAGGACTACGTCGTGGGCATGCGGGAGATCAACTACGGCGAGCTGACCGAGCAGCAGAGCAACTGGCTCAACCGCCACACGGTCTTCACCCACGGGTACGGCATGGTCGGCGCACCGGCCAACCGGGTGGTCTGCGGCGGGCAGCCGTACTTCGTCTCCGGCTTCCTCGGTGACCAGGCACAGGAGCAGTGTTCGTCGTCGACCGAGGAGATCCCGGTCGAGCAGCCGCGGATCTACTACGGCGAGCAGATGGACGGCACCGACTACGCGATCGTCGGCTCGCCCGGCGAGAGCAACGTCGAGTTCGACCGGCCGACGGACAGCGGCGGCGAGCAGTACTACACGTACACCGGCGAAGGCGGCGTGGAGATCGGTTCGTTCGGCCGCAAGCTGCTGTACGCCATCAAGGAGCAGGAGACCAACTTCCTGCTCTCCGACGCGGTCAACGACAACTCCAAGCTGCTGTACGTGCGTAACCCCCGTGACCGGGTGGAGAAGGTGGCGCCGTTCTTGACGCTGGACGGCGACCCGTACCCGGCGGTGGTCGACGGGCGCATCCAGTGGATCGTGGACGGCTACACCACCTCGGCGACCTACCCGTACTCGGAGCGGGTCAACCTGCAGGTGGAGACGGCCGACGAGCTCACCGGCCAGGGCACGTTCGTGCTGGCCCGGGAGAACGTCAACTACATCCGTAACTCGGTCAAGGCGACCGTCGACGCCTACGACGGCACGGTGCGGCTGTACGAGTTCGACGAGAACGACCCGGTGCTCAAGGCCTGGAACGCGGCGTTCGGTGGTGACCTGGTGATCCCGAAGGCGGAGACGCCGCAGTCGCTGGTCGACCACTTCCGCTACCCGGCGGACCTGTTCAAGGTGCAGCGCAACCTGCTGGCCCGCTACCACGTCACCAACCCGGCGGAGTTCTTCTCCGGGCAGGACTTCTGGGAGGTGCCCAACGTCCCGGACTCGCCGGACAGCGGGGTCAAGCAGCCGCCGTACTACCTGATGACCCAGTGGCCGGAGCAGGACGAGCCGCGGTTCCAGCTGACCTCGGCGGTGACCCCGGCCGGCCGGCAGAACCTGGCCGCGTTGATCTCCGGTTCGTACGTCGACGGGCAGCCGCAGCTGCAGGTGCTGGAGTTGCCGGACCAGACGGCGGTCTCCGGCCCGGTGCAGGTGCACCAGCGGATGACCAACAACGCGGCGATCCGCCAGCAGCTGAACCTGCTGTCGTCGAACCAGGCCCAGGTGCAGTACGGCAACCTGCTGTCGCTGCCGTTCGGCAACGGCATGCTCTACGTCGAGCCGGTGTACGTGAAGAGCAACCAGACGAACGCGTACCCGTTGCTGCAGCGGGTGCTGCTCTCCTACGGTGACGGCGGTTCGTACGTGGTGCTCGCCAACAGCGTGCAGGACGGCATCCGGCAGCTGATCGAGCAGGCCGAGCAGGGCGGTGCGCCGACGACCCCGCCGGAGGGTGAGGAAGGCGAGGGCGAGGGTGAGGAGCCGGGCGGCACGCCGAGCCCGACGACTCCGACTCCGCCGACCGGTGATCCCGGTCTGGTGACGCCGGAGCTGCAGGCGGCGGCCGCCGAGGTCAGTGCCGCGATCGACGAGGCCCGCGCCGCGCAGGCGGCAGGTGACTTCCAGCGGTACGGCGAGGCGCTGGCCCGGCTCGATGCGGCGATGACGGCGTTCCAGGAGGCCCAGCGGGCTGCCGGGATCGGCGGCGCGGCTGCACCGCCGCCCGCCGCTGATCCTTCTCCCACCGGCTGACCACTGCCCCCGCGATCTTGCACTTATCGAGAAGATATGTCCGTATTGTCCAACGATAAGTGCAAGATCGCGGGGGAGTTGGGGGTCGTTTTGCGGCGGCCGGACGGTGTGCGCTAGTGTTAACGCATCGCCGCGGGGTGGAGCAGCTCGGTAG
The DNA here is from genome assembly GCF_029581195.1 of Solwaraspora sp. WMMD791. Classification (NCBI taxonomy): domain Bacteria; kingdom Bacillati; phylum Actinomycetota; class Actinomycetes; order Micromonosporales; family Micromonosporaceae; genus Solwaraspora; species Solwaraspora sp. WMMD791. The sequence continues at coordinate 5,955,120 of NZ_CP120737.1, forward strand.
CTCGCTGGGCTCATAACCCAGAGGTCGCAGGTTCAAATCCTGTCCCCGCTACCACGGTGAACGGCCCGCCAAGGATTCCCTGGCGGGCCGTTTCGTGTGCGTACCGTTTCCCGTCCAGGCCGGTTTCCCGCCTGGGCCCTAGATGGCTGGACAATGCGCCCGGGCCCAGACGGAGCGCCTGGGACCCGGACGTAAACAAAGCCAACTAACTTCGCAGCGATTCGGCGATGTCGAGCAGCTGGCCGATCGTGCGGGAAGTGACGGTGTTCTCCGCCAGCTTGCCGGTGTCGGCCCGGAACCGTCGGCGCAGCTCGGCGGTGACCGTCGGGCCGTCGCCGCAGAGCAGTTCGACCAGCGCGGTGTCCTTGGCCTCGATGGGCAACTGGGCCACCCAGCCGGCCAGTTCGGCCGGGTCGGCGGCGGCCTGCGGCGTCACCGGGGCGCTGGCCTGGGCGGCCGCCGCGATCAGGTCCGGGTCGATCCGCAGGAACTCGGCGAATTCGCGCAGCGCCCCGGTGAGCCGGCCGAGTCCGGCCGGCACCGGCGGCTCGGTCGCTTCGTCGCCGAACTCGCCGCCCTGAATGAGGAACAGCCAGGCCAGGTAGAGGGCGCGGTGGTCGCCGGCGGCGAGCTGGTCGCGGACACCGACGATGTCGGCGAGCCAGCCTTCACCGTCGCGGTCGATACTGTCGTCGTCGGCGTCCTCGTCCGAGCTGGTGAAGTTGAGGATGAGGTGGTCGTCCGACTGGTACGCCTCGGCCGGTTCGGCCCAGCAGTACTGCTGGGCAGTCGTCAGGTCGAGCAACCGCAGCGGCAGCCGGAGCACCAGCTGCCGGGTGCCCCAGTTGGTGAAGTAGAGGTGCGCGTCGAAGTACTCCTCGACCATGGCCAGGGGGTCGGCCTTGAGGTCACCCCACTCGTACGAGTTGGTGAAACTGGTGGCGGTGATTTCCGCACGGGTCGACAGTTCACGGAGTTCGGCCTGCTGTCGCTTGTCGAGCGGCCGGTCGATGGCAAGGAAGTCGTAGAACTGGTACTCGCTCACCGGGCCATCATTCACCTGGCCGGTGCCGATGTCTGCCCCGGGCGGCATCATGCCGCTCCTACCATTCCCGCCACAGGGCGGTGAAGAGCAGGGCGGCGCTGGCGACGGCGAGGGTGACCGGGATCGCGCCGGCGATCCAGAGCCAGGTGTGGTCGGGTGCGACGTCGCGGGGCAGTTTCGGGTAGAGGATGCCGGCCGGGTCGACCTGGACCTTGGTCCGCTCGTCGAGCTGGAACTCGCCGACGTCGCCGGAGACGGTGAACTCCCGCTGGTCACCGTCGACCAGCCGCATCCGGTAGGACTGGTACGGATCCCCGAACCCCGGCAGCGGCTGGTAGGTCTGGGACACCTCGGTCACCACGGCGACGGCGGATGGCCCTATACGGAGGATTTCCCGGTCGTGGTGCGCGGAGACCGACACGCAGAAGGCGTAGCCGGCGGCGGCGACCAGCAGCACCCCGGTCAGCAGCGCCGCCCCGAGGTCGTCCTCGTCGACCAACCGGTTGAACACGACCATCACCCCGGCGATGCCGGCGACGGTGACCAGCGCACCGAACAGCATGGCCCGGTGCAGGTCGCCCTCGACCTGGGTGACCCGCGACACGTGCCGGCCGAGCACCCCGAACGCGACGATCATCGCCAGCTGGCAGGCGAGGATGGCGGCGCTGGGCAGCAGCGCCCGGCGCAGGCGGGCGCGCCGTTCGCGGCGCCGGTAGTCACGGAACTGTTGCCGTCGCGCCGCCAGGTCGAACTCACCCGGTCCGTTGGTCATATCGTCGACGGTAGAAGTCTGGTGCCAGCGTACCGGTGGGTCGCGGCGGTCAGCTCCACCGGCGCGGCGCGGCGGGGCGCTCAGCTCCACAGCCGCAGCGGGGCGGGCGGGTCGGCGTACCCGATGAAGCCGGACAGTGTGACGCGGCGGCCGTGGTGGGTGGGGGTGACGGCGTGCACCCGGTCGCTGCGCAGCAGGACGAGGTCGCCGGTGCGCGGCGCCAGGGAGACGGCTGGTTCACCCAGCAGGTCGCGGCGGTAGCCGTAGGTGCCGGCGACGCCGTGGTCGGTCCGGTCGACTGTGTACGGGTCGACGTCCCACAGTTGCAGTAGTCCGTCGTCGTGGCCGGCCGGCACCTGCAGGAACAGGTTGACGCCGAGCTGGCCGGTGAAGTGGTGGGCCTCAGGCACCCGGGGTGCGGCCCGGGCCAGAATGTCCATGTGCGGCAGGGCGTGTGCGCCGTCCTGCCAGATCCGCAGCATCCCGAAGACCAGTGGTGCGCCGTCGTGGCGCAGCAGTTGGCTGCCGGCCGGCCAGATCTCGTCCAGTTCGCAGCGGAGCCGGTCGACGGGGGAGGCGTACGGGGCGCAGCTGGCGCGGACGGCGCGCAACGTGTCGACGGCGCGGGACCGGTAGCGGGCCAGGGCCTCGGTGTCCTTCTGGGCTTCGCTGAAGGTGCCGACGTTGCTGCGGTAGATCCGGCTGGTGGCGCCGGCGGCCCGGTCCAGGTGGTGCAGCAGTGCGGGGACGATGTCGGCGCAGACCTGCGCCGGGGTGTAGCGGCGCACCCGGGCGATCAGGGCTTTCCCACTGGTCAGGGCGTCGAGGGTAGCGGTGTCCAGGGTGGGGGAGTCCAGGAACACGGCCGTCTCCATTCAGTTGTGGTCGTCGGTGGCCGGTGGGTGTCGGTGACTGATGGTCGTCGGTCACTCCCGCTGGTCGTCGGGGTGCCGTTTGCGGTGCAGGCTGTCCAGGGTGGCCCGGGCGGTGCCGGCCATCAGCCCGATGTCGGAGCCGATGGCGACGAAGCTGGCACCGTGCGCCAGCTCGTCGGCGGCTCCGTCGGCGGTGCCGGAGAAGATGCCGAACGGCACCTTGGCGGCACCGCAGGCGGCGCGGACCTGTGCGACGGCGGCGCGGACCGCCGGGTCGTCGACCTTGCCGAGCCGGCCCATGCTGCCGGACAGGTCGTAGGGGCCGATGAAAACGGCGTCGTAGCCGGGTACGGCGACGATGTCGTCGATGTGGCGGACCGCTTCGGCGTCCTCGATCTGCAGGATCAGCGCGGTGGCGTCGTTGGCGCGGGACAGGTAGCCGGCCAGGTCCATGCCGTAGCCGTGGGCGCGGGCGATGCCGACGCCGCGGGTGCCCAGCGGCGGGTACTTCGCTGCCCGGACCCAGCGGCGGGCGTCGTCGGCGGAGCGTACGTGCGGCACGATGACGCCGTCGGCGCCGCTGTCGAGGATCCGGGCGATCCAGCCTTCGTCGGCGACCGGGATCCGGGCGATCACGTACGCGCGTCCGGCGACCGCCTGGGTGATCCGTTGAATCGATCGGGTGTCGAGGGTGGGGGAGTGTTCGGCGTCGACGAACAGCCAGTGCATTCCGCTGATGGCGAGTGCTTCGGCGGCTTCTGGATTTTCCATCGTCACCAGGGTGCCGATCAGTGGTGGTGCGGTGGCGAGCCGGTTCGGCAGTGCGGACAACGTCATGATCCAATTTCCCTGAGTCGGTGGAATTCGTCGGTGTCCCGCAGTTCGGGGTGCAGGTCGGCGAGCAGGTCGAGGTTCGCCGCATAGACCCGGCGACCTTCGTTGATGTGCAGGGCGGCGTGCCACAGCTTGTCGAAGTGGCCGAGCATCACCTGGGCGACCGCTTCGTTGCGAATGAGTACGGAGTCCATCGCCCCGGTGAGGTTGACCGGCGGGAACAAAAAGACGAACGACTGACCGTCCTTGACGGTGATGTGCATGCTCAGCGGGTGCAGCAGCGGCCCGGTGGTCGTCTGGCGGAACACGGCGAACGACGCCCGGCCGGTGGCGGTCAGCTCCAGCGAGCGGGCCAGCAGGAAGCGGAGCTTCTGGTTGCTGTCGATGCTGGCGATGCTGCGGAAGCTGCGCAGCGGGGAGCGCTTGGCGCGGATGTAGGCGTGCAGGCGCTGGAAGTAGACGTCGAGGTTGCTGTGCTCGCCTCGCGCCGGGGAGAGGTTGAGGGTGCTGACCGTCTCGGCCCCGATGCTGATCTCGATGAGCTTTTCGAGGAATTTTTCACTGGTGTGGAACACTTCGACGCCCTGTGCCGGCTGGTTGAGGATGTTCGCCTGCTGTTCGGCGACGTGGTCGAGCCGACCATGGACGTACGCCGCAAAAGCAGTCAATGTCGCGAACATGTAGCCGATGGTCAACTCGACGGGCAGCTCCACCGGGGCGGTGGTGAACAGGTTGAAGACCCCGATTGGAAGTGCGACCAGAGTGAACGCGCCGAACAGCCAGAGTGAAACCGTTCCTGCGGTGTCGGCGTCCGGACGTCGGGTATGTTTGATCATGCAGCGGGACCCCGGGTCCAATGTCAGCTGATGAAACGTGTCAGTCCATCGTCCTGAGACAATGTCTGTTGCGCAAGTGTCAGTCGTGAATCGACCAGTTGCCACCGGCGAGGAAGCCCCCGTCGGCGTAGAAGGTGTGCCCGGTCAGGAACGCGCCGGCGTCGGAGGCGAGCAGCAGGAGCAGGCCGGTCATCTCGTGCGGGAGGCCGGGGCGGGCCAGCGGGACCCGGGTGAGGATCCAGTCGGCGATCGCCGGGTCCGCCCAGAGCGGCTCCGACAACGGAGTTTTCAGGAACCCCGGGGCCAGGCAGTTGACCCGGATCCGGTGCCGCCCCCACTCCACCGCCTGCACCCGGGTGAGCTGGGACAGTGCGGCCTTGGCGGCACCGTAGACGGCGACCCGCGCCAGCCCGAAACTGCTGTTGATCGAGCCGACGTGCACGATCGAGCCGCCGCCCTGGTCGATCATGTGCCGGGCGCTGGCCTGGGCGAGGAAGAACGGGACCTTCAGGTCGTTGTCCATGATCCGGTCGTAGGTGGACTGGTCGACGTCGAGCGTCGGTGACCTGCTGTTGACGGCGGCGCAGTTGATCAGCACGTCGAGCCGGCCGCAACGCTCGACGGTCCGGTCGATCAACTCCTGGCAGTCCTGCTGGTCGTGCAGGTCGGCCACGTCGGTGCTGGTGTCGGCGTGCGGCGACAACGCGTCGGCGGTGATCTTCAGCCGTTCGGCGTCGCGGTCGGTGAGGACGGTGTGGGCTCCGGCGGCGGCGAGGCCGGCGGCGAGCCACTGGCCCAGGCCGCCGGCGGCACCGGTGACGAGGGCGGTACGGCCGGACAGGTCGAAGAGGTGTTCCGGACGTAGATGCGTCCACTCGGCCAGCGATCGGACGCCTGCCTGGCGGTCCTCCATCGTGACTCCAAACGTGAAACGTCGTCGTGACGCAGGAATATCACGGAAATCGATCAATGTTTACCGGGCGATTGTCTAGGAGCAGATCCCGAATACGTGCTATCGCATGATTAGAGCACATTACGGTCTTTTGAGCTTCTTATCCTGTGCGGTGTCGTGACCTGCGGCGACTCGTCCGGTGGCCGGGGCAGCCTGTCCGGTGGCCGGGGTGGTCTGACCGGTGGCCGGTGGTGGCTACGCCGCCCGGTCGGTCCACACCCGCCCTTCGGCGGGGTGACAAGCATCGTCGGCATCGATACCGTGTAGCGTTCTGCACCGCTCAACACCCCTCTGTGGAGAGTTGTGGATCTTCAACGCATTCGGCGGCTCGCCAACCGGTCCGCCAGCTTGGGAGTCCTTGTGGATCGGCGAGCCAGCGTCGGCGTGAGGATCTGCTCGCCAAGGGCACGAAGGACGCCGAGTCGGGAGCCGGACGGCATGGTCAGCCTGGTGCTGGCCAACCCGCCGTTCGGGCGTAGCTCGTCGATCCGCATGATCGGCGAGGACGGGCGGGCGAGCCGCGAGGAGCGGGAGATCGAGCGCGCCGACTTCTGGGCGACAACGTCGAACAAGCAGCTCAACTTCGTGCAGCACATCGCGTCGATGCTGGAGATCGACGGGCGGACCGCGGTGGTCCTGCCCGGCAACGCTCTCCTCGAAGGCGGGGCGGGGGGAATACTCGCCCGCAGGGCGCTGGTCTGTGGACCCGTGACGGCGATCGGCCCTGCGCCGCTGTCCCCCCTCATCACGTGCGAGCTTCGGCCAACTCGAGGCGCGGGCCCAAGGCTGCGTCAGAGTTCCTCACCGGCGCTCGGCTACTCCAGACCTGCCAAGCCTCTACCGCCGCCACGGTGCCGGGCTTGTAGATGATGTCGATAGATCTGCAGCTGCGGCTGTGACTGGTCCGGGTTGATCAAGGCCCTCATCAGGCAAAACTCCGATTCTTCTTCGCAGGTGCCGATGGGTGTCGGGTTCTGGACACACTGCTCTTGAGTGTGTTGCTAGCACTTTTGGGTAATGCTCCTGGTTCTTCTGGACGGATGCGATCATGAATGCGCTTCGTGTACGGTGATCCGTGAAAATGTCCGCTGGGAAGGGGATGTAAGCTGAATGCATTGATCATCACCGTAGTAGTGGCCGTTGGTACTGCCGCGCTCCAGGTGGTCATGAAAGGAATAAGTAGAACGGACCTTCCTAACAAAAACCATGGATTGACGCGCGATGACGCCCTGTTTTGGTCGGATTGGGTTGTGGCTGCAAGCCTTGCCTTGGCGGGATCGGTAATAGTTGCCGCAAATCAGGGGAAGAGCGTTCCCGCCGCGCAAGCGCTAGCTAGCTTCATTTCTATCGTTCTTGGCTGTAGCGCATTTCCGTTTTTCCTTCGAGTCTTTGCGTATGGACCCGGTGCGCAGATGAAGAGCTGGGGGTGGAGGGGAATCGGGTGGATAATAATTGCGAACTCGGTTGGGATCATAATCCTGTTGGGAGCTGTGGTTGCGGGAGCTAAAGTTTATGACTGGGACTAGCTCGGATGAACCCCATGAGCCGTCGCCCCCAAAGTCGCAGACCGTGCCCGCTGCCGTTGGTGCGGCTGGGACGGTTGCCGGTGCTGTTGCGGCCGCAGCGATTGGGCTCGGATTCGCTGTTGTGCCTGTCACTGCGGTAGCGCTTGGGGCGGCAGTAGCGATTTCTGGAATCGTAGCTCGACATATACGTCGACAGGCTGAGTCGGATGGGTGGCAGGATCGGAACGACTAGGTTGCGGAACGCGTGCTGCCGGTTGCGCGAATTGGACCAGTTTCCGAAGGGTCGGTCAGTTACGGTGGGTGCCGGCAGGCCAGATGACGGTAACTGGGATCCCGCGAGCCTCGGCATAGGCGACGACGTCGGCGGTGCCACCGTAGGCTCGGGCGGGCATGCCGTCCCAAACGGCGAAGAGCTGATCCGACTGATCGACCATCAACTCGCTTGCGGCCATGTGGGCAGTCGAGTCGGAGACGCGGTAGTCGCAGTGGTGGACAGCTGCGGCCTGACTGATCAACTTGTCGTATGCCGCATGGGCATGTTTGGGTAGTCCGTTTCGGTACTCCTGGGCGGGGACGACGACTTCAAGCTGACCGCCGTGCCGGAGCACCGCCTCGGCAAAGAGCTGATCGGCTCCGTCGGCGAGGCAAGTTAGGCCGACGATCTCCTCCTTGACTTCGGACAGCCTCATGTTCAAGATTTCGGTGACTTTGGCTGTGACTTCGTCGTTCAGTCCGCGATGTCCAGTGATGGCGATCCGCAACTAACGATCCTCCTGGTATCTTCCGTAGAGTCGATCGTCAAGATCGAGGGTCAGCTTTCCGGCCCGTCCTCCGATGGCTTCGCGGAACCGCGAGACTGATTGGAGGATCTTCTCTGACTCATACTTCTTGCCTGCGTCGAAAGCCTCACAGGCAATGTTGCATGCCTCGTCGAGGCGTCCCGACTTCGCCAGGATCTCTGCTCGAAGGACGTCGGATAAGGCTTTGGCTTTCGGGCTTTGAGCTGGACCGCTGGCTGCTATAGAGAGCGCCCGGCTGGCCAGGTTGGGCTGATCCAGCTTGCTTGCGACTTGCGCTCGAAACGATGCCAGTTTTTGGTGATCGAAGCGAAAGATCCAAGGCCAGACGGGTTCATCGTTTCGGGCCTTCGCTAGGCGATCCTCGGCATGGTTCAGGAGGTGAAGCGACTTTTTGTCGCCAGCCTCAGCGAGCGCGAGTGACTCGATCGCGTCCATCCAGACCGTAGAGATAGCGGGCGCTGAGCGGGGAAGGGCTAGGCGAGCGGATGCGACAATCTGGACGGCTTCGCGTGCGTCGCCGCAGTTCGCTGCGAACTGGCCCAGGCTCGCCCGCATGTATGCAAGGAGCAGTGGGTGTCCAGACCGATCTGCCGCATGGACCGCGAGTTGGTAGTGGCGGCGGGCGTTGGCTCGGTCGTCGACATCGACGTACAGCCACGCGGTCAGCCCAGCGGTTTCGCTGAGCACCGAGTAAAGCTGGCGGGTGTGTACAGGTGAGCGTTCGTTCCGCGATGCGAGTTGGCGGATGAGCGCAAGGTGTGCGCTCACAGGCGGAAGGAGGCTACGCGCAGACATGCGCTGCTCTAGTCTGCGGTAGGTGGTCGAGGGGATGGTCAGTAGTTGCTCGTCGTCGCGTGATTCGAGGGGAACGCCTCCAGCAGCTGTGCCGACTAGGGCAACCCCCGTGGCTGCTGCGGCTGCGGCGACGAATTGGCGGCGGTTCGTGTCACTCTCCTGTTCATCCAGCAAGCCGGCCAGAGATCGGGGTATCCCCAGGCCGTCGCAAAGTGCCCGCACGGTGCGAAGCCCTGGATCTCGGCTCCGTCCGGTGAGCAGGCGGGAAACGTGTGGCTGCGATATGCCAACGGCTTGCGCGATCTCCGTCTGCGACACCCGAGTTTCGGTCGTGACGACCTGAAGGACGGTAGTCCAGTCGCCGGCCTTCAACGCCTGGCGTACATCCGTTCGCTCCAGGATCTCGGGTGGCAGCTTGATCATTTGCTCATGCCTGCGCAGCTCGGCGCTGGTTCATGCCCTTGCATCTGTCCCTCCTGCGGTGCTGCGCATCCGTCCGCTAGGGAAGCGAACGGACCTCCTCTACTATGCCGCTTCCGTGTCGCAGGCGTATGCCTGAAGGTATAGATCTTGATTCCTATGCCGCTGTGAGTGGCGCTGACTATCTGTGATCGCCAAGCTGCGTGTCGTCGCGATCCGCGACAGGGACAACTCAGACGCTCATGAGCACGCCGATTGGCCACGGCCGTACCGGCGTGGTGGGGAGGATCAAGAGTGTTGACCTTGGTAGGAGTCGTGTTGGCGGCGCTGGGCGGGTTGTGCGTCGGCTTCTTCACGTTCCGGTTGAAGCAGCGGTGGTGTCCGGTGTGTGGGGCGACGTTGCGGTGTCCGGAGTGTGTGCCTCGGCATTCGATGCGGTTCAGCCCGACCGGGCCGGCCGGTGCACCCGGTACGGCGGGTGCTGGTCGGCCTGGTGCTGTGGGTCGGGCTGCGGTGGACGCTGCTCGGGTGAACCGGGGCCGGTGGTCGCGGTGAGGGCGCGGTTGCGGGGCCTGGCCGCCGCTGGCGGTGGGGTGCTGGTCGTCCGTCATGACGGGCAACCTGGGGTCGGCCGGGTCGGCAGTTCGGCGTACCGGGATGTTGCTGGCGTGGAGCCGGCGGCCGACAGCGGCGGTGGTGGTGGTCATGTGGCGGTGCGGCCGTCGTGGTCGTGTGCCGGCTGCGGCGAGTTGTGGCCGTGTCTGGTGGCGCGGGTGGAGTTGGCGGGGGTGTTCGGGCCGGTCGCGTTGGCGACGTACGCGGTGGAGCGGATGACCGAGGCGGCGTTCGACCTTCCCGACGTGACGGCGGCGGAGTTGTTCGACCGGTTCCTGGTGTGGACGTGGCGGCCGTGCTGACCGTACGGGCGGCGACGGTCGCCGACGTGGAGCCGTTGGGGGAGTTGTTGGCGCAGTCGTGTGTGGTGGATCCGGTGGTGGCGTGGCTGATCGGCGATCACGCGCTGCGGTATCTGACGATGCATCAGTTCTTCACCGCCGAGCTGGAGTTCGGGATACGGCACGGGATCGTCGATGTGGTCGGGCACTGCGACGGGGTGGCGGTCTGGTATCCGCACCCGGCGGACCGGCTGCTGGGTGCGGAGCATCAGCGGCGCAGGTTGCGGTCGTGTGGTGACCGGCATGGCCCGTACGCGCACTACACGTTCACGGCCGGCCGGCTGGAGCCGACCGGCCGGCATCATCATCTGGCGTTCCTGGCGGCCGCCCCCTGGCTGAGACGCAAAGGGATCGGGTCGACGCTGCTGGCCGCGCACCACGCCCGGCTGGACCGGATCGGGATGCCGGCGGTGGTGGAGGCGAGCAGCGTGCGGCAGCGGGCGTTCTACGAACGCCACGGTTACCGCGTCGTCCGGCTCGCCCACTTGCCGGCCGGCGGCCCGCCGTTGTGGGCGATGCGCCGCTCCAGCGACCCGGTCGACCAACCACCGATGGCCGCCGCACTGCGCGTCGGCTGAGTCGGACGCTGGCCTGCGGCCACGTTGCCGCAGGCCAGCAGGTCACGAAGCGAGAGGGTACTCCGCACGGGTGCTGGTGCCGGTGATCTTGATGTCCAGCTCGCCCTCCAGTGCTCCGGCCAGGCGATGCAGCAGCGGGAGCGTCGGCGTGACCGCGCCGCCTTCGAGCCGCGAGATCACGGTCTGGGTGGTGCCAGCCCGAGCGGCGAGCTCGGCCTGGCTCAGGCCGAGCGCGACCCGACGGTCGTAAACGGCCTGCCCGAGGGCGATGCGGGCGGGCACCGGCCTCGACGTACTCAGGGCTTGCCCGGTGCTCATCCGGAACAGTCCACCTGGTGTGGTATCTCTTCATGGCCTCATCTGCGTGTGGGGTGTCTCGCCTGTCAGTGCGGATCGAAGGGGTTGACGGTGCTGACCCCGGTCCGAGAGACGTCGGCGACGTTGCGGGTGACCAGGGTGAGGCGGTGGACTTTCGCGGTCGCCGCGATCAGTCCGTCGACGACCGGTGGTGGCGCAGGCGGGATATTCATCCGGCCCCACTCGATCGCTATCTCGGTCGTCACGGGCAGCACCCGATCTCGGAAGCTCGCGATCAGGCCGGTCAGCCAGCGCTGAAGTGACTCAGCGCGCTGCGGGTCACGCGGGCGAAGCCGCTCGATTCCCTGCCGGATCTCACCTACCACGAGCACGCTCAGGTAGGCCTCGGCGGCCGAATGTGTCTTGTTCCACGCGATGACGTTCTGGTTCGGGTTTGTCTTACGCAGTTCCGACACCACGTTGGTATCCAGCAGAAATGCCAACGGTCAGCCAGCCAGGTCGATGTCGCGGGGGAGATCCTGCTGGCGTTCGATCTCGAAGTCGTCGTCCATGTCGGGATTGCTGCGAAGATACTCCATGAAGCTGGTCTGTTCGCCGCGGAGACGGCGGTACTCCGAGATGTCGATGACCACGGCCACCTCCTCGCCGTGCTTCGTCACGATCTGCGGCTCACCCCGCTCAGCTGCGCGAAGCACCTCGCTGAACCTCTGTTTCGCCTCTTGGACCTGCCAGTGCATCCAGCCGTACCTCCGTCTAGTCTGACTAGACTATACCTGCTGTCGGAGGCTGTACCGCTTGTTCTCCTGCGTCGACGCGGGTAGCCGCTGGCGTGCCGCGCTGGCGGCTCGGTGACGGCTGTGCCACGCTGCGCAGCCAGTGTGGCGACGGCAGGTGGAGGCGCGGTGCGCGAGGTCGAGGTCAAGTACCGAGTCCAGGATCGGGAAGCGTTGCTCGTCGCGCTCACCGCACGCGGCATCGAGCCGGGCCCGCCGGTCGTGCAGGACGATCAGGCGTACGCCCCGCAAAGCTGGTCGTACGGCGACAGCAAGCTCGGCGTCCCCTTCGTACGGCTGCGGACCGTCGACGGTCGGCACATCTTCACCCTGAAGCGTCCCGCCGACAACGCGCTGGCCTGCGACGAGTACGAGACGGCGGTGACCGACCGCGACCAGATGCACGCCGCGATCCTGGCGATGGGCTTCCGCGCCACCGTGCGAATCGCGAAAGTACGCCGTACCGCCGAATTGCCCGACGGCGTGCTGTGCGTCGACGACGTCGCCGGCCTCGGCACCTTCCTTGAGTTGGAACGCATCGTCTCGGACGGCGTGCCCGGCGTGGCGGTGCAGGCCGAGTTGGCGGCGTTCGTCGCCGCGCTCGGCGTGGCGGCGTCCCGCACCGACGAGACGTACGACTCGCTGGTCCGCGCGGCCCTCGCCTCAGCCTGATCGCGGTGCTGACGACCAGGTGAGGCAGGTCGGTCGGTGGCCGGTCGACACGTACTCGACAACGGCCTGCCGGGCGCCGTCGACGCTTGCGTAGCTCATCGTTGTACTTCTACGGCGCGGGCATCGCTGGTGTTCCTTCCAGGTTTCTGATTTCCATCAGACCCGGTGCGGGACACCGCCCGGCGGACCTCGTCGAGGGCGTCAGGGATCCACCCCCAAGCCGGTCCGCCGGGTGAGATGTGGTCGGTGCGCACGTGCGCCAGGCGAGCAGGTCCCCGGCGCCCCATCCGATCAGGCGTTCGTGGTCACGGCGCCGACACCGCGGGCTTCACCATCGGACCGGAAGGGCGACTGGAAAACGCCAAATGGAGCTCGCGTTCCACTCGATGTCGTCTGGATCGACAGCCAGTCGCAGGCTCGGGAACCGGTGCAGTAACGCCCCGATCGCCACCTGCAGCTCCATACGAGCCAGCTGAGCTCCAGGACAACGGTGTGGGCCGTACCCGAATGTCATGTGCGGCTTGGGTGTCCGGTCCACATCGATCTCGTCCGGCTGAGGGAAGACCTCGCCGTCTCGGTTCGCGGTCAGATACGACACGTGCACAGCATCGCCGGCGCGGATGAAGCGGCCTCCGAGTTCCACGTCTTCCATGGCTATCCGGGCGATGCCGACGCCTTGCCGGAACGGGATGAAACGCAGCAACTCCTCGATCGCCCTCGGAAGCCGCTCTGGGCGAGCACAGATCTGAGCCAGGACGGCCTCGTGGGTGAGCAAGACATAAACGATGTTGCTGATCTCGTAGGTGAGTGTGTCGTGGCCCGCGACCATGAGAACCTGACCGAGCATGGCCAGTTCGCTGTCACTCAGCGGCTCGTCCGTGCTGTCCGCCTGGCACATCGCGCTCAGGAGGTCGTTGCCGCCCTCTCGCCGGCGGCGTGCCACCAGATCCGTGAAGTACTCTCGCAAATCGGCCTTCGCGTCACTTGCCGCAGTGCCGCCCTCAGGCGCAATGGTCATGATCGAGATCGTGCGCCGCCGCAGCCAGTCACGGTCTTGCTCGGGTATGCCGAACATTGTACTCATCACCGCGAGGGGAAGATGGTCGGAAAAGTGCCCAACCAGATCCGCTGGCGCACCCTCGGCAACGAGTTCATCCAGGAGCCTGTCCACGATTTGCTCGGCGTGGGGCCGCAGACGCTCGACTGCCCCGGGGCTCAGACCGCTGGCGATGACCCGACGCAAACGTGTGTGGGCAGGCGGGTCCATGAGGTTGATGGCATCCGGGTGCGCGATGGGCTCGGGTGTCATCCTCGGCAGGTCCCGACCGACGACGGCCGCACGGCTGAACCGACGATCCTCGGTGACTACTTGCACGTCGCGGTACCTGGTCGCCAACCATGCTTCCTCGGTTCCGTACCGCATGCGAATCCGTGCGACTGGATCCTCTTTGAGCAGCTTCGACAGCAGCGGGTCGAACTCGAGCCCGTTGGCGTGGTGGAAGGGACAATCCCGGACTCCAGCGCTACGGAGCGTTTCGGCCTCACTCATGGCCTTGAGTCAGCTTTCGCACATCGTCCTGGGCGTTGTAGGCGTTTTCCCAATGCTCGACGATCCGGCCGTTGCGGAACCTCCAGACTCCGCAGAACGGAATTGCCGCGACCTGCGGATACTGCGTGCGTATGGTGCCGAGCACCGTCCCGAAGCTGTCGTTGGCGCTGATACTCTCCACATCCATCACCATCGTGCCGCGATGGGACTTCAACAGTGCGTCCTGTCGGGCCAGGACGGTGGCTTTCCCGACCAGGTCGCCTGGATCACTCGCGGTACGCCAGGCCGGGTGCAGGACGATGTCGTCGTCCGCGTAGTCCCCCATGGTGGTGACGTCCGCATAAATCGTTCGCAGGATGCCCACGTGGGGGTGCTCGTCAGGCTGGATCCGGGTCGGTGCCGTGGGCCGCTCAGGTGCCTCGTCCTTGCAGAGTTCGTCGATCTCGTCCCACTTGTCCTCGTCTAGCACGACTTCCAGCGCCCGCATGTTCTCCGTCAGGTGTGCGATTGACGTCGTTCCCGGGATCGGCAGTGTCCGGGGCGAGTCGCGGAGTAGCCAGGCAAGTGCGAGCTGAGCGGGCGTCACCCCGACATCGTCTGCGATTCTCTTCAAAGCGCCCGGCGATGCGAGGAGGCGACCGCTGCCCAGGGGCCAGTAGCAGATGTAGGCGATGTCGTGTTTCTCGGCGTATCGGACGACATCCTCGTCGGTCCGGTCGGTGACGTTGTACAGATTTTCGACTGAGGCGATAGGTGCGACGCTCGCCGCTTGGGTCAGTTGAGCGATCGAGACTCCAGGCTGCGATGACAGTCCGATGTGTCGAATCTTCCCCTCCACCTGCAACGTGCGCAGCTCCGCCACCTGGTCGACGAGCGGAACCGTCGGATCAATGCTGTGCAGCTGGTAGAGGTCGATACGGTCCAGACCGAGATTGCGTAGGCTCATCTCGACCTGCTGACGTAGATAGGCCGGCCGACCGCAAGCGACGATCCGCCCCTCGCGCCAATCGTTGGGACCGCTCCGCAGCAAACCACCCTTCGTGGAAATGACCAAGTCGTCGGGGTACGGATGCAAGGCCTCGCGGATGATTTGTTCGTTGAAGTCGGGGCCATACGAATCTGCGGTGTCGATGAAGTTGACACCCAGATCGACCGCATGGCGAAGCAATTCGATGGCTGCCTGCGGGTCGCGCGGTGGTCCCCAACACCCCGGTCCGGTCAGCTTGATGGCACCGTAACCGATACGGTTGACCTTGAGATCGCCACCGATGACGAGATCTCTCCTCATTTCAGCTCCCACTGTTCTGATGGTAGAACCTTGATAGGTGGTCAGGCTGAACGGCGGCCACGTGAGCTGCGATATTCGATCCCGAGCGCATTTCTCAAATGGTCGCTCAACATTGCCACGTGCCCACCATCATTTCTGCGGTGATACCGGGACCGAAGCCGGCCAGGAGGCAGGTCTCTCCGTCGACCATTGCAGCCTCATCGAATTTCCGACGGAGAACATCGAGCACTACCGCAGAGGCAATATTTCCATACTCACGTAGTGTTCGGCGGCTGACGTCGAGTTTCTCGGGGTCGATGCCTAGATACAGCGACAGGTCATCAAGGATTCGTGGCCCGCCGGCATGTATGACAAAATGGTCGATCTCATCGATCGACCTTGAGGTCTCCGAAACGAATGCCTTCAGCTCCGGCGCGAGCTGCTTCATCGTCGCGGGAACCCGCTTGTCCAGGAGGAAATGAAAACCGGTCTCCTTGACCATGTAGGAGATCCAGTCCTGCGTATCGGGCACAAGCCTTGAACCGACCCGCTCGATGACCAGACCACTTCGGTCACGGCCCGCCACCACGGCCGCTGCCACCGCGTCACCGAAGAGACCGTTGGAAAGCAGATTACCTACCAGGAGATCGGTCGGCTGATAACCCAACGAGCAGAACTCGCAAGCGACGATGAGGACGTTTGATCCGGGATGGGCAACCGAGTAGTCATAGGCACGTCCGATCGCGGCCCCGCCTGCCGCACAGCCCAGCTGGGCGATAGGAATCTGGACTGCATCAAGGCGGAAGCCGAGCTTGTTGATCATCCAAGTGCTCAGCGGCGGCATGGTGAAACCGGTGCAGGAGACAACGATGATCGCGTCGATGTCGACGGCGCGCAGCCCCGCGTTGTGCATAGCCTCTTGGGCCACCGGCGGAATCCGAGCTGTCGCCTGCTCGACGTAAATCTGTGTGCGCTCGGTGAGACCCGGATGCTTCAAAGTCTCTTGCAACGGCTGAACAATGTGGCGTTTGAGAACGCCGGTGTTGCCGATCAGGCGGAGCGCAAGAGACAATTTTGTGTGGTGAGCATGTACCTGTCGGGTAAGTTCGAGTGTCTCGTCCAGCGTGACGACGAATTCCGGAACGGCAACCGCAGGTTTGCAGAGTACGGGCACTGAGTCTCCAATGAGGTCGTCCCGGCGTTTGCGGGTGTCGAAGGAACCGTAGTTTTTCGACCACGTTCGGGGCGTTGGTGGCCCAGATCCTTTACGATCTTGGGCGCTGTGTACTCTGACTGATGGCTGTCGCTGTCCTGGGTGTGGTTCGGGTTCCGGGCATGGTGCGCGCCCGGCAGCGTGCCGGGCACGGCGCTCAATGCCTCAGGCGATGTGAAGGCGGGTACGGCGGCACCGCCTTGGCGCCGTGTTCGGTCGTGAACCCGATCAACCGCAGGCTCTCCGACCCAGCAACAGCCGATCAGGCGTGAGCCCTCCGTGAACCACATACATGCTGTGCAGGAAGTGCAGCAGGGTGACAAATTCTTCGGCGAAGCCGTGGGCTGCTTCGTCGGTGAACGTTCCCCCGAGTTCGGCCATTTCGACTCGGAGACGTTGCACCAGGGCCGGCCCGTACGTTGAACAGATGGTATGGGTCGAGTCCAGCAGTGGTAGCGAGATCACCGTTGTTCAGGGCGAAAGCCCTTACCCTGACCACCACCTGACCCGGTTCGGGCCTCGGTTCCGGTGCGGTGCCGAGTCTGAATTCTGAGCGCCGCGTGTGATGGACGATCAGCACAGGCACGGCTCTCTCCTCACTGATCCGACGATCCCGTGGTGGCGTGGCCGCCTTCTGCTCTATTCAACACGGTCAAAGCCGTCGATAGCTCAAAGGGGCAGTGCAGACTAGGGTATTTCCCGTGTCTGCTAGAGGTTCGTAGCGGACTCAATGTGGGTACCGCTGGCCTCGCCAGCTGCCCAGAGTGGATCTTTCCTGCTCACCGGGTTGCAGCCCGTCCAGATCCGCCGCCTGGTCAAGCTGGTCGCCGAGCGTGGCGGGGAGGCGTTCGCTGACGGCCTGCCGGCCCTTCAGTGGTCTCTCGACCTGCCGGACCGGGTGTTGCTGGTCCCCGCGTACTGGCGCACGAACCCGACACCTGCGGCGAACTCGGCCTGACTGAGGCCGAGGGCGATGCGGCGGTCATAGCCAGCCGGGCCGAGCTCGATGCGGGCACCTGCCTCGACGACTGGGCGGCCGGTCGCGAGCGGGACGAGCCGACCCTCGGCGTACTGCGGTATCAGCTGGCGGACCTGGGAGCGTACGCGCTGGCGGCGCAGGCCCAGCGGGAGAGCTTGCGCTACGCCGACACCGACTGGGACCGCGCATCAGCCTGGCAGTCCCTGGCCGAGTTGGAGCGCTGGCCGGCGACCATCAGGCCGCCTGGCAGGCGCTGGGTGAGTGCCGCCGGGCTTTGGCAGGCGTGTCCGGCTGGACGGAGGTCGGCCTCGGCCGGATGTACGTCGAGCAGCTGTTCCTGCTGGCCTGCTCCACTGACGGCGAGTTGGCGGGTGTGGTGTTCGCCGAAGCCGACCGGCAGGCCAGCGACGTCCCCAGGTTGCCCCTGGTCGTGCTGCGGGCCGCCAGCGACGCCGCCGACGTCGACCCCCTGACTCACTGGCGGCAGCGGCTGGTACCGACATGATAGGCAGGACTCGTGACCCATGCAGGCGGTCGATACCACGGTGCCGGATGGGTCGTCGACCTGTCCCGGGGCGAGCTGGCCGAAGCGGGCCGGCTCACCAGCATTCACGAGACCTGGCACAACCGGCTGCAGTTCACCACCATCTACGGACTGCTGGTCGAGGTGTTGTGGGCCGGCGCCGCCGCCTCCGGCGACGAGCGCTGGTCAGCCCAGGCGGACACGTTGCTCGCTGGCGCCGTCCGTACCCATGAGGAGTTCGCCGCCTGGATGACCGAGCAGGTGGCCGGCCCGCTGCTGACGTCGTTGCGCTCGGCCTATCCTGCCTACGCCGCGTACGCCGATCGCGCACCGACCGGAACCGGCTGGCCACGTCGCGAATCCGCGACATGGCCAGCCGGGCGTACGGGTGCGGGCTACAGCTGGCCGCCGGTGCCGGTCTGCCAGAACACCTGCCAGGTGGACCAGGATCGCAGCACCAGGTTCCCGTCGTTGTGCAGCACCAGCTCCGGCGTCGGCCCCGCCCCGACGGAGTTCGACGCCCACACCGCCGGCGCGGTGGCGGCCGAACTGGCGTAGACGACCAGGTTGCCGTCGGACTGCATCCGGGTCTCCCGGATGCTCATGCCGCCCACCACGATCTGGTTCGTCCCGGACGACCAGAGCACGCTGTTGGCCGGCCCGTACAGGACCAGGTTGCCGTCCTGCTGCTGCATCAGGTGATAGACCTCGTTCGGCGAGGACATGTAGCGCAGGGTGGTGAGCCGGTAGGAGGCCGGCATGGTGCCGGCGTACGCGAGGTAGCTGTTCTGCTCGGCCAGGCCTATCAGCAGTCTCACCATCGAACCGTCCCAGCGGGCCAGGTACAGGAAACCCTGGTTGGTGACCATCACCCTGGTCGCGCCGGAGCCGTCGGTGTTCGACGCCCAGGCGACGCTACCGTTGGGGCGGTAGACGACCAGGTTGCCGTCGCTCTGCATGACGACCCGGTTGCCGGGCTGGCCGCCGGTGTTGCTGGCCCACCAGTCGTACGGGCCCCGGCAGATGTTGGGCTGGGCCCACCCACAGGGTGACGGCCCGTAGGCGACGAGGTTCCCATCGGTCTGCATCAGCAGGCCGTAGCGGCCGTCGGGGGACAGGATGTACTGGCCCCCGTACATGGTCGTGTTCGCGTTGAGCTGGGTGCCGATCCTGGTCGTGCCGACGAACGCGCCGGTCCGGATGGCACCGGCCTGGGCGGCCGGGACACTGACGACGGCGAGGGCGCCGGTCGCGGCGACGACGCCGGCGACCAGCACCGCCAACCGACGTTTCCACATGTAACGGTGCATCTTGCTCCTCCTTCGGTGCGGCGGGTATCGGAGGAACCTGATGATCGCGGCCCGGCGGTCGAAGCGCGTCAGCCTGACGACATCTGCCGCAGGTCCGCCGCTCGACCAGCGGTGACGACCGGCGGGTCCACCTGCGGGCACGGTCCGCCGCCGATCTCCGGTCACGGTCGTACGGGCATCCGACCGAGCGGATGACACGGACCATCCGAAAGGGAGACGAAGCCGACCAGTAGCGATATCGACCGGCCTGCGGCGGACCACTACCCTGCTGGTGACTTCGATCATGGGAGTGCCAGAGATGTGTACCGGAACGACGACGCACGCCGACATCCGGGTGTCCGTCCAGGACCGCAACGCCCGGGACCGGGCCGCCGGTCATCTGGCCGCCGCCGTGCTGGTCGACGGGGATGCGGTGCTGGTGCCCAACCCGAGGCCCGAACTGCTCGATCCGGCCACTGAGCTGGAGATCCTGATCTTCCCGGCCGACCCGACCGCGCACCTGCCGGTCGAGCGCATCGACGCGTGGAAGTGGAGCCCGTTCCAGCTGACCGGGGCGAAGGAGCCGCTGGCGACCGTCGGCCGGCTGCGCCACCACTCCCGCTACAGCGCACAGATCGGCGAGGTGGACCCTCGCGAACTGGCCGCCGCCACGCAGGAACACGGCGGGGACCTGTGGGCGGCCCTGGACCAGCTCGCGGCAGTGCCGCCCGGGATCGGCGACATCAGCGGCGAACTGCTGACCGAGATTTCCCGCGTCGAGCGCGAGCAGCGGCGTCCGCGCCGGTCGGCGCATCAATTCGACTCGTACGATCAGCTGGTTGGCGGTTTCTGCGTCTTCTTCTGCTTCTGCGGCACGCACGGCACCAAGTAGCCGGTGATGCCGACCGTCGTCCCGGCCGTCACCCGGCGGACCGTACTGCTCGACACGCTGTTGGCGTTCGGTGTCGGCGTGCTGGACGTGGCGCTGTTCTCCACGGTCGGCGCCAACCTCGACGGCAGCGACCCCCGGTCGCTGCACCCGCTGATCATCACGGCGTACGGCCTGTTCGGCGCGGTGGCGCTGATCGGGCGGCGACGGTACCCGGTCGTCGTACTGGCCCTCGCCTGTCTGCACGCGCTCGTCGGGACGGCGCTGGTGGCCGGCTACCAGCCGGTCATCGCGCTGCTGGTGGCGGTCTACACCGTCGGTGCCTACCGGCCGCTGCGCTACAGCTGGCTGATCGGCCCGGCGCTGCTGCCGTACGCGGTGATCGCCGGCAACGAGGCGTGGCGGGCGCAGCAGGCCGGCACCGGGCAGTTCGGGCCGGTGCTGGCCGCGCTGCTCGCGATCTACACGGTCTTCGTCGCCGGGGTCTGGGCGGTCGGCCACTGGGCGGGGCTGAACCGGCGGCGGCTGGTCGCCGCCGAGCGGCGGCGCGCCGAGGCGGCGGCCCGCGCGGTGCACGCCGAACGGCAGCGGATCTCCGGCGAGCTGCACGACATCGTGGCGCACGCCGTGACGGTGATGGTGCTGCAGGCCAGCGGCGCGCAGCGGGTGCTGCGCAAGGACCCGGACCGGGCGGCGACCGCGTTGGAGCAGATCACCGCGCAGGGTCAGCAGGCGATCGGTGAGCTGCGCCGGATGTTGACGCTGCTGCGCGACGACGAGCCCGACGGAGAGCCCGCCGGAGAGCCCGACGACGAGCCCGCCGACCGGACCGACGACCGGGACAGCGGGCCGCAGCCCGGGTTGGCCGACCTGCCGGCGCTGCTGGACCGGTTCCGCGGCCTCGGGCTCACCGTCCACTGGGAACACACCGGCACGGTGCAGGCCGTGGACCCCAGTGTCGGCCTGGCCGTGTACCGCACGGTGCAGGAGGCGCTCACCAACGTGGTCCGCCACGCCGGCCGTACGGCGCCGGCCACCGTACGGCTCGACTGGCAGCCGACGCAGCTGTCGGTCACCGTCACCAACCAGCAGCCGACCGACCGGACCACCACGGACCCGGACGGGCCGGTCGTCGGGCTGTCCACCGGCAACGGGCTGGCCGGCCTGCGGGAACGGCTCCGGCTGATCGGCGGGCACCTGGCGGCTGGTCCGGCTGCACCTGCCGGAGCCGCCGCGTCCGCCGGACCGGCAGGGTCCGCCGGACCGGCAGGGTCCGCCGGTTTCCAGGTGGCCGCGACGCTGCCGGTGGCCACCCGGCCGGCCGCCCTGCGGCTGACCGCCGACCCGGGGGAGCCGGCATGAGCATCCGGGTGCTCCTGGTCGACGACCAACAGCTGGTCCGCTCCGGGATCGCGATGCTGCTGGCCGGTGAACCGGACATCGAGATCGTCGGCGAGTGCGCCGACGGCGCGTCGGCGGTCGCCATGGCCGCGGCCCGGCAGCCGGACGTCGTACTGATGGATGTCCGGATGCCCGGCATGGACGGCGTCGCCGCCACCCGCGAGATCACCTCGGACGACTTCGCCGCCGACCCCGACCGGCCGGTCCGGGTGATCATCCTGACCACCTACCACGTCGACGAGACGGTCTACGCGGCGCTGCGGGCCGGCGCGTCCGGCTTCCTGCTCAAGGATGCGGCACCGGCCGAACTGGCGCTCGCGGTCCGCGCGGCCACCGCCGGTGAAGCCTGGCTCGACCCGGCGGTGGCCCGCACCCTGATCGACGACCTCACCGCCCGACCGGAGCCGTCGATCGGCGTGCCCGGCCGGCTGTCCGCGCTGACCGGGCGGGAACGCGACGTGCTCGTCCTGGTCGCCCATGGCCTGTCCAATGCGGAGGTCGCCCGTCGGCTGCTGGTCGGCGAGGCCACCGTCAAGACCCACCTGGGCCGGGTGCTGATCAAGCTGGGGCTGCGCGACCGGGCCCAGGCGGTCGCGTTGGCCTACCAGAGCGGACTGGTCGCGCCCGGCTCCGCGCCGTAGCTTGCCTGCGCCCCGCCTCAGCTCAGCCGTCTACTTGAGATACCAGGACTGGTGGGCGGCACCGCTGCAGGGCCACAGGATCGTCACGGCTCCGTTGTCCTGCCGCCCGTCGTACACGTCGACACACTTGCGGGCGTGCCGGTGGTAGAGGTCGTCGACAGAGTTCAGGTGAAACTGCTGGGACGGTGCACCACTGCACCCGGCCAGGATCACCTGCGTACCGTTGGCCGTCGAGCCGTCCCGCAGGTCCAGGCACAGGCCCCGGACCCGGACAGTGCCGTCCGAGTGGAACTCCCAGCGCTGGTCGCGAGGCCGCTGCCGACAGTCGTACAGCACCACGGTGTCCAGTTCACCGGACCCGGTCAGGCACCGACCGGACGCCCCACTGGCCAGCAGCCCGGCCCGCAGCACCGGGTCCGCACCGGCGTCAGCGGGGGGTTGCGCCGATGCGGCGGGGGACGTCGGCGACGCCGCCGCAGCGTCGGCCTGCCGGTCCGGGCCTGCCGGCGACGCCGTGGGACTCGGCGTGGCGCTGGGCGACGGTGCCGCCGGATCGGGCGTACGCGGATCCTCCGGCTCAGCCGACGACGCCGCCGGCTCGCCGGTCAGCGCCACCGCCCCCGGCGTCCCGATCTCGTCGGCCCGGTTCGCGAGGGCCACGGCCGTTGCGATCGTCAGCACCACGGCGACCGTGCCGAGCGCCCCGAGCAGCAGCGCCGGCCGCCGAGGTCGGGTCGGCGGCCGGTCGCCGCCCGGGCCGGAACGCGACACCCCGCCGGCGCCCGTGGTGGCGGCACTGTCGATGCCGACGTCGCCGCTGCGTTCACCCATCGGGGTGCCGGTGACGACGACTGCCGGATCGACATCGGCCCACGGGTCGACCGGATCACCCTGCGACATCGACTCTCCTGACGGACCAGCGACAAGGTACGGGTCGTCCGGGACCCGGACGCGGCGCACCGGGGCCAGGCCACGGTGCCCGGCACAGACAAGGCGCCAGCGGGAGATCCTGCCAATCCGCGCGGGCCGCTGACCAGTTACGGCCGGTGAATCTAGGCGGTAGCCACGTCTGGCTCACCGCCGCCGACCTCGCCTGCCGGGATGTCGGTGAGCTGCGCATGACAGACGGACAGCAGTTGGCGGAGTTGAATCAGCCGTGCGATCTGCCGGTCGATGACCTCCAACCGTCGGCCGAAGGTCTCGGCCGCCTCCGGGATCCGGATGTGTGCCGGGAGGATGTGCTGCGGCAGCGTGTCGCCGTCGAGCAGGTGCAGCCGGTCGCTGAGGGTCGCGATGTCCTCGACGGTGAGGCCGAGTGACAGCAGCTCTCGGATGATCCGTACCCGGGCGACGTCGGCGGGGCCGTACGTCCGCTGCCCGGTGCGGGTGCGCGTCGGCGGTGGCAGCAGCCCGCGTTGCTCGTAGAAGCGTAGCGCTCGTGGCGTCGCTCCCGCCGCTGCCGCCGCGTCACCGATCCGCATTCCTACTCCCGTTGCTGCAGCTCCACTATGACGGCGCCGATGTGCCGACCGTCAGTGACTTGCTGGAACGCCTCCGGTGCCCGGTCGATTCCGGGCAGCCGCACATGCGGGAACTGGATGCGGCCCTCGCGCAGCCAGCCGCCGAACCGCTCGGTCCATTCGCCGAGCATGTCAGGATGGTCGGCGGCGTTGAAGCCGTGCAGGTGGATCCGCTTGAGCACGACCGGCACCAGGTCGAGCTCCACCGGGGCGCTGATGCCCAGACCTTCGGCGGCCAACTGCGCGGAGAGCGCCCCGACGAGGACGAACCGGGCGTGTGGACGGGCCACGGCCACGGCTGCCTGGAGTTGTTCGCCGCCGACGGTGTCGAGCAGCACGTCGATGCCGTCGGGCGCGCCGTCGGTGAGCTGCTTCGCGACAGGTCCCGCGCCGCGCACGACCGCGGCGTCGTAGCCGAGTTCGGTGGTCAGGCGGTCGGCCTTCTCCGCCGAACCGGTGGTGCCGATGACCCGGCCCGCGCCCAGGAGCCGGGCGATCTGACCCGCGAGCGACCCGACAGCACCGGCCGCGCCGGTGACCAGGACGGTGTCGCCGGGGCGCACGTCGACGGCCCGGGTCAGTGCGCCGTACGCCGTCCAGCCCTGCGACAGGTGTGCGACGGGGTCCGCGAGGGAGTTCCCCAGGGGCCGGCATCCGTCGACGGGCACCGTCGCGTACTCGCGCCAGCCGAGGTCGTGCCCGACGAGGTCGCCTGGCTCGAACCCGCTGCCGTCAGGGGCGGTGACGACCTCGCCGATCGCCGGTCCCGGCAGTGGCTCGCCGGGACGTACCCCGGGCAGCCCCGCCGCCGCAGCGCCGATCATGGTCCGCAGCAGCGCGGCGAACACCAGGAATGCGCGGTTGCGGACGAGGATTTCGCCCGGTCCGGGGCGTGGTGTCGGGACCTGCGCGACGGTGAAGTGCTCGGGCCGGGGCAGTCCGTCCGGGACGGCGGCGAGCCGCACCTCCCGGTGAGTCGAGGGTGTCGAGGGCATGACGCGCTCCTTCGCAAAGGGATGCAGACGGCAGCAAGGACGCTGACGGCAGACCGTAGACCTTGACCCGCGCGTCAGGGTCAAGCGAAGGCATCCCCGGGGCAACTGCGCAATTTCTGAAGGGACGTACGGTGATCGACCGGGGACAATGAGCAAGATTCGCGTACGGCATCCGCCGGGCGACGTCCTGCTCCCCGGAGGCGTGCGTGTACCGGCCGACCCTGGACCCCCTGGCCGACTCGTTGGCGTGGAGCGCCCTCGTCGCCGCGCTGCCGATCGTCACGCTGTTTCTACTGCTCGGCGTGTTCCGGGTCCGAGCCTGGCTGGCCGCCCTGGGCGCGCTCGCCGTCGCCCTGGCGGTGTCGATCCTGGCGTACGCGATGCCGACCGGGCAGGCACTGCTGGCCGCCAGCCAGGGGGCGACCTTCGCGCTGTTCCCGCTGGTGTGGACGTTCGGCACCGCGATCTGGATCTACCGGATGACTGTGACGAGCGGGCACTTCGACGTGCTCCGGCGCTCGTTCGCCCGGGTCAGCGACGACCAGCGGGTGCAGGCGATGGTGATCGCGTTCTGCTTCGGCTCGGTCCTGGAAGGGCTGGCCGGGCAGGGCACTCCGGTCGCGATCACCACGGTGATGCTGCTGGCGTTGGGTTTCGGTCCGATGAAGGCGGCTACCGTCGCGCTGGTGGCCAACACCGTGCCGGCCGCGTTCGGGCCGCTCGGCCTGCCGATCACCACACTGGCCGGAGTCACCGACCTGCCGGCGGACCAGCTGGGCGCGATGGCAGGGCGTCAGGTGCCGGTCGTCGCGCTGGTCATTCCGCTGCTGCTCGTCTTCATGGTCGACGGTCGCCGAGGGCTGCGGCGGACCTGGCACATCGCCGTCATCTGCGGGCTGTCGTTCGCGCTGGCCCAGTTCCTCACCTCGAACTACTTCTCGGTGGCCCTCGCCGACATCGTCGCCGGCCTGGTCAGCGCCGTGGTCGTGGCCGTCACCGCACGCAGGTGGTCGCCCCGGCGTACCGACGACGGCGCGGCGGCGGCCCGCGACGGCGGCGCGGCGGGCGTGCCGGACCGCCGTACGGCGACCGTCGTCGACCAGCCGGACGCCCCGGCAGAGGTCTGGCGGGCGTACGCCCCGTACCTGGTGATCGTGGCGATCTTCGGTCTGTCGCAGGTGCCCGTGATCTCCGGCGCGCTCAACTCAGTCACCGTCCTGTTCGACTGGCCAGGTCTGCATCTGCTGACCGTCTCCGGCGAACCGTCGTCGTTGCCGGTCTTCCGGTTCAACTGGCTCTCCTCGACCGGCACCCTGCTGGTCGCCGCCGGCCTGATCACGATGGCGATCCTGCGGATCACCCCGCGCGCCGCGATCGTCGCGTACGGCCGGACGCTGGCGTCGCTGCGGTGGGCGATCCTCACCGTCTGCGGGCTGCTGGCGTTGGCGTTCGTGATGAACGGCAGCGGGCAGACCGCCACCCTGGGCACCTGGATGGCCGGCGCCGGCGGCCTGTTCGCCCTGCTCTCACCGGTCCTCGGCTGGCTGGGGGTGGCGCTCACCGGCTCGGACACCTCGTCCAACTCGCTGTTCGGCGCGCTGCAGGTCACGGCCGCGCAGCGCGCCGGCCTGGACCCAGTGCTGCTCGCCGCCGCCAATGCCTCCGGCGGCGTGATCGGGAAGATGATCTCGTTGCAGAACCTGACGATCGCGGCGAGTGCGGTCGGGCTCAGCGGCCGGGAAGGCGATCTGTTCCGCCGGATGTTCGGCTGGAGCGTGGTGCTGATCTGCGCGATGGCGCTGCTGGTCGGCCTGCAGGCGACCCCGGTGCTGAGCTGGATGGTGCCCTGACGGCGACCTCGCCGGTCAGGGCTGGTCGGCGTCGGCCGGGCCGAGCACCCGGATCGGGTCGCCCGGCCGGATGACGCCGGCGACGACGACCCGTGCGTAGAGGCCACGCAGCCGGGCCTGACGACCATCCTCGCTCCAGACCAGCTTGTGCGCGTCCCGCCCGTAGCGGTGGGCGAACTTCGCGCAACCGTTGTGCGGCTCGGCCGTCACCTCGACGACCGCCTCGTCGCCCACCGCCAGTCGGGTGCCGGGTGGCAGCGCGTCGGTGTGCAGGTCGAGGTCGGCGAAGAGCTGGTCGCCCGCCAGCGCCCAGTCCTGCGGGTCGTCACCGGCGATCAGCCGGACGAAGCGGGAGTTCATGACGGTGAGTTGCCGGCCCGGGTGGGCCGACCCGTCCTCGGTCGCCGTACTGCCTCGCTGTGCCCAGCAGTCGCCGACCAGGCCGGCGGTGACATCGAGCGTGCCCTCGGCGAGCACCTCCCGCTCGTCGACGGCCGGCCGGCGGACCACCAGGTCCAGGGTGCCGGCGTCGCGGGGGGAACGGGCCACCTCGGCGAGGCCGGCGGTCAGCTCGGCGGTGGACAGCTGGCGGGGTGCCATGGTGTGTGCCCTGGCCTGCTCCATGCCCGTCAGTGTCCCAGAGCGTGCCCGTACCGTCGATGGGTTTCCCCGGCCGCCGGCGTGCGTGGACCGGACCGGACCGGACTACCGTGCCGTGCCCAGGGTCGGGGAGGATGTCAGTCGCAGCCCCTATCTGCCCAGGAGGCACGGATGGACGTACGGCACCGGGTCGCCGCCCTCGTCGCGGTCGGCGCGCTGACGCTGACCGGTTGCGGCGACGCGGCCGGCGACGCCCCGACGACGTCGGACGACCCGTCGCCGGCCGCCGCCGCGCCCGCCACCAGCGGTACGGCGGACGGCCCGACGACGTCGCAGGAGCCGGCCGCCGAGAGCCACGACTTCACCGCGCGGACCCTTGACGGCACGACGTTCGACGGACGCAGCCTGGCCGGTAAACCGGCGGTCCTGTGGTTCTGGGCACCCTGGTGCACCACCTGCCTCGGGCAGGCCGACCGGGTCAACGCCCTCGCCGCCGACTACGGCGACCGCGCCACCGTGCTCGGTGTCGCCGGGCTCGACGGCGAACCGGCGATGCGCGACTTCGTCCAGCTGGCGAAGCTGGCCGGGTTCGCGCAGCTCTCCGACGAGCAGGGCGTCGTGTGGAAGAAGTTCGGCATCACCGCCCAGAGCACCTTCGTGGTCCTCGACGCCGCCGGTGAGGTCGTCGACCGGGGTCATGTCGACGTCGACGAACTGCCGGGCACCCTCGACCGACTGCTGGCGGACTGAGTGACCGACGCGCCGCTGGCCCTGGCTCTGGCGGCGGGGATGCTCGCGGCGGTCAACCCGTGCGGGTTCGCGCTGCTGCCGGCGTACCTGTCGTTTCTCGTCGTCGGTGACGGCAGGGCCGGCACCGGCCGGGACGCCGCCATCGGTCGGGCCCTGGCCGCGACCGCCGCGATGACCATCGGGTTCGTCGCCGTCTTCGGTGTCTTCGGCCTGGTCGTGGCCCCGGTGGCCGGCGCGGTGCAGCGGCAACTGCCCTGGCTGACCATCGGCATGGGCGCGCTGCTCGTCGTGCTGGGCGTCATGGTGCTGCTCGGCCGGCAGCTGCCCGGTCTCGGTGCCGTCGTGTCCCGGGCCCCGGGCAGCGGCACGTCGACGCTGTCCATGGTGGTGTTCGGGATGGCGTACGCGGGGGCCTCGCTGTCCTGCACGATCGCGCCGTTCCTGGCGATCGTGGTGACCAGCCTGCGGGCCGGTTCGGTCACCTCCGGTGTGGCACTGTTCGTCACCTACGCGGCCGGGATGGGCCTGACCGTGGCGGTCGCGGCCGTCGCCGTGGCGCTGGCCCGTGACGGACTGCTGCGCCGGCTCCGCCGCGCCGGCCCGCTGCTGTCGCGCGTCGGTGGGGCGCTGCTGGTCGCCGCCGGCGGTTACGTCGCCTGGTACGGCTGGTACGAGATCCGGGTGCTGGGCGGTGCCGACCCCGGTGACCCGGTCATCGACTCGGCGGCGGTGGTCCAGCGGTGGCTGGCGGACCTGCTCGACCGGGCCGGCCCGGTGACCCTGGCCGGGGTGCTGGTCCTGCTGCTCGTCGTCTCCGGACTGGGCTGGCGGGCCAAGCGCCGCAAACGGTAGGCCACCGGCGGCCCGGTCGGCCGTCGGCCGGTTCAGTCCGCTGGCCCCGGCTGGTAGACGCAGGCGCTGGCCGGGTGCGCGGCGGCGGCGATCACCTCGTCCAGCCGGGTGCGGGCCGCGGTCAGCTCGGCGATCCGCGCGTCGATCCGGGCGCGTTCGGCGGCCAGCCGGGCCCGCGACTCCGGCGTGTTGACCTTGGCGTCGACGCAGGGCATCAGGTCGGCGATGGTACGGCTGGACAGGTCCGCCGCGTACAGCCGTTGGATGAGCCGCACCCGGTCGACGGCCGACTCCGGATAGTGGCGCTGACCTGCCGGGCTGCGCTGGGCGACCAGCAGGCCCTGCTCCTCGTAGTAGCGCAACGCCCGCGTGCTCACCCCGGCCCGCTCCGCCAGCTCCCCGATCCGCACGGTGGTCCGCCTCACAATCCTTTGCCTTTGACGTCAACGTCAGGTTTTAGCGTAGCCGGCATGCAGATCTCTGGAGCAACCGCCCTGGTCACCGGGGCCAACCGTGGTATCGGTCGACACTTCGCCGCCCAGCTGCTCGAACGCGGCGCCGCCACGGTGTACGCCACGGCCCGTCGCCCCGAATCCGTCGACCTGCCCGGCGTACGGGTACTGCGGCTGGACATCACCGACCCCGACTCGGTGGCCGCCGCCGCGCAGGCCGCCGGCGACGTCAACCTGCTGATCAACAACGCCGGGATCTCCACCGGTGTGGACCTCGTCGGCGGCGACCTCGACCTGATCCGCCGGGAGATGGACACCCACTTCTGGGGCACCCTCGCCATGATCCGGGCCTTCGCCCCGCAGCTCGCCGGCGGCGCGATCCTCAACGTACTGTCGGCACTGTCCTGGAGCGCCTACCCGGGTGCCGGCGGCTACGCGGCGGCGAAGGCGGCCGAGTGGAACCTCACCAACGCCGTCCGGCTGGAGCTGGCCGCGCAGCAGACCCAGGTCACCGGCCTGCTGATGGCCGCCGTCGACACCGACATGATGGCTGGGTACGACGTACCGAAAAGTGATCCGGCGGTGATCGCGAAGGCTGCCCTCGACGGCCTGGAGGCCGGCCAGTGGGAGATCCTCGCCGATGCGGCGGCCGGTGCGGTCAAGGCGTCGCTCGCCGCCGATCCCCGCGAGTTCTACCGACTGGCGTGAAACCGGTCGGCCAGCAGGGCCGGCAGGGTCAGCAGTGGAACTCGCCGGCGTCGAACACGGCCCGTAGCACGTCGGTCGGCGCGACCAGGATCTTGCCGACCGCGTCCTGCGACACCGTGAACCCGAGGCCCGCTGCGCCGTCGCCCACCACGTAGTTCTCCGCGTACGGGTTGTTCTCGGCGGTGTGCCGGACCAGCCGTACGCCGTACGCCTGACGGAGCGCCGCCGCGGTGCTGCCGACGCCGATGCCGTCGGCAGTGGACAATGGCCCGTCCTCGACGAGGATCATCGCGGCGGTGCCGTCCCCGGCGGTGTGCACCACCACCCCCGCCAGCCGCGCGTTGCCGACCAGCCGGTCCGGGCAGGCCTCGCCGGGTTCGGTGCCGAGACTGCCGTCGCCGGTCAACGCCGCGACACTGGCACCGAGGCGCAGCCCGCCGATCCCCTCCGGCGTGATCAGCAGCTCCGGGCCGGCCGGGTCGGGGTCAGCCGCCGCCGGGTCGGTGTCGTCGTCGGCGGGGGCTCCGGACGGCGACGCCGCCACGACCGGCGGTGTCGGCTCCGGCTGGTTCAGCAGCCAGACCGCGCCGGCGACGACGAGGGCGAGCACGACGACCAACCCGATGACGACCCCGGTCCGGGTACGGCGCATCAGCTTCTCCTCCTCATTGGAACTTCCCGTCGCGCCATGTCAGGGTCCTCTCCTGGGTGCCGGTGGCGACGACCAGCCGGGCACCGTCCTGGGTCACCTGCCCGGCCGCCAGGCCGGTCTCGGAATGCAGGACGCCGAACGTGGTCGGGCCGGTGAACCCGAGTACGTCGAAGTCCAGGAAACCGCCACTGCCGCAGCGGCGGCCGAACACCAGGTCCTGCTCCCCGGCACCACGCACCGTGACCGGGGTCAGCAGTATCTCGCACGCGGTGGTGTCCAGTGCGGTGACGAAGACCTGTTCCCACGTGTCGGCGGCGCAGCCGAACACGAGCAGCCGGGTCTGCTGCGGCTGCCCGGGTTCGACGCCGCCGGGGGTCAGGGCCACCGCGACGTGTTCGCCGACGGCGAGCGTCGAGTCGAACGTCAGGCTGGCGGTGACCGTGCTGCCGGCGTCGACCGCGACCGCCTGCTCGACCGGCGGGCAGGCCACCGCCGGCACCGACTGCGCCCCGGTCGTCGACGTCGACATCGGCTCACCGCCGGTGCCGATGCCGGTGCCGTTCGCGGTCGTCGACCCGTCGTCGAGGCTCTGCCACAGCCACCACCCGCTGACGGTCAGCAGTGCGGCGACGGCCGCACCGGGTAGCAACCAACGACGCGAAGACCCGGAACCTTCAGCCATGACCCCTCGTTCACCTGCGGCAACGCCAACGCCCGGCCACGCTACCGGGCTGGCCGGCGGCAAGGGATCGGCTGGTCAGCGGCACCCGGTGACCAAGTCGCCGGTGCCGGCGGTCGGGTGGACGGCTGTCCCGGCGGTTGCGTGCCCGATGGCGATGCGTCACCATTGCCGACATGATTTCTTCCCACCGGAAGGGCGGTTCCGCCCTCGCGCGATGACCGCGCCCGTGCGGCGTGACGCCGCCCGCACCATCCCCAACGGCTACGCCGATCGTGCCCTCGCCTGGTGGCGGGCGGCCGAACCGATCCGGCGCGAATGGCTCGACCACGGACTCGACACCGCGCCGGCCGACCGTCGCACCACAGAGGACACCGTAGCCCGCCTCTACGCCCGGCACCACCGGCAGCGGCCCCGGTTCCACTGGGTCGACTCACCACACGAGGCATTGCCGCTGGTGGCCGGCCTGCCCACCCACGACATGCTGCACCGTTGGGTCACCGGTCGGCCGCCGCCGGGCGTACCGCCGCTGGTCAGCGACCTCGTCGCCGGGTGGTCCCGGCTGCGCAGCGCGTTGGACGACGGCGCCGACCATCCTGACCTGACCCCGCCGCCGACGACCCGTCGCCGGTCGGCCGACCGCATGGCCGGCGACCACCGGGCAGCCGGTCGCAAGGCCGGCGGCAGAGCCGGTGACGGCGGGATGGACCCGCCAGGGACCCGCTGGCCGCTGCTGCCACCGGCCGAGGCGTTCGCCGCCGGTGTCCCACTGCGGGTCGTGCTGCGCCAGGGCATCTGGGCAGCACTGCGGGTCAGTCTCGCCGACGGGTTCTTCCTGCCGGTTCGCGCGGCGCTCGCCGCAGCGGGTCGGCCGGTGCCCAGTGCCTGGTACGGCCAGCAGGACGCGTACTGGGTCGCGTACCACGACGTGCTGCGCCGCCTCGGTCTGGCCCGTTACCGCCCGGCGGACGAGGCACAGTTCGACGAGTGGGTGACGCTGGCCCGCTGCGCCGGCTGGTGGTGGCCGGGGGAGCGGACCTGTGTGCTCGTCGACCGGCCGGTGGTGCTCCGTACCGAACGGGTGCCGGGTGGTCTGCACGACGAACGCCGGCTGGCGCGCGACGGTGCGCCGCCGATCGCGTACCGCGACGGCTGGACTCCGTCGTCGCGGGCCCAGCCAGGCTGACCGCACACGCGACGGGCGCGGGCAGGAGATCTGCCCGCGCCCGTCGCGCGCGTGTGGTGCCGATCGGCCGACCGGGTCAGCGTATGGCCGGCGTACGGCTCAGCACTGCTCCCACTTGAGGTTGAACAGAGTGTCGACGTCGCCCTCGGTGGTCGTCATCGACATGCTGGCCACCCCGGAAGCGGTGCCGGCGTCGACCCGCAGCTCGGTGTTGATGTTCAGCACCCGCTGCTGGCCGCAGGGCAGGTAGTAGAGCACCGGTGCGACGTCCTCGGTGGACCAGTAGCTGTTGTACGGGCCACCGAAGGTCGCCTCGGTGCGGCTGCTCTCCGACGAGCCCTGCCAGTAGTAGTGGGTGCGCTGGCGACCGGTCGCGCCGGCGGGGATCCGGGCACGGCCCCGGTAGTCGGCGGCGGCGACCGCGAAGGTCCAGCCGGCCGGCACCTTGACCAGGACGCCCAGCTGGCAGTTCTTCCGGCTGGCGGTCGCGTCGACGCCGCGTCCGGCGCTGGCCATGAAGTCGAAGTAGCGGATCCGGAACCCGGACTTGTCGGGGTGGGCGCTGACGACGGCGGTGCCGGGGGAGCACCCGGAGCCGTTGGCGGCCAGCACCTCGACGGTGATGTCGCTGTCCGGCGCGTTGGGGGTGGCGACAGGCACCGCGTGGGCCGGTGTGGCCAGGGACAGCGCGAGAACCGCACCGAGCGCGGCGAGGAACCCGTGTCTCGTGCCGACGAGGATTTTCTTCATTCCATTCCTCTCGGTTGCAATTGGTGTTCGGGGAGATGCGCACGTGCTTCGTCGCCGAGCTGGCGGGTGCCGCTCGCAGACCGTACTGTGGATCAAGAATTGATTGGCGGACCTGTGCCGGGGGTGTTCTGCGCAAGATGGTAGCGATGCGGTGTGATGTGCGCAAGCATCAGTACTGATCGATGTACGATTAATCTTGGCTAGCGTCTGACCTGGGATTCTGTTCAGCCAGGATCATGTCTGATGCTGGTCGCGTGGAAGACTGATTGCGGTCGACTGCCGGTCTGCCCTAGGTGATATGGGGGCATTTGACCCTTTCGTTTGCGATTCTCGAAGGTGCCACAAACAGTCGAACTCCCGCAATTTATCAACTGATCTCGTTTACCAAATCCGTGTTGACATGCGTCTATGTCGATCAGTAGCTTGTCGGGCATGTAGCGCCGTTTCCTGCATCGGAGGAGGTTTCATGCGTAAACTGCTGACGCGTGGCGGTGTGGTGCTTGCACTGCTCGCCTCGTCACTGATCGTGGGGGCACCCGCGTCCGCCCGGGGCGTCATGGACAACCCACCCCCCGACCAGGTCGTCATCGACCTGGTCGCGATGGCCGGTTCCGGGTGCCGGCCGGGCACCGCCGATGTGGCGGTCTCGCCGGACAACACCGCCTTCACCACGATCTACAGCGACTACCTGGTCCAGGCCGGCCCTGGCATCCCGGTCACCGACGGGCGCCGCAACTGCCAGCTGAACGTGCTGGTGCACGCCCCGGCCGGCTACACCTTCGCCGTCGTCAAGGTGGACTACCGGGGGTACGGCCTGCTCAACCGGGGTGCCATCGCCACGCAACGGGCAAACTACTACTTCCAGGGCATGACCCAGAGCACGTTCAGCAACCACCCGATCGCCGCACCGCTGGACGACAACTGGATGGTCTCCGACGAGGTCCCGATCGCCTCGGTGGTCTGGCACCCCTGTGGTGAGAAGCGCAACCTCAACATCAACACCGAGCTGCGGCTGAGCAAGGGTTCGTCGACGGACGTCAGCTTCCTGACGATGGACTCGACCGACGGCAGCATCGAGACGATGTACCACCTCGCCTGGCAGCCATGCCCGTGAGGTGAC
The DNA here is from genome assembly GCF_029581195.1 of Solwaraspora sp. WMMD791. Lineage (NCBI taxonomy): Bacteria > Bacillati > Actinomycetota > Actinomycetes > Micromonosporales > Micromonosporaceae > Solwaraspora > Solwaraspora sp. WMMD791. Next base: position 5,989,137 of record NZ_CP120737.1, read on the forward strand.
GCCGTAGCGCGTACCGACCCGGGGGTGACCGGTCCGTCGACCGGTCACCCCCGGCCGTCGTCAGAGCTCGGCCCCGGCCCCGGCGGTACGCGGCTCCGAACCCATCGTGTGCAACCAGTGCACCGCCTCGTGCGCGCCGGGGCAGGAGGCGGCGGAGAACGCCCTCGCCAGCGCGATCATCTCGGCACCGGGCAACATGGTGCCGTCGCGACTGCGCAGCGGCAGCGTCACGGTGCCGTCCGGCCCGACGACGGTGATCGTGGGAGTGTGCTCCGCTTCCGGCGCGAGCCGCCGTCCTGCGCCGGCAGAGTGCCGTCGCGACGGCGCGGTGCGGGTCGGCATCGTCACGACGGCTCCGGTGGCACCCGGCTCGGCGGTGTCCGGAGTGGTCGGCTCCGGATCGGGCGCGGTCCGCAGGGTGACCGACTCGGCCACGGCCAGGTCCACTGTGCGGCTGACGAGCCCCCGGACGGTGAGCCGGGTGCCGGCCAGCCAGGCACCGGTGCGGGTGGTACGGGCGATCGGCAGCCCCATCGCGGCCGCCGCGAGCGCGGCGAGCCCGCCACCGACGAGCACCGGCGGGATGGTTCCCGTGCCGTCGCCGGCCGTCGCGCCGAGGACCCCACCGCCGACGCAGGACGCCACCACCGCCAGGGCGCCGAGCACCGAGAACATCGCCAGCCGTGTCGGCTTGCTGGTCGGGTACCCGATGGAGAGTTCGAGACCGTCGCGCCCATGATCCATGTCGGCGATCGTGCCACTGTCGATCAAGGCCGGACGCGATCGGGTGGCGGTGGCCGGCGAGACGGTGACGGGGAGGGATCCCGCCGGCCACCGGGATCACCCGCGCGTGGCGTGGGAGATGCAGCCTATCCGATGTTCGCAACTGTCGGCGTCCGCCACAGCGGTGACCGTCCTCGTTGGCACGGCGGCCCCGGGTCCACCGTTCGGTGACACTCGATGCCGATCCGTGTGACCGGTCATCGTGATCAGTCGGTGAACCCGCAGCTATTTCGGGTTTTCAAACTTTCGTTGCGGTTTCATCGGCGCGTTAAGCATTGCACCACTGTGGGTGCCCTGGCAGACTCGATCTGCATCCGCCGATGGCGGCTGTTCGCTGGTGATCCAGGGTGAGGAGTTGGCGATGGCCTTCAGCCGTGGCGCGCGCCGTGAGATCACCGACGGTGCCGAGTTGAATGATGTTCGGGTCGGTACGCCCATTGTGTCCCATGGCAGTCTCCAGTCGCCGCTGTCCGGCCTGCTCTTCTGTGCAACTTGCGAACGGCAGATGATCGAGATGTCCAGGCTGAACGGTCGGGCGTACGGTGCTCCGTGCGGGTGCCGACTGAGTCCGGTCGACGCCCTGACCGTGGAGCGACTCGTCTTCAACGCCGTCGAAGCGCGCCATCCGGAACGCCTCGCCGGCCCTGCCTCACTTGATCTGTCCAGCGTATTCCGAGAGGTGCTGGCCGAGGTCAGGATAGGCGGAGCCGTGGATGAACTGGAATTCATCTGGTCCACGTGACCTGGTCCCTCAAGCGCTCTCCCCCGACAGACATCGCCGATAATCACCCGCCATCCGGATCGGCTGAGCCGACCGGACGATCCCGCGTACCGACACGCGGATCGACGATTCGGGCTGGACATATTCCATGAAATATTCTGTTGAACGCTCATGTGTCCCGGATCTGCCGCCGGGAACCGTACTCCGGTTCGCTGTCACCGAGTGGCGCTACGGTCTCGGCCCGATGGCAGGGGAGCCGTTCGAACTGCTGATCACCAGGGTCCGGGTCACCTCGGCAGCCAGCTACGACGACGAGTGGGTCTGGGTCGACGGCCACCACCTGGACTGCCGCCCCGATCACCGGCCGTGCCAGCAGGCGTTGGTCAGCGTCGCCGCCCTTCGGCGCGCCACCCCGCCCGCCGAGCAGGTGGTGGACGGTGCTGCTCGCCGATGAGTTCTTCCTGCTCGCCCACCACGATGTCACGGGCCGACCCCGACTGCACCCCCGCGCGGTCGGGCTCGGCCTGGCCAGCGCGGTCCTCGCCGAACTCGTCACCGTCGGGGCGGTCGCCGTCGACGCCGGCCAGATCTGGGTGGTGAACCCGGCCGCGCCGGCCGACGCCCTGGGCCGATCCGCGATCCGGCTGCTGCTCGACGAACCGGAGCACACCGCGCTGCGGATCTGGCTGACCGTACTCTCCGAGCGGGCACCCACCCATGTGGCGCACCGCCTCGTCGCCGGCGGAGTGGTCCAGGCCGAGCAGAGCCGCCGACTGCTGCGCAGCCGCACCGTCTACGTACCGGTGGACATGAACACCGCCGCCTGGCCCTGGGCCCGGCTGTCGATGCGGCTGCGCCGTGGTGAGCCGCTCACCGAGCCGGACCTGTTTCTCGCCGGCCTGTCGGTCGAGACCGGCCTGGACACCTACCTGCTCGACGGGGCACCACCCGAGGCGAGCCGGCACCTCGCCAGCCTGCTGCGGAGCCTGCGCCCGGACCTGCGAAGCCTGCTGCGCCACACCGGCGCGGCGGTCGGCAACGCGGTCCTGTCCGGCCGCGCCTGATCCGGTCCCGGCCGGCACCCGCGCCGGCCCGCTGTGCCAGCCACCACGAATCCGTCTCACCTATCTGGAGTGTGCCGATGAACGCGACCATGCCCGCGACGACCGTCCGCGACGCCACACCCGACGACATTCCGCAGGCGGCGACGCTGCTCACCGAGGCTTTCCTGATCGCACCGGTGTCCCAGTGGCTCGTCACCGACATCGACGCGCGGGTCACCACCTTCCGGACGCTCTTCACCCTCGAACTCGAACACGCCCTCGATGTCGGAGCCACGGTGCACGTCGCCGGCCCGCTGAGCGCCGTGGCGATCTGGTACCGCCGGGAACGACCGGCGCCGACCGGCCAGGTCACCATCCACCAGCGACGGATGCTGCTCGCCGCCGGGATCTGGCAGCACCGGGTCGCTGCGCTGGACGCCCTGCTCGACCAGCACCGCCCGGAGACACCGCACCACTATCTGGCGTACCTCGGGGTCACCCCCTGGCTGCAGGGCCGGGGCATCGGCACCGCCCTGCTGCGCCACCAGCACCAGCTGCTCGACGCCGCCGCCGAACCGGCGTACCTGGAAGCCACCACCCCCCGCAACCGGGGCCTCTACCAACGCCACGGCTACGCCGCAGCCGAGCCGATCCCACTGCCCGACGGCCCGTCGGTCTGGCCGATGTGGCGCGCACCCCGCCCCCGGGACGGTCGGCCCGCCTCACGGTGACCTTCGGCCCTGGCGAGAATCCGGGCAACCGACGGGAACCAGGCGACGCGGGCAGCCGACCAATGCACCAAGCCCCAGCCACGCCCACCGGCCATGGGCGTCCGCAGACCGAGAGGTAGCCCGTCAATGCACTCCACCCTTCGCCAGGTCGCGCGCCTCGGTGCCGTCGCCGCCCTCGCCGGCGGCGCGGTGCTGCTCGCCAGCGCACCGGCGGCGGCCCACGTCACCGTCACGCCGACGGTGACCACCGCCAACTCCTACACCGTGCTGACCGTGTCGGTGCCGCACGGCTGCGACGGCTCGTCGACCACCAAGGTCGCCATTCAGATCCCCGAGCCGATCAACGCGGTGACGCCGACGATCAATCAGGGCTGGACCGTCGAGAAGGTGATGGCCGAACTCGACCCACCGGTCACCGACAGCCACGGCAACGAGCTGACCGAGCGGGTGGCCGAGATCGTCTACACCGCCAAGACCCCGCTGCCCGAGGGACACCGGGACGTCTTCGAACTGTCCCTGAAGCTGCCCGACGCTGCCGGGGAGCGCCTGGTCTTCCCATCGATCCAGACCTGCGAACAGGGTGAGACGGCGTGGGCGCAGGTGCCGGCGGACGGCGAGGACGGTGAGGACCTGGAGCACCCGGCACCCTGGTTCGTGATCACCGCCGCCGAGGAGGCGCCGGCCGCCGACGGCGACGACACCGTACCGGCCGCCCTCACCACCACCGACTCCACCACCGACACCGGCCCCACCTCGCTGCTCGGCTGGATCGGGCTGATCCTCGGCCTGCTCGGGTTCATCGCCGGTGCCCTCGCCCTGCACCGGACGAGGAAGGCAGCCTAGCTGTGCCACGCCGTCACCGGCTGCGCCCACCGGCGCGGCCGGTCCATGGCGCGTCCCGCGGGTCGCCTCGCGCACTCAGGGCGTCCCGCACCCGGCGGGCGGGCCTCGTCGCCGTACCGGGGATGCTGCTCGGGCTGTTGCTCGGCCTGGCCGGCGCGAGCCCGGCCGCCGCGCACGCCACTTTGCTCAGTCACGACCCGGCCGACGGTGCGCTGCTGGCCGAGGCGCCGTCGACGGTCACCCTCACCTTCGACGAGCCGGTCACGCTGCGCCCCGGTGGAGTGCAGGTGCTCGACGCCGCCGGCGCCACAGTAGACGCAGCCGCCCGGTCCGTCGACCGGACCGTCGTCATCGACCTGCCCGCCGCCCTGACCGACGGGACGTACGTGGTCAGCTGGCGGGTGGTCTCGGCGGACAGCCACCCGGTGGCCGGCGGGTTCAGCTTCGCGGTCGGCGCACCCTCCGCCGGCAGCGTCGCCATCCCGGTCAGTACGCCGGACACCGCCCTGCAGGTGCTGCGCCCGGTCACCGAGGCGGTCGTCTACCTCGGCGTGCTCGGCGGCAGCGGGCTGGCCGTCTTCGCGCTGCTGTTCCTACCGGGCCGACCGGCCCCGCGCCGGACGATCCAGCTGCTCGGCGCCGCCGCTCTGGTCGCGCTGACGGTGATGCCGCCGGTCACCGCCGCCTGGCAGGACGCCGCCGACGTGACCGCGCTGGCCACCGCCGCCGCCTGGCGCACCGGCTGGACCGCGGACCTCGGCCTGTCCGCCGGCCTCGCCGGGGCCGGGGTGATCGTGGTCCTCGCCGGCACCAGAATGCTCACCCGGGTCACCGGTGGCCGCCGACGCGCCGTCGCGACAGCGGTCTTCGCCGGGGCCGGCCTCGCCCTCGGCGCGTTGCTGATCGTCGGACACACCCGCAGCTTCGGCCCGGCGTGGCTGGTGCTCGGCAGCGACCTGCTGCACCTGGCGACCGCCGCGATCTGGCTCGGCGGCATCCTGGGCCTGACCCATCTGCTGCGGAGGCCCGCCGACACGCCGCCGGCCGGGTCCGATGCGGGCACCGACGTACCGGCGGCGGGGTCCGGCACCGACGCGCCGCCGGTCGCGGAGCGGGCCGCCGTGGTGGCCGCCTTCTCCCAGGTCGCCGCCGTGCTGGTGGCGCTGCTCGGGGTGGCCGGTGTGCTGCTCGGCTGGCGGATCGTCGGATCCTGGTCGACCCTGTTCGGCACCGGGTACGGACTGGCGCTGCTGGCCAAGGTGGCTGCGGTCGCGGTGCTGATCGGGATCGCCGGCTGGAATCGGTACCGGCTGGTGCCCCGGACCAGCCGGCCGGATACCGAGGCCGCCGCGCTGGGCGCGCTGCGTCGCACCGTACGGGTCGAAGCGGCGCTGCTGGTCGCGGTGCTCGCCGTGACCGGCGTACTGGTGACCCGCGATCCCACCGCGCCACCGGTCGGCACCGACCCGACCAGCTCGGCCGACGGCACCGCACCCGACGTCGCCGAGCAGGTGGTCGTCGCCGGGGCGGGCCTCGGCGACGGCCAGGTACGGATCCGGATCACTCCGGGGGGCACCGGGATCAACGCCCTGGAGGTGGCGTTGTTCGACGCGGCCGGGCAGCCGCTGGAGCCGGTGGCACCGCCCACCGTGACCGTCAGCCTGCCGGAGTACGACCTTGGCCCGCTGGAGCGCCGGCTGTCCCAGGTCGGCACCGGGCGCTACGAGGCGATCGCGGACTTCCCACTGGCCGGTGCCTGGGAGGTCGAGATCAACGCCCGGACTTCCCGGTTCGACAGCCCGATCGCGACGATTCCCGTGGAGATCCGTTGACTGTCCTCCGCAGGCGGGCGGTGACGGTGCTGGCCCGGGCGACCCTCGGTCTGGCCGCCTTCGGTCTGGCCGCCTTCGGGGTGGCGACACCGGCCCTGGCACACACTCAGCTGGCCGGAGCCGCGCCCAACGGTGCCGGCGCGACGACGCTGACCTTCACCTTCGACCACGGCTGCGCCAACGCCGACACCACCGAATTGACCGTCGACATGCCCGAGGGCGCGATCGTCGGCACCGCCGTCGGACAGCCGGACGGCTGGACCGCCGACGTGACACCTCGGCGGGTCACCTGGACCGGACCGCCGATCGGCGACGAACAGATCGCCGCCGGCGTCGCCGAGTTCGCCGTACTGGTCCGGCTGACCGGCCGCGTCGGGCAGACGTTCTGGTTCCCGGCGGTGCAGCGCTGCGCCGACGGCGACAGCTACGACTGGTCGGAGACCCGGGCCGACGCGGAGCGTCCCGCCCCTTCACTGATCGCCACGAACGCGGTGCTGGCACCGGCACCGACGACCGGTGAGGCGGCCGCGCCGCAGCGGTCCGGCGGGGCGAGTCTGCCGCAGGCACTGACCGCCGCCGCGCTGCTGATGGTCGTCGCCGGCGCGGCCGGTCACCGCTGGGCCCGGTGGGACGGCGCTCCGGATGCCGATCTGGATGGGGGTGCCGCTGTGGGTGCCGGTGCCGGTGTGGATGCCGGCGAGGGCGCGGATGGCGGTGCCGATGCGGATGCCGGCCGCCCGCCGTCGGCCGGGACCTGACCGGAGGGCGGGCGACCGGCACCCGGCGTGGCGGAGGAAAGCTCAGGCGGGCCGGGCGACCGGTGGTCGCCGGTCAGTTCCAGCGCCCACCGGGCCTGCCAGCAGGGGTACGGCATCAGCAGGCCCCACCAGGCCAGACAGCCCTGACAACAGCCGTCGGCACCGGGCACGTGGACCCGGACGATCTCCGCTGCCCGTTCGGTCATCGCGGCCAGTGGCCCCGGTTGATCGGCACCCGGTGCAGCGCGCGACAGGGCAGTTCGGCACCGCACCGGCAGGTCCGCCGCCAGCGCCGCCACGACCACTGCGGGCGGTGCCGGCGGGCCAGTGTCGCCGCGACGGCGAAGAGATACTCGTCGTACGAGACCATGGTCACTCCCTTCACGACGGTGGACGCGGCGAACCGACGGCGCGGGCGCGACACGACAGCCGGGGTGCGACGCCGGGGGCTCTCCACTGACACCCGACGCCGCACCCCGTACCCATGACGTTAGAAGCTCCGACGTGGATTGTGCGTAACGACCGGTTACGTTGCGTGGTCCTCTGGGGAGAGTGGGTCGATGCCCATCCGGACGGCGAGCTGGCGCAGCTCGTCCGAACCGCCCCGGGGCGACGAGTCGCGCACGATGTGGGCGATGATCTCCCGTACGGTGGCGCGGCTGCGGGTCTCGTGCGGGGCGATCGCCTCGGCCCGCAGGAACGCCCGGACCGCCTCGTCGTTGCGTTTGGCGGCGTGGAAGCCGCGCCCGGCGTCCATGTGCAGCCGGGCCCGCCGCTGCGGGGTACGCAGCGCGCTCTGGTCCACCTTGCGGGCCAGCTCGGGAGCCCGACCCGGCTCACCGTTCTCCAGCACCACGCCGACCCGCCACACCGCGACGTTGGCCGGGGTGAACTCCATCCGCCACGGGTCGCCGGCGGTCCGCCGGGCCACCTCCTCCGCCTCGACGACGTGCTCCTCGGCGACGTCGTGCTGGCTGAGGCTGGCCGCGGAGAGCGCGGCGTGCAGGTGCAGCATGCCGTACCAGGCCCGGCCCTCGTCCGTACCCAGATGGGCCTGCATCCGTTCGGCGGCGGCCCGGGCCAGGGTCCAGGACCGTTTGCGCAGGCCGGTGGCGAGTACCGCCTGGGCCAGTGCGAAGTCGGCGGCGGCCTCGCAGGCCGGGTCGCCGGAGAGCTTCGCCGCCCGGACGGCGCGTTCGGCGAGCCGCATCGCCAGGTCGACATGGCCCTGCGGCTTGAGCGCCAGCGAGCCGGTGACCAGCGTCTGTACGGCGATCCGCAGCGCCGCCGGGTCGTTCTCGGCATTGGCGGTGGCCCGGATCTCGGCGATCAGCCGGGGCAGCAGAATCCCGAGGGTCGGGTTGTCGCAGGCCATCCGCGCCCGCATCGCCCGGTCGGCCTCGGCGGCGAGCTGGGCCGGCGGCCGGGCCACGGCCGGCTCGTCGTCGTCCATCGCCTTGCGGATCGCCGGTACGGCCGCCCACAGCGCCAGGTCGTTGCGGGACCGGGGCAGGTACGGCTGGGCGGTGAGATCCATGGTGGATACGCCGAGGGCGGAGGCGAGCGCGATCAGCATGGATCGTTTGGTCACGGCGCGCTTGCCGTTTTCGATCATGGATACGTACTCGCGGCTCACGCCGATCTCGGCGGCGAGTTGTTGCTGCGTCATGCCGGCGATGTCGCGCCAGCGCGCGACCCGCAGGCCGATGTAGTCCTCCGGCATCGGGGACACCTCCCATGCCGACGGTACGGATCGAACGCCGTGACGTCGACCAATGTAACTTCTTGTTACGCCCGTCTCGCCTGGTGGTGTCCGCCGCTGATCATCACGTCGGTGGTCCGCCCGGTGCGGTGACCCCGGGTCAGCCGCTGGTGAGGGTCGCGTTGGCCTGGTCGAGGAACCCCTCGGCCGCCTCCTGCGGGGTGGCGGTGCCGCCCTGCACGCTCTCGGCGGCGGTGATCAGCAACGACCGGACCTTGGTGTGCCCCGGCGGCGGTGGCACCGGCGCGGGCCCGAACAACTCGGCCATCTGCTGCTCGAACGCGACCGAGGCCTTCATCTTCTCGTCCGCGAGGGTCGCCTGCACGGTCTGGCGTACCTCCAGGTTGGAGCTCAGGCCCCGCTCGGTGCCGAGGATCCGGCCGGCCTGCGGATCGTTGACCAGGAAGTCGATCACGTCGACCACCAGCTCAGGGTGCCGGGTGCCGCGGTACCCCGCCCAGTACATCGAAGCCCGCGCCCACTGGCCCTTCGGGTCACCGGGATAGGAGACCACGCCAAGGTCGTCGTTGGTCTGTTTCTGCAGCTCGGCCAGCTGGTTGGACCACATGAAGGAGGTCGCCGCGTCGCCGGTGGCCACCAGTTGCTGGGTCACGTCACCGCTGTTCGCCGACTTGATCAGCGCGGCGTCCGGGGTGGCGCCGGCGGCGCGGGCCTGCTCCCACAACGTGAACCACCTGGTCAGATCGGCGGCGCTGAAGCCCATCCGGCGGCCCTGGTAGAGCTCCAGATCCTGGGTGCGCAGCCAGAGCCAGAGCGCCTTGTAGTCGCCGGACGGGTCCATCGTCCCGGCCACCTCGCCGTCGGTACGCGCGGTGATCTCGCTGGCCCAGTCGATGAACTGCTCGTAGGTCATCCCGATGGTCGGCTCGTCGACCCCCAACTCGGCCAGCAGGGTCTTGTTGTAGACCATGCCCGGGGTGTTCGCGGCGGCCGCCACGGCGACGGTCCGACCGGCAACCTGTCCGTACTGGACCAGACTGCTCGGAAAGCCGGAGAGGTCCAGTTCGCCGCTCTCGACGTACGGGGTGAGGTCCAGCACGACGTTCCGCTCGGCGTACTCGGTCAGGTAGTTGTCGTCGATCTGGAACAGGTCCGGGGCGTTGCCGCCGGCGGCCTGGCTGGACAGTTTGTCGTAGTAGCCGGTGTTGCCCTGCCAGGTCACCTTGAAGGTGACGCCGGGGTGGCGGGCGGCGTACACGTCGAGGGCCTGCTGGGTCAGCTCCGCCCGGCGCTCGGCACCCCACCAGAAGATGGACAGTTGGACCGGCCCGTCCTCGGTGGTGTCCTCGTCGCGCTCGCCGGTGGCGCAGGCGGTGAGACCGACGACGACGGCGAGTGCGACAGCTAGTGCTCGGGTGAGGACTCCACGTGTCGAACGGGCGGATGGTGACACGAGTTTCTCCTGATCGGGGCCGGGTTCGCCGGTCGGCGGCCCGACCATTTACACAAGCGATCCGGGCGGGTGTCAACGGTCCGACCGGATGGTCATTGCCGTGCCATTAATCGACGTATTGACATGCGTACTGATTCGTCATACCGTTCCCTGCATCGGAAAGCGCTTTCCTGCGCGCGTCGTCAGCGTACCGTCCGCCACCGGAAGGCACCGCCATGTGGCACCATCCCGACCGGGCCCACCGCCGTCGGCGGCCGCGCGGCCCGGCCCTCGCCGCCCTCGCCGTCACCGGCACCGCGCTGCTCACCGCCGGTGCCCTGCTCGCCACCACCGTCACCGGAGCCTGGGCGGCGACCCTGTTCACCGACGACTTCGACGACGGCGACGCCGCCGGCTGGTCGAAGTCCGGCGGCACCTGGGCGGTCGTCGCCGACGGCTCCCAGGTCCTGCGACAGTCCAAACCCGACGCCGGGCTCGCCCGGATGTTCGCCGGCTCCACCAACTGGACCGACTACCGGCTCCAGGCCCGGGTCAAGCCGCTGAGCTGGACCTCGTCCGGCGGATTCGTCGGACTCGCCGCCCGGTCCCCGGGCGCCACCAGCTTCGACCGACTGGCACTGTTCGACGGGCGCGTCGAACTGCAGGCCGTACGCAGCGGAGCCGTCACCGTCCTCGGCACCGCCGCCCGGCCGGTGCCCGCCGATACCTGGGCGACCCTGACCCTGGAGGTCTCCGGTGGCACCGTCCAGGGCTGGGTGGACGGCACCCTGATCGGCACCGGTGCCAGCCAACGCGGCCAGGGCCGCATCGGCGTGCAGACCGACCGCGCCACCGCCGCCTTCGACGACGTGACCGTCAGCACCGTCGGGGCCGGCCCGACACCGACGCCGACGTCCTCCGTACCGCCGACGTCCTCGCCATCGGCGAGCCCGCCGCCGACAGCGCCGCCCACGACAGCGCCGCCGACCACGGCACCGCCCACGACGGTGCCGCCCACGACGGTCCCGCCCTCGTCCGGGCCGGGCCGGGACCTGATCGTCGCCACCACCGGCGACGACGCCAACCCGGGCACCCTCGCCCAGCCGCTGCGCACCGTGCAGCGCGCCGTCGACCTGGCAGTCCCCGGCACCACCATCCGGCTGCGCGGCGGCCGCTACGCCCCGACCACCAACATCCGGATCCTCACCTCCGGCACCGCCGACGCGCCGATCACCCTCACCCGGTACGGCACCGAACACGTACTCATCGACGGCGAGCCGATGCCGCACACCCCGGCACCGCTGAACGGCAGCATCCCCAACATCGAACGCGGCGCCATACACATGCAGGCGTCGTACTGGCGGCTCGTCGACCTGGAGATCGCAAACGGCCCGTACGGGGTCTACTGCCGCACCTGCCACCACAACGTCTTCCAGCGCCTGACCACCCGTGACAACTACGAATCCGGCCTGCAGATCCAGGGCGACGCCACGTACAACCAGGTCATCGACCTCGACGCGTACGGCAACCGGGACCCGCGCAAGAACGGCGAGAGCGCCGACGGCCTGGCCATCAAGGAAGGCTCCGGCGTCGGCAACGTCGTCCGGGGCGCCCGACTGTGGAACAACGTCGACGACGGCTTCGACGCCTGGATGTTCCGGTCGCCGATCCTCATCGAGAACTCGGTGGCCTGGGGCAACGGCGTCAACCGATGGGGCTTTCCCGACTTCGCTGGCGACGGCAACGGCTTCAAGATGGGCGGCGGGATCCCTGACGCGGTGCCGCATGCCGTCCGCAACAGCATCGCGTTCGGCAACGCCGTCGACGGCTTCATCGACAACGGTAACCCGGGTGCGCACCGCTTCGACCGCAACACCGCCTGGAACAACGGCCGCAACGGTTTCACCGTCAACCGGTCGGCGTCGGTGCTGACCGGCAACCTGGCCGCGACCAACCCCACCCCGGTGTCGCTCGGCTCGTCGACCGGCACCGGCAACTCGTGGAACATCGGCGGCACCTGGACCGATGCGTCGCTGGTCAGCACCAACGCGGCGACGATCACCGGGCCGCGCCGCCCCGACGGTGCCATCCCGACGTCACCGTTCCTGCACCCGATCGGCCAGCCCCACCTGGGCGCACGCCTGTAGCCCGGGCGTCGTATGAGCCCCGCCGCGCCGCCAGCCCGGGAATCGTCGGCGGCGCGGCGGCCCCCGGCCAGGACCTCCGAACCGCCCCAGCCTGGCCAGCCCGTCCGCCCCGTCAGCTTGAGGGGCGGACGGGCACCCGGCGGTCCAGGTCCGTCGCCGCTGCGTCGTCGTGATGTACTTGCCGGCGTGGAGCTGCTGCACTCGGGCAAGGTCAGGGACGTGTACGCCGACGGCGACGACCTGATCCTCGTCGCCTCCGACCGGATCAGCGTCTACGACGTGGTGCTGCCCACCCCCATCCCGGACAAGGGCAAACTGCTCACCGCGCTGTCGCTGTGGTGGTTCGAGCAGCTCGCCGACCTGGTGCCGCACCACGTCGTCTCCGCCACCGACGTACCGGCCGAGTTCGCCGGCCGGGCCATCCGCTGCCGCCGCCTGGACATGGTGCCCGTCGAGTGCATCGCCCGCGGCTACCTGACCGGTCTCGGTCTGAAGGAGTACGAGAAGTCCGGGTCGGTCTCCGGCATCGCGCTGCCCGCCGGCCTGGTCGAGGCGTCCAAGCTGCCCGAGCCGATCTTCACCCCGACGACCAAGGCGCCGGTCGGCGAGCACGACGAGTTCATCACGTACGCCGATGTGGTCACGCAGGTCGGCGCGGAAACCGCGCAGCGGCTGCGGCAGATCACCCTGGACGTCTACCGGCGCGGCGCGGCGCTGGCCGAGGAGCGCGGCCTGATCGTCGCCGACACCAAGATCGAGCTGGGCTGGGCACCGGACGGCACCCTGGTCCTCGCCGACGAGGTGCTGACCAGCGACTCCTCCCGGTTCTGGCCGGCGGACGCGTACCAGCCGGGCCGTGCCCAGTTCTCCTTCGACAAGCAGTACGTGCGGGACTGGGCTGCCGGCACCGGTTGGGACAAGCGCCCGCCGGCCCCCGAGGTGCCGGCCGAGATCGTCGAGGTGACCCGGGCCCGCTACGTCGAGGTCTACGAACGGATCACCGGCCGCACCTGGTGAGCGGGTCAGCTCCGCGTGAGCCGGGACGCCTGAGACACCGTGGCCGTTCGCCATGTGGGCCAGGACGCGCGCCAACAACTCGTAGGCGAACCTGGTGGTTGGTGCTGAGACAGACCACGGCACCAACCACCGACACGAAGACCTGACGCCAGCGCGTTCAGCCGGCGACCGCGTCCTTCGTGAGGTTCCCCGGAGTCGGTTCCGGCTGCTCGGCTCGTGGCCTACGCTGCGGACCCCGGGCGAGCACGTAGCCGAACAGGAGCACCATCACCCCGACGCCCACCCACATGGCCTGCTGCCAGCCGTCGACGAACGACTGCTGCGCGGCCCGGACCAGCTCGTCGGCGTACGGGCCGGCGTCGTCGGCGGAGGCGAGAGCGGTGGCGATGCCCTCCCGGGCCGCGTCGGGCGCGTCGACGGCCAGCTCGTCGAGCCGGGGGTCGACGGCGTTGCGGTAACCGGCGGACACGATCGCCCCGAGCAGCGCGACGCCGAGCGCGGCACCGAACTCTCTCGTGACGTCGTTGAGCGCGGACGCGGTGCCCTGGCGGGCGCGGGGCAGGGCGCTGGTGATCGCCTCGGTGGAGGGGGTCATCGACAGGCCCATGCCGAGCCCCATGGCGAGCATCCCGGGCAGCACCGACAGGTAGCCGCCGTCGACGGAGACGAAGCTGGCCATCAGGGCCAGGCCCGCGCCGCCGAGGAAGATCCCGGCTGCCATGGTGGCGCGGGCGCCGACCAGCGCGGCCACCCGTGGGGCGAGGCCGGAGGCGACCATCATCAGCAGGGCCATCGGCATCATCGCCAGCGTGGAGCGCAGCCCGGACCAGCCGAGGACGGCCTGGAAGTACGGGAAGAGCACCACGAAGATGCCCGCCTGAACGCCGAACACCGCGAGCAGCGACACCGAGCCGCTGGACAGCCCCCGGTCGCGGAACAGTCGGACGTCGAGCAGCGGCGCGCGCCGACGCAGCTCCCAGGCGACGAAGACGACGGCCCCGACGACGCCGACGAGCAGACCCACCAGCGTGGCGGGCGCGGTCCAGCCATGTTCCGGCCCCTCGTGCAGGACGAAGATGAGTCCGACGGCGGCGAGCACCGACGACAGCGAACCGATGGTGTCGAACGGGTGACTCGACTCCTCGCGGGAGTTCGGGACGTACCGGATGGTCATGCCGGCGGCCACGACGACGAGCACGACCGGGAGGGCGAACAGCCAGCGCCAGTCCGCCACGTCGACCAGGAACGCCGACAGGTACATCCCGAGCAATCCGCCACCTCCGGCGACGGCGGTCCAGACGCCGATCGCCCGGGACCGTTCCTGGTCCGGGAAGGTCGAGGTGATCACGGCCAGGGTGATCGGCATGATCATCGCCGCGCCGATGCCGCTGAGCAGTCGTGCGGTGATCATGATCTCGGTCGAGGTGGCGAGGCCCGCGGCGGCGCTGGCGGCCCCGAAGACGATCAGGCCGGCGAGCAGTACGGGCTTGCGGCCCCACCGGTCGCCGACCGCGCCGAGCGGCAGCAGCAGCGCGGCCAGGGTGATCGTGTAGATGTTGATGATCCACAGGACGGTGCTCTGCGAAGCGCCGAACGCGACGGCGAACTCCTGCTGAGCGACGTTCAGCCCGGAGACGGAAGCGATCACCGCCATCAGCGCGATGCAGACCGCGATGAGGACGGCGCGGCGTCGGCGCGGATCGTGGATCGTCGGGTCGGAATCCGCCGCAGCGGCGTCCGCGACGGCCGACACCTGCGGAGACAGGCTTGGAGAGGTCATGCGGGAAAGCTAACGCCGCCTTGCGCTATCGGCACCAAGGCTTGCAGTAATGGCAAGACTAACTGGTTGGGGCGTCGCTCGACGACTGCGCGTGGGCCCGCTCGCCGTCCTGGTCGAAGATGGTGAGGATCTCGACCGGCCCGTTCACCGCGCCGATGGAGTGCGGGATCATCGTGGAGAACTCCGCCGCGTTCCCTTGGCCGACCGGGATCTGCCGCTCACCCAGATGCAGCAGCGCGGTGCCGCTGAGCACGAAGAACCACTCCCGACCGGGGTGCACGCTCAGATGCCCCGGACCGGTACGGCGCTCCGGGGTGATCCGCATCTTCGCCACCATGCTGCCGCCGGGCTGCCCTGAGCTGCGCGACAGCATCCAGGTGGCCAGACCCGGCTCCTGGTGTTTCATCGGCCGGATGATCACGTCGGCATCGTCGACCGGCTCGACGAGTTGATCGATCGTGGTGTCCAGCGCCCTGGCCAGGGCGACGAGCTGGTCCAGGTCGATCCGCCGGTGGCCGGTCTCGATGCGGCTCAGCGTGGACGGGCTCAGGTGGCATCGGGCGGCGAGGGAGTCGAGACTCCAGCCGCGCGCCTGCCGTAGGCCACGGATGCGCTGCCGGACCACGTCGGAAAGCTCGACCTCTGACACGCCCACCATGCTAGGTGCTACCTACTGCCTTCTTGCGGAAACCGCATGAACTCTTCCAGTTCTCGGAAGGCTCGTTACCGTCGAGGCATGACCAACGAGACCCACACCGATCATCCCGCGTTCAGCGCCGACTGGTGGGAGCAGCACTATCAGGCGCACCCGGCGGGACACGTCTCGCCGGGACCGCAGCTGGTCGCCGAGGTCGCGGACCTGCCCCCGGGTACGGCGCTCGACGCGGGCTGCGGCACCGGCGCCGACGCGATCTGGCTCGCCAGCCGGGGTTGGCAGGTGACCGCCGTCGACGCCTCGTCGACTGCAGTCGGCCGCGCCAAGGAGCTCGCCGCACAACAGGATCACGCTATTGCGCAGCGCATCACCTGGCTCACCGCCGACCTGACCAGCTGGGAGCCGGCGCAGCGCTACGACCTGGTGACCAGCCAGTACGTCCACCCCGACCTGCCGTTCGACCGGTTCGTGGCACGGCTGGCCGCCGCCGTCGCCCCCGGTGGGACCCTGCTGGTCGTCGGCCACGACCACGCCGACACCCACTCGGCTGCCCACGCCCCCCGGGCCGCGTCGATCGGCTTGGGCGCCGTCGTCGGGTCCCTGCCCGAAGCGCAGTGGAAGGTGGCCGTCGCGGAGTCCCGTACCCGCGAGGTGCACCACGACTCGAAGCAGTTGACCATCCACGACTTCGTCGTCCGGGCTCACCGTACGCCGCCAGCCTGAGAAACAGCGCTGCCTGCTGCCCTCGATGCCGTCTGCCGGGCTGGCCGATCGCGGCCAGCCCGGCAGCCGTCCGTCAGTACGCAGTTCACCTGCCGGGGGCGCGTCAACTCCCGCCGTCGGCGTAGGGCAACTCCACGTGCGCCGTCCAGTAGCAGAGGTCGGCCCGGTGCTCGACCAGCGTGACCGGCTTGCCGCAGTGCTCGGAGATCAGCGTCGCCGCCTGATCGAGGTCGCTCATCGGCGAGATCGCGGCAGCACGCGAGCGTGAGTGAGGCGAGGATGAACGTGACCGACCTGTCTGGCCGGACGTGGCGTAAGTCGAGCCGCAGTGGCTCCGACTCCAACTGCGTCGAGGTGGCAGGGCTTGCTGGCCCTGAGGCACCCGGCGTCGCGGTGCGGGACTCAAAGGATCCGTACGGTCCTGTTTTGTCCTTTTCTGGCAACTCCTGGTCTGGCTTCGTGACGGCTCTTCGCCGTCGAGGTGACGCTGACGCACGCTAAAACGCGAAAATAGCGTGCGTCAGCGTCACCTCGACCGGTGCGATGTGGTCAGGTGGTGCGTTCGGCGATCGCCGCCCGCACCTTTTGCACGACTTGTTCCTTCCGCCGGAGTACGTCGTCGGCAGTGAAGCGGAGCGCAAGCCAGCCGGCTTCCCGGAGCGCGTTGAAGCGGTACACGTCCTTGCGGAACGTCGCTCGCTCCCGGTGGTGGTCACCTTCGTACTCGATGGCGATCCGCCACTGCGGGTACGCCAGGTCGACCCGCGCGATGAACCGCCCCTTCCCGCTCAGTGAGGCGTCCCGTACCTCGTACTGCAAGGTGGGTTTCGGCAGGCCGGCGTCGTGTAGCAGCAGGCGGAGTCGGCTCTCCATTGGCGATTCACTCAACGGCTCCGCAAGAGCAAGGAGGTCCCGCACCTGCTGCAAGCCGCGTAGCCCATGGCGGGTGTCGATGTACGCCGCGAGGTGCGCGCGCGTGACAAGGCGGCGGCGTAGGACGGTGTCGAGGGCGCTGAGTGCATCAGCACGCGGCAACGAACGACCCAGGTCGAACGCGGTACGGACTCCAGTGGTCAAGGGAAGTCCGCTCAAGGACGTGATGTCGTCAGGGTCGAGTGTCCGGTATGCGGACTTTACTCTTGGGTACGAGTACCGCCTGGCCGTCTTCGGCAGGGCAATGTGTACCGGCACCACCGCCTGCCCGGGACCGCGTAGCGGCAGGAGGTTGGCCCCCCAGAGAAAGGCCGCGCTGAGCTCGTGGATCGCCGCACCGGGCGGCAGCCGTGCGGCGGCGGCTGTACACCACATCCGGTAGTCGTCGGGGTCGTACGAGCTCTCGTGTACATAGACGTCGGGGAGGATGCGGCGCCAGGACGGACCGTTGAGCATCCGCCGGGTGATCAGGCCGGCAGCGATGGCGCGGCTGCCGCAGAACGGTTCGAAGCTCAGCTCGCGTGGCACCGTGGCAGGGCGGGGCATCGGAGGAGCTTGCCCTGTCGTCACCGTCGTTTTCTGCCCGGTACGCCGGTCCAGTCGCGCATCCGACTAAAGAAGACACTCCCGGCTCCAGGAGCACCCGCCGGGCACAGGAGTACCGCCGGCAGCGTGGCCTTGGCCGTTCAGCTGCGTGGGGCGTACATGATGACGGCGACGCCGATCAGGCAGATCACCGCGCCGGTGATGTCCCAGCGGTCGGGCCGGAACTTGTCCACGACAACGCCCCAGGCGAGGGATCCGGCGACGAAGACGCCGCCGTACGCGGCGAGGATCCGGCCGAAGTTCGGATCCGGCTGCAGCGACGCGGCGAACCCGTACAGCCCGAGCGCGATCACCCCGGCGGCGATCCACAGCAGGCCACGGTGCTCCCGCCAGCCCTGCCAGATCAGCCACGCCCCGCCGATCTCGGCCAGCGCGGCGAGCATGAACAGGGCGAGGGAACGCGCGACGGTCACGACGCTGACCCTACCCAGATCCCCGCGAGCATCGGGGGTACTGTCCCGCTGCATCGAGGTGACGCTGACGCACCTTATTTCGCGATTTTGAGGTGCGTCAGCGTCACCTCGATGTAGATCAAACATCGGGACGAGCGGGCAGCGCAGGGGTACGACCGCACCTCGGCAGAAATGTTCGCACGCCATGTGCTGGACCCGACGGTGGAGTTTCTGGCCAAACTGGCCGGCACCGGTTCCGCGTTGGAGTTCGCGATCGGCACCGGCCGGGTGGCGATCCCGCTTTCCGCGAAGGGCATTTCGGTTAGCGGGATCGAGCTGTCGCAGCCGATGATCGATCAGCTACGCCGCAAGGTCCCGCTGGCAGACGACCTGCCGGTCGTCGTCGGCGACATGGCGACGGCGACGGTTCCGAAGCGGTTTTCCCCTGGTGTACGTCGTTTACAACAGCATCGGCAACCTGCGTACGCAGGACGAGCAGGTGGAGTGCTTCCGTAACGCCGCCCGGCACCTGACGTCCGGTCGGCGGTTCGTCGTCGAGCTGTGGATGCCGGGCATCCGGCGGTTCCCACCGGGGCAGTCGGCGGTGCCGTTCGAAGTGACGGACCGGCATGTCGGCTTCGACACCTACGACATGGTCACCCAGCAGGGGACCTCGCACCACTACCGGCGGAGCGACGACGGCAGCGCCAGCTACGGCAACAGCAACTTCCGCTACATCTGGCCAGCCGAGTGCGACCTGATGGCCCGGCTCGCCGGTCTGACGCTGGAGTGCCGGTTAGCGGACTGGGACGGCTCGCCGTTCACCGCCGACAGCGAGAAGCACGTCTCCGTCTGGCGTAAGCCCTTGACTGGCCCGGGAGCGAGACCGACCGATGGCGGTCGGAATCTGGATGCGGACGACGGCGCCGTACCGCTAGCGTCGACCGGTAACAGCGACGACGGAGCCGAGTAGCGGTTGCGCCCACCGGAGTGACAGAGAGCCGCCCACAGCTGAGAGGGCGGACTCCGGCCCAGCCACGAAGACCCTCCTGAGCTGCGGGAAAGAACGGCCCGTACGGGCTCAGTAGACTCCCGCCGACTCGCCCACGTCACGGGTAAGCGAAGGCCGCGCCGCGCGTACACCGCGATGGCGCGGTGAAGGTGTGGTGGCACCGCGAGGATCCCGCTCGCCCACACCTCTCTGGGGACGCGTTGCGCACACCGGAGGAGGTCACCACCATGCAACGCATCCTTTCCGCCGCTCTTCCCGACTTCGTTGGCCAGCCCGTACGGCTGGCTGGCTGGATTCACCGGCGGCGAATGCTGAAATCCGTCGCGTTCCTGATCCTGCGCGACGCCGCCGGGCTCGCCCAGGTCGTCGTCACCGACCCGGCGGTACGGGCCCAACTCGAACACCTGCCGGAGGAAACCGCCGTCGCCGTCACCGGGATCGCGACCGCCCAGCCGGCCGCCCCCGGCGGCGTCGAGGTCACCGGCCCGACGATCACGCCGCTGACCGACCCGGCGGCACCCGTACCGTTTGATCTGTATCGGCCGGACCTGCGGGCCAACCTGCCGACGATCCTGGACCACGCGCCGGTCGCGCTACGCCACCCGAAGCTGGCCGCCACGCACCGGATCTCGGCCGCCGCCGTCGCCGGCTTCCGGGAAACCCTGAACGGCATGGGCTTCGTCGAGATCCACACCCCGAAGATCGTCGGTACGGCGACCGAGAGCGGCGCGAACGTCTTCGCCCTCGACTACTTCGGCCGCCGGGCCTATCTTGCCCAGTCACCGCAGCTCTACAAGCAGATCATGGTGGGCGTCTTCGAACAGGTCTTCGAGGTGGGGCCGGTGTTCCGGGCCGAGCCGAGCGACACCGCCCGGCACCTGACCGCGTACACGTCACTTGACGCCGAACTCGGTTTCGTCGACGACCACCGGGACGTGATCGCCGCCTGCCACGCCACCGTCGCCGGGATGCTGGCGGCGGTCACCGAGCGCGCCGGGTCGGCGGTGGAGCTGCTCGGCGTACGGATGCCGGCGCTGCCGGCCGAGCCGGTGATCGTGCACTTCGCCGACGCCCTGGAGATGATCAGCGCGGCGACCGGCCGGGACGTCAGCGGCGAGCCGGACCTGGCACCGGAGCACGAACGCTGGCTGGGGGAGTGGGCGCTGCGCGAGCACGGCAGCGACTTCGTCTTCGTCGAGGGCTACCCGACCCGGCACCGGGCGTTCTACACCCATCCGGACCCGGCCCGGCCCGGCTACTCGCGCGCCATCGACCTGATCTTCCGGGGCGTGGAGCTGGTCAGCGGCGGGCAACGGCTGCACCGGTACGGCGACTACGTCGACGCGCTCGCCGAGCGGGGTGAGACCGACCTGACGCCGTACGCCGGCTATCTGGACGCGATGCGGTACGGCATGCCGCCGCACGGCGGCTTCGCGTTCGGGTTGGAGCGGTTCGTGGCCCGGCTGCTCGACGTACCCAACATTCGGCAGGTCACCCTCTTCCCGCGCGACCTGCACCGCGTCGCCCCCTGACGCGGATGGCAAACCGGTGGGCGGTGGAGCGGGGCGGGCGTACGATCGCGGGCATGGTTTTGTGGTCGGCCACGACGACGCCGGGACGTCCCGGCGTACGTTCGCGCTGACCTGACCTTCAGCTGACGACACGGCCCCGGGCGAGACGCCCGGGGCCGTTTCCGGCTTTCCGCAGGGTGTCTCGGCCGGGTCACGACCCCAGGAGACACCGTGAAGAACGTCGACCACCGCAAGCTCGGCCGGGAACTCGACCTGTTCGACTCCGATCCGCTGATCGGTGCCGGCCTGCCGTTCTGGCTGCCGGCCGGCGCGGCGGCCCGCCACGAAGTCGAGTCGTACCTGCGCGAGCTGGAACGCCGCGCCGGATACCAGCACGTCTACTCACCGGTGCTGGGCAAACGGCAGATGTACGAGTTGTCCGGTCACTGGGCCAACTTCGCCGACGACATGTTCCCGCCGATGGCCCTGGGCGGGCAGCGCGACGACAACGACGCCGACGACAGCGATGGCGACGGGGACGGCGACGGCGAGGGGGACGGGGACGCGCTGGTGCTGCGGCCGAGTCTCTGCCCGCACCACGCGTTGATCTTCAAGTCGCGACAGCGCTCCTACCGGGACCTGCCGCTACGGATCGCCGAGCTCGGTGCCATGTATCGCGCCGAACGCTCCGGTGTGCTCGGTGGCCTGACCAGGGTCCGGTCGATCTGGCTGAACGACTCGCACATCTTCTGCGCACTGCCGCAGATCGGTCCCGAGATCGCCGACGTGCTGCGGCTGATGCGGCAGGCGCACGACGCACTCGGCGTACGGGTGTCGTCGTACCAGTTGTCGCTGCGCGGTGCCGGCGGCAAGTACGCCGGGGACGACGACGCGTGGCGGCAGGCCGAGCGGCTACTGCGGCAGGCGTTGGACGCGGCGGGTGTCCGGTACGGTGTCGCCGCCGGTGAGGCCGCCTTCTACGGGCCGAAGATCGACGTGCAGATCGTCGACCCGGCCGGCCGTGAGTCGACCCTGTCCACCATCCAGGTCGACTTCCTCCAGCCGGCCCGGTTCGACCTGTCCTATGTCGACGAGCGCGGCGAACGGGTCCGGCCGGTGATGGTGCACCGCAGCCTGATCGGCTCGATGGAGCGGCTGTTCGCGCACCTGATCGAGGTGCACGCCGGTGCCTTCCCGGCCTGGTACGCCCCGGTGCAGCTACGGGTCCTGCCGGTGGCCGCCGACCAGCGACCGGCCGCCGACGCGCTGTCCGGCGACGCGATCGCCGCCGGCCTGCGCGTCGACATGGACGCCGACGGCACCATCGGGGCCCGGGTGCGGGCGGCGGTGGCGCGCAGGGTGCCGTACGTGGCGGTGATCGGGGCCCGGGAGGCACCGTACGGCCGGGTCGCGCTGCGGCTGCGTGACGGCCGGCAGCTGCCGGCGATGCCCGGTGCCGAGGCGGTCGCGTTGATCGCCTCGGCGGTCGCCTGCCGCTCGGCCGACCTGCTGCCGCCCGACGCGGCTGCCCGCCACGGGGTCGAGTCCCCGGCGATCTTGCACTTATCGAGGGACATTCACGACAAATCTTCTCGATAACTGCAAGATCGCCGAGGGAGGGTGGGCTAGTCGTCCACCCAGTCGAGGGTACGGCTGACGGCCTTGCGCCACTGGGCGTACTCGCGGTCGCGGTGTGCCGGCTCCATCGCCGGCCGCCACTGCGCGTCGGCCCGCCACTGGGCGCGTAGCGTATCCAGGTCCGGCCAGAAACCGACCGCCAACCCGGCCGCGTACGCCGCCCCCAGGCAGGTCGTCTCGCTGACCGCCGGGCGGACCACCGGCACGTCGAGCACGTCGGCGAGGAACTGCATCAGCAGCCCGTTGGCGGTCATCCCGCCGTCGACCCGCAGCCGGCGCAGCGCCACGTCCGAGTCGGCGTTCATCGCGTCGACCACCTCGCGGGTCTGCCACGCCGAGGCTTCCAGCACCGCCCGGGCCAGATGCCCCTTGGTGATGTAGCCGGTCAGCCCGGCGACCACGCCCCGGGCGTCGGCCCGCCAGTGCGGGGCGAACAGTCCGGAGAACGCCGGCACGATGTAGCAGCCGCCGTTGTCGTCGACGCTGCGGGCCAGCTCCTCGATCTGCGCCGCGCTGGAGATCAGCCCCAGGTTGTCGCGCAGCCACTGCACCAGCGAGCCGGTCACCGCGATCGCACCTTCCAGCGCGTAGTGCGCCGGGGCGTCACCGATCTGGTACGCCACCGTGGTCAGCAACCCGTGCTGCGAGGTGACCGCACTCGTCCCGGTGTTGAGCAGCAGGAAACTGCCGGTGCCGTAGGTGCATTTTGCCTCGCCGGGCTGGAAGCAGGTCTGCCCGAACAGCGCCGCCTGCTGGTCACCGAGGGCGCTGGCGACCGGTACGCCGGCCAGCGCCCCGCCGGCGACGTCGGCGTCCGCCGTACCGTAGATCGTGGCCGACGGAACGATCTCCGGCAGCATCGCGGCCGGAATGCCCGCCGCGGACAGGATCTCGTCGTCCCAGCGCAGCGTGTGCACGTCCATCAGCAGGGTCCGGCTGGCGTTGGTGACGTCGGTGACGTGCCGGCCGGTCAGTTTCCAGATCAGCCAGGATTCCATCGTGCCGAACAGCACCTCGCCGCGCTGCGCCCGCTCGGCGAGGCCATCGACGTGTTCCAGCAGCCACATCGCCTTCGGCCCGGCGAAGTACGTCGCCAGTGGCAGCCCGGTGCGTTCCCGCAGCCGCTGTTCGCCGTAGGTGTCGCCGAGGCGGTGCAGTTGCGGCCCGGTGCGGGTGTCCTGCCAGACGATGGCGTGGTGCACCGGCCGGCCGGTGGCCTTGTCCCACACCACCGTCGTCTCCCGCTGGTTGGTGATCCCGATCGCGGCGAGCCCACCAGCGCCGCCGCCGGCGTCGGCCGCACCGGCAATGCCGGCGTCGGCCAATGCCTGCCGGACCACCTGTTCGACGTTGGCCCAGATCTCCTCGGCGTCGTGCTCGACCCAGCCGGGGCGGGGGAAGATCTGCCGGTGTTCGCGCTGCGCCATCGTGACGATGGAGCCGTCGGCGTCGAACACGATGCAGCGCGACGAGGTGGTGCCCTGGTCGATGGCGGCGATGTACCGTCCGGCGGTGGCCGGGCTGCTCTGCGCGGTCATCCCGCCAGTATGGCCGTGGACAGCGCACCCCATCCGCCCCGCCGTCGCTGGTAGCGTGCCGGCCATGGCCTGGTTCGATCTTCCCCTCGATCAGCTGCGGCGCTACCAGCCCGAGCTGTCCCCGCCGGCCGATCTGCGCGCGTTCTGGGACGACACGCTCTCCGACGCCCGGTCGATGGCGGCACCGGCGGTGGCGACCCCGGTGGCGACCCCGCTGCGCATGATCGACACGTACGACGTGAGCTTCACCGGCTTCGCCGGCCAGGAGATCAAGGGCTGGCTCAACGTCCCGTCCGGTGCCGCCGGGCCGCTGCCGGTCGTCGTCGAGTTCATCGGGTACGGCGGCGGCCGTGGCCGCCCGCTCGAATGGCTGCTCTGGGCCAGCGCCGGCTTCGCCCACCTGGTGATGGACACTCGGGGTCAGGGCGGGTCGTGGCGGGGCGGGGACACCCCGGACGCCGGACCGGACGGTTCCGGGCCGACCACCCCCGGCTACCTGACCCGAGGCGTGCTGGATCCGGCCGGCTACTACTACCGGCGGCTGATCACCGACGCCGCCCGTGCCGTGGAGATCGCCCCCGAACTGCCCGGCGTCGACGGATCCCGGCTGGCCGTGGTCGGTACCAGCCAGGGCGGCGGGCTGGCCCTGGCCGCCGCCGCGCTCGCCGGGGACCGGGTCGGCGCGGTGGTGTCCCGGGTGCCGTTCCTGTGCCAGATCCGCCGGGCGGTGACCATCACCGACGCGGATCCGTACAACGAACTGGTCCGGTTCTGCCGAATCCAGCCGGAGCGGGCCGCGGCGGCGTTCGCCACGGTCGACTACGTCGACGCCGCCCACCTGGTGCCGTGGGCCAGCGCCCCGGCACTGTTCAGCGCCGCCTTGATGGACCAGACCTGCCCGCCGTCGACGGTCTTCGCCGCCTACCACGCCTACGCCGGCCCGAAGGAGATCGAGGTGTACGAGTGGGACGGGCACGAGGGCGGTCGGTCGCACTTCGACCAGGTGTCGATCGAGTTCGTCCGTAAGCAACTCGGCTGAGCCCGTCCGGGGTCGCGTCGGTCACGCCCGCGCAGGCTGACCTACGATCACCTGGTGCGTGAGATCGCGGTGTTCAGCGGCAGTGCCCACCCCGACCTGGCTGCGGAGATCTGCACCCATCTGGACGTGCCGCTGCACCCGGTGCGGGTCTCCCGGTTCGCCAACGACTGCCTCGAGGTGCAGCTGCAGGCCAACTGCCGGGAACGCGACGTCTTCCTGATCCAGCCGCTGGTACCGCCGGTGCAGGAGCACCTGGTGGAGCTGCTGCTGATGCTCGACGCCGCCCGAGGGGCCTCGGCCGGGCGGATCACCGTGGTGCTGCCGCACTACGCGTACGCCCGGTCCGACAAGAAGGACGCCCCGCGAATCTCGATCGGCGCCCGGCTCGTCGCCGACCTGCTGGTTTCCGCCGGCGCCGACCGGGTGCTGGCGATGACCTTGCACTCCCCGCAGGTACACGGCTTCTTCAGCGTCCCCGTCGACCACCTGCACGCGCTGCGGGAGCTGGCCGCGCATTTCCGCAACCACGACCTGACCGACACGGTGGTCGTCTCGCCCGACCTGGGCAACGCCAAGGAGGCCGCCGCGTTCGCCCGGATGCTGGGCACCCCGGTCGCGGCCGGCGCCAAGCAGCGGTTCAGCGACGACCGGGTGCAGATCAGCGCGGTGATCGGCGACGTCGTCGACCGCGACGTGATCGTCCTCGACGACGAGATCGCCAAGGGCAGTACGGTGATCGAACTCATCGACCACCTGCGCGACCTGAAGGTCCGGTCGATCCGCATCGCCTGCACCCACGGGCTGTTCTCCAGCGGCGCGTTGGACCGGTTGAGCAGCCAGGACGGCGTACTGGAGATCGTCTGCACGAACACGGTGCCGATCCCGGCCGGCAAACGGGTGCCGAAGCTGCAGGTGCTGTCGGTCGCACCGGCCCTGGCCGAGGCGATGCGCCGGATCCACAATGGCGAGTCGGTCAGCGCCCTGTTCGGCTGACCGGGTCGTCGGCGTCGGCGTCGGCGTCGGACAGCCCGAGGCTGATCCGTACCGTGGTGCCCTCCGGGCCGGTGGCGACGGCCATCGTGTCGGTGAGCCGCTCGGTCAGCCACAGCCCCCAGCCGCCGGCGGTGTTCGGTGCCGGCCGGTCCCGGCGGCGCAGCCGGTCCGAGCCGATCCCGGCACCGTTGTCGGAGACCTCGCAGAACATCGACTGCGCGTCGCGCCACAGCCGCAGCCACCCCCGGCCGCCGCCGTGCCGGACCGCGTTGGTGATCAACTCGTTGACCGCGAGCACGAAGTCGTCCAGGCGCTGCCCGCGCATGCCGGCCGACGTGGCGCACGATGCCACGTGATGCCGCAGGTCAGTGACCTGACCCCGGTCGAAGGACTCGCTCAGCAGATCCATCGGGTCGATAGGCACGACCGTACGCGATGATGGGGGATCTGCGTCGGTCATGGCCCATCCGGCTGCTGGTCGTACGGTGCTTTCGCGGCGTTCTCACCCTACGTTGACCGGTACGGAATTGCACCTCGCACCCGGCGTGTCCGCCGGCAGCGCGCACCGTCGGCCGCGACCGGGTCCGCCCGCACCGCCCCGGCCCGGTCGGGTGTGCCATCGTCGTCACGTGCGTCACAGCCCTGCCCCCACCGGAACCCTGAGCGTGCCGCTGTGGCGGGCGATCGCGGTCTTCCGGTTCGCCGCCCTCGGCTACGTGCTGGTGCTCTACGCCCGTAACGCGGCGGACTACGCGCATCCGTTCCTCGCGGCACCCGTACTGCTCGGGATGATCGTCTGGACGATCACCGCGACCTGGGCGTACCCGCGGCGTCAGCTGCGCCGCTGGCCGCTGCTCGCCACCGACCTGGCCGTCGCGCTGGCCACCCTGCTGGTCAGCCCGTGGCTGATCGGCCGGCCGGCGCTCGCCGACGGGGTGCCGACCATCGCCGTCGCCTGGCTGGCCGGCCCGGTGCTGGCCTGGGCGGTCGCCGGTGGCCGCCGGCTCGGGGTCGCCGCCGCCGTGGTCCTGGCCGCCACCGACCTGGCGGTACGGGACCGGCTCAACGAGTCGTCCGTGACGCCCGGGGTGCTGATGCTGCTGGCCGGCATCGCGGTCGGGCACGTCGCCCGGCTGATCGCCACCGCCGAGCAGCGGCTGCGGAGGGCGGTCGAGCTGGAGGCCGCGACGCGGGAGCTGGCCGCCGCGACCCGGGAACGGGAACGGCTGGCCCGCGACATCCACGATTCGGTGCTGCAGGTGCTCGCGATGGTCGCCCGGCGCGGCGCGCACCTCGACGGTGAAGCCGGCGAGCTGGCGCGGCTGGCGGGGGAGCAGGAGTCGGCGCTGCGGGCCCTGGTCACCAGCCGGCCGACGGCACCGTCGACGGCACCACCGGCGGACGCCGCCGCACCGCCCGGTGACGCGACCGACCTGCGGACCATGGTCGCCGGGTACGCCGCCCCCCGGGTCTCGGTCGCCGCCCCGGCCGAACCGGTGCTGCTCCCCGGCCACCTCGCCACCGAGGTCACTGCCGCGGTCGGCGCGGCCCTGGACAACGCGTTGCGCCACGGCGGCCCCGACACCCGGGCGTGGGTGCTCATCGAGGCGGAGCCCGATGCCGTTACCGTGTCGGTCCGGGACGACGGCTGTGGCATCGCCCCCGGCCGGCTCGCCGAGGCCGCCGCGCAGGGCCGCCTCGGGGTGAGCCAGTCGATCCGGGGGCGGATCGTCGAGGTGGGGGGCACGGTACGGATCCACTCCGCGCCCGACGAGGGCACGGAGATCGAACTGCGGGTGCCGGCACCGGTGCCCGGCTGACGGTGGTGGGACAGGAGTACGGCGAATGACAGCCGACGAGCGGGAGCAGGAGACGGCACCGATCCGGGTGATGGTGGTCGACGACCATCCGATGTGGCGCGAAGGCGTCGCCCGCGACCTCGCCGAAGCCGGCTACGACGTGGTCGCCACCACCGGGGAGGGCCGGCAGGCGGTACGGATCTGCGCGGCTGCCCGACCCCAGGTGGTCGTGCTGGATCTGCAGCTGCCCGACGTCTCCGGGGTCGAGGTGATCCGGGGCCTGCACGCCGCGCGACCCGGCGTCCGGGTGCTGATGCTCTCTGCCAGCGGCGAGCAGCAGTCGGTGCTGGACGCGGTCAAGGCCGGTGCCACCGGCTACCTGGTGAAGTCCGCCAGCCCGGCGGAGTTCCTCGACGCGGTGGCGCGCACCGCCGCCGGTGATGCGGTGTTCACGCCGGGGCTGGCCGGTCTGGTCCTCGGCGAGTACCGCCGACTGGCCGCCACTCCGGAACCCGGCGGCGACGAACCACGGCTGACCGACCGGGAGACCGAGGTGCTGCGGCTGGTCGCCAAGGGGCTGTCGTACAAGCAGATCGCCGCCCGACTGGGGCTGTCCCACCGGACGGTGCAGAACCACGTGCAGAACACCCTCGGCAAGCTGCATCTGCACAACCGGGTGGAGCTCACCCGGTACGCGATCGAACGCGGCCTGGACGGTTAGCAGGCCGACGGCCTGGACGAACAGCGGGCCGACGGCCTGGAACGCGGCCTGGAACGGTCAGCGGGCCGACGACCGGGTCAGGTGGCGATCGGCCGGTCCGCCGGTGGTTCGGTCTCGTGGATCGCCAGCTCCTCGGCGCTGGCCCCGCCGCCGGCCGCGCCGGCGTCCATCGCCACGGAGTCCGGTTCGTCGTCGCTGGGCGCACCTTCGTCGCCGGCGACCAGCCGACCCACCAGGCCGTCCCCGGCCGCGCCGCCGAGCCGGCCGTGGTCGTACACCGACACCGGCGAGTCGGGATCCGAGTACGGGCCAGGGTCGAGGACATCGGCGTCGCGCTGCGCCTGCGTCCGGGCCTGCTCGCTGTCGGCCTCGTCGCCGAGTGCCTGGTCGACCGGGCCGGCGAGCGGATCGTTCACCGGCTCCGGCAACGACTCCCGGGCGATCTTGTAGTCCAACGACTCGCCGTCGCGCTGCTCCTGCGCGGTGTTGCCGAAGTGGTCCACCGCCACCGGCACGTCACCCGGGATGCTCGCCGGGTCCGGGCCGTCGGCCTCCCGGCCGCTGGCCACGTCGTCGTACGCGGTCGAGTCGTCGTCGGCGATCTCGGGGATCCCTTCGGACTCCGTGTCGGAAACCGGCCGGGGGAAGTCGTCTTCACGCATGCCGTCCCAATACCCGTCGGTGTGCGGGTCACACACCGGGTGCGGACTCGCCGTACCCGGACTCGCCGTACCCGGACTCGCCGTACCGGGGCTGGCGGGGCCCGGACCCGCTGGGCCGGTCCGGGCGGCGGCGCAGCGGTGGTGGATCGCCGTCGGCGTCGGTCCCGGTCGGCACCACCGGGTCACCGACCGGCGCCACCGGGCTCGCCGTGGTGCGGCCCGGTCGGACCTCGTACGGATGTGAGGCCGTCGTCGCCGACGCGCCGCTGACCACGTCCGCCGCGAAGTCCTCGTCGGCGGGGCGGCCCGGGTGGTAGCCGAGGTCGGCGCCGGGTCGCTGCCCGGCCGGCGCGACCGCCGGGCGGACCGGGGTGACCGAACCGGGCACCGGGGCGGTGACCGTACCGGGCACCTGGGCCGCCCGGCCTGCCGCCGGGCCGCGACGTCGGTCGCGCCCGGCACCGGCGGCCCGGCGGCCGATCAGGTATCCCACCGCCGCGCCGGCCACCAGCAACGCCCATCGCACCGGACCGGAAACCACACGTACCACCTCAGACTCCTTTCCACGAACGGTCCGACGGGTCGAGCACGGCCCAGACCAGCTTGCCGTCGGCGAGTGCGGTGCAGCCCCACCGGCGGGCCACCGATTCGACCAGCCACATCCCCCGTCCACCGAGTGCGGTCGGCGACACCGGCGCACCGGGTCGCGGGGCGACGGGGGAGCCGTCCCGGACCGACACCCGCAGACAGCCGTCGCGGTACCCGACCCGGACCGACATCGCCGTACCGGCGTGCACCACCACGTTGTTGACCAGCTCGGTCAGCGCGAGCGCGGCCGGCTCGATCAGCTGCGGGACGTCCCACTGCCGGCAGCCGCGGGTCAGCAGCGTCCGCGCGGTGCGCGCCGCACCCGCGACCGGTTCGAGCTCGACGCCGAGCGCGCGGGCCGCCGGTGCCCCGGCCAGCAGGGCGCACGCCAACTGACGATCCGGCAGTACGGAGAACCCGGCGGCCGCCCACAGCGTCCCGGCCCCTGGTGGCGGGGCGGTGCAGACCAGGCCGCCGGCCGGCCAGTCGGCGACCAGCTGCGGCACGTCGGCGAGGCGCAGCAGCGCCGTCGGCTCGGCGAGGTGCAGCCCGGAGACGTCGACCCCGAGCGGAGCCGCCCGGTCGGCCAGGCAGTCGAGCAGCGCGTCGCGCAGTTGCCCCACGGTGTCGGTGGTCAGCTCACCGACCAGCCGGACGATCGGCTGCGACGACAGTCGCACGGCGGCGGTACGCGGTGGGTCGTCCGGCGGCTCCCCGGCGGTGCGCCGCCGGCTCGGGGCGTCACCGGACGGCCCGGCAGCGTCGCGGCGCGGCGACGTACCCGGTGGGCGGATGCGGCTGCTCTGCGTCCTGGTCGCTGCCATACGTACGGGTACCCCGGTTTGCTCCGGTCATACCGCCGGTGTGCGTTGTCGCACCTCATCCCGGCCTCACCCGAGGGTGGTGCTGACCGGAACCGGGTGTTCGGCCGTACGGCAGAGGTTAGAAAGAACCACTACCAACGGTGACGAACCCACGGAGGTGACGATGCGGGTCGCTCTGGTGTCCGCACACGGTGGAGCGTCGCTGCGCCGTGCCGACCCGGACCGGGACCCCGCCCGGTGCCCCGCCGACGTGAACCCGGCCGGTCAGCCGCTGACCGGTACCGCCGCGCACATCGCCCGGCTCGCCCGTGAGCTGGCCGCCCTCGGCCACGAGGTACGCGTACATGAGCGGTGGACCGACCCCGACGAGCCGCACACCGTCGAACGCGACGGCTACCAGCTGGTACGGATCCCGGCCGGGCCGCCGACCCGGCTGCCCACCGCGGACCTGCTGGCGTACCTGCCGGAGCTCGGGCGGGCGTTGGCCGGCCAGTGGCGGGCCGGCCAGTGGACGCCGGACGTGGTGCACGGGCACTTCTGGCCCGGCGGGCTCGCCGCCGCCAGCGCGGTGGCCGACAGTCGGATCCCGCTGGTGCAGACCTTCCACAGCGTCGGCAGTCACCAGCAGCGCATGCTCGGCAGCGGATACCGGGGACCGCAGGTCCGGATCGCGTTGGAGCGGGCGCTGGGCCGGGTCGTCGACGCGGCGGTCGCGCAGTGCACCGAGGAAGTCGACGAACTCGCCCGGCTGGGTCGGGACCGGGCGTCGGTGGTGCTGATCCCGCCCGGCGTGGACACGGCCCGGTTCACCCCGGACCCCGATCCGCCCCGTCGGCGGCGTCGGCGGCTGCTCGCCGTCGGCGACCTTGTCCCCGGTGCTGGTCACGACGCGCTGCTCGGCGCGTTACGGCTGGTCGGCGACGCCGATCTGATCATCGTCGGGGGGCCGCCCCGGGCCGAACTGGCCGACGATCCCGGCGCCCGCCGGCTGATCGAGCTGGCCCACCGGTACGGGGTCGCCGACCGGATCGAACTCGCCGGCCTGGTACCGGCCGAGGAGATGCCCCAGCTGTACCGCTCGGTCGACGTGGTCGTCTGCGCCGCCCGGTACGCCCCGGTCGGCACCGTGGCGTTGGAGGCGATGGCCTGTGGCATCCCGGTCGTCGGGTACGCCCACGGCGGCGTCGCCGACTGCGTGGTGGACTCGGTGACCGGGCGGCTGGTGCCGGTGGGCGACGTCCGGGCCCTCGGCGTCACCGTACGGCGGCTGCTCGCCGACGAGGCCGAGCGGTTCGCCTTCGGCCATGCCGGGATCGATCGGGTCCGGTGCCGCTACAGCTGGGAACGGACCGCTGCCGCCGTCGAACGGCTCTATCAGCGGGTGCTCGGGTTGCGGGGTACGCCGGAGGCGGCGTCGACCGCCGCGGTGGCGCTGCCCGACGGTGAGTCGGTCGCACCGGTCGAGCTGGAGCTGGACCTGACGGCGATCGACGCCGACGCGATCGAGCCGGCCCCGACCGCCGCTGCCGTCCGGGCCGCCTGACCTCCGCCGACACGGGCCGGTCCGCCCCCGGCCCGGGCCGTGGGAAGGCCACCGGGGTGGGCGGCCGGAACGCCGCCGGGGTGTGCCGGCGGAGTGCCGCCGGGGTGGGCGGCCGGTCCGGGGACTGCCGGCCGTGGCGCGGCGACCACCGGTACGGCACCGCTGTGCTGCGCCGCCGCGTACCGGGTCAGACCCACCACCGAGGCGAGCGTGATCAGGAAGCCGACCGCCGCCAGCCATTCCCGGCCCGGCCAGATCTTGTCGTTGAGCAGCAGCAGCCCGACGATGGCCGCCGGCACCGCCCCGGCGGCGTCCATCGCGGCGATCGCGGCGGTGACGGAGCCGCGCTGCATGGCCAGCCCGATCAGCCACTGACCGATCGCGGAGTGCGCGACCAGCAGGTAGAGCAACGGCTCGGTGAGCAGTTCCTGGTAGTTGTCGGCACCGGCGAGCGGCCGGGACGCGACCGCGGCCGCCGAGAACGCGAACCCGGCGAGCAGGCCGAGCCCGACCGAGGCCGACGGCCCGGTGAACCGGGCGGCGAGCGTCCCCAGCGCGGCGATCACCACGGTGGACAGCGCGATCACCGCCACCGCGCGGGGGCCGAGCTGATGCGCCGGTGCCGGTCGGGCGGAGACCACCAGCGCGGTCACCCCGATCAGCAGCAGCACCAGCAGCGCGACCTCGGCCGCCGGTAGCCGCCACCGCAGGGCCAGCACCCCGAGCAGCGCGGTCACTCCGAGCGCGGCGGCGACGCTGGCCTGCACCAGGAACAGCGGCAGGTCCCGT
Organism: Solwaraspora sp. WMMD791; assembly: GCF_029581195.1. Taxonomy (NCBI): domain Bacteria; kingdom Bacillati; phylum Actinomycetota; class Actinomycetes; order Micromonosporales; family Micromonosporaceae; genus Solwaraspora; species Solwaraspora sp. WMMD791. The sequence continues at coordinate 6,021,913 of NZ_CP120737.1, forward strand.
CGGGCGAAGAAGGCGAACAGGAAGGCGAGGATCTGGCAACCGATCCCGACCAGGTAGACCCGCTGACGGGCCAGGCGCAGCAGCAGGCCCGGGTCGAAGCGGTGCCGGACCGTCGTGCGGGCTGCGGCGACGGCCTGGAACAGATGCGCGACGCCGTACGTGGCGACCATCGCCCCGAGGAAACACCAGCCGGTCGTCGTCACCCGGCGAGGATAGACGGTGGCTTCGCTCACACCTGTGCAGGCCGGCGCGATCCCGGCGATCCGGCAGTCGTCGATACGTTCGGCGACGAACCGGACGACCGACCGTCAGCCGAGCCGGTGCAGCAGGTCCGAATGCAGCTTCCCGTTGCTGGCGACGGCGCTGCCGCCGGCCGGGCCGGGTTTGCCGGTCAGGTCGGTGAAGGTGCCGCCGGCCTCGGTGACGATCGGGATCAGCGCGGCCAGGTCCCACAACGACAGCTCCGGCTCCACCATCGCGTCGACGGCCCCCTCGGCGAGCAGCATGTAGCCGTAGAAGTCGCCGTACGCGCGGCTGCGCCACACCGACCGCATGATGCCGAGCATCGCGTCCAGCCGCCCCGACTCCTCCCAGCTGGTCAGCGACGAGTAGCAGAAGCTGGCGTCGGCGAGGCGGCGGACCCCGGAGACCCGGATCGGGGTCGCGGCGGCGGTGTGCCGCCCGGCGTACGCGCCGTGTCCGACCGCCGCCCACCAGCGGCGCCCCAGCGCCGGCGCGGAGACCAGGCCGACCACCGGCTGGTCGCCTTCCATCAGGCAGATCAGGGTGGCCCAGATCGGCACCCCGCGGATGAAGTTCTTGGTGCCGTCGATCGGGTCGATCACCCACTGACGGTTGCCCGGGCCGGCCGCCGCCACCGAGGCACCGAACTCTTCGCCGAGCACCCCGTCCCGGGGGCGGGTCCGGGCGAGGGTGGCCCGCAACGCCTTCTCCACGGCGGTGTCCGCATCGGATACCGGGGTGAGGTCCGGTTTGGCCTCGACACTCAGGTCGAGCGCCCGGAACCGGGCCATCGATATCGAGTCCGCGGTGTCCGCGAGCAGGTGGGCGAGGGAGAGATCGTCGGCGTACCGGGCCATGGCGGGAAAGGTATCGGATTACCGCACGCGATGGTCGGAGGTCCCCTGGTCGGCCTCCCCGGCACGCGAGTCCAGCAACCGCCGGTACGACGCGAGCCGCCGCGCGTCGGCGTTGCCGGCCGCCACCCAGGCCGCCAGCCGGCACTGCTCGGCCCCGCCGGTGTGCTCGCAGTTCGGCGGGCAGTCGAGACTACCCTCGACCAGGTCGGGGAATCCGTGCAACAGGCTGTCGGCCGACACGTGGGCCAGCCCGAAGCTGCGTACCCCGGGCGTGTCGACGATCCACCCCGGATCGGCGTCGCGGTCGGCGCCCGCCCCGGCACGGTTGGCCGCCGGCTGCCGGGGCAGCCGCAGCGCGACGGCGCTGGACGACGTGTGCCGGCCCCGGCCGATCGCGCTGACCGTGCCGACGGCCCGCAACGCCTCCGGCACCAACCGGTTGACCAGGGTGCTCTTGCCGACCCCGGAATGCCCGACGAGCACCGACAGCCGGCCGGCCAGCCGTTCGCGCAGCTCGGTCAGGTCGCTGCCCGGACGGCACAGCACGTACGCCAGGTCGAGGTCGCGGTAGTAGTCGACGACCTGCTCCGGGCCGGCCAGGTCGGCCTTGGTCAGGCACAGCAGCGGCGCGATCCCGGCGTCGTACGCGGCGACCAGGCACCGGTCGATGAACCCGGTCCGCGGCGGTGGATCCGCCAGCGCGCTCACGATCACCAACTGGTCGGCGTTGGCGACCACCACCCGCTCCAGCCGCCCCTCCGGGGTGGACTCGTCGTCGTCGGCGGTACGCCGCAGCACCGACACCCGCTCGTCGATGCGCACGATCCGGGCGAGACTGCCGGTTGCCCCCGAGACGTCGCCGACCAGGCCGACCCGGTCACCCACCACCACCGCCCGGCGGCCGAGCTCCCGGGCGCGCATCGCGGTCACCACCGGCGGCGGCCCGTCCGGGGAGTCCGGGACGGCGTCGGCGAGCACGCAGCCGTACCGGCCCCGGTCGACGGTGACCACGAAACCGTCGACCGCGTCGGAGTGCGCCGGCCGGGTCCGGGTACGCGGGCGGGAGGACCGGCGCGGCCGGACCCGGACGTCGTCCTCGTCGTACTCCCTGCGCCGACCGGTCAGGACGGTGCTCCCCTCTACCGGATGCCGGTGCCCGCGCTACCGGCCGGTCACGAGTCTGCCAGTTCGCCCGGGTCACCGGCGGCTACGGCGGACCACAGGGTCGGAAATTCGGGCAGTGTCTTGGAGGTGCAGCCGACGTCGGTCAGCTCGACGCCGGGCACCACAAGCCCGAGGACGGCCGCCGCGTGCGCCATGCGGTGGTCGTCGTAGGTGCGCCAGGTGCCGCCGTGCAACGGCTTCGGGTCGATCACCAGCCCGTCGGGCAGCTCGGTGACCTGGGTGCCGAGGCCGGTCAGCTCGGCGGCGAGGGCGGCCAGCCGGTCGGTCTCGTGCCCCCGGATGTGCGCGACACCGGTCAGTCGCGACGGCGAATCGGCCAGCGCGGCGAGGGCCGCGAGCACCGGGGTGAGTTCGCCGACCTCCCGCAGGTCGGCGGTGAGGCCGTGGATGGTGCCGGTGCCGGTGACGGTGAGCCCGGCCGGGCCGACGGTCACGGTGCCACCGAGCTGCTCGACGAGGTCGGTCAGCTGCCGGATCGGCTGCACGCTGTGGGTGGGCCAGCCGACCAGGGTGACCGTACCGCCGGTGACCAGCGCGGCGGCGAAGAACGGCATCGCCCCGGACAGGTCCGGCTCGACCACGCAGTCGCGGCCGGCCAGCTCGCCCGGTTCGACCCGCCAGGTGTCGGCCACCGAGTCGTCGACGACGGCGCCGGCGGCCCGCAGCATCTCGACGGTCATCCGCACGTGCGGGGTGGACGGCAGCGCGGCACCGACATGCCGGACGGTCACGCCGTCGGTGAACCGGGGCGCGGCCAGCAGCAGGCCGGAGACGAACTGGCTGGACCTGGTGGCGTCGACGGTCACGGCGCCGCCGGGGACCTGCCCGGTGCCGTGCACGGTGATCGGCAGCAGGTCGCCGTCAGCGGCGTCGATGCCCACCCCGAGGGCCCGGAGGCCGGTCAGCAGCGGCCCGAGTGGCCGGGTCCGGGCGTGCGGGTCGCCGTCGAAGGTGACCGGACCGTCGGCGAGCGCGGCGACGGCCGGCAGGAAGCGCATGATGGTGCCGGCCAGGCCGACGTCGATCTGCGTGGATCCGCGCAGCGGGCCGGGCCGGACTGCCCACCGCTGCGCCGACGAGGTGTCCAGGTCGACGCCGAGCGCGCCGAGCGCGGCACTCATCAGCGTGGTGTCCCGGGCGCGCAGCGGCCGGGTGACGGTGCCCGGCCCGGCGGCGAGGGCGGCGAGCACCAGGGCACGGGCGGTCATCGACTTCGATCCGGGCAACCGCAGGGCGGTACGGACGCCGCCGGCGGCGGTCGGCGCGCTCCACGGCCGGGGCGGTGGGGGCGTGGTCAGTTCGGGCACCCCTACAGTGTGCCAACCCGGCGCCCGCCGGACCGACTAGCCTGGGCGCCATGTGCGGGCGGTACGCGACCACGCGCAGCGCGGCGGACCTCAGCGCGCTGTTCGAGGCGCTGGACGACACGGCGGAGCCGTTGGTGGCCGACTACAACGTCGCCCCGACCGACGCGGTGCCGATCGTGCGGCTGTCCCGCCGGGCCGGTGACGCCGCCGACCGGGCCGACTCGGCCGACCAACGGACCGACCCGCAGGACGCCGACGCGGGGCAGCCCCCGGCGCGGCGGGTGCTCGGCCTGGCCCGGTGGGGGCTGGTGCCGCCGTGGGCCACCGACCCGAAGATCGGGGCGCGCATGATCAACGCGCGGGCGGAGTCGGTGGCGACGAGCCGGGCGTTCGCCCCGTCGTTCGCCCGCCGGCGGTGCCTGGTGCCAGCCGACGGCTGGTACGAGTGGGTGCGCCCGCGCGGCGTACGGCGCGGTGCGGCGCAGGCGTACTTCATGACGCCCGTCGACGGCCGGCAGTTGGCGTTCGCCGGAATCTGGTCGGTCTGGTCACGGCCCGAACCGATGATCACCAGTAGCGTGATTACCACCGCGGCCCTGGGCCCGCTGGCCGAGGTGCATGATCGGATGCCGCTGCTGCTGCCGGCGGACCGCTGGTCGGAATGGCTCGACCCGGCGGCGGACGGCACCGCGTTGCTGAGCCCACCGGATGACGATTACCTCGGCGGTATAGAGATCCGCCCGGTCGGTCCGGCGGTGGGCAACGTACGCAACAACGGTGCTGAACTGGTCCGGCGGGTCTCGTTCGCCGGCGAGCAGGGCGGCGCTGGCGGGCCTGGGCAGGCCAGCCTGTTCTGACGGTCACCCCATGGTACCGCTCCCACCCGCGTGCGGCATCAACGGCCGTGACTCCTGGTGTTCATCTGGCCACTGACGTGGAGGTTTGCCAGAGTTGCGACCGAAACGCCGGACCGAATTTTCCCCAGAATCGATCCAGCCCCTTGTACGTGTGTGGCGAAGTGCGATAGAAACCAGCGCCGACAGTGGATTTGGATTCACTCCAAGCAAACGACTTTGATCAATGTCTGTGATCCCACGGGGGAGGTGGGTAAATGACACGGGCGCGAATGCCCCGGCCGCACGAGGTCGCTGCGGCACGCCGCGACCCCAGGCTGCTCAGGGCGATGGCGGAACGCCGTCTGGACGAGGCGTGGCGGACCCGCGGTGTCTGCCAGAGCGTCGACCCGGAGACGTTCTTCCCCGCGCCGAGCGAGCCGCCCGACGCGGCGGTGGCGCTCTGCCGTACCTGCCAGGTGCAGGGGCCGTGTCTGGCCTGGGCGCTCGATGCGGGCGACAGTCACGGGGTGTGGGGAGCGACCACTCCCCGGGAACGTCGGGCCATGTTGGTGGCCTGGCAGGGTTCCGCCGACCGGGACGACGCCGACCCCGAGGGCGAGGGCACCGGGCTCGGGGGCAACGGGCTCGGGGGCAACGGGCTCGACGGCGCCGGTCCCCGCCACGCCGGGCCTGGCGGCGCTGATCCCGACGATGCCGTTGCCGTCGTCGAGCCGGTGCACGAACGGCTGCTCAGCCTGGTGCCGCTGCGCTGAGGCAGGCCACCGGCAGAATGGGTCGGTGACCGAGACCCAACCGGCGGCAGCCGTACCGGAGCTGACCGGCCAGCAACGGACCGTGCCGACCCCGCGTGGGCCCGCCCGGGTCGACCTGATCGTCCCGGATCCCGCCGTGACCAGCCTGCTCGTGCTCGGCCACGGGGCCGGCGGCGACGTGACCGCTCCCGATCTGTCGGCGCTCACCGCCGCCGCCATCCGGGCGGCGGTGGCGGTGGCCCGCGTCACCCAGCCCTACCGGGTGGCCGGCCGGCGGGCCCCGGCCCCGGCCGGCCACCTGGACGAGGCCTGGCTCGCCGTCGTAGCCGACCTGCTGGCCGGTTTCGCCACGGCGCCGGCGCTGATCGTCGGGGGCCGGTCCAGCGGCGCCCGGGTCGCCTGCCGGACGGCGGCCGCGCTGGGCGCGGCGGGCGTCGTGGCGTTGGCGTTCCCACTGCATCCGCCCGGCCGGCCGGAGCGGTCCCGACTCGCCGAGCTGGACACCGGCCGGCCGACCCTGGTCGTCAACGGCGACCGGGACCCGTTCGGCGTACCGGCACCCGCCCCCGGTCGGGACGTGGTGGTCCGGCCGGGGCAGCGGCACGACCTGAAGGGCGACCCCGCCGGTACGGCCGCGATCGTCGTCCGGTGGCTCGCCGGGCACGGCTGGGCCCACCCCTGACCGGCCCGTTCCGACCGACCCCGCCCTGGCCCGAGCGGCTTCAGGCCGGAGCGCCCGGGGCACCGGCGGGTGTGGCGTCGGCGCGTCGACCGTGTCCGCCCCGTCGTGCCGTCGTTGCATCGGATGGCCGTGGCGCCGAGCCGGCGTCCGGCGATGCCGCGGAGGCGACACCACCGCGGGAAACTCCCAGGCCCCTCTCGGCTCCGGTGCCCATCTTCGGCACCGGAGCCGGGACGGGCGCCACCGGTCCCCGACACCCGCCGCCGGCGCGCTGCCGGAATGCCCGGACACCCACCTGGCGTTACACCCCTCGGAAGTAGCGGCAACGAAGGGTGGAACGGGTGCGAACCGACATACGGGGCGGGACGCGGGCGGCGGCCGGGTGGGTTGCCGGTGGTCGGCTGCCCGGGTCCGCCGACTGGTCACCGGAGCACTGGGCGATGGGCGTACGGGCGGTCGGACAGCCTGCCACACGACTGGTGAGCACGGGCACACCTGACCGAACCACGGTTTCTGGTCGGTCGGTGCGCGTATCCTCGGCGGGACAGTCGAGGGGGGACGAGCGGTTGACCCGATCAGAGCAGACAGAGCAGCGGCGGGCGCGCTTCGAGCGTGACGCGCTGCCCTTCGTCGACCAGTTGTACGCGGCCGCCCTGCGGATGACCCGCAACCCGGCCGACGCCGAGGACCTGGTGCAGGAGACCTATCTGAAGGCGTTCTCCGCGTTCCACCAGTTCGAGGAGGGTACGAACCTCAAGGCGTGGCTCTACCGCATCCTCACGAACACCTACATCAACTCCTACCGCCGGCGGCAGCGTCAGCCGGTGCAGGCGCCGACCGAGGAGATCACCGACTGGCAGCTCGCCGCTGCCGAGTCGCACACGTCCAGCGGGTTGAAGTCGGCCGAGACCGAGGCCCTGGAGCGCCTGCCGGACAGCGACATCAAGAACGCGCTGCAGCAGCTGCCGGAGGAGTTCCGGCTCGCCGTCTACCTCGCCGACGTGGAAGGCTTCTCCTACAAGGAGATCGCCGACATCATGGGGACTCCGATCGGGACGGTCATGTCCCGGCTGCACCGGGGTCGGCGGAACCTGCGTGGCATGCTGGAGCGCTACGCCACCGACCGTGGTCTGCACCGGACCCGGGCGACGAAGCCTGCCGCAGCCGGCCAGGAGGTGTGACGATCGTGCAAGGCGGTGACTCGTTCGACCAGGACTGCCGGCAGGTGCTCGCCGAGGTCTACCTCTACCTTGACCTGGAGTGTGCCGAGGAGCGGCGGCAACGGATCCGGCACCACCTCGACGAATGCTCCCCGTGCCTGCGGGAGTACGGGGTCGAGCAGGAGGTCAAGGCGCTCGTCGCCCGCTGCTGCGGCAACGAGACCGCGCCGGCCGAGCTGCGGGACCGGCTCCGGGCCAAGCTCAGTGAGTTCGTCTTCGACGCCGAATCCCGCGAGTTCCTGCCGGACTGACCCGGTAGCTCGGCGGTCAGCACCGCGGTCGCCGGTCGGGGCCGTCGCGGCCCCGACCGGCGACCGGCGGCGTCAGGAGTTGGGGCGCTTGCCGTGGTTGGCCGCGCTCTTCTTGCGTGCCTTCTTCTTGCGAGCCTTCTTGGCCATGTGCCCTCCCGTCGGACGGTGACTCCCGTAGTTCGGGAGCTGACCCTGTTGATGCTAGGCCGGCCCGGTCACCGGCATGCGCGGTGGGCACGTGGTGGGATACCTTCCGCATGTCGCGTTCGGCACGTACGAAGGAGGGCCGGCAGATGGCCGAGGAGATCCGGGCCGAGATGGTGGCGAACGTGTGGAAGGTGGTGGCCGCCGCCGGCGACACCGTCTCCGACGGTGACACCCTGGTGATCCTGGAGTCCATGAAGATGGAGATCCCGGTGGTCGCGGAGGCGGACGGCGTGGTGGCGCGGCTGGCCGTCAACGAAGGCGACGTGGTGCAGGAAGGCGACCTGATCGCGGTCATCGAGTAGGCACGCCCCGCCGGTGTCGGTCAGTGCGTGGGTAGGGCGGTCAGTACGCCGGTCGGCCACGCTGCGGTCAGCCGCGGCCCAGTAGCCGGCGGATCAGTCCCGGCCGGCGTGGCCGGGGCACCCGCGCCGACCGGCCGGCGATCCGCCGTGCCGTGCCGGTCGTCGCGGCGTCGAGGTCCGGCGTGGCCAGTGCCAGCTGCGCCAGTGACCACAGGATCGGTACGGGGCGGTGGCCAGAGACGTCGACCGCGTCAGCGAGCCGTTCGGCGACCACCCGGGCCACGTCCGGGCGTACCGCCGGGTCCACCCACGCGGCGGTGACCAGCGCGAACAGCGCGGCCTCGGCGGACCAGTCCTCCACCCCCCAGGCCACGTCGATCAGCACCCGGCGGCGGGTCGAGTCCGGCCACGCCTCGTCGGTACGGTGGTGCAGGATGCCCAGGCACGCCCACACCTGTACGCAGCGGAGCCAGCCGGCCGGGTCGATCCCGACTTCGTCCGGCGGCGACGGCGGGTGCACCAGCAGCCCGAGCAGGTCGTCCAGATCGAGGGTGGCGAGCACCACCGCGCTGTCGTAGGCCGCCGGTGGATGGTGCCAGACCGGCTGGGCGAGCTGCTGGATCCGTTGGCTCGCCTTGGTCGACGGCCGGTCCAGCGCCGGGTCGGCCTGCCAACCGGCGTAGCGCCACAGCTGTCGGACCGGGGCGCGTCGTGGCTGGCGGGGGTCGGGGTTCGGGGTGCGTTGCACGGTGACCGGCAGGCCGGGCAGTTCGGTGCCGAGCAGCCGCATGGCGCTGGGTGGCTCGGGCTGGCGCAGGGACAGCCGGGTCGGCACCAGACCCCGGGTGAGGGCCCGTTCGATGGTGGCGACCACGGTGCCGCCGGCGGCGGGCAGTCGGGCCAGCCAGGGCCGGTCGTGGCAGCACTCGGCCAGGTCGTGGTGTTCGTGCGAGTCGTCGGGGTGGTCCCGGACGAAGTCGGCGAGGGCGACCAGGTGGTGCAGTTCGCCGTCGCGGCGGTAGCGGAGCCGGTGTGCGGTGTGGACGGCACAGTCGAACGTCGGGTTGCGGGCGAGCGCCTGTTCGATCCAGTCGATGGCCTCGTCGAGGCGCCCGGAGTCGGCCAGGGTGCCGGCGATGTCGGCGTAGATGGACAGGTCGTCGGGGTCGTGGGCGCTGGCCCGCCGGAGCGCGGCGATCGCCTCGGCGGTGCGTCCGGCGCTGCGGTAGGCGTACCCGAGCCACACCTCGGCGAGCTTGGAGGGTTCGGCCCGTACCCCCTGCGTGGCCCAGTCGAGTGCGGTGGGGATCTCGCCGAGCCGGCGGGCAAGGGCCGAGCTGGCGCCGAGCAACAGGCCGTGGTCGGCGTGCGCGGTGGTGGCGTGTTCGGCCAGTCGCAGGTACGGCAGCAGCGGCGGCCGGTCGGCGTCGGGCACCGGGTCGGGCACGCTGGCGCAGATCTGCATCAGCACGATGACGATCTGGTCCGGGTCCAGTCGGGCGGGCAGGTCGGCGGCGCCGACCCAGGGAACCCCGGCCCAGTTCACCGTCGGGGCGTGCCCGGTGGCGGCGGCCAGCAGCTCCAGTCCTTCGCCGGCCCGTCCGGCGGCGGCCAGCAGGTGCGCCCGGGCGACCACCGTGCCGATGAAGACGTGTTCGTCGAGGGGGAACAGGTCGAGTGCGCCGTCGGTGCGGGCGGCCAGCCGGGTGAGCATCTCGTGCACCTCCGGCATGGTCGGCGCGTGCGTGATGGCGCCGGCGACGTGGTCGGCGGCGTGCCGGTAGTCACCCTCGTCGAGTGCCATCCGGGCCAGTGCCAGCTCACCCTCGGCCGCCAGCCGTGGGTCGTGCAGTCCCTCGGACACGTTTTCCCGATCCTCGTGTCGTGATCGTCTCCCCTTGGCTCCGGGAGCCTAGGGCACGCAGCACCAAACGGCGTACCCTGCGCGGTACTGATCGATTCGTTGCTTTCAGCGTTCTAATCGTGCAAGAATGAGCACGCTTCACGCTGGTTTGCGCAAAGCTGGAGAGGTACGCGATGACGAACGGAAATCCGGCGGCCGGCGGCGAGCCTGGTCCGGCCGGTCGTGGCATGGCGGCCGACATCGCCGAGCAGCCGGCCGGTTACGCCCGGCTGCTGCAGTCCGACCACGTCGCCGCGATCGCCGACGTCGCCGCGGCGATCACCCGTCGCCGGCCCCGGCACGTGGTCTTCACCGCACGCGGGACCTCCGACCACGCCGCCCTGTACGCGGCGTACCTCACCGAGATCCGCCTCGGCCTGCCCGCCGGGCTCGCCTCGCCCAGTGCGGTGACCCTGTTCGGTGCCCGACCCGATCTGCGTGACGCCCTGGTCGTCGGGGTCAGCCAGAGCGGGGGCTCACCGGACCTCGCCGAGGTGCTGCGGGTGGCCCGGGAGCAGGGCGCGTTGACCGTCGCGGTCACCAACGCGCCCGACTCGCCCCTGGCGGCCGCCGCCGAACTCACCGTCGACATCGCCGCCGGCCACGAGCGGGCGGTCGCCGCGACCAAGACGTACACCGCCGAACTGCTCGCGCTGCTGATGCTCGTCGAGGGCGTCCGGTCCGGCGACGGGGCGCTGCCGGCGGCCGAACGGGCCGTGCTGGACACCCTGCCCGCGCTGGCCGCCCAGGTCCTCGCCGATCCGACCGCCACCGAGCTGGCGCACCGCTACCGGTTCGCCGCCCGGCTGGTCACCACCGGGCGCGGGTACGCCTACCCGACCGCGCGGGAGGCCGCCCTCAAACTGATGGAGACCTGCTATCTGCCGGCGCTCGCCTTCTCCGGCGCCGACCTGCTGCACGGCCCGCTGGCGATGACCGACCCCGACGTGCCGGTGCTGGCGGTCGTCGGCTCCGGTCCCGGCGGCGAGTCGATGCGGGAGGTGCTGCACCGGCTCCGCCAGCGACGCGCCGACGTGCTCACCATCGGTGCTGGTGCTGGTGCCGACAGCGGCGCGGCCGCCGCGGCCGCCGCGATCGTGCTGCCCGACGTCGACGAGCGGTACGCCCCACTGCTGGACATCCTGCCCGCACAGCAGCTCGCATTGGCACTGGCGGTCGCCCGTGGCGAGGACCCCGACGCCCCGCGTGGGCTGGCCAAGGTCACCGCCACCCGGTGACGGCGCACCCCGTCCCGGGGCGACCGGGGCCGACCGAGGTCGGGTGACCGGGTCGACCGACGTCCGGTGACGGGTGTCGGTACCCCGGCCCGGCATGGCAGGCTACGAGCGTGTCGACCCTGCGTGATCTCGTCGAGGAACACACCACCCTGCGTCCGGTCGACATCGACCACCTGCACCGGCTCGCCGGGGAGTGGCAGCTGCTGTCCGATCTGTCCTTCGCTGACCTGCTGCTCTGGGTGCCGGTCGACGACGACGGGACGTTCCTGTGCGTGGCACAGGTGCGGCCCACCACCGCCCCGACCGCGTACCAGGACGACCAGGTCGGTCGGACCGTCGACGGCCCGGAGGTCGCCCACCTGACGATCGCGTACCGCCAGGGCCGGATCTGGCGGGAGGGCGACCCGGTCTGGTACGGCAACACCCCGGCCCGGCACGAGGCGATGCCGGTCCGGCTGCGTGCGGCCGACGGCGAGTCCGGGCGGATCATCGCGGTGATCGGCCGGGACACCAACCTGTCCACCGCCCGCACCCCCAGCCAGCTCGAACTCAACTACCTGACCACCGCCGACGACCTGGCGCAGATGGTGGCCGACGGCACCTTCCCGCCGGTACGCCACCCCGGCGAGACGACCTCGGCGCCCCGGGTCGGCGACGGGTTGATCCGGCTGGACGCCAGCGGCAAGGTCACCTACGCCAGCCCGAACGCGCAGTCGGCGTTCCGCCGGATGGGCTTCGCCGCCCACCTCGTCGGCGAGGACCTCGCCGCGTTGTCCCACCGCCTCGCCGACGACCCGCTGGAGGGCACCGACGCGGCCAACCGGATGCTGGTGGCACTGCGCGGCGAGGCGCCGCCCCGCAAGGAGATCGAGGCGCGCGGCGCGACCATGCTGACCCGGGCGTTGCCGCTGATGCCGGCCGGGGTGCCGATCGGGGCCCTGGTGCTGGTCCGCGACATCACCGAGGTCCGGCGCCGGGACCGGGCGCTGATCACCAAGGACGCCACCATCCGGGAGATCCACCACCGGGTGAAGAACAACCTGCAGACGGTCGCGGCGCTGCTACGGCTGCAGGCCCGCCGGGTCGAGCAGCCGGCGGCCCGGGCGGCGTTGGAGGAGTCGGTACGCCGGGTCGCGTCGATCGCGCTGGTGCACGAGACGCTCGCCATGTCCAGCGACGAGGCGGTCGAGTTCGACGGCATCGTCGACCGGGTGGCCAGCGCGGCCACCGAGGTCGCCGCGACCGCGGTGCCGGTGACGATGCGCCGCGACGGCAGCTTCGGGGTGCTGCCGGCGGAGATCGCCACCTCGCTGGTGATGGTCCTCAACGAGCTGCTGCTCAACGCCGTGGAGCACGGCTTCCCCGAGCCGGACGAGGACGCCCCGCCGGCGGCGGCACCGGCGGTCGCCGAGGTGGTCGTCGCGGTGCACCGGCAGCGCAAGCAGTTGCACGTGACGGTCGCCGACAACGGTCGGGGCCTGCCGGCCGACTTCGACGCCGACGCCGGCGGCCGGCTCGGGCTGCAGATCGTCCGGGCCCTGGCCACCGGCGAGCTGCGCGGCACGATCGAGCTGCACGACCGCGACGGCGGCGGCACCGAGGCCGTGCTGGTCGTCCCGCTGGCCCGCCGCTGACCGGTGGAGCGGGCCGCCGTCGACCGGCGCGGGTGAGTCCGCCGTCGACCGCCGGGTGAGTCGGGCCACAGCCCGCCCGTCATGTGGGACATCGGCTACGGTGCGCTGGTCTGACCGGTACAGATGTGGCAACATCCATGTCATGACCGCTGCCGTTGAGCGCCGCTTCGTGGCCCGCCGCCACGTCGATTACGGTCGCGTCCGCAGCGCCATCTGTCCGGCTGGCTGAGTACGCCCGACCTTTTTGTGTTCCGGGCGGCACCCGCGCCGGCCCCCTCGATCTGGCCAGACCATCATCGATGGCCCCCCGCGCCCGCGTGCCGCCGACCGAGTGACGACCCGCAGACACGGAGGACGCCGCGATGGCGCGCAGCAGCACCCCGACCCGACCCGGCCGCCGGCGCGGCGAGGGGCAGTGGGCGCTCGGGCACCGCGAGCCGCTCAACCCCAACGAGCGGACGAAGAAGGACGACGACCCGCTCAACGTCCGGGCCCGGATCGAGACCATCTACGCGCACGGCGGGTTCGCCTCGATCGACCCGGCCGACCTGCGTGGCCGGTTCCGTTGGTGGGGCCTCTACACCCAGCGCAAGGCGGGCATCGACGGCGGGCGCACCGCCGTACTGGAACCGCACGAGCTGGAGGACGAGTACTTCATGCTCCGGGTGCGCATCGACGGCGGCCAGCTGAACCTGGCCCAGTTGCGCACCATCGCCGACATCTCGCAGCGCTACGCCCGGGACACCGCCGACATCACCGACCGGCAGAACATCCAGCTGCACTGGATCCGGGTCGAGGACATGCCGGCGATCTGGAAGGCTCTCGAGGACGTCGGCCTGCAGACCACCGAGGCCTGCGGTGACTGCCCGCGGATCGTGCTCGGCAGCCCGGTCGCCGGGGTCGCCGCCGCCGAGAAGATCGACCCGACCCCGGCGATCGACGAGATCGTCCGCCGTTACGTGGGCAGCAAGGAGTTCTCCAACCTGCCCCGCAAGTTCAAGTCGTCGATCTCCTGGCTCGCCGACACCCCGCACGAGGTCAACGACATCTCGTTCCTCGGGGTCGACCACCCCGACCACGGCCCCGGGTTCGACCTGTGGGTCGGCGGCGGGCTCTCCACCAACCCGATGATCGCCCAGCGGCTCGGTGTCTGGGTGCCGCTGGCCGAGGTCGCGGACGTCTGGGCCGGGGTGGTCGGTATCTTCCGCGACTACGGCTACCGTCGGCTGCGCCACCGGGCCCGGCTGAAGTTCCTGGTCGCCGACTGGGGTGTGGAGAAGTTCCGCGAGGTGCTGGAGAAGGAGTACCTCGGCCGGGCGCTGCTGGACGGGCCGCCGCCGCAGTTGCCGGCCAAGCCGATCGACCACATCGGCGTGCATCCCCAGGCCGACGGTCGCCGCTACGTCGGTGCCGCCCCGGTCGTCGGACGGGTCTCCGGCAGCCAGCTCACCGCCCTGGCGGACCTGGTGGCCGCGCACGGCTCGGACCGGGTACGGCTCACCCCGTACCAGAAGCTGCTGGTCCTCGACGTCGCGCCGGACCGGGTCGACTCGCTGGTGGACGGGATGCGCGCGATCGGCCTGGAAGCCCGGCCGTCGGTGTGGCGGCGCGGCACGATGGCCTGCACCGGCATCGAGTTCTGCAAGCTCGCCATCGTCGAGACCAAGCGGCGGGGCGAGGAGCTGGTGGCCCACCTGGAGCAGCGACTGGCCTCCGCCGGGCTCACCGACGACACCGACATCACGATCCACATCAACGGCTGCCCGAACGCCTGCGCCCGGACCCAGGTCGCCGACATCGGGCTCAAGGGCCAGCTGGTCGTCGGGCCGGACGGCCGGCAGGTCGAGGGGTACCAGATCCATCTCGGCGGTGGCCTGGGAATGGCCCAGGGGCAGACCGCCGGCTTCGGGCGCAAGGTGCGGGGTCTCAAGACCACCGCCGACGAACTGCCCGATTACGTCGAACGCGTGGTCCGCCGCTACCTGGCCGGTCGTACCGAGGGCGAGACGTTCGCCCAGTGGGTCGTCCGCGCCGACGAGGAGGAGTTGCGATGAACGAGCGAGGTGAGGTGCGATGAGCGCCGAGACACGCACGGCTCCGCTCTACTGCCCGTACTGCGGGGAGGAGAACCTCCGCCCGCACCCGGACGCGCACACCGCCTGGGAGTGCCACGCCTGCGCCCGGGTCTTCACTGTCCGGTTCACCGGCCTGCTCGCCCGGCAGGTGACCCGATGAGCCCGGTCCTCGCCGCCGACCTGAATCTGATCCGGCTCGGCCCGGCCGCCGACCGCCCGCCGACCCGCCGCAGTCCGGCCCAGTTGCGCGAGCTCGCCGAACAGGCCGGCCGGGAACTGGAGGGGGCGCCGGCGGAGGAGATCGCCCGGTGGGCGGTGGAGACCTTCGGTGACCGGTTCTGCGTGACCAGTTCGATGGCGGACGGGGTGCTGGCGCACCTGGTCTCCCGGGTCGCCCCCGGCGTCGACGTGGTCTTCCTCGACACCGGGCTGCACTTCCCGGAGACGTTGCGGGTCCGCGACCAGGTGGCCGCCACGATGCCGGTCAACCTGCGGTCGATCCGGCCCCGGATGACCGTCGGCCAGCAGGACGGCGAGTTCGGCCCCCGGCTGTTCAACCGGGCCCCGGACGAGTGCTGCGCGTTGCGCAAGGTCGAACCGCTGGAGCGGGCCCTGGGCGACTACGACGCCTGGGCGGCGGGGCTGCGCCGCGACGAGTCCCCGACCCGGGCCAACACGCCGGTCGTCGGATTCGACGCCCGCCGGGGGCGGGTCAAGGTGAATCCGATCGCCGCTTGGACCCAGGCGGACGTCGACGCCTACGTCTCCCGCTGGGGGGTGCCGGTCAACGAGCTGTTCCGGCAGGGCTACACCTCGATCGGCTGCTGGCCGTGCACCCGGCGGACCACCGCCGGTGAGGACCCACGGGCCGGGCGTTGGGCGATGTTCGAAAAGACCGAGTGCGGTCTGCACCAGTGACCGGGTCGACGCGGCCCGCCGACCGGGCCGTCCCGGTCGAGGCCGCGCCGATCGTTCTGGTGGCGCACGGCAGCCGCGACCCCCGGGCGGCCGCCGCCACCCGGGCGCTGGTGCGGGCGGTCGCCGCTGCCCGGCCCGGGGTGGACGTGCGGGCCGCCTATCTCGATCACGCCGGCCCACGCCCCGGTGCGGTGCTGGCCGACCTGCAGGCCGCCGGCTACCCGGCGGCGACCGTGGTGCCGCTGCTGCTGACCGAGGCGTTCCACGGGCGGGTGGACCTGCCTGAGGTGGTCCGGGCGGCACGGCGCGACGGCCTGCGGATGCCGGTGGCGCTGACCGACGTGATCGGTCCGCCGTTGGCCGCGCCGACGGTGGATCCGCTGCTGGTCGCGGGGCTGCGTCGCCGGTTGGCCGCCTCGGGCGCCGACTGCGACGCCGTGGTGCTGGCAGCGGCCGGTACGCGGAGCGCGTCGGCCCGTCAGACGGTCGCTCTGGCCGCTGCGGCTCTCGGTGCGGACCTGGGGCTGCCCTGCCTGGCGGGGTACGCCTCGGCGGCCCCACCGACGGCCGGTGAGGCGGTCCGGACGCTGCAGGAGTCGGGGGCCCGGCGGGTCGGGCTGGCCGGCTACTTTCTGGCACCGGGGCTGCTCTACGACACGGCGGTGGCCTCGGCCCGGCAGGCGGGGGTGGTCGCGGTGGCGGCTCCGCTCGCGGGCGCGTCGGAGATCGCCCGGCTGGTGCTGCGCCGGGTCGACCAGGTCGCCGTCGCGGTGCCGGTGTGAACCCGGCTGGCTGTGGTGCCGGTGTGAACCCGGCTGGCTGTGGTGCCGGTGTGAACCCGGCTGGCGGCACCGTGATCCGATGGCGCGACGGTGTGCTTTCGACAAGTGATCAAATGGCAATCGGTCACGAAATGGTGACCGTTCGACAAACAGTTGTCGGTGGCAATGCACGGCGCCCCGGAGTCACACTCCGGGGCGCCGAACGGACGTCGCGTGGTGGTTAGTGGGTCAGGCAGTGTGAGCGCGCAGGACGCGCAGTCCGCCGCGGCGCTTGACTGCGCGCCGCTCCTCTTCGCTCATCCCGCCCCAGACGCCTGCGTCCTGCCCGGACTCGAGTGCCCACTGCAGGCACTGATCGGTCACGGAGCAGCGCCGGCAGACAGCCTTGGCCTGCTCGACCTGCAGGATCGCGGGGCCGGACGTCCCGATCGGGAAGAACAGCTCCGGGTCCTCGTCGCGGCAGACAGCATGGTGACGCCAGTCCATGGCGGCAACACTCCTCATTCTGGATCGGTGGCGGTGAAATGCTCCGGTCTTTCTTTATGCGCCCGCGCAGTCAATACGACGGATTGCATCCGTCGGATCGGCAGCGCGTGAGCAGGCGTGTGCCTGTGGAACGTTGCTCCGAGCTGCCGCGTGGCGAGCGCATCCAGGCAACGTCCCGGGTGAATCGGTCCGCTTGTGAATACTTTCACGAACTCCTGCGATGTCAAGAGTAGCGATCAGAAAAAGTACAACTGGGTGAGCAACGTCACGACCCTTATGTCCCTTTTCTGGCGCTCACCGACACCCGGAGTGCGACAGTCAAGAATCAATGTAGTACGGTCCGCCCTGCGTTGCAGGGATTTCGACCACGTGTCCTTCGTGTGCCTGGTCACGCTCCGCAGTCGAAGTTCAGTTACGTAGCGTGTCAGTGGACGACCCGCAGGGCCTCCCGGACCGCCGTAAAACGGACTTTCAGTCGCTCGCCGAGATAGTCGCCGTCGAGTTGGAAGGCCTGCGGGCGAGTTGCGGATATCGTGAATTCGGACAAATCGTGCAGTCGGACGACCTGTCGCCCGCGTGGATCCGGCGTACGAGCCGCGACCTGGGCCAACGTACGGGTCGTGCTGGGTACCCGCAGTTGCCGTACGGCCAGCACGTCCAGGCCGAGGTCGAACGAGGCCAGCGGGTTCGGGTTGATCGCCCGGTCACCGATGAAGGTCCACGGCGCCGTGTTCTGGATCACGACGGTGGCGAGCTCCTCGTGCGCCGGCTCACCCGGCTGCTCCAGCCGGATCGCCGGGTGCCGCCGGTCCATGCCGATGAAGTACTCACTCACCATCGACCGCAGGTAGAGCCCGACCGTCGACCGGCGACCCCGCAGCCGGGCCCGCTCCACCTGCCGGATCACCGCCGCGTCCAGCCCCAGCCCGGCGCAGAAGGTGAAGTAGCGGTCGTCGGCCCGCCCCAGCCCGATGGTCCGGAACCGACCCGTCCGCAGCCCTTCGATCAGTACGCTCGTCGCCTCCGGCCACTGCGGGGGCAGGCCGACCGCCCGGGCGAAGACGTTGGTCGAGCCGACCGGCACGACGGCCAGCGCGGGCAACCGCTCGGCCGTCGCCGTCGCCGGCTGGTCCGTCGCCGGCAGCGCCGACATCAGCCCGTTGACGGCCTCGTTGACCGTACCGTCGCCACCGAGGGTCACCACGACGTCGAACCGCTCCTGCGCGGCCTGCCGGGCCAACGCCACGGCGTGCCCGCGCCGATGGGTGTACTCGACCGACAGGTCGACTTCGCTGCGCAACGCCCGGACGATCACGTCCCGGGTGCGCTCGCTGGTGGTGGTGGCCTTGGGATTGGCCACCAGAAGGGCCCGCATGGGCGGCACTGTATCGCGACCGGACGCGGGTATCGTGGCGTCGTGACCATTGCCGCACCGTCCCTGCCGGCCGGCCTGCGGTGGGCCGTACGGGTGCTCGCCGCGCAGGCGGTGGCCCTGGGGCTGCTGGCCGGGTACCTGGCCTACCAGGACCTCGCCGGGCGGGCCACCGACCTCGTCTCGGCATTGTTCGTCACCGGCTTCGCCGCTGGCGGCGCGGTCGCGCTCGGGTTGCTCTCCCGGGGCCTGCACCGGCGGCGGGCGGCGGCCCGGGCACCGGCGATCGTGCTGCAACTGATGCTGCTGCCGGTCGGCTACTACATGAGCGTCGGTGGGCTGGCCTGGCTCGGCGTACCGCTGATCGTGCTCGGAATCGGCGTGGTGTTTCTGCTGGTCACCCCGGCCACGACGCGGGCCTTCGGGCTCGACTGAGCAGGGGCCTCAGCGGCCGCCCGAGCGTCGGGTGAGCAGCCGGATGCTGGCCTGTCCGCTGCTGGCGGTCGCCGAGGCGGAGGTCGTCAGCGCCCGGAGCACCTTCCAGGCGAACGACGACTCCGGCGGAAGCTTCGCGCCGCGCGCGGTGGCGACAGTGACTTCGACGGTCAGTGCGTCGTCGGTCACCGAGAATCGGCACTCCAGGTCGGCGGGTCTGGTGGCGACGGCGAGCAGCATGGCGCACGCCTCGTCGACCGCGATCCGCAGATCCTCGATCTCGTCCAACGCGAAGTGCAACCGGGCGGCCAGACCGGCCGTCGCGGTCCGCAGCACGCTCAGGTAACCACCGTCGGCGGGCACGGTGAGGAGCACGACGTCGTCGTCGATCGTCGGCTCGGATTGTGTGACCAGCGGACTCATCCGGCATACCCCCGCGTGGACTCTACCGGTTGACGTCGATTTCCGGTGGCATCCGTGGCCAATTCCGCTCCACCGCTTGTCCCGCTCCTCTGCCGAGGCGGCTCCCGGAGTCGTCCACCGCCGACGGCGGCGGTGGGATGTCCGGCCGGCACGCCGCGCGTGCCGGCCGGACCTGAGGCCTCAGGCCTGCTTGGTCTCCCAGAAGATCTTCGCGATCTCGTCGATCTTCTGCAGCAACTCGTCGGCCTTGGCCGGGTCGACCGAGGCCTTCGTCCCGCCACCGCCACCGGCGAGCTTGGTGGCCTCGTTGAACAGCTGGTGCAGCTGCGGGTACTTCTCGAAGTGCGGCGGCTTGAAGTAGTCGGTCCAGAGCACCCACAGGTGGTGCTTGACCAGCTCGGACCGTTGCTCCTTGATGATCAGGGCACGGGTACGGAACTCCGGGTCGGTGTTCGCCTGGTACTTCTCGGCGATCGCCTTGATCGATTCTGCTTCGATCCGGGCCTGCGCCGGGTCGTACACGCCACACGGCAGATCGCAGTGGGCGCTGACCACCGTGCGCGGAGTAAGAATGCGTGGAAGTCGCATCAGGACCCTCCGTTGACTGGCCGGCGGCACGATCGCCGGCACGCGTAAGGTGGAGGAAGATCCTCCTTGCCGACCTTATCGCGCATCGGGCCCGCTGACCTGACGAGGTGCAAGTGCGTCCGCCTCTGTTCGCCGTGCTGGTGCACGGTCCATCGATGGCTCCCACGCTGCGTCACGGCGACGCACTGCTGATCCGCCGGGGTGGCCGGGCGGTCCGTCCGGGCGATGTGGTGGTCGCCACCTTTCGCGCCCGGCCCGGTCTGCTGGTGGTCAAGCGCGCCGTCCGGGCCTGCGACGGCGGCTGGTGGCTGCGTGGCGACAACGATCTCGTGACCGACGACTCGCGGGCGTACGGGGTGGCTGACGTGCACGGACGGGCGGTGCTGCGTTACTGGCCGCGACCACGACCATTTTGTTACCGGCGGGTATGACCTACTTGGCGGGAAACCGCCGCGTGGGACACTATGCTCGACACGTAACCCGGGTGACCCCCGCAGCGCCTCGCCGGTCAACGCTGACCTCGCGCCGAGCCGGCGGCTCTTTCGCACGCTCAACGGCTCTGGAGTCACCATGTCTACAGTGGCAATCTCTGATCCGGTCTTCGAACTGCACCGGGGCGGCAAGATGGCGATCACGCCGACCGTCGCACTGACCGACCGCGAAGATCTCTCCCTGGCGTACACCCCGGGTGTCGCCCGGGTCTGCGAGGCCATCGCCGCCGACCCGACGCTCGTCGACGACTACACCTGGGTGTCGCACACCGTCGCGGTGGTCACCGACGGCACCGCCGTGCTCGGCCTCGGCGACATCGGCCCGCGCGCCGCGATGCCCGTGATGGAGGGCAAGGCGGTGCTGTTCAAGCAGTTCGGCGACGTCGACGCCGTGCCGATCTGCCTGGACACCCGCGACATCGACACCATCGTCGCCACCGTCACCGCACTGGCACCCTCCTTCGGCGGGATCAACCTGGAGGACATCAGCGCGCCCCGCTGTTTCGAGATCGAACGCCGCCTCGACGAGGCGCTGCCGATCCCGGTCTTCCACGACGACCAGCACGGCACCGCGATCGTGGTGCTCGCTGCCCTGCGCAACGCCGCCACGTTGCTCGGCCGCCGACTCGGTGACCTGCGGGTGGTGGTCAGCGGGGCCGGCGCGGCCGGCGTCGCGGTGACGAAGATGCTGATCGCCGGGGGTGTCGACCCGGCGAAGACGGTGGTCTGCGACTCGCGGGGCATCATCCACAACGACCGGGCCGACCTCAACGGGGCCAAGGCCGAACTCGCCGCACTCACCGCCGCCTGCGCCGGTGGCATCGCCGACGCGCTGGTCGGCGCCGACGTGCTGATCGGCCTCTCCGGGGGCCAGATCGAGGAGTCGGCCGTCGCCGGTATGGCACCCGGCGGCATCATCTTCGCGCTGGCCAACCCGACGCCGGAGGTGCATCCGGAGATCGCCCACCGGTACGCCGCCCTGGTGGCCACCGGCCGCAGCGACTTCCCGAACCAGATCAACAACGTGCTCGCCTTCCCCGGGGTGTTCCGGGGCGCGTTGGAGGTTGGCGCCACCCGGATCACCGAGGGCATGAAGGTCGCCGCGGCCGACGCCATCGCGGCCGTGGTCGCCGACCTGCTGCAGCCGGAGGCGTTCGTGCCGTCCGCGCTGGACCCCCGGGTCGCACCGGCGGTCGCCGCGGCGGTGGCCGCCGCCGCCCGCCGCGACGGTGTCGCCCGCCGCTGACACGGCACAGCGGGCCGCCAGGGCCCGGCCGGCACGACACGCCGACCGGGCCCGGCCGAGCTTCGCGCCCGGTCAGCCGCCGAGCAGTCGACCGACCGTGCGCAGCAGGTCGGCGTAGAACGTGCCGCCGAGCTCCCGGAACACGCCGAACGGCTGGCCGGGATCGCCGAAGAAGGGCCGCAGCGTCCAGGCGAGCTGGGTGCCGACGAACCCGAAGAGCAGGATCCAGATGTAGAGCAGGCTCATGCTGGCCGGCCGCTGGCCGGCCGGACCGGGCGGTCGACCGTAGTGCGCCGGCGGGCCGACGTACAGCGGGGGGCGGTCCGGCATGCCGTTCACCGCCGGCACCGCTGGCGCTGCTACCACCTGCGTCGGCGCGGTCGCCGGCGTGGACCCAGCCGGTACGGCCACCGCCTGCGGCACGGCCTGCGCAGGTACGGCCGCTGGCGGTGCCGCCGCCCGTGCCGGTGCCGGTGCCGCCGCCGGTGCCAGCCGCTGCTGATGGTCGTTGAGCGCCTGCATGCCGGAGACCAGGAACCGTAACCCGACGACGGCACAGAGCAGCAGAATGGCAACGTTGAGCAGCTTGTAGAACTCGTAGCTCTGGGCGGTCACCAGGAAGAAGAGACTGACCGGTGCGAACGCCAGGGTCAGCGCGGCGGTCACGGTGATCGACACCAGGATCAGCGCGACCGCCTGGAGCATCGACAGCCGGGCACCGAAGACCAGGTTGAACAGGTACAGGGTGGGCAGGCAGATGGCCAGCGTCACCAGAAAGAGCAACGGCAGCTTGACCAGTGAGGAGAGGATCTGCTGCCAGCCGTACGAGGCACCGAGCACGGCTCCGTAGAGCGCCAGGCTCAACGCGGAGCTGACGACCATCTGGCGGACCAGCGGCCGCAGCTCCTGCTCGTCGACGATCTGCTGCCAGACGCCGTCCCGATCGCGCAGGATGCGCTCGATCACGAGCTGCTTCGTCGCAGCGGCGGGCTCGCCGCCGGGGTGAGTGGTCGACACGGCTGCACCGTACCGGCTGGCGCGGCAGTGCACCGCCCCGTACGGGTTCCCACACCGATGTGGACACGCCTAGTCTGTCGGCATGAACCGCCCTGACCTGCGTGCCTCGGACGCGGACCGCGAGCGGGTCGTGCGCAGCCTGGAGCGGCACACCTCGGCCGGCCGGCTGAGCCTCGACGAGCACGCCGACCGGGTGGAGCGGACCATGCACGCCCGGACGCACGGCGAACTGGCCGCCGTCCTGGCGGACCTTCCGGCCGAGCCGGACGGATCAGAGGCGGAGCCGGCCGGATCCGGGCAGACCGGGTCGGAACCGCACCAGTTGCTGGTGGCGTTCCTGGTCGCCGGGCTCGCGCTGGTCGTGCTCACCGCACTCCTGGGGCTGCGCTGAGCAGGACTGCTAGCGTGCGGTGCATGCGCGCCGTCTACGCCTCGACCATCGACGTCGACGATCCGCTTGCCGCGCTGCGCGTCGGTGAGCTGCCCGAACCGGACCTGCCCGGCCCGGACTGGGCGATGGTCGAGGTCCGGGCCAGCTCGCTGAACCACCACGACCTGTGGTCACTGCGCGGGGTCGGGCTGCCCGCCGACCGGCTGCCGATGATCCTCGGCTGCGACGCCGCCGGGGTAGACGCCGCCGGCAACGACGTCGTCGTCTACCCGGTGGTGCCCGACCCGGCGGATCCGCGCGGCATGTCGATCCTGTCCGAACGCTATCCGGGCACGTTCGCCGACCGGGTCGCGGTGCCGCGTTCGCACCTCGTTGCGAAACCCGCCGGGCTCACCTTCGCCGAGGCGGCCTGCCTGCCCACCGCCTGGCTGACCGCGTACCGGATGTTGACCACCCGGGGCCGGCTCGACCAGGCCGGGTCGGTGCTGGTCCAGGGCGCGGGCGGGGGAGTCGCGACGGCGGCCGTCGTGCTCGCCGTCGCCCTGGGCAAGCGGGTCTACGCGACCAGCCGGGACGCGGCGAAGCGGGAGCGGGTCGCCACGCTGGGCGCCACCGCGCTGGCGCCCGGTGCCCGGCTGCCCGAACGGGTCGATGTGGTGATCGAGACCGTCGGCGCGGCCACCTTCGACCACTCGTTGAAATCCGCCGCACCGGGGGCCCGGATCGTCGTCTCCGGTGCCACCAGCGGCCACCTGCCCGCCGTCGACCTGCGCCGGGTCTTCGCGATGCAGCTGGAGATCCTCGGCACCTCGATGGGCACCGCCGACGAACTGCGCGAGCTGCTGCAGCTGTGCGACACGCGCGGTATCCGGCCGGTCGTCGACACCGTGTACGGCTTCGGCGAGGCCCGGGCGGCCTTCGCCCGGCTGCACAGTGGGGACACCTTCGGCAAACTGGTCCTGGACCATCAGCGCTAGAGCTGGTCGTCGAAGACCGCCACCCCCGCCGGAGGTGCCTCGGTCAGCCGCTCCCGGGCGGCACCGTCGCCGTACAGGGTCCAGCGCAGGAAGTCCGTACTGGTGGCGATCACCACGTCGTAGGCCGGGTTGCCGGGCCGCAGCAGAGACTGCCCGTGGTCGCCGTCGGGCAGACTGAGCATCGCCTTCGGCCAGGGCACCCGGTCGTACGCCGCCTTGCCTGACGCGTACGACACCACCTCGTCGAGTTCGCCGTGGATGAACAGCTGCGGGGCGGCGGCACCGCTGAACGCCGTACCGACCCCGAGGGCGCTGCCGGCCAGCACGACACCGGCGTCCAGCCGCTCGTCACGGGCTGCGGTGAACAGCCCGACGGTGGTGATCCCGCCGGCCGAGTGCCCGGCGGCGGCGACCCGTTCGACGTCGAGCCGGCCGGCGAACTCGTCGCCGTCGCGCCCGTCGAGCGCCAGCAGCTCGTCGAGGACGTGTGAAGCGTCCGCCGGCTGGTTCAGCACGTCCAGCGCGTTGCCACCGGAGCCGCCCTGACTGGTGAACGGGTAGGTGGGGGCGGCGACGACGAACCCGGCCGCCGCCCACTGCGCCAGCACCGCCTGGTAGTCCGCCGGCTCGCCGCCCAGGCCGTGGCTGAACAGCACCACCGGGAACGGGCCGGCGTCGTCGGCCGGGTACCAGACGGTCACCGGCAACGGCCGGTCACCACGGGCGAGGTCGAGGGTGCGGGTCGCGACGTCGAGCTGACCGGCCGGTGCCGCCCGGCCGGGGGCCGGGGTGGGCGGCACCGACGCCGGCGTGTTGAACACCGGCGGCGGCGTGGGTGCGGACCCGCAGCCGGCCAGCAGGGCACCGACCAGACCGGCGGTGAGCAGGCCGGCCACCGCCGGACGACGAACACGCATCAGACGATTGTTACCGCGCGGCAGCCAGGTCGACCACCCGGACGCGTCGGTCGGTCGTGGCGGCACTTGCCCGATTTCGCTAGGGTCGTCGTCATGTCTGACGAGTACGTCGATCCGAGCGGCAACACCGAGGCCTTCCGGGCCTTCCAGACGACCCCGCCGCCGGCCGCCGACCAGCCGTCCCGGCTGCCGTTGATCATCGGTATCGCCGTCGCCGTGGCGGTCGTCGTCGCGATCGCCGTCTGGCTGCTGGTCTGACCGCGTCAGCTGCTGGTCCGACCGCGTCAGCTGCTGGTCCGACCGACCGCCACCGGTCGGCTGAGCTGCCCGACGCTCAGCGGTCGGCCAGCACCGCCCGGGTCTGACTGGCGATCTCGAGCTCCTCGTTGGTGGGGACCACCCACACTCCGACCGGCATACCGTCCGGGGAGATCCGCCGTTCGCCACCACCACCTCCACCGTTGCGGTCCGGGTCGACTTGGATGCCGAGCCCGTCGAGCCCGGTGAGCGCCGCCGCCCGGACTCCGGCGGCGTTCTCGCCGACCCCGGCGGTGAAGGTGACCGCGTCGACCCGGCCGAGCAGCGCGTAGTAGCCGCCGACGTAGAACCGGATCCGGGCGCAGTACATGTCGACGGCGAGCCGGGCACCCGGATCCCCGGCGTCGCGGCGGCGCAGCACCTCGCGCATGTCCCCGGCCCCGGCGAGGCCGACCAGCCCGCTGCGTTGATTGAGCAGCCGGTCGACGTCGGCCGTGGACCAGCCGGCGACCCGTTCCAGATGGAACACCACCGCCGGGTCGAGGTCGCCGCTGCGGCTGCCCATCACCAGGCCCTCCAACGGGGACAGCCCCATCGACGTGGCCACGCTGCGCCCGCCGGCCACCGCGCAGGCGCTGGCACCGTTGCCCAGGTGCAGGGTGATCACCCGGACCTCGGCCGGATCCCGGCCGAGCAGAGCGGCGGTACGGCGGGACACGTACGCGTGGGAGGTGCCGTGGAACCCGTACCGGCGGATGCCGTACCGCTGCGCGGTGTCGGTGTCGATCGCGTAGCTGGCCTGTTCCGGCGGCAGCGTGCGGTGGAAGGCGGTGTCGAAGACCGCGACCTGCGGTACGCCCGGCAGCAGCCGGCGGGCCTGGGCGATGCCGGTCAGGTTCGCCGGGTTGTGCAGCGGGGCCAGCGGCACCAGCCGCTCGATCTCGTCGACCACCTGGTCGGTGATCAGCGTCGGTTCGGCGAACCGGACGCCGCCGTGCACCACCCGGTGCCCGACCCCGGCGAGCCCGGTCAGGTCGAGCCGCTGCGCCATCGTCCGTAACGCCTCGGCATGGTCGGCCGGCCCGCCGCCGGCCTCGCCGATCCGTTCGACGACGCCCTTGTCGACCACCTGCTCGCCGTCGAAGAGCTGGTATTTCAGCGACGACGAGCCGCAGTTGAGGACCAGGATTCGTGCGGGGCCGCTCACTGCGCGGCGGCCTGGATCGCGGTGATCGCCACGGTGTTGACGATATCGGCCACGGTGGCGCCGCGGGACAGATCGTTGACCGGCCGCCGCAGACCCTGCATGACCGGGCCGACCGCGACCGCGCCGGCCGAGCGCTGCACCGCCTTGTAGGTGTTGTTGCCGGTGTTCAGGTCGGGGAAGACGAAGACGGTGGCCCGGCCGGCGACCTCGCTGCCGGGCAGTTTGGTGGCGGCGACCGTCGGGTCGATCGCCGCGTCGTACTGGATCGGACCCTCCACCAGCAGGTCCGGGCACCGTTTGCGGACCAGGTCGGTGGCGGCGGCCACCTTACGGACGTCGTCGCCGCTGCCGGAGGTGCCGGTGGAGTAGGACAGCATCGCCACCCTCGGCTCGATGCCGAACCGGGCGGCGGTCTGCGCCGAGCTGACCGCGATGTCGGCCAGTTGCGCGGCGTCCGGGTCCGGGTTGACCGCGCAGTCGCCGTAGACCAGCACCCGGTCGGCGAGCAGCATGAAGAAGACGCTGGAGGCGACCGAGACCTCCGGCAGCGTCTTGATGATCTCGAACGCGGGCCGGATCGTGGCGGCGGTGGTGTGGGTCGCCCCGGAGACCATGCCGTCGGCGTGGCCGGTGTGCACCATCATGGTGCCGAAGTAGTTGACGTCGCCGATCACGTCGTGTGCCAGCTCCAGGGTGACCCCCTTGTGCCGACGCAGCTGCGCGTACCGGGCGGCGAAGTCGTCGCGCCACGGGCTGGTCGCCGGGTCCACCACCCGCGCCGCGTCGACCTGTACGCCGAGCTCGCGGGCCCGCCGGGCGATGTCGTCGGCGTTGCCGAGCAGGGTCAGGTCGGCGACGCCCCGGCGCAGCAGGATCTCGGTGGCCCGCAGAATCCGTTCGTCGGTCCCCTCCGGCAGCACCAGCCGGCGCCGGTCGGCGCGGGCCCGGTCGATCAGCGCGTACTCGAACATCATCGGGGTGACCCGGGCAGAGCGGGTCACGTCGAGCCGCCGGGCCAGCTCGGCGCTGTCCACGCTGGACTCGAAGGCGCCGAGCGCGGCCTCGACCTTGCGCGGGTTCGCGGCGCTGGGCCGCGCCGAGATCCGCCCGGCGGCGGCGACCGCGTGGAAGCTGTCCGCCGGCACCGACAGCACGGCCAGGTTCGTGCCGAGCCGCTCCACCAGCCGCATCGCCCGCGGGTCCGGCTGCTCACCGAGGGTCAGCGCGATCCCGGCCAGGGAGACCAGCCCGGCCGCGTGCGCCGCGCTGACCGCGACCAGCAGATCCGCCCGGTCCCCGGGGGTGATCACCAGGGCCCCCTCGACGAGATGATCGAGCAGCACCGGCACGTGCGCCGCGCCGACCACGAAGTCCAGCACGTCGCGGCTGGTCGCGGTCTCGTCGCCGGCCAGCACGCTGGCGTCGAGCGCGGCGGCGACCTCGGCCACCGTCGGCGCCGACACCGCCGGGACCTCCGGGATGACGTACGTCGGCACCGGCAACGCCGGCGCGCTCACCTCGGCACCGACCCGGTTGGCGATCACCGCCAGCACCGTCGTGCCGAGCTCGGTCAACGAGTGGTAGGCGCTGCGTACCGCGCCGGCGACCTCGGCACCGTCGCGACGGATGCCGTCCACGACGGCCACCACCACGCTGCCGAACTCGGTCGCCAGCCGTGCGTTGAAGGCCAGCTCGCGGGGGAGTCCACCGTTGTCACCGGTGTCGTCGAAGTCGCTGCCGACCACCAGCACCGCCGCGCAGCGCCGCTCCAGCTCCCGGTAGCGGCCGACGATCCGGGAGATCAGCTCCTCGCGGCGGCCGTCGGCGACCAGCCCGGCGGCCTCGGCGTAGCTGGCCCCGTAGAGCTGCTCGTCGGGCAGGTCGATGCGGTACCGCTCGCGCAGCAGGCTCAGCGTCGCGTCCGGGCCGTCCCCGGCGACCAGCGGACGGAACACCCCGATCCGCTCGACCCGACGGGACAACAGCTCGGCCAGGCCGAGCGCGACGGTGGACTTGCCACCACCGGGGCCGAGACCGGCCACGTAGACACTTCGCGCCACCGCCCCAACGTACAAGGCGGAGACGGTCGGAGTCTGGTGACCTTGGTCCCGGCCCGGGTGGGACCACCGTCAGATGCCGATCACTCGTCCTCGTCGTCCAGGCGGGCCAGCCAGGTGGCGAACCGCTCGATCGGCGTTTCGAACTCCGGGTGCAGGTCGACGAAGTCGCGCAGCCGCTCGGCCAGCCAGGTCAGCGTGACCTCCTCCTCGCCACGGCGCTGCGCCAGCTCCTCGATGCCCCGGTCGGTGAAGTACATGCCCGCCCCCCCGTTCAGCGGCGCGGCAGCGCGGCGTCCATCAACGCCGCCTGCTCCACGTCGTGCAGCTTGGTCGAGCCGACCGCCGGCGCCGCCGCCGCCGGGCGGGAGATCCGCCGCAGCCGTACGCCGTCGAGGTGCTCCAACAGGTTGAGCGCCACGAACGACCAGGCACCCTGGTTGGCCGGCTCCTCCTGCACCCAGGCGAAGTCCTCGGCGTTCGGCACCGCCGCCAGCGTGGCCCGCAGCTGCTCCACCGGCAGCGGATACAGCTGCTCCACCCGGATGATCGCGGTGTCGGTGTCGAGCTGGCCGTTGCCGCCGGTGACCGCGTGCCGTTCGGCCCGAGCCGCCAGCAGGTCGTAGTAGACCTTGCCGGAGCAGAGCAGCACCCGCTTGATCGCCTCCGGCCGGCCGGCGGCCACCGGGTCGGGCAGCACCGGCTGGAAGGTGCCGGTGGTGAAGTCGGCGACGCTGGAGACACAGAGCTTGTGCCGCAGCAGCGACTTCGGGGTGAACACGACCAGCGGCTTGCGCTTGGGCGACAACGCCTGCCGCCGCAGCAGGTGGAAGTAGTTCGCCGGGGTGGACGGGATCGCGACCCGCATGTTGTCCTCGGCGCACAGCTGCAGGTAGCGCTCGGGGCGGCCGGAGGTGTGGTCCGGACCCTGCCCTTCGTGGCCGTGCGGCAGCAGCAGGGTCAGCGCCGAGCGTTGCCCCCACTTGACCTCGCCCGAGGAGACGAACTCGTCGACGATGGACTGCGCGCCGTTGACGAAGTCGCCGAACTGCGCCTCCCAGAGCACCAGCGCCTCCGGGTTCTCCACCGAGTAGCCGTACTCGAAGCCCATCGCCGCGTACTCGCTGAGCAGGGAGTCGTGCACGAAGAAGCGGGACTCGTCGGTGACCAGACTGGCCAACGGCAGGTAGTCGCGGCCGGTGCGGGCGTCGACCACCGAGGCGTGCCGCTGCACGAAGGTGCCCCGGCGGGAGTCCTGGCCGGCGAGCCGGACGGTGACCCCGTCGGCGAGCAGGGTGCCGAAGGCGAGGATCTCGCCGAAACCCCAGTCGATGTCGCCGGAGACCGCCATCTTGGCCCGCCGCTCCAGCAGTTGCTGGATCCGCTTGTGCGGGGTGAACCCCTCCGGCAGGTCGACGTGCGCCTCGCCGACGGCGGCGATCGCGGCGGCGTCGACGGCGGTGGCCACCTCCGGCTCCGGCTCCGGCTGGCGGGTGGGCATCCGACTGGTGGCCGACGCGGCGGCGTCGCGGGTGGCCTTGAAGACCTGCTCCAGCTGCGTCTGGTAGTCACGCAGCAGCTCCTCGGCGTCGGTGACGGTGATGTCACCGCGACCGATCAGCTCCTCCGTGTAGAGCTTGCGGACGCTGCGCTTGGAGTCGATGATCGCGTACATCAGCGGGTTGGTCATCGACGGGTCGTCGCCCTCGTTGTGGCCGCGCCGCCGGTAGCAGACCAGGTCGATCACGACGTCCTTGTTGAACGCCTGGCGGTACTCGAAGGCGAGCCGGGCGACCCGGACCACCGCCTCCGGGTCGTCGCCGTTGACGTGGAAGATCGGCGCCTGGATCATCCGGGCCACGTCGGTGCTGTACAGCGACGAACGGCTGTACTCCGGCGCGGTGGTGAACCCGACCTGGTTGTTGACCACGACGTGCACCGAACCGCCCGTACGGTAGCCACGCAGCTGCGACAAGTTCAGCGTCTCGGCGACCACACCCTGCCCGGCGAACGCCGCGTCACCGTGCACCAGCAGCGGCAGGACGGTGTAGCCCTCCAACTTGAGATCGATGCGGTCCTGCTTGGCCCGCACGATGCCCTCCAGCACCGGGTCGACCGCCTCCAGATGCGACGGGTTGGCGGTCACCGAGACGGTGATGCCGTGCTCGCCGTCCGGGGTGGTGAACTTGCCGACCTGGCCGAGGTGGTACTTCACGTCGCCGGAGCCCTGGGTGGACTTCGGGTCGAGGTGCCCCTCGAACTCGGAGAAGATCTTCTCGTACGGCTTGCCGACGATGTTTGCCAGCACGTTGAGCCGACCCCGGTGGGCCATGCCGATCACGACCTCGTCCAGGTCGGCCCGGGCCGAGGACTGCAGGATCTCGTCCAGCAACGGGATCAGCGACTCGCCGCCCTCGAGCGAGAACCGCTTCTGCCCGACGTACTTGGTCTGCAGGAAGGTTTCGAACGCCTCGGCCGCGTTGAGCCGGTTGAGGATGTGCTTCTGCTCGGCGGCGTCGGGCTTCTCGTAGCCACGTTCGATGCGTTCCTGGATCCAGCGGCGCTCCTCGGGATCCTGGATGTGCATGTACTCGACGCCGACCCGGCGGCAGTACGAGTCGCGCAACACACCGAGGATCTGCCGCAGCTTCATCCGCTGCTTGCCGGCGAACCCGTCCACCGGGAAGGTCCGGTCCAGGTCCCACAGGGTCAGGCCGTGCTGCAGGACGTCCAGGTCCGGGTGCTTGCGGATCTTGAACTCGAGCGGGTCGGTGTCGGCCATCAGGTGCCCGCGCACCCGGTAGGCGTGGATCAGCTCGTTGACCCGGGCGGTCTTGTTGATCTGACCCTCGGAGCTGACCGCCACGTCACGCATCCAGCGCACCGGCTCGTACGGGATGCGCAGCGAGGTGAAGATCTGGTCGTAGAAACCGTGCTCACCGAGGATCAGTTCGTGCATCGCCTTGAGGAACTCGCCGGACTGCGCACCCTGGATGATCCGGTGGTCGTAGGTGCTGGTCAGCGTGATGACCTTGCTGACGGCGAGGTCGGCAAGGGTCTCCTCGGACATTCCGGCGTACGGCGCCGGGTACTCCATGGCGCCGACTCCGATGATCGCGCCCTGACCGGTCATCAGCCGGGGCTGGGAGTGCACGGTGCCGATCCCGCCGGGGTTGGTCAGCGAGATCGTGGTGCCGCCGTAGTCCTCCATGGTCAGCTCGTTGCGTCGGGCGCGACGGACCACGTCCTCGTACGCCTGCCAGAACTGCCGGAAGTCCATCTGCTCGCAGGCCTTGATCGACGGCACCACCAGGGTGCGGGAGCCGTCCGGCTTGGCCAGGTCGATGGCGATACCGAGGTTGACGTGCTCCGGGGCGACCATGTGCGGCTTGCCGTCGACCTCGGCGAAGGAGTTGTTCAGCTCCGGATGCACGGCCAGGGCGCGCACCAGCGCGTACCCGATCAGGTGGGTGAAGCTGACCTTGCCACCGCGGCCCCGCGCCAGGTGGTTGTTGATCACGATCCGGTTGTCGACCAGCAGCTTCGCCGGGACGGCGCGGACGCTGGTCGCGGTCGGCACCGCCAGCGACGCGTCCATGTTCTGCACGATCCGGGCGGCCACGCCGCGCAGCGGGGTCTGCCGGCTGCCGCCGCCCCCGGCACCCGCGTCAGCGGTGGTGCCCTTCGTGGTGGCGCCCTTCGCCGGGGCGGCCTTGGTGGTCGCCCGGGTCGTGGTGGCCCGTGCCGGTGCCTTCTCGGTGCCCTTCGTCGCGCCCTTGGCCGGGGCCGCCGGGGTGCTCGACGTGTCGCTGCGGGCCGCGCCGGCGGCCTTCGCCGCCGAACCGCTGCGTCCACCGGTGGCCGCCGGGGCGGCCGGCCGATCGGTGCCGGCGTCGGGCCGGTCGACCGACCGCTGGGCGGCCGGAGCGTCGGTGCCGGCCCGCGCCGCCGAGGCGGTGGCGGTCGAGGCGGTCACCTCGGTGGGTGAAGCGGGCCGCGTCCGGTCGTAATCGGCGAAGAAGTCGTGCCAAGCGGGATCGACACTGCCGGGATCGGTGAGATACTTCTGGTACATCTCATCGACGATCCACTCGTTCGGGCCGAAACCCGCCAGCGGATTGTCCTGCGAAGTCTGCTGGGTCGACACGGCCGGTAATCGCCTCTTTCACGCGGGTCGGTTGTCACGCGGGGACGCCACCTGGCTGGGGGCGCTGGTCGAAGACGGCTTCCAGGCTACGCCGTACCGCGACGGGCGGCATTGTCGCATGCGGCTCGTGTCACTTTTCACAGCGCTGGTCCCTGCTGTCGCGGCTGTCCCGACAGCCCGTCAGGACAGCCGCGACGCAGGTCGGACCCGCTGCACCGGGTCACCACCCGGGTGCCTCGTCAAGAGATGTCGCGCCGCCGGGTGATCACCGTGCCGACGATGCCGGTCAACAGTGCGTAACCGATCAATATCAGCGCGCCCGCCCAACGGGGCGGACTGCCGGGCAGGTCGGTCCCGGCGACCATCAGCTGCGACGCCAGCGACGGCACCAGCAGCTGCAGGTCGTTGATCCAGTCACCGAACCGGGCCGCCAGGGTGGTCAGGATGATCGCCGCGCCCAGGTAACCACCCAGGTAGAGCAGGATCGCCGAGACCGTGGCACCGAGCTGGCTGCGGATCAGCACCCCGAACCCGACCCCGAAGATCGCCCACAGCAGGTACGCCAGCGCGTTCAGCCCGACGGCCTCCCAGACGGTGCCGGTGCCCAGCTGCGTGCCCACGTCGAGGACGTTGAGCAGCAGCGCGCCGACGACCAGGTTCATCACCGTGGTGACCAGCCAGAACAGCAGCCCGAGCAGGGACGCGGCGGCCAGCTTCGCCAGGATCACCTCGGTACGGCGTGGGCTGGTCAGGAAGGTGGTCGTCGCGGTCTGGTGGAAGTACTCGTTGGTCACCACGATCACGCCGAGCAGCATCACGATCAACAGCCCGAAGAACTGACCGTTGGTGTAGAGGTTGGCCGCCAGCACCGGCCCGTCGCTGACCACCTCGAGGACCTCGGCGTTGTCGCCCGTCACCTGCGCGCGGTTGGCCGGGTCGGCGAGGATGCTCGTCTGCACGTAGTTGACCAGCAGGGTCAGCCCCCACAGCGGCAGCGAGATCAAGCCGAAGATCCACCAGGTGCTGGTGGTGCCGATCTTCAGTAGCTCACTCCGTACCAGGTTCATCGGATGGCCGCCTTCGCGCTGGTCAGTTCCAGGAAGACCCGCTCCAGGTCGGGCCGTTCGGTGGTCAACTCGTGCAACTCCACGCCCTCGGCGAGCGCGGTACGCCCGACAGTCGGCGCGTCCAACCCGGTGACCAGCAGCGCCCCGTCCGGCGTCGGTGTCACCGTGGCGCTGGCCTTGGTCAGCGCCGGGGTCAACCGGTCGGCGTGCGGGGTGCGGACCCGGACAGCCGCCGCACCGGACATCGACGCCATCACCTCGGCGACCGGGCCGTGCCGGACCAGCCGACCGGCGGCGATGATCACCACGTCGTCGGCGAGCAGCTGCATCTCGGCCAGCAGGTGACTGGAGACCAGCACCGTACGACCCTGTGCCGCGAACGACTTGAGCAGATCGCGCATCCACCGGATGCCCTCCGGGTCGAGCCCGTTGGCCGGCTCGTCGAGGATCAGCACCTTCGGGTCACCGAGCATCGCCGCGGCGATGCCCAACCGCTGGCGCATTCCCAGGGAATAGCCCTTGAACTTGCGCTTGGCCGCCGGCTCCAGCCCGACCATCGCCAGGGTCTGCGCGGCCCGCTCGCGGGGCAGCCCGGCCGCCGCGCAGATCACCCGCAGGTGGTTGATCCCGGTCCGGCCCTTGTGCGCGCTGGAGGCCTCGAGCACGGCACCGACGTGGCGCAGCGGCTCCGACAGGTCGGCGTAGCGCTGACCGTCGATCGTCGCCGTACCGCTGGTCGCGGTGACCAGGTTGAGCAGCATCCGCAGCGTGGTCGTCTTACCCGCGCCGTTGGGTCCGAGGAATCCGGTCACCCGACCGGGCTCCACGGTGAACGACAGGTTGTCGACCGCCCGCACGTTGCGGTACTGCTTTGTCAGCCCGGAGACGACGATGCGTCCGTCCGACATCTGGCTCCTTCCATCGTGATGCCGCCCGGACACCCCGGTCCGGGTCGGCGTCGCCCAGCGTCACGGCTGCGCCGGGTCAGGTCAAACCGGCTCGCCCGCCCCGCCGGCCGCCACCGCGATCCAGGTGGCCTGCGCCACCGCGAGCAGATGGCCCGCCGGGTCGTACAGCGCGGTGCGGACCTCGGCCTTGCGGCCGCTGGTCGCGACCAGTTCGCCGACCACGACGCACCGCGCGCCGGGGTCGGGCAGCGCGGCCACCGTCGCGCTCATCCGCCCCAGCAGGTACGGCCGACCCGGCGTGAGCACCGCCCAGCCACCGGGGCAGTCCAGTGCCGCCCAGACCGTCGGCACCGTACGGTCGGCCGGCACGACGAACGGCGCGGCGGTGCGCCCGGGACCGGTCGGGCCGGGAAAGATCCGCAGCCCGTCGGGGTGTCGCGGGCCGCAGACGTAGCAACCGGGGAACGGGTGGGCGGTGAAACCGGGGTACGCCGTACTGGCCGCCTCGGCATCGGCCAGCGCGACCGGCGGTGGCACCGGCCCGGTCGACAGGTCGGGTCCGACCACGGGTTCGGCCTCGGCTACGAGCACCGCGCCGGCCGGCGCGTCGACGGTCAACCGTACCGCGCCGGTGGCCGGGTCGGCGTCGACCAGCAACGTCGTCTCCAGCGGCGGTGGCCGGCGCAACGTCACCCGGACGGCGCGGTCGGCGACCACCGTCGACGGGTCGGCACCCAGCACCACCTGCGCCACCAGCCCGGCGGCGTACCCGCCGTTGGCCGAGTCGGGCGGTCCGTTGAACCGGGCAGGGACGATCACCGGCCCATCCTCGCAGCCGGCCGCCACCGGCGTTCACCGGATCGACACCGCTGCCATCCGCTGGCGACACGCCGTCGGTTCCGGCACCCCTTACACAGATCTCATGGCACTGTTGTCGACTGCCACCGCACCCGTCGCCACCAGCGAATACACCGTTTCCCTCGCCGAGGACGCCGAACAGGTCGCCGCCGCGCAACGACTGCGGCACCAGGTGTTCACCGCCGAGTTCGGTGCCGGGTCGGTCGGCACGCACCCCGACCGTGACGTCGACGAGTTCGACGACCACTGTGACCACCTCGTCGTGCGGCACACCCGTACCGGGGCGGTGGTCGGCACGTACCGGCTGTTGCCGCCGGACCGGGCCCGGCGGCTCGGCCGCCGCTACGCCGACGCCGAGTTCGACACCCGACCGCTGCGGCTGCTCGACGACCATCTGGTCGAGGCCGGTCGATCCTGCGTACACCCCGATCACCGGGGCGGCGCCGTGATCAACCTGATCTGGTCCGGGATCGCCCGTTACCTGCGGTCGCGCAACCTGCGCTGGCTGGGTGGCTGCGCCTCGGTGCCGCTGGCCGACGGCGGCCTGGCCGCGCACGCCGTCTGGCGGGAGGTCCGCGGCACCCATCTCAGCCCGCCGTTGCTGCGGGTACGGCCGCGTCGACCCTGGCTCGCCGAAGCCGAACCCACGGCGGTACGGGTGACGGGCCCGGCCGGCGTCGCGGCGGCGCTGCCCCCGGCACCGGCCCGGGGACCCCGTACCGTCATGCCGCCGCTGCTGCGCGGCTACCTGCGTCTGGGGGCCTGGGTCTGCGGCGAACCGGCCTACGACCCGGCGTTCGGCGTCGCCGACCTGTACGTGCTGCTGTCGCTGGACCGGATGGACCCCCGCTACCTTCGGCACTTCCTGGAGTCACGGTGACCGGCCCGGGTACGTTCTGGCGGCCCCGCTCCGGGTGCGGCCACGGCTGCCTGCCGCCGCCGCAATCCGTACCCGCCGCCGGGATGTCGTTGCGGGCCGCCCGGCTGGCAGGGGTCCTCGCCATGCTCGCCGTCGGCGGTGCCCTGCTGCTGTGGCTGCCGGTGTCGCCCCGGCGGTGGCGGCCGGCCGTCGGCAACTGGTGGGCCCGGGGCCTGCTGCGGGCGCTCGGCGTCCGGCTGCGGCTGGTCGGCAGCCGGCCCCGTACGGCGGCGTTGCTGGCCGTCAACCACGTCTCCTGGTTGGACACCCTGGCCATCCTCGCGGTGTCCCCGGCCCGGATGCTGGCCAAGGTCGAGGTCCGGCGGTGGCCGGTCATCGGCGCACTGGCCCGCGCCGGCGGGACCCTGTTCATCGACCGGGAGCGCCCCCGGACGCTGCCGGACACCGTCGCCGCCGTTGGTGCCGTGCTGCGCTCCGGCGGGCAGGTCGCGGTCTTCCCGCAGGCCACCACGACCTGCGGGACCACCGGCCTGGCGTCGATCACCGGCCGGCCCGCGACCGGCGGCCGGTGCAGCGCCGGTACGGCGTCGCCGATGCCGTTCCGGCCGGCGCTGTTCCAGGCGGCACTCGACGCGGGGGTGCCGGTGGTGCCGGTCGGGTTGACGTACCACCTGGTCGGTGCGGCCGGGCCGGCCGCCGACGACCCGGTGCCGACCAGCGTGGCGGCGTTCATCGGCGACGAGGCGCTGTGGCCGTCGGTCCGGCGGGTGCTGGGGCTGCGCGGCCTGGCTGTCACCGTCGACGTGGCCGCGCCGGTGCCGCCGCAGCGGGCACCGCACCGGCGTACCCTTGCCCGGTTGTCCGACCGCGTCGGCCGACCGGACCGCGCGGCCCTGGACCTGGCCGGCTGACGGAGCTCGGACCTGGCCGGCTGACGGAGCTCGGACCTGGCCGGCGTGGCGCGGCGCCGAGCTGGTTCACAGCTGATTGTCAGCCGTCCTGCAGGCCAGATCCAGGCCGGTCGGGGATGATGCGCTCATGAGCGCACCGCAGACCGAGGCGAAACTGCTCGTCGTCGAGGACGACCCGAACATCCTCGAGCTGCTCTCCGCCAGTCTGCGGTTCGCCGGGTTCGACGTCACCACGGCGACCAGCGGCAGCGCGGCGCTCAACGCCGCCCGCGAGCGCCGGCCCGACCTGGTGGTGCTCGACGTGATGCTGCCCGACCTCGACGGCTTCGAGGTCATCCGGATGATGCGTGAGGCCGGTACGCGGACCCCGGTGGTCTTCCTCACCGCCCGCGACGCCACCGACGACAAGATCCGTGG
Source organism: Solwaraspora sp. WMMD791 (assembly GCF_029581195.1). NCBI lineage: Bacteria > Bacillati > Actinomycetota > Actinomycetes > Micromonosporales > Micromonosporaceae > Solwaraspora > Solwaraspora sp. WMMD791. The sequence continues at coordinate 6,059,379 of NZ_CP120737.1, forward strand.
GCTGACCCTGGGCGGCGACGACTACGTCACCAAGCCGTTCTCGTTGGAGGAGCTGACCGCCCGGATCCGGGCGGTGCTGCGGCGCACCAGCAGCGGCAACCAGGCGACGTCCCGGCTGACCTTCGCCGACCTGGAGCTCGACGAGGAGACCCACGAGGTGCACCGGGCCGGCAACCGGGTGCAGCTGTCGCCGACCGAGTTCAAGCTGCTGCGGTACCTGATGCTCAACGCCAACCGGGTGCTGTCCAAGGCGCAGATCCTCGACCACGTGTGGAACTACGACTTCCGGGGCGACGACAACATCGTCGAGTCCTACATCTCCTATCTGCGCCGCAAGGTCGACAACACCCAGCCACGGCTGATCCACACGCTGCGCGGCGTCGGCTACGTCCTGCGTAAACCGGCGGCGTGAAACCGCCGCCGCCGATGATGGGCTGGCTGCGCGGCGTACCGCTGCGGGTCAAGCTGGTCGCGGCCGTGCTCAGCCTGGTCTTCACGGCCCTGCTGGTGATCAGCGTCAGCACCGCGGTCTTCCTGCGCAGCCACCTCATCGACCAGATCGACGCGGAGCTGCGCGACTACGTGACGGACCTGCGCACCAAGATTGGCAACGTGCAGGATCTGCCGTACTGGCAGCAGCCGGAGACGCTCGAGGTCCAGCCGCCGAGCGACTACCTGGTCATCGTGACCGACAGCAACGGGCTGGCCAGCAGTCCGTGGTACGACATCGACCGGCTGGACCACAGTGATCTGCCGCGCTGGCCCGCCGAGCTGGCCGGCTTCGAACAGTTGCGGGGGGAGCCGTTCACCACCCACGCCCGCGACGGCTCGCCCCGGTGGCGGATGCTGTACGCGTCGCTGCCCACCGGTCAGGTCATCGCGATCGGGCAGTCGCTGGCCGACGTGGACAAGGCCGTCGGTCGGCTGGTCTGGATCGACACCATGGTCGGGTGCGGGGTGCTGGTCCTGCTGGCGCTGGCCGGCGCGGCGATCGTGCGGACCAATCTGAAACCGTTGGTGGAGATCGAGCAGACCGCGTCGGCGATCGCGGCCGGGGACCTGACCCGGCGGGTACCCGACCCGGAGCCGGGCGCGCAGGTGCCGCAGACCGAGCTGGGTCGGCTGTCGCGCACCCTCAACGCCATGCTGACCCAGATCGAGGCGGCGTTCACCGCGCGGGCCAACTCCGAGTGGGCGGCCCGGATGGCCGAGTCGGCCGCGCGGGAGGCGGCGGTGGCCGCGCAGTACTCCGAGGCCCGGGCGCGCCGCTCGGAGGAACGGATGCGGCAGTTCGTCGCCGACGCCTCGCACGAGCTGCGGACCCCGCTGACCACCATCCGCGGCTTCGCCGAGCTGTACCGGCAGGGCGCGGCCGCCGCCTCGCCGCAGGACGCGGCCCGGCTGGTCCGTCGGATCGAGGACGAGGCGGCCCGGATGGGACTGCTGGTCGAGGATCTGCTGCTGCTGGCCCGGCTGGACCGGGAGCGGCCACTCGACCTGGCCCCGGTCGAGCTGTCCGTGCTGGCCAGCGACGCCGTCCAGGCCGCACGGGTGGTGGACCCGCAGCGCCGGGTCGAGCTCGACATCGGGCCGGGCGCCGGCACGCTGGTGGTCTTCGGTGACGACGCCCGGCTGCGGCAGGTGATCGGCAACCTGATGGCCAACGCGATCAACCACACCCCGGCCGACGCCACGGTCACCCTGCGGCTGCGGGCCGAGGAGCCCGGCTTCGCCACCGTCGAGGTGGCCGACGACGGTCCCGGGCTCACCCCGGAGCAGTCCGAGCGGGTGTTCGAGCGGTTCTACCGGGCCGACGCCGCCCGGACCCGCAGCGCGGAGCGGCCGTCCGGCACCGGCCTCGGGCTGGCGATCGTGGCCGCCCTGGTGGCCGCGCATTCCGGCACCGTCGAGGTGGAGAGCACCCCGGGCGAGGGTGCCACCTTCCGGGTACGGCTACCGTTGGCGACCGGAGGACTGATCGACGATGACGAATCCTGACTCTCAGCAAAGCCTCAGCGGGAAAACAGGTGGGGCAAAGAGCCGAGGGGCAAGCTGAACTCATGAGCGAGCACGAGACCACGCCGCCGGCGGAGCCGTCGGACAAGGCTCAACCGCCGGCCAGCCCCTGGCAGGCCCCCGCCGCCGGGCAGCCCGGTAGCACCGCCGCCGGCGCTACCGCCGGTGCCGCAGCGGGTGCCGCCGAGCGGCAGTCCAGCGACTGGACGCCCACCAACCAGCCGTACGCCGGCCAGCAGTCCCAGCCGGCCGCCGCCGGCCCGGCGGCTCAGCCAACCGCCGGCCAGCCGACCGGCCCAGCGCCGGCAGCCAACCAGCAGGCGGCCGACGCCGCCGACCACCCGGTCACCGCGCCGCCGGCCACCGTACCGCCGCCGGCCACCGGGCAGGCGACGCCGTCGGCCGGCCAACCGCCGGCCGCCGGACCCTACGCCCCCGGGTACGCCCAGGTCTCCTACGGGCAGCAGTGGAGCCAGAGCCACCCGTACGCCGGCCACGGCTACGGACAGGCAGGGCACACCATCTGGACACCACCGCCCGGCGCGGCCGCGCAGGCCGCCGCCGACGGCCGCCGACCCCGCCGGATCGGCCGGATCGTCGCCGGCGCGGCGGTCGTCCTCGCGCTGATGCTCGGCTCCGGCGTCGTCGGTGGGGCAGCGGTCGTGGCCTTCGACGGTAGTTCGTCGTCGCCGACGGTCCGCACCAGCGGCAACGGCGAAGCGGCACCGGTGGTCGACCGGTCGTCGCTCGCCGAGATCGCCGACGCGGTCCAGGACAGCGTCGTGTCGATCTCCACCGGATCGGGCGAAGGCTCGGGCGTGGTGCTGAACACCGAGGGTTTCATCCTCACCAACAACCACGTGGTCGAGTCCGCCCAGGGTGGGGCGGTCGAGGTCTACTTCGCCGACGGCAGCTCCACGCAGGGCCGGGTGATCGGCACCGACGCGCGGACCGACCTGGCGGTGATCCAGGTCGAGGAGACCGACGGGCTGTCCCCGGCGACGTTCGGCGACAGCAGCAGCATGCGGGTCGGCGACACGGTGCTCGCCCTGGGCAGCCCGCTCGGGCTGCAGGGTTCGGTGACCGCCGGCATCATCAGCGCACAGGACCGCACCATCCAGGTCGGCGGCAGCCAGCAGCAGAACCCGTTCGGCGGTGGCGGCGGGCAGGTCACCTCGATGTCCGGCCTGCTGCAGACCGACGCCCCGATCAACCCGGGCAACTCCGGCGGCGCGCTGGTCAACACCAACGGCGAGGTGATCGGCATCAACACCGCGATCGCCACCTCCGGTCAGGGCGAGGGCAACATCGGGGTCGGTTTCGCGATCCCCAGCAACAAGGCCAAGGACGTCGCCGAGGCACTGATGGCCGGCGAAGAGGTCAGCCACCCGTACCTCGGGGTGAACGTGACCGTCGCCGACGGCGGCGGCGCGATGATCGCGGCGGTCGAGGAGGGCAGCCCGGCGGACCGCGCCGGCATCGCCCAGGGCGACATCGTCACCCGGGTCGGTGACACGCCCGTCAACGACGCCGACGACCTGGTCTCGGCGGTGCAGGCCGGCGCGGTCGGCGACCAGGTCGAGATCACCTACCGGCGCGACGGCGCGGAGCAGACCGTGACGGCGACCCTGGCCGAGGCGCCCTGACACCTCTCGGGCGGTGACCCGCGCCGGCGCGGCGACACCGGCCCCGGCGCGGGGCACCGACGACATCGAACTTGCCTCCCCAGAAAAGAAGCGGCGGGTGGTGTGACCAAGGGGGTTGGTCACGCCACCCGCCGGTTCGTCTCCCGGTACGGTCGTCGGCCGCTCTCAGGCGTCGGTGGTGGTCAGCAGACGGCTGGCCGGCTCGGGTGCGGCCGTGGCGAGTCGCCGGGCGAGCCGGGCACCCTCGACGTCGACGTCGGGCAGCAGCCGGTCGAGCCATCCCGGCAGCCACCACACGGACCTGCCGAGCAGGGACATCACCGCCGGCCCGATCGTCATCCGGACCAGGAAGGCGTCGACGACGATGCCGAACGCGAGGGCGAAGCCGACCGAGGCGATGACGATGTCGTCGGCGAGGACGAAGCCGGCGAAGACCGCCGCCATGATCAGCGCCGCGGCGGTGACGACGCGGACGCTGTGCGCCATCCCGGAGACGATCGCCCCGTCCGGGGTGCCGCCGTGGACGAACTCCTCTCGGATCCGGGTGACCAGGAAGACCTCGTAGTCCATGGCCAGGCCGAACAGGATTCCGACCAGGAAGATCGGGGCGAAGCTGACGATCGGGCCGGGTGACTCGATGCCCAGCAGGCCGGCGAGATTGCCCTGTTGGAACGTGAAGACCAGGGCGCCGAACGCGGCCGCGACCGACAGCAGGAAACCCGCCGTCGCCTTGATCGGCACCACGATGCTGCGGAACACCACCATCAGCAGCAGGAGCGCACAGCCCACCACGACCGCCAGGTAGCGCAGCAGCGCATCGTTGATCTTCTTCGTCACGTCGACGTCGATCGCGGACCAGCCGGTGACGGCCAGGGTCGCGCCGCCGGTGGCCGCGCTGAATCCGTCCCGACCCGCGCGGATCTCCTCGACGAGTTCTCTGGTCTGCGCGCTGGTGGGCCCGGTGCGGGGGACGACCGTGACGGTGGCGACGTCCCCGGCGGGGTTGACGGTGGGTGCCGTGGCCAGCACCACGTCCGGCAGGTCGGCGGCGAGGCGACGGGCCTGCTCACCGGCGGCTGCGGCCGTACCGGCATCGGCCTCGACCACGATGAGCAGCGGGCCGTTGATGCCGGCGCCGAACGCCCCGGCGAGCTGGTCGTACGCCTTGCGCTGGGTGGACTCCGGCGGGGCGGCACCGTCGCTGGGCAAGGTCATCCGCAGGTCGAGCGCGGGGACCGAGATGACGGCGGCGACGGCGACCGACCCGATCAGCACCGGTACGCGGTACCGGACCACGCCTCGGGCCCAGCGCTGCCCGAACGGCGTCCGGGCGGGGCGCCACCCACCGTCGGCCGCGTCAGCTGCCGCCGCGTCGGTGACATCGGCCGGTGTGGCGGCGACGGTGCGCCGGGACCGGGGCAGGACCTTGCGGCCGGCGACGCCGAGCAGGGCCGGCACCAGCGACAGGCTGACGACGACGGCCACGGTGACGGTGCCGGCGGCGGCGACGCCCATGGCGGCCAGGAACGGGACGCCGACCACGGTGAGCGCGGCCAGGGCGATGACGACGGTGAGCCCGGCGAAGACGACGGCGGATCCGGCGGTCCCCACGGCCCGGCCGGCGGCGTCCGCACCGTCGCGGCCGGCGGTGAGTTCCTGCCGGTAGCGGGTCACGATGAACAGCGCGTAGTCGATGCCGACGGCCAGACCGAGCATGGTGGCCAGCGCGGAGACGTTCGACGACAACTCGGTGAAACCGGTGGCGATGCTGATGCCGAGCAGACCCGTGGCCACCCCGATGACCGCGGTCAGCAGGGGCAGGCCGGCGGCCCGCAGCGAGCCGAAGGTGATCAGCAGGACCAAGGCGGCCACGACCAGACCGATGACCTCGGCGGCTTCGGAGGATTCGGTCTCCGCGACGACGTCACCGGAGTATTCGACGCCGAGGCCGGCGTCGCGTGCGGTGTCTCCAGCGTCGCGCAACGCCTCCCGGGATTCGGCGGTCACCTCGGTGGCGGGCACCGGGTAGGTGACGGTGGCGTAGGCGGTCGTCCCGTCGGGCGAGACGGCCCCGGCCGTGTAGGGATCGTCGACCGCCGCGACCTGGGGTGCCGACCGCAGCGCGTCGACCACGCCGGAGACGGCGGCGACCTGGGCCGGATCGGCCATCGTGGCACCCTCGGGGGCGGTGAACACCACCTTCGTCGAGGTGCCGGTCAGGCCGGTGTCGAACTCCTCGGCGAGCACCTCCATCGCCCGCCACGACTCCGTCCCGGGGATCGACACCTCGTCACTGGTGGGCCCGGACAGGTTGGCCGCGCCGACGCCGAGCAGGGTCAGCACGAGTGTCCAGCCGGCCAGGGTCAGCCACCGTCGCCGGAACGAGGCATGGCCGAGGCGGTAGAGAAGCGATGCCATGAAGGTCCTCCGTGGGTCGGGAGATTCGGTGCGGCTACACCATCGCCGGCACCTGCGGTGCGCGTCGTCGTGTGCGCGCAGGCGACCGCGTACCGCGAACGCGGTATCTCGCACGACGTCCGGTACTGCGGGAACAGGTCGAGGCGCGCGGTCGCGCCGACCTACTGTCGGACCGTGTACGCACGCGGCCGACAGCGAGCAGCCCGGTACCTCGACCGATACCGGGGCCCGCTGGGCGACGTGGTGCTGGCCGCGTTCGGGGTCGGGGTCGTCCTGCGGCTGGGCACCACCCCGGTGCACATCGGGACGGCGCTGCTGGCGGTGGCGTGTGCCGTCCTGATCCTGCTGCGCCGCTGGCGCCCCGTACCGGTGCTGCTGGCCGGCACGGCCGTGTTCATGCTGACCACCGCGCTGGGCCGGCCGCCGGACGGGATGTTCATCGTCGCCGGCGTCCTGGCCTACTCCACGGCCCTGTACGGCGAACGCCGCCGGCCCTGGTTCCACGCCGGCCTGGTCTGGGGCGCGTTGATGGTCACCGGCACGGTGGTGTATGGCACCGGCTGGTGGAACACCGAGCAGTTCACGACGTTCGCGATCGTCTTCGGCGGCGCCGCGGCCGGCGACGCGGTCCGGATGCGCCGGGCGTACATCGCCGAGGTGACCGAGCGGGCCCGGCAGGCGGAGGCGACCCGCGAGGAGGAGGCCCGCCGCCGGGTGATGGACGAGCGGCTGCGCATCGCCCGCGAGCTGCACGACGTCGTCGCCCACCACATCGCGGTGATCAGCGTCCACGCCGGTGCCGCCGGCCACGCGTTGCGCGACGATCCGGAGCGGGTGTGGCCGGTGCTGGGGCACATCCGGAGCGCCGCCGACACGGTGTTGACGGAGCTCAAGTCGGTGATCAGCGTGCTGCGCGACCCGGACGAGACCCGTAGCGCCGAGCCGGCGCCGGGGGTCGACAGACTGCCGGACCTGCTGGCCGGCCTGGCCTCGGTGGGATTCGCGGTACACCACCGGCAGTACGGCACGCCCCGGCCGTTGCCGGCGGTGGTGAGCCTGGCCGCGTACCGGATCGTGCAGGAGGCCCTGACCAATGCCCATCGGCACGGCGACGGCAGCGCCAGTCTGGACGTGGAGTACACGGCCGACACGGTGCGCATCGAGGTGGTCAACCGGGTCGTGTGGTCCGGCAGCCGTCGGCCCGGTTCCGGGTTCGGGCTGATCGGCATGCGGGAGCGGGCCGCCGCCGCGCACGGCACGATCACGACCGGACCCGTCGCCGGTGGCGGGTTCCGGGTGTACGCCGAACTGCCCACCGACGACCGGGCGGTCGACCGCCTCCACCCGCCGGTCGACCCGGCCGGGGTGGCCGTCGGTCCGGCCGCCGAGGTGGCCGTCGGTCCGGCCGCCGAGGTGTCCGCCGGTCCGGCCGCCGAGGTGTCCGCCGGTCCGGCCGCTGTCGCGGACAGCCGCCGTGGAGAGAATGTCACGTGACCATCCGGGTTCTCCTCGCTGACGATCAGGCCCTCATCCGCGCCGGTTTCAAGATGATCATCGACTCCGCACCCGACCTGGAGGTCGTCGGCGAAGCCGCCGACGGGATGGCCGCCGTCGAGCTGTGCCACCGCAGTCGGGTCGACGTCGTCCTGATGGACATCCGGATGCCGCACCTGGACGGGATCGAGGCGACCCGCCGCATCGGCGCCGACGAGCGTCTCGCCGGGGTGCGGGTGCTGGTGCTGACCACGTTCGACGACGACGACAACGTCATCTACGCGCTCCAGGCCGGGGCGAGCGGCTTCCTGGGCAAGAACGTCGCGCCCGCCGACCTGGTCGACGCCGTCCGGGTGGTCGCCGCCGGGGAGGCACTGCTGTCGCCCCGGGCCACCCGGGGCCTGGTCAGTCGGCTGCTGCACCACATCGGGCCGTCGGTGCGGCACCCTCCGGAGCTTGCCCTGGTCACCGAGCGGGAGCGGGAGGTCCTGCTGCTGGTCGCGCACGGTCTGTCGAACCACGACATCGCCGAGCGGCTCTACCTGTCGCCGCTGACGGTCAAGACCCACATCAACCGGACGATGACCAAGTTGAACGCGCGGGACCGGGCGCAACTGGTGGTCTTCGCGTACCAGCACCGTCTGGTCCGGCCGGGCGACCCGCTGCCCGAACGCTGACTACCATCTGGTGGCCATGCGTACCGAGACCTTCACCGACCGGTTCGTGGTCGCGGCGGCAGCCGACCGGGTCCACGCCCACCTGGCCGAGCCGACCAACCACATCGGGCTGTCCCCGCTGATCGTCGCGGTCCGCGACATCACGGCCGAGACCGACGACGCCGGGCGCGCGGTCCTGCGCTTCGTCGCGGTGGAACGGTTCCGCATCGTCGGTCCACTGCGTTACGACAACATTCTTCACGTACGGCAGACCGTCACCGAACCGGGCCGTCAGCTGGTGATGGAGGTTCGCAGCCCGGCCCGGGTGTCGGTCCGGTTCGTGCTGGACGTCGCGCCGGTCGACACCGGATCCCTGGTCACTGTCACGGTGAGTCTCCGGATGCCCACTCTACTGCGATCCTATGTGGTGCGGACGGCCAGGCGGGTGCAGATGTTCCGCGCGCGGGCATTGACCGAAAGGATGAGTGGCTGACCCCGCGTAGTCGATCGACGAGACTTTTTCTGCAGGACATGCTGTCCCACAGCGGTCCAGTAGTCGCGCATGGTCGGCCGGGCGGACTAGCCTGCAGCCGCGAAGACCCGCGGAGGAGCAGGCAGTGACGGTCGTCGAGACCCGGATGAGCGTGTGGGAGGCCCTGGCCGGTCGGGCACCGGGCCAGCCGGTGGCCCCCGCCGACGCCGGCCTGTGGGCCGCCGTCGTCGAACGGCTCAACCCGGCCCGCGCCAGGCCCGTGCTGCGCACCGGCATCGAGTACGTCGAACTCGTCTCGGTCCGGGGCATGCCGTACGTGATGCTCCGCTCGCCCGACGGCGGCGGCGGTGCCTGCTACCTGCGGCTGACCCCGCACGAGTGGCAGTTGGCCCAGCTGATGGACGGCACCCGCACGGTGGCCCGCCTGGTCGCCGAGTTCGCCCGTATCGCCGGCCGGCTCGCCCCCGACCAGGTCACCCGGGTCGTCGCCGACCTCGCCGGCAACCGGATGCTCGCCGAGCTGCCGCTGGACGCGTTCCGCCCGCTGGACCGGGTGCACCGCCGCCCCTGGCCGCTGCGGCTGGGCCGGACCCTGCTGGCCGTCGCGCGGGGCCGGCGTACCGTGCTGGCCGACGTCGACCCGCTGATCGGAGCCCTCTACCGGGGCGGCGGCCGGTTCCTGTTCACCCGCGTCGCCGCGAGCGTGCTCGCGGTCGTCGCGCTCGTCGGCTTCCTCGCCTTCTGCTGGACCTGGTGGCGCGGCGAGCAGGCGGTGTTCCTCACCAACGGCTCGTACGCGGCCGGTGCGGCGGTGCTGCTCGGGCTCAACGTCGTCGCCCTCGCCTGCCACGAACTCGGCCACGCGCTGGCCACCAAGCACGCCGGCCGGCGGGTGCCGGCCGCCGGTTTCCTGATCTACTTCGGCATCCCGTCGGTCTTCGTCGACACCACCGACGTGTGGATGGCCGGCCGCCGGTCCCGGCTGATCACCACCGCCGCCGGCCCGGCCGCCGGGCTCGTCCTGGCCGGCGTCGCCGGACTCGTCGGAGTTCTGTTCCCCGCCGCCGCGCCGTGGACGTTCAAACTCGCCTTCGCCTGGTACCTCAACGCGCTGTTCAACCTCAACCCGTTCCTCGCCCTCGACGGCTACTACCTGCTGATGGACTGGTTGGAGATCCCCAACCTGCGGGCCCGAGGTCTGGCGTACGTCACCGGCCGGCTGCGCCGCCGTGGCCCGCGCTGGGCGGCGCTGGACCGGGAAGGTCGACTGGTCGCCCTGTACGGCATGCTCGCCGTGCTCTGGCTGGTCATCGCGGTCAACCTGTTCTGGCGGATCTGGACCGACCGGGTCGCCGGCCTGGTCCTCGGGCTGTGGCGCTCCGGTTGGCCGGCCCGGATGCTGCTGGCGGCGGTGCTCGCCGGGCTGGCCGCCCCGTTGGTCTACCTGGCGTTCGGCGGGCTGGCCCGGCTCGGGCGGCGGGTGCGGCGCGCACTCGCGCAGCGACGGCAGGCAGCGGACCTGCCGCGTCGGCTGGACGCGCTGCGCACCAGCGCGCTGCGGACCCTGTCACCGAGCGCGTTGAACCGGCTGGCCGCGCAGGCCCGCTGGGTGCATCCCCGCACCGGTGAGCAACTGGTCGTCGCCGGCGCCGCCCAGCCCGCCGTCTTCGTCGTCGTCGACGGCGCGGTGGAGGGCCGCGCGCCGGGCGACCCGGCCGGCACCGTACGGCAACGACTCGGCCCCGGTGGGCTGGTCGGCCTCGCCGGCGCGCTGACCGGCACCCCTGCCACGCTCACCTGGCACACCGCCGGCACCACGCTGCTCGCGGTGCCGTCGGCGGCGGTCGCCACCGTCGTCGGCCCGCTGCCGGGGCCGCCGCCGGCCGACCGGGCCGCCGCCGAGTCGCTGCTCGCCGAGACACCCGCGCTGGCCGACCTGACCCTGGAGGACCGGCTCGGCCTGGTGTCCCGGGCCCGGCCGGTGTCGCTGCCGCCCGGCGCGCCGGTGCGGCTGTCCGGCCCGTACGACGCGGTGGTCCTCGAATCGGGCGTGATCGCCCTGATGGACGGCACCGAGCTGCGGCGCGGCACGATGATCGGCCCGGTCGGCGCCGAACCACCGGACGTGGTCGCGACGACCCGCACACCGGCGCGGCTGTGGCAGCTGCCGGCGGTCGCCGGGCTGCCGCTGCTGCTCGGCGCCGCGCCGGACGAGGTGGCGGCCAACGGCGCGGCGGCGGTCCGGGGCGGCGCGCCGGCCAGCGGCGCCCACCCGCCGGCCGACTACCCGCCACTGGCCGCCCCGCCGGGGCCGCCGCCGGCCACCGTCGACGACCGGATCGACCGTCGGTTCGAGCGCCGCCTCTGGTGGCTGGTCCTGCTCCTGCTGCTGTTCGCGTTGCTGATCACCGGCGGCAACCTGGTCCCTGGCCCGGCATGGGCGGAGATGCCGGCCGACCGGGCGTTGCTGAGCGCCGAGCGGGGCACCGTCGAGGTGCACACCGCGACCGGTCGGGTCGTCACGTTGCGCGACGGGGCGGCCGCGTACGTCGCCGCCGGCGACCGCGTCGAGGTCGAGGCGCGGTCCACCGGGGAACTGGTCTTCCGGGGCGGCGCGGCCAGCGTGCTGTGCGCCGGGTCGCAGGCGCAGATCGGTACGTTGGTCAGCAGCGGGACCCGACCGGTCGCGCCCAGCGGCGAACTCACCCTGGACCGGGGCCGGATCCTGGCGGACACCGCCAGCACCTCCGGGGCCTTCCGGCCGTTGGCGCTGACCATCGACAGCGGCGGCACGATCGTGGCCAACCGGGGCGAGGCGTGGTTCGCGGTCAACGCCGGCACGGTCCGCACCTCGACCGGCGAGGTCCGCCGCGACGGCGTCCGGCAGCGGGCCACCGGTGAGGAACTGGGCTGCGGCGACGGTTCCCCGATCGCCCCACCCGGCGGTACACCGAGCGCCCCGGTGCCCGGTGGCAGCACGACACCGGAGGCGCCGACGGTGCAGAGCCCGTCGCCGGACCTCTCCGCCACCAGCCAGCCGGTGCCGACCCCGGCACCGAGCCCGACGGTCAGCCAGCTTCCGGTGCCCGGCCTGACGCCGGCCAGCCCGACGCCCCGCCCGTCGACGCCGGCTCCGGTGCCCAGCACGGGACCGCCGAGCAGCTCGCCGCCGACATCGGCGCCGCCGTCCACCAGCCCGCCGCCGTCCAGCCCACCGCCCTCGTCGCCGCCGCCGACCACGCCACCGCCACCACTTGAGATCGCCTGGGTCAATCAGCCGGGTGGGGAGATCGGGCAAGAGATCGACGGAGGCCCGTGCGGGGGGCCGAATTCGCCAGTGGCCGATGCCGCCGTGCGGGTGTTCGACGACTCACCGGGTGTCAGCGTCATGCTGTTCTGGTCGGGTTTTGCCGAGGGCAGCTCCCGGATGGGCCCCGACGGTGCGATCTACTACGGTGCGGTCGGCCCGGTGCCGTATTCCGGCAAACCGAATCAGGGTGGACTGCTCACGGTCCGTGCGGTGGCGACCGACTCGGCCGGTCGTAGCGGGACCCTGCAATCGACTGTCAGAGTCGCCGGCTGCTCGGCGACTGCGGCTTCGACGAACGTCAGCTGAGTGGAGATAACAGGTGCTGTGTTGGTTCTGCCCGAAGCCGGCGCGGGGTGGCTGCCGGTTCTGTGGTCGTGGCGTGTGTGAGGACCATGCCCGCTTCGGCCCGTACCTGCTGGAGGTGCACCGCTCCGAACGCCGGGGTCGGGCGGAGGGCCTGGTGGTGGAGGACGCGTTGCAGTGCGGCACCTGCCGGCCCCGGCCGCAGCCCGTACCCATGCCGGAGCTGGACTGACCACGGGCGCGCGCGGCGCCGGTAGCCGTGCGGTCGTCACCGATTGTCGGGTCGGACTACCCTGAGGTGACATCGACGAGGGGGCCTGGCGATGAGTGACTTCGACACCGTGCTCGAACGGCTGCTCACCGATCCCGGATTCGCGTCCCGGCTCGCCGCCGACCCGGCCGGCGCGCTCGCCGGCTACCAGCTGACCGCCGACGAGCGGGAGCTGCTGGCGACCCAGGCCGGCGACGCCGCGCCCGGCGCGCCGGCGGCGGTGGAGACCCGGGCCAACCAGTCCAGCGCCTTCGGCCTGTTCAGCCCGCTCACCGGCATGCTGGACGGCTTCGGTGACATCGGGTCGGCGGTGAGCGGGCTCGGCGGGGCACAACCACCGGCGAGCGGGTTCGGCGGGGCGGGTCCGGCGGTCAGCGGTCTCGGCCCGGCACCGGCGGTGCCCTCCGCCGGGTTCGGCGCGGCCCCGGTGGAGCCTGCCGGGTTCGGCGCGGCCCCGGTGGAGCCCGCCGGGTTCGGGCCGGCACCGGTCGAGCCGGTCGAGCCGGTGGTCCCCGAGGGCTACCGGACCTGGGTCGACGTCGACGGTGACGGCGAGTGGGACCAGCATCTGGTGCGGGGCCGGGCCGACGGCGGGGTTGACATCCTCGTCGACCACGACGGCGACGGCCGGGTCGACTTCGTCGGCCGCGACGACGACGCCGACGGCCTGGTGGAGTCGGCGGCGTACGACGTCGACGGTGACGGCTACTTCGAGAAGGTCTCCTACGACGACGACGGTGACGGCTGGCTCGACCGTAGCGTCACCCAGCAGCCACCCTCGGCGCAGCCGGCACCGTCGACACCGACCCCGCCCGCCGCTGCCGCGACGCCGGCCACCCCGCCGGTCGGCGGCGGGCTGCTCGGCGACAACCTGCGGTTGCCGGAGGAGCTGCGCTGACGTACCGTTCGCCGGTGCTGCCCGTCCGTCTGCCGACAGGGACTGGCGCCGATGCCTGACTGCCCCGACGATAGGGGCTGGAGGTGATCGCCGTGGTCGCCATCGCCGCCGATCGGTTGACGAAGGTCTTCGATGACGGGACCGTGGCCGTCGACGGGGTCAGCTTCGCGATCGAGCCGGGCCAGTTCATGGTGCTGCTCGGCCCGACCGGCTGCGGCAAGTCGACGATCCTGCGGCTGGTGGCCGGGCTGGAGACGCCGACCTCCGGGCACGTGCTGATCGACGGCGAGATCGCCGACAGCTGGACGGCGCAGCGTCGACAGGTCGCGATGGTCTTCCAGGACTACGCGCTGTACCCGCACCTGACCGTCGCGCAGAACATCGCCTTTCCGCTGCGGATGGGGCACGGGCCGGTCAGTGAGCAGCGGATCCGCGCGGTCGCCGCCGAGCTGGGCATCGCCGAGCAGCTGCACCGCCTGCCCAGCGTGCTGTCCGGCGGGCAGCGGCAGCGGGTCGCGATGGCGCGGGCGATCGTCCGGGAGCCGAAGGCGTTCCTGCTCGACGAGCCGTTGTCCAACCTGGATGTCGGGCTGCGGGCGCAGCTACGGGCGGACGTGACCGGGCTGGCCCGTCGGCACGGGGTCACCACCGTCTACGTGACGCACGACCAGACCGAGGCGTTGAGCATGGCCGACCAGTTGGCGGTGCTGCGCCGAGGCCGGCTGCAGCAGGTCGGGCCGCCGGCTCAGGTGTACGGCGATCCGGCGAACCTGTTCGTCGCCGCGTTCCTCGGCACACCGCGGACCAGTCTGCTGCAGGGCGCGGTGTACGCCGAGCCGGACCGGATCGTCGTCGATCTCGGCGCGCAGACCTTGGACCTGCCGGTGGACGACCCCCGGGTGGCGGGGCTCGCGGCGCACCACACCGAACGGGTGGTGCTGGCGTTGCGGGCCGACGCGGTGCGGCTGGTCGCGGCGGGGGACACCGCGACCCTGCGCGGTACGGTCCGGGCGGTCGAGAACCTGGGCCACGAGGCTCTGGTACGGGTGACGACCGGTGGGCTGCCCGGCACCCCGGCGCAGTCGCAACTGGATCTGCCCGACCCGGACGTACGCCTGGCTGAGCTACTGGCCGAGGACCCGCCGCCCCGGCACCTGCGCCAGGCGATCGGCCGGATCATTCCGCAGCCGCGCCGTCGCCAGCCGCCGGCGACGGCCCGGACCGAGTACGGCTTCTACCCGGTCTACGAGCCGGACCCGGCCGGGCCGGACACCGACGACGACAGTGATCTGGTGGTCCGGGTGCCGATGCCGACATCGGCCCGGCCCGGCGACTCCGTGACGGTCGAGGTCGACCTGGACCGGCTGCTGCTGTTCGACCACTCCGGTGACCGGATCCGGCTGAGCTGACCGACCAGCGCCAGAACAACGCCCCCCGCACCCGGCTCGGTCTCACCCCGCTCGGTCCCGGGACCAGTATCGCGGTAGAGCGTTATTCCTGTGAGGAATAATCATTCCCTACAGGAATACCGCCTGAACCGACGTCCCGGTGGGGGGCCGTCACGTTCGGTCAGGTCGCGCTGCCGGCGAGTTGGTCGAGGGCGGCGTCGAGGCGGTCGGCGAAGCCGAAGGTGATGGCGCCCTCGGTGGCGCGGATGGCGACCTTCGACCGCAGGAATTCGACCTCGCGCCCGACGTCGGCCGTACCGTTGGCCAGGGAGACCCGCAGATTACGGACCAGGTTCTGCAGGTCCAGCCCGGCGTCGCGGCGGATCGCACCGTCGGCCAGGCCTTCGTCGATGAGCTGGCTCAGCTGGCTGATCGCCTCGTCGATCGTCGGCACCGGTGGCGGGGTCGTCGGTGCGGCGCTGCTGGTCGCAGTGGTGGGGGCGTCAGTGGCCGGGGCCGCCGGCGCCGTGGTGGCGGCGGCGGTGGCATCTGGGCTGGCCGGTGGGACCGGTGACCCGGTCGGCGGATGGCCAACGGCAGCCGGTGGGACGCCATCGCCCGCGCCGGTGCCTCCCTGCGGTACCAGATCGAGCGCCAGGAGCAGGACGGCGGTCGTGGCGAGGGCCGCGCCGACGCCGACGGCGATACCGACGACGGCGGCGCGGCGGCCGCCCTGGCGGTCCGGCGTGGTGGCTGCGGCGTCCCGGTCGTCGTCGTCGTCGGCAGTGGCGGTGTCGGTGGGCGCGGGTGCGGCCACCGTCGGGGCCTCGGCCACCGTAGGCAGGGTCATCGTCGGGGCCAGCATCGTGGCCGCCTGCGGGTCGGCCGGTAGCAGTTGGTCGCGCAGCGCCGCGCCGACCTGGTGGGCGGTGGGTCGGCGCAGCGGGTCGCGGGACAGACAGCGTAGACAGATGTCGACCACCGGTGCCGGCAGCCCGGTCACGGTCAGCGGCGGGATCTCCCCAGCCAGCGCCTGGTTGAGGTCCTCCCAGGTGTCGGCGGGGTAGGGCACCCGTCCGCTGAGCGTCTCGTAGAGCAGGACGCCGAGGGAGTAGACGTCGGTGGCGGGCTGGGCGGGCCGTCCGTCCAGCCGTTCCGGTGCCACGTACGCGGGGGTGCCGAAGGTCTCGCCCTCCTCGTCCTCGTCGGGGGCGCCGACCTGGGTGGCGATGCCGAAGTCGAGCACCTTGGCGCCGATCGCGGTCATCATGATGTTCGCCGGGGTGACGTCGCGGTGCACGATGCCGAGCCGGTGCGCGGCGGCGAGGGCCTCGGCGACCTGGGCGCAGATCTCCACCGCGGCCGGCCAGGGCAGCGGGCCGGCGGTCAGCCGGGCGTCCAGTTCCTCCCCGGAGAGCAGTTCCATCACGACGAACGCGGTGACGGTGCCGTCCGGCGCGACCGCCTCGCCGTAGTCGTGCACGGAGGTGACGTGCGGGTGGATCAGCTGGGCGGCCGAGCGTGCCTCCTCGCGGACCAGGCTGCGGAACCGGGCGTCGGCCGCGAGCGACGCGGCCAGCACCTTGATCGCGACGACCCGGTCGAGCACTTCGTCGCGGGCACGCCAGATGACGGACATACCGCCGGCACCGATCCGGTCGATGAGGCGGTACCTGCGGGCAAGCAGTTCGCCCGCGTGCAGCGATGCCATCGTTGTCGCACCTGCCTGATGGGGTGGAGGTCGTATCAGGCTGCGTGAATCGGAACGTCCTGTCAACGGCACGTTAAACAGGTGAACATTTGTCAGTATTTCCGGTCAGACGGTGATGATCTTCCCGGCGTCGTGGCCGTGCCAGGATGGATGCCATGGTCAACGGCCCGGTCGCGTTCGTGCTCGGCGGCGGCGGCGTCCTCGGCGCCGTCGAGGTCGGCATGCTGCGTGCGTTGTTCCGGTCCGGGATCGCCCCCGATCTCGTCGTCGGCACCTCGATCGGCGCGGTCAACGGGGTGCTGGTCGCCGCCGACCCCACCGAGGCGGTGACCCTGCGGCTGGTCCGGCTCTGGGCCTCGCCGGAGGCCAGCGAGGTGTACGGCGATTCGATGGCCCGCCAACTGCGCCGGTTCGCCGCCCGTACCCATCTGCACTCGCCCCGGCCGCTGCGCCGACTGCTGGAACGCGAACTCGGCGACACCAGCACCTTCGCCGACCTGCGGGTGCCGTTCCACTGCTGCGCCGCCAGCATCGAACGCGCCGCCGAGCACTGGTTCGACACCGGTCCACTGGTGCCGGCGGTGCTCGCCTCGGCCGCCGTACCGGGGCTGCTGCCGCCGATCGAGATCGACGGTGAGCACTTCATCGACGGCGGCATCGTCAACTCGATCCCGATCGGTAAGGCCGTCGAGGCGGGGGCGCGGCGGATCTTCGTCCTGCAGGTGGGTCGGATCGAGCGGCCACTCAGCCCGCCGCGCCGCCCCTGGGAGATCGCCCAGGTGGCGTTCGAGATCGCTCGCCGGCACCGGTTCGCCAGGGAGTTGGCGTCGCTCGGTCAGGATGTGGAGGTGCACGTGCTGCCGACCGGTGGGGGAGAACCACGCGATGACACGCCCTGGGCGTACCGGGACATGGCCGCCGTCGGCCGCCGGATCAGCCGCGCCTACACGGCGTCGCGGCGTTACCTCAAGACGAACGTGACCGGCCGCTGATGCCGCTGCCACCCCGATGGGTACGCCGGGTGCTGCTCGGCCCGGCCGTACTGCTGCTCACCGTCGTCGTGCTGACCACCCTGCCGGTCTGGGTCTTCCTCGCCGCCGCCGCGTCGCTGCTGGTGCCGGGCCGGCTGCGGGTGCTGCGGCTGTTCTGGGTCTTCGTCGTCTACCTGGTCTGGGACGCGGCGGCGCTGATCGCCCTGTTCGGACTCTGGCTCGCCGCGGGCTGCGGCTGGAAGATCCGCAGCCCGACGTTCCAACGTGCCCACTACGTGCTGACCGGATGGTTCCTGTCGTTCTTCTTCTGGCACGCCCGCTGGGCGCTGCGGCTGAGCATCGACGTGGTCGGCACCGACCCGGACACCGCACTGCCCGGCCGGCCCGAACTGGTGGTGTGCCGGCACGCCGGGCCGGGCGACTCGTTCATCCTGATTCACGGCCTGGTCAACTGGTTCGACCGGGAGCCACGGATCGTGCTCAAGGAGACCCTGCAGTGGGATCCGGCGATCGACGTGCTGCTGAACCGGCTGCCCAACCGGTTCATCGCCCCCGGAGACCCGCGTGGCGAGCCGGTCGAGACCCAGATCGCGCACCTGGCGACCGGGCTGGACGCCAACGACGCCTTCGTCATCTTCCCCGAGGGCGGCAACTTCACCCCGGGCCGGCGCAGCCGGGCCATCGACCGGCTGCACGCACTCGGCCTGCACGGCATGGCGGCCCGGGCCGAGAAGATGCGGCACGTGCTCGCGCCCCGACCCGGTGGACTACTGGCGGCGCTGGACGCGGCACCGGACGCGGGCGTCATCTTCGTCGCACACACCGGACTGGACAGGATGCTGACGGTCGCCGATGTGTGGCGGGAACTGCCGATGGACAAGCGCATCGTGATGCGCTTCTGGTCGGTGCCGCCGGAGGAGATTCCGACGGGACGGGACGAACGCATCGAATGGCTCTACGACTGGTGGGCGCGGATCGATTTGTGGATCGAGAAGAACCATTCCGACGCCCGGAGGGCGTAGGGTCGCCCCGTGGATCAGATCTCCGTTGTGACGACGGTGGTGGATGCCCGTTCGGTCGCCGAGGTGCTCGCCGCATCGGCGGTCGCCGGTCGGTTCGCCGCCTGCGCCCAGATCGGTGGACCGCTGGCCAGCACCTACTGGTGGCAGGGGCGGGTCGAAACCACCAAGGAGTGGTCGGTGCAGTTCAAGACCGCCACCGACCGTAGCGATCCGTTGGTCGCCTATCTCCGCACCGCACACCCCTACGACATTCCCGAAATCCTGGTCGCCGTCATCGACGCCGGTAACCCCGACTACGCACGGTGGGTATTCGAACACACTCGTCCCTGAGTCGTCCACCAGCCGGACTGAGTATCCGCACTCTGTCCTGCGTGTCTGCGCATCACCGACGATGCCGTCATGAGCAGGACCGCAGCTAGCAGCTATCCGTGCCCGGCCTGTGGCACGCCGGCGAATCTCATCGCCGGCTGCCCGGGCTGCGGCCGGGCACCCGACCCGGTCGCCGCCGAGGTGATCCGGCTCGACGGCGAGATCGCCGGGCTGACCGCCCGGGTCGAGCAGATCCGAGTGGCGTGGCTGGCGGCGACCCACCAGTTGCGCGCCGCGCAGACCCGCCGGCACCAGCTCGCCAGCCAGGTCCAGGCGGCGGTACGGGCGACGACCGTACCGCCCGCCCGGTCGGTCGTCGCCGGCCCACTGCCGGGTCCCGCTACGCCGCCGCCGGTACGGCGGGAAGCCTCCACCCGTACCGTGCAGAACATTCTGTTCGTCCTCGGTGGACTTCTGCTCGGCACCGCCGCGATCGTCTTCACCGCGGTCGCCTGGGCCAGCGTCGGCGTCGGCGGCCGGGCCGCGATCCTGACCGGTGTCACCGCCGTACTGCTCGCCCTGCCGCTGCTGGCGGCCTGGCGCGGCCTGCGCGGCACCGCCGAGACCTTCGCCGCGCTCGGCCTGCTGCTGGTGCTGCTCGACGGATACGCGGCCCGCTACGTCGACCTGTTCGGCGCCGCCGACCTGCCCGGTGCCCGGTACGCCGCCGTGACCTTCGCGCTCACCGGTCTGGTCGCCGCCGGCTACCACCTGCTCACCGGCCTGGCCGCCGCCCGCTTCGCCGCCCTGCTCGCCGTGCAGCCGGTCCTGCCGCTGCTCGCCGTCGACCTGCGCGCCGACGCCGCCGGCACGACCCTGCTGCTGCTCGGCACCGCCCTGGGCACCCTGGCGATGATCGCGCTCACCCCGCCGACCCGGCCGGCGCTGCGGATCACCGGCTGGGTGGCCGTCGGGGCGGCGCTGACCGCCGCCGGGATCGCCGCCCTGGCCGCCGCCATCCTCGGCCACCCGTCCGGTGCCCCCGCCCTGGCCGGGCTGCCGCTGCTGGCCGTCGCCGCCGTGGTGGTCGTCGCCGGCCGGCTCACCGGCGTACCGGCGCTGCTGGCGATCAGCCTGGCCGGGTTGGCACCGGCGGTCACCATCGCCGTGCTCCTGGCCGGCACCGCACCGGCACCGTCGCTGGCGCTGGCCATCGTCGCCGGCACCGCCGTCGGGCTCGCCCTCGCCGGCCGGTACCTGCGCGGTCGGCTGCCGGCGGTGGTGCGCACCGGGCCGTGGGCGGGTGCGCTGGTGGTGACCGGGCTGCTCGGGGTCGGCGTAGCGCTGGCCGCCCTGACCGTCGCCGCCGAGGGCATCGCGGCGGCCCGCCCACTCTGGCGGGCCGGCACCGGCCCGGTCGACGCGCCGGGCGACTGGCAGTTGCCGTTCGCCGTCGTCGCGGTCACCGGCGCGCTGATCCTGCTGCTGCCCCGGGCGGTCCGGCCGATGCTGCTCACCGTCGGGGCCGCCACCGCACTACTGGCCGCGCCAGCGGCGATCCCGGCGCCCTGGTGGGCGGTCGCCGCCGCCGGCCTGCTGGCCGGGGCCGTGGCGGCGGTGCGGGCCGCCGGCTCGCGCAGCACCGTCGTCGCGCTGCCCAGCGCGGCCGTCGCCGCCCTGCTGACCGGCCATGCGCTGCTGGTCAGCGCCGGCCGACCGGCGGTCGCCACGGCTGCCGCCGCCGTCGTCGTCGGCACCGCGCTCACCGTCGCCGCCGTCGCCCGCCGCGCCGTGCGGCGACCCGACGCCCGCTGGTGGCAGGCCCCGATCGGTGGAGTCGGCGTCGCCGTCGCGGTCGCCGGCTGGCCGGCCCTCGTCGCGCTCGCCGTCCACACCTTCGACGCACCGGCGGGCTGGCCGGCCCGCGCCGGGGCGGCCGCCGCGATCGGGCTGCCGGTCGCGTTGGTCGCGGTCCGCCGCTGGTGGCCCGGATACCTCTGGTACGCCGGGGCGGCGCTGCCGGTCACCGTCGTCGCCGCCCTCGTCGCCCCGGCCGCTGGTGCCGTGCCGTACATGCCGGGGGAGTCCACCGGCGGGTACGCCGCCGCCGGGGCGCTGCTGCTGGCCGTCGCCGCGACCCTCGTTTCCCGGGGCGTGCTGCGACTGCTGCTCACCGGCGTCGCCGCAGCCCTGGTGCTGCCGGCGGCGGTCAGCACCCTGCCGGTGCTGGCGGCGCTGCTGCTCACCCCGTACCGCTGGCTGGACGCCAGCTGGGCCGGCGTGCCGGTCGGGGTCGGGCTCAGCCCCGCGCTGCCGGTCCCGGTCCCCGCCGCCGGGGCGGTCACCCTGGCCCTGCTCGCCGCCGTCGCCGCGCTGGCCGGCCACCGGGTGCGGTACGCGGTGCTGGCCGGCGGCCCGGTCGCCCTGCTCACCCTGCTGGTCGCCCTGGCCAGCGCCGGTACGCCGTGGCCGGTGGTGCCGGCGTTGAGTCTCGCCGCCGGGCTCGCCGGCCTGGTGGTCGCCGCCCGGTCCACCGCCGTCCCGCAGGTGGCGGTCACCCTGCTGGTCGGTGCCCCGCTGGCCGGGGCCGGACTGGCCGGCCTGCTGCCCACCCGGGTCGCCACCCTGACCGCGCTGGCCGCCGTGGTGGCGTGCGCCGCCGGGATCGGCGCGGCGGGTCGCCGTACCCCGGTGCGGGTCGCCGGCGCGGTCGTCGCGGTCGTCGCCGGCGGTGTTCTCGCGGCGACCGGCGTGCGCGCCGCCGACCTGCCGGTCCGGGTCGGCGGGTACGCGGTTCTCGCCGTCGCCGCGCTGGCCCTGGCCGTCGGCGCGGTGCTGACCCTCCGGCTGGCCGCCGGGGGCGTACGGGGGCGGGCCGAGTCGATCGGCGTCGAGGTCGCTGGGCACGCCGCCGCTGGCGCGGCCCTGCTGATGACGGTCGGCTCGGCCCGGTACGCGGCCGGTGTCTGCACCCTCTGGGGCGTCGTGCTCGGCGCCCGCGCCCTGCTGACCGGCAGCGCGCCGGCGGTCGGTCAGCCGGGATCGGCGGCCGGTCGGCCGGCGGCGGTGCACCGGGCGTGGCCGTTGGCCGTCGCCGCGCTGGCGAGCGAGATCCTCGCGTGGTGGCTACTGTTGACGAGTACCCAGGTGTCACTGACCGAGGCGTACACCTTGCCGGCGGCGCTCGCCGCGCTGGCGGTCGGCTGGTTCACCCTGCGGGCCCACCCGCTGCGGTCCAGCTGGGTCTGCTACGCCCCCGGGCTGGCCGCCGCGCTGCTGCCCAGCCTCGCGTCGGTGCTGGTCGTCGACGGGCAACCGGTTCGCCGGTTGCTGCTCGGTGCCGGGGCGCTGGTGGTGGTGCTGGCCGGGGCGGCGTACCGCAGGCAGGCGCCCGTGGTGATCGGCGGCGTGGTGCTCACTGTGCTGGCGTTGCGGGAGGTCGTGGCGGTGTGGGACCTGCTGCCCCGGTGGAGTTTCCTGGCTGTCGGCGGTCTGGCGCTGATCACCCTGGCGGTCACCTATGAACGGCGGCTGCGGGACCTGCACCGGCTGCGCAGCGCGGTCGGGCGGATGAGCTGACCCACAGGTACGGGGGCTAACCTCACCACCGATGCGGTGGTACGCCTGATGGCTCGGCGGCGCCGGCCCGCACAGACTCGTTGTTGCAACACCCCACCCCCACTCATGAGGAAGCTGCCGATGACCGTTGCCGCACCCGCCCGTACCGGCCCGCCCCGGAGGGGCAGTGACTTCGCCGACCTGTCGCGCCGGGTCGCCGAGGCCGGCCTGCTCGACCGCCGCCCCGGCTGGTACGCCGCCCGGATCGGGCTGACCGTCGGGGCGTACCTGGCCTGCTGGGCGGTGCTGCTGATCGGCGGGGACAGCTGGTGGCAGCTGCTGACCGCCGTCGCGCTCGCGGTCACCGCGACCCAGGTGGCGTTCCTCGGCCACGACGCCGGGCACCGGCAGATGTCCCGTACCCGCCGGGCCAGTGAGACCGCCGGGCTGCTGCTGGGCAACCTGGCGGTCGGGCTCGGCTACGGCTGGTGGATGGACAAACACACCCGCCACCACGCCAACCCGAACCATGTCGACTCCGATCCGGACGTCGGGGCGGGTGCGCTGGTCTGGACCGAGGAGCAGGCCGCCGCGACCCGGGGCTTCGGTCGCTGGCTGGCGCGCCGGCAGGCGTACCTGTTCTTTCCGATGCTGCTGCTCGAAGGCCTCGCGCTGCGGGTCTCCAGCGTCCAGGCGGTGATCAGCGGACCGGTGAAGCGCCGGGCCGTGGAAGGGGTGCTGCTGGCGGTGCACACCGCCGCGTACCTCGGACTGGTCTTCGCGGTGCTCTCGCCGCTGCGGGCGGTGGCCTTCATCGTGCTGCACCAGGCGCTGTGGGGTCTCTACATGGGCTGCGCGTTCGCGCCGAACCACAAGGGGATGCCGATCTTCGGCCCGGACGCCGAACTGGACTTCCTGCGCAAGCAGGTGCTGACCTCCCGCAACGTGCGCGGCGGCGGGTTCGTCGACCTGCTGCTCGGTGGGCTCAACTACCAGATCGAGCACCACCTGTTCCCCAGCATGCCGCGGCCGCATCTGCGCTACGCCCAGCCGATCGTGCGTGACTACTGCCGGGAGCTCGGCCTGCCGTACACCGAGGCCGGGCTGACCGCCTCGTACGCCGAGGCGCTGCGCCACCTGCACGCCGTCGGTCGCCCGCTGCGCTGACCTGGCCGGTGCGGCGGTGACCGTCGTGGTCACCGCCGCACCGGCCGGCGCACGCTGCCGATCAGCTGTCGAACATCTCCAGCATGTCGTCCGACATGTCGATGATCTCGCCGGTCGGGACCTCGACGGCGACCGGCTCACCGAAGTTGGCGTAGCTGATGGTGATCACGCCGGCCTCCGACGACACGCTCTCCGCGTCGATGACCATCTCGACGAGCCGGCCCTCGGCGTCGAGGGTCGCGGTGAACGGGACGGCCTTCGCGGCCTCGCCCATCTCCGCCACCAGTTCGGCGTCGGCCTCCGCCGACGTCGTCATGTCGATCGTGCCGGTGATCTCGGTGTCGCTGCTCCACTGCGCCTCGGCGATGCTGCCCACCATCTCGGCGGGGTCGCCGGTCGGCATCATGCTGAAGGCGGCGTTCTCCGGCAGCTTCGACGTGTCACCCTTCATCCACACGTCGGCGAGCTCGGCCATGTCGGCACCGCCGAGCTGCATGTAGACGTCGGCACCGAGCTGGCGCAGCACGATCGTCATCGCCTCGCCCTCGCCGCCGAGGTTGATCTCGATGTTGGACTTCTCGCTGGCCGGGTCGAGGTCGCCGACGATCTCCATCAGGACGCCGTCGGCCTCGGTGCCCAGGCTCATGGTGAGCCGGGCGCTTCCCTCGGCGTTCTTCGCGGTGGCGGCGGCGAGCGCCTCCTTGGCGTCGCCCCGGCCATCGGCGGCCGACTCGGCGCTGCTGTCGGGGGACGGGGAGCCGGTGTCAGCCGTGCCGCCGCAGCCGGAGACTGCGAGCGAGAGCGCGGCGACGACGCCGATGCCGGCGGTCGTCAACCGTCGAATGCGCATAGAAACTTCCATCCCTCGTGAGTGGTGGCCGTGCGGGTGGCGCCGCAGCTGGTGGCGCGCAGGCGTGCCGGAGCGAAGGGCGCGTAGTCGGGTCCGCCGGCCGATGCCGGGTCAGACTACCGGCACCCGCAAGTCGATTGTGTCCGTCGGTACTTGGGCGGGCGTCGGCGGCCAGGTGCCGGCGGGCGGTGCCGGCGGGCGGTGCCGGGCGGTGGCTGCCGGGCGGTGGCTGAGCGCGTGCCTGCGCCCACCGGGACACCAACTGCGGTCCGACACTATTCCTGTGTGGAATAGTTATTCCTCACAGGAATACCGTCGGAATCCGTACCGGACCGCAACAGCCGGCAGCCGGCAGCCGGCAGTCGGCAGTCGCGGACCGCAGCCGTCGTCGTAGCCGCAGGGCCGCAGCCGGTCCCCGGCCACCGCCACACCCCGCGCATGGATGCCACGCACTGCCGCGACCTGACCTGCCGGCGGCCGGCAGAAGGTAAGGTCAGCGGCATGGCAGAGGTGCTCGACACCGCCCAGGTGCAGGCCGCGCTCACCGGGCTGACCGACTGGTCCGGCGACGCGACGGCGATCACCCGTACCGTCTCGTTGGCGACCTTTCCCGACGCGATCGCCGTCGTGACCCGCGTGGCGATGACCGCCGAGGAGATGGACCACCACCCCGACATCGACATCCGGTGGCGGACCCTGACCTTCCGCTGCAGCACCCACTCGGTACGCGGCACCACGGCCCTCGACATAGAGTTGGCCCGCCGCATCGACGAGATCGTCGCGGCGCAGGGCTGAACGGGGGAGGTACGCGGTGAGATTCGAGGTCAGCAAGGTGCTCGACGCGATCGAGCGCCGGTTGAGCACCGACCCGGCGACCGCGCGCGCCGTCGTGGACCTGGCCGAGGTCGTGCGGTACGCCGACTTCGACAACGGCCGCCCGGCGAACATGCTGCGGCTCGGGCAACTCATCGACGCCCTCGGCCGCAGCGTCGCCGAGGAGAACGTCCCGGTGTACGTCGTCGTGCACCGCGGCCTGCTCTCCGACGCCGATCTGACCTCCAACGAGCGGATGGTCGCCCGCCGATGGGCCGACGACGGGCTGGTGGAGGTGCTCGCCGAGCCCGCCGACCGGGTCCTGGAGGTCGCCGAACTGCTCGGCCTGCCGGTGCTCAGCCGCAACCGGTTCGACGGCCTGCGCGGGCGTTACCAGTGGCTGGGCCAGCCGGGCCGGCTGCTCGCCCCGCTGCCCGGCCACGGTGGTCCGGTGCTGACCGCCCGCGTCGGCGGCGACACCGCCCCGGCGGTCGCCGAGCCGTCGCCGGCCGGCGCGCAACTGCTGGTCCGGCTCTGGAGCTGCCCCGACCCGGAGTGCGCCCTGTTCGGGCGGATGCGGGTCGGCCGTCCCGGCGGGCAGCCGCCGCCGACGCTGCGTACCGGGCAGCCGACCTGCCCCCGGCACGGGGAACGGCTCACCGAGGCGGGTGCCCGCCCGCCGGCCGAGGTGCTGTCGATCCGCATCGACGGCATGGTCCGGCAGCGGTTCGTGGTCTCCGCAGACCATCCGGTGGTGGTCGGCCGGGCACCCGAGCGCGGCGAGGGCATCATGCTCGGCCAGTGGCTCACCGAGGAGGCGCGGCGCTGGATCAGCCGCAGCCACGTCCGGTTCGAGCTGCACGGCAAGGAGCTGGTGTTGCAGGACATCAGCACCAACGGCACCGGCGTACGGCCGGGTGGCTCGACCGACGACGAGGAACGCCGTACGGTCAAACGCCAGGCCCGGCCGTTGCAGCCCACCGATGTCGTCGAGCTGTACCCGGGGGTGCACATCGCCCGGTCGAAGGTCTGGGCCACCGGCGGGGTCGCCAACCCGTCGTCGGTGATGGCCGACGCGCCGACCATGGCGATGCGGATGATGGACCGTTCCTGACCCGTCGCTCTCAGCCGAGGTGGTCGGCCGGGGACGTCTGCAGCAGCCAGGCCAGCGGCATCTTGGCGCTCTCCTGGTAGGTGCCGTACGCGGTGAGCCGGTGCAGGGTGACGGTCTGTGCGCCGTCCCGGTCGACAACCCAGTACTGCGGGATGCCCGCCGACGCGTACTCGCGGACCTTCGTCACCGCGTCGATGCCCTCCGAGCCGGGCGAGACGATCTCGATCACGAGTGCGATGTCGCTCGCCACCGACCAGACGCTCTTCGGCGGGGGCTTCTGCCAGACGCTGATGTCCGGGATCCTGCCACCGTCTCCATCCGGCCCGGGGATCCGAACCCCCGCCGCCTGCAGCACCTGCTCGGCCGGCCAACCCGCCATGATGAACCAGGCGCACAGCCGGCTAGCGGTCACCGCGTGCGCTGAATCAGGCGGTACGGCCGGCGTGGGCTCAGCGTTCATGAGGCTGATTGTCGTAGGTCTCGCCGTTGACGGGGCGGGGGCGCTCGACGACACCGGGGCGGGTCAGCGCGGTCTTGTAGACGGCGATCGCCACCATCCGGCCGTCGCGGCCACCGGCGACGACGGTGCCGATGATCCCGACGACCTGCGAGTGCTCCTCGTCGAGGCCGTAGCGGATGTCGGCGACCCGGACGATCATCGACCGGTCGGCGTACACCCAGTCGGCCTTGCCGAGACGCAGCGTGTCGCCGACGCGAAGCAGTTCGTCACGCGACATCGTCACCATTCCCATCCTCATCGGTGTCGTCGGCGTCGGTGTCGTCGTCGAAGGAGACCGGCGGCCACAGGCCGGCGAGATAGAGCACGGTCATCACCCGCCGGGCCTTTCCCGGATCGTGTCGGCGCAGCACCGCGAGCGCCTTCGTGAACGGCTCGCAGAGCGCGGGCAAATTGCACACCCGGCATTCGGCGAGTCGGCTCGGCAGATGCGTACTGACGATTTCCCGGGCCCGCCGTACCACCGGATGATCAACTGACAGTCGGCCGCTCTCCGGTTTCGGTGCCGGGGCGTATGCCCGTGCGCCGACCAGCCGGAATCGTGGATCGTGTTCGAGGTCGGTCTCGCCGGGATTCCGCCTCGGCAGCGGCGGTCGGTTCGGCGTCGGATCATGATCCTCTTTCCCGCCGGGTGGCGTGCCGATCGAGGTGTAGCGGGCGAGGCGGGGTGTGCCGCCGATTCCGTCGTTGCGTAACACGTGATCTCCCTTGCCGCCGTCGAAGCTCCTCTGGTGATTTCCACCCTGGACTGTGCGACCTCGACAAGGAATACTCAGTTCACCGATTGCCGTACGTCAGTCATTCCAGCGCGTACCAATGGATTCCAATGGAGGCCAGGAGATGAGCGAGCTTCAAGATCTGTTGCGCAGTGAGCGCCTCAAGCGCAACCTGACCCAGGCCCAGGTGGGTGAGGCCATCCGGGTCAGCAATTCCCTCATCGGTGCGTTCGAGACCGGCAAGTCGATCCCGCTGCCGGACACCGCCGTCGACCTCGACCGCATCTACGAGACCGGCAACCAGATCCAGCGGCTGTCCCGGACCGCCCGGGAGGACGCGCAGGCCCTGTGGCTGCGCTCCTGGCTGGAGAGTGAGCGTCGCGCGCTGGTGCTGCGCTCGTTCCAGCCGTTGGTGGTCCCGGGGCTGTTGCAGACCGAGGCGTACGCCCGCGCGGTCCTCACCGTCGGGCCGCGCACCCGGCGACTGCTCGACGAGGCGATCGCCGTCCGACTGGAACGCCAGTCGGCCACGCTGGACCGCGACGAGGACATCCAGGTCACCGCGATCATCGCCGAGGCGGCGCTGCGCCTGACCGGTGCCTTCATGAAGGAGCAGCTGGAACACCTGGTCGACATCGGCCACCGCCTCGACGTCCAGATCCGGGTGCTCCCCGCCGATGTCGGCATGCACCCCGGGATCGCGGGCGCGTTCGTCGTCGCCTGCCTTCCCAACGACCGGCGGGTCTGCTACCTGGACGACCAGTTGAGCGGGCGGATCGTCACCGAGGCTCAGGACGTGCTCGACCTGGAACAGACGTGGGATGCTCTGTCGGGACTGGCACTCACCGTAGGCCAGAGCCGCGACCTGATGCTAAGGATGATCGATGAACACGAGTGAGCCGATCTGGCGCAAGTCCAGCCGCAGCAGCTCGAACGGCGGCGACTGCGTGGAGGTCGCCGACAACCTGCCGGGCCGGGTGCTGGTGCGCGATTCCAAGGACCGGACCGGTGGCACGTTGGCCTTCGCGCCGGCCGCCTGGTCCGCCTTCGTCGCCCACACCCCCTCAGCCGTACGCTGACCCACCCCCAACGCCGCCCCACCCAGCCCTCGGGCATGTGCACTCAGCCGACCGGCTCGCCCCCATCTCATCAGCGGGCGAGCCGGTCGGACACCATCGCGTGCCCGGTGGCGGGACAATGCTGGTGTGGCAGCGTGAGTTGGCGGTAAGCCGAGCGCGCCGTCGTTATGATTCGTCGTAGTCGACGATGTGTTGGCCAGGATCGGGGACTGGGACGTGGACGAGTTCAGCAGGGCGGGGCGAGGCGCGCCAAGCGGGTCGCGTTACGCCGACCAGCGTCCGTACGTGGTCAGCGACCACCTCGACGATCTGCACGGGCCGGTCAGTGGGCAGATTACGTTGAGTAAGAGCCTCGACTGGTCGGGGCGAGCGCGGTACGACCTCACCAACCCTCGCCGGCTCGCCAGCATGTACGAGACAGTGCTCCGCGAAGCCACGACAGTGGATGACCTTATTCAATGGTTGGACGGCCCGACGCTGGTCCGCCTCTGGCCTACGCTGGTCCTGCCTCCACAGGTCCGGCAGGCGTGGGAGTCCAAGCACCAGGTTCTCGCGCATGCCCGGCAGGCCGCCGCGTAGTGCCGCACGAGACTCACCCACTCCATCGACGACTGGCTGAAATCGGTCTGCGGGCGGGCGGACCCTTCGGTTTCGCGTTGGCCGGCGGCCATGCTGTGGCAGCGCATGGGATCCTCGATCGGCCGAGTGAAGACGTCGATCTCTTTTCCGACTGGCAGCGTCGCGCCGACTTTCCCCAGGCTGTTGATGTCGTCATCGCTGCCTACGAAGCCGAAGGATTCAACGTCACCGTCGATCTTCGGCTGGACACTTTCGCTCGACTGCACATCAGTCACGGCGATGCCCCGGGCGAGCAGCACCGCGTTGAACTTGTCGCGAACTGGCGCGCGCAACCGCCCGTCGAGATGCAGATCGGCCCGGTGCTCCACCCTGACGATGTGATGGCAGGCAAGATGGACGCGCTCTACAACCGCGCGGCAGCACGCGACTTCCTCGACATCGACGCCGCCCTAACACGTGGCCGGTACACCCATGACAAGCTCTGCGCGCTCGCCGCAGACGCAGATGCTGGCTTCGACCAGCAGCTCTTCGCGCAGATGCTCGGCTCGATCGCGCGGTTCGATGACCAGGACTTCATCGACTACGGGCTCGACGCCAACGATGTGGCCGCATTGCGTGACCGGTTCAGCACCTGGCAGGCTCGGATCCGGGCCCAGCTCTTCGGAGTCGCACCGCGATCTGAACGTGAGGATGATCGATGAACGCGAGTGAGCCGATCTGGCGCAAGTCGAGCCGCAGCAGCCCGAACGGCGGCAACTGCGTGGAGGTCGCCGACAACCTGCCGGGCCGGGTGCTGGTGCGCGATTCGAAGGACCGGGCCGCTGGCGCCCTGGCCTTCGCGCCAGCTGCCTGGTCCGCCTTTGTCGCCCACACCCCGTCAGCCGTACGCTGACCACCGGGGTCGGCGTGCGCCCGCCGGAGCTTCCATCGACGCCGGTCGGCCTGACGCCGGTCGACCGGTCGCACCGGGCGGTGCTCGGCAACTTGGGGCAGCTCTACCGGTACGACCTCGCCGAAGCGTATCGCCACCTGCCGAACGCGGACGGCACCTACCACAATCGCCGTCTCGATCGCTTTCTGGCCGGCGCGGATCCGGACACTCGGGCGTGGCTGATCACAGTGGCGGGAGAGCTCGGCGGCTTCGTCATGGCAGGCCGGGTGGATCAGGTCGCCTCGATCAACGACTTCTTCGTGGTCCGGCCGCTGCGGCGAACTGGGGTGGGACGTGTGGCCGCTGGCCAGGTCATCGCCGAATGGCCGGGCCGGTGGCGGATCGTATTCCAGGCGTACAACCCAGGAGCGCAGCTGTTCTGGCAGCGGGTGGCGACCGACGCGGTCGGACCGCGCTGGCGCCAATCCGGGGTGGCGTCGGTGCCGGGCGCACCTGCGGATATCTGCCTCAGCTTCGATACGTCACCAACGACCGGGTGATGTTCGATCATGGCTGGGGGCGGTGAAGGTTACAGTTTCGGAGGGGGCGGACGTTATGCCAGCCTGGTCGACCGCCCGTACGTAGACCTCGTATGTCCCGCCTGGGGAAACGGCGAACGTGACGGTCCGTACGTCCGGCGTGGGGTTCGGGATTCCGAGGCCGACGCCGTTGACGTACGGGTAGTACCGAGAGATCGGGAGGTCGCCCGGCGTCGAGGCCGTCCACGACACCGTCGCAGATGTCGGGCTGAGCGCGGTGACGGTCAGGTCGGACGGCGGGGACGGCGGCACCGACGGGACGGTGGTGAAGGCGCCCCGTGCCGACGGGGCCGAACGCGGCGTGCCGCCGGTGTATCGGACGACGACGAGGAAAACGTAGCTCGTGCCCGGCCTGAGCCCGGTGAGCTGGACGCTGGTCGTCGACGGGTCTGTCCTCGCCCGGATCTGGATCGGCTGGGTCGGGGTAGCGGGTGGGACGATCAGGTCGTAACCGGCGATCCGTTCGACGGCGACCGCCGGTGGTTGCCAGGAGACCGTGGCGGTGGTGGCGGTGACGTCGGTCGCCACCGGCGGGCCGGGAACGATCTCGCTCGGCAGGGTCGTGATGTTGACTGGGGCCGAAGCTGGCCCACGGAGGCCGCTGGTGTCCCGTGCGCGTACGAAAAGGTCGTAGTTCGTAGCCGGGCGCAACCCTCCGATCGGCACGAAGACCCACGAGCTGGTCGTGGTGGCGACCAGTTCGTCCGGGTAGATCCAGCCCAGCCGGCGGGCGTAGACCTCATACGCCGAGATCGGGTTGGTGCCGGCGGCGGCCGGCATCCACGCCAGGTCGACTGTGGTGGCGGAGAGGAACTGCGTGCCGGCGGCCTGCGGAGCACCGGGCGGGGTCACTGAGCCATTTTCATCCTGTGTAGCGGTTGGCTTCGACGTGGTGCAGGACGAGGATGGCCTGCACGATCGCGGTGGCGCGGTGTGGGCTGCAGCGCAGCTTGGTCAGGATCTTCCAGGTCTTGAGCGTGGCGATGGCCCGTTCGCCGTGTGCTCGGATCTTCGCGTGTGCCCGGTTGATCGTCTTCTGTCGGCGTGACAGCTTCGGCCGGGAGCGGTGGCGCTTGAACGGGGTGCGGACGGTGCCTCGGGCGCCCTGGTAGCCCTTGTCGGCGAAGGTCATCACCTGGGCGCTGGTCAGCGCGTGGGTGATGCCGTGGACACGGGCGGCGGTGAGGTCGTGCGCCGAGCCCGGCAGTGTCCGGGAGGCCCAGACGAGCCGGCCGGCGGGGTCGGCGATGACCTGCACGTTCACGCCGTGGCGCCGGTGTTTGCCGGAGTAGTACGGCTTCTGGTCCGCCACGCGGTCGATCGGGATCAGCGTGCCGTCGAGGATCGTGTACGCCAGGTGTCGGATGCGGCGCATCGCCGTGGCCAGGTCCTCGGCGACCGCGGCGAGCAGGGCGATCGCTTCCTGCACGTACCGCCAGGCGGTGGCGACGCCGATGGCGAACCCGGCGGCGAGCCGGGTGTAGGTGTCGCCGTTGTGTAGGTGGGCCAGGGCGAGTAGTGCCTGGCGGCCGGGGTCGAGGCGCCGCCATCGGGATCGATGCTGGTTGCGGTGGGCTCGGATGAGGTCGGTGAGGTGGTTGAGGGTGCGGCTGGACAGCGGGATCGTGGAGGGGTAAGACAGCACGGGCGAGGCTCCCGGTCGGGGCATCGGATCTTGGTCGACTGCTGTCTTACCTGGAGCCTCGCCCTCATCGCTCTCCTGGCTTGCTGCGCCCGCCCTGACCTGCAAGATCAGCTTGGAAAAGGCTCACTGACGTGCTGGCCTGTGCCGGCACCGGTCCCGAGATCACCAACGCGACGGCGAGCGCGACGCCGAGAAAATGCCTGTGTCCCATTCTGGCATGCTGCGCCCAGCAATGACGTTTGTCAATTTAACCGCCCAGGTTCGACCGACGTCCGCGAGGGCATCTCGCTGGCAGAATGACCGCGTACGAGCGTACGCCTGCCGTCCACATCGCCGGCCGGGCCGCCGTCGCGGGTTACCTCATGTCACTCCTGGCCGGGCTGGTCCAGCAGGCTGACCAGTTCGGCACGCATCTCCTCAGGTACAATCGCCGCGACGAGCCGCTCGAATTCGCCAGACGCCAGACGCGCGCGGCCTTGCCGGATCTCGTCGAGCGTGTTGGTGGCCCATACGCCGGTCGAAGCATGCCACGACACCGCCGCTTTTAGTAGTGCCTCGACGGACTCGCGATGCCTCTCGAGCACGCCGAATAGTAGTCCTAGCTGGCGGTAGGTGGGTGCGGCGCCGTGTTGGTTGTTGTGTGTGAGTTTGATGTCGAGTGATTGTTGGTAGTATTGTTCGGCTTGGTCGTAGCGTCGTTGTTCTTGGGCGATGATGCCGAGTTGGTGGTAGGTGGTGGCAGCACTGTGTTTGTTGTTGTGGGTTAGAAAGATGTTGAGTGCCTGTCGGTAATGCTGTTCGGCTTGGTCGTAGCGGCGCTGTTCCAAGGCGACGTTGCCAAGTTGTCCTTGAGTGAGAGCTGCGCCGAGTTGGTTGTTGTGTTCGAGTTCGATGGTGAGTGATTGTTGGTAGTATTGTTCGGCTTGGTCGTAGCGTTGTCGTTCTTGGGCGATGATGCCGAGTTGGTGGTAGGTGCTTGCGGCGCTGTGTTGGTTGTTGTGTGCAAGGTGGATGTCGAGTGATTGTCGGTAGTGCTGTTCGGCTTGGTCGAATTGTCGCCGTTCTTGGGCGATGATGCCGAGTTGGTGGTAGGTGATTGCGGCGCTGTGTTGGTTGTTGTGTGCAAGGTGGATGTTGAGTGCCTGTCGGTAGTGCTGTTCGGCTTCGTCGTAGCGTCGCTGTTCTTGGGCGATCATTCCGAGTTGGTGATAGGTAACGGCTTCGGTCTTTCGGCGGCCGAGAGATTTTTTCATTCTCAGTTCGGCGGCGTAGTGATTCTCGGCATCGTCGAATCTGCGCTGCATAAGGGCGGTATGTCCGGCCAGATTATGCAGGTTGATCAGTTCCCACTTTTGATCGGTAGTGATGGTCGCAGGGTGGCGGGCGATAGCATCATCGAGCAGTCGTCGTCGGGCGTCGTGCTGCTGCGTCTGATCCAGATATTCGTCGAGCGCGCGGATAACGGTGAGTACGGTTTGCGCAGTGCGCTGTCCGTGCGCCAACGCCGCCGACAGATTGGCGTACTCGGACTGGACGATGGCGCGGCCAGTAATTCGCTGCTGTGGCTCCTTCCCGTCCAACATTTGCCACAATTCGTGAGCGAGCTGTCCGTACAACCGGTAGTGAGCCTGGTCCGCCGCATTTTCGATCGCAGGGTCGCCTCGGAGCCGGTTGCGCAGGAAATAGGGCAGGATCGGCACCACCTGCAGCCAACCGCCGCCCAGCAGCGGGTGCTCGCCGGCCAGGCCGACCCGGCTCAGCTCAGCGACCGCAGCGGGCAGGTCGATGTCACCGGCCGCGCGGACCGCCTCCTGCTCGGCCAACGCCTCCGCGTAGACATTCAGAAACGGGGTGGGAATGCTCGCGGTGAACGGGGCCAGCAGCCGCATCGACGTCTGCAGCGCCGGGTCGAGCTTGCCGTGGCTGTACTCGATCGCCCGCCGCGCGGCGCTGGTCGGGTCGGCGCCCTCGCCGCCGGCGCGCAACTCGGCCAGGATCTGCGTGGGCGGAGTGTTGGCGAGCTGCGGAAAGACCACCGTCATCGGCAGCGGGAAACCGCCGAGCAGCGTGGACAGCTCCTTTACCGCCTCCCGCTGCTGTGGATCGGCGGAGTCGGTGAGGTAGTGGCCGCCGCCGTGCCGGTTCAGGATTCGCTCCAACAGGTCCGACGCCGCCTGCGGGTCGAGCCCCGGCAGTTCGTACACGTTGCCGCCGAAAGCCGACGCGGCCAGCCACGTCTCGGCCTCGCGGGACCCGACCAGCACCAGGCTGCGGCCGCCGCGCAGAGCGGCGAGCAGCCGCGCCAGATGCTGCCGTTCTGCCTCGGGCAGTGCGTGCGGGATCGCCGCCGGGCTGGCGGTGATCGACTCCGCGTTGTCCAGGATGATCAGGTGCCGGTGCCCGCGTAGCAGGGTGGTCACCTGCCCGACCTTCGCTGTCGCCGACTGGCTGTCCCACTGGGCGAACTGCACCCGGTCGAACAGTTGCTGGGCGATGTATCGGGCGATCTGGTCGGCGGTCCAGGCCTGGTGCTCGTAGGAGAAGGCGAACACCTGATCCACCAGGCCGGTGCGCTGCCACCACCAGCCCGCGTGGGCGAGCAGCGTCGACTTGCCCGCCCCCGCCATGCCCCGCACCAGCACCTGATTGGGCCGATCCGGCAGCAGCAGCGCCCGTTCCAGGGCGTGGATGTCCAGGTCCCGGCCGACGAACCCGTACTCTACCGCCGGTGCCGCACTGACCTGCGCCTGCCGACGGTAGAAGTCCTCCTGCTCGGCGGCGGTCATCTCCCGCAGCCGCAACCCGGCCGGACGCTGCCCGAACACGACCGGCAGGATCCAGTCCTCCAGTTCCAGATCCTGCTCGAAGTAGGCCCGCCGGGCCTTGACGTCGTGCAGCGCCTGCCGGGCCACCCACGCCGCCGTCACCGGGTCGTCGCCAGCGGCCAGCCGTTCGTAGAACACCGGCATTGCCCGCGCGGCGGCGCTGACCGTCACCGAGTACGCCATCCCCACCGCCAGTGGGGCACCCGCCGCCACCAGATCCTGCGCCAGGCTCGCCTCGCTCCCTGACTGCATCGCAGACTGGCAGGCGTTCAGCACCGCGACCGCGACCCGATGCTCGGCCAGCAACTGCGCCACCTCGGTCGACGGCACCGGCCGCGCCTGACCCACCGTGCCGGTCTCGAAGAACACGAATCCCTGCCGGCCGTCACCCGGCTGCGCCGACGGATCGAACAGGTAGCCGCCGGCTGGTGGCGCGCTGGCGCCGGCGACCGCCGCTGCCGTGTCGAACCCGCCGTGTACGTCGAAGTGCACCACCTGATACCAGCCGTGGCCGTGCTCGCGGGACGCCACCCGTAGGGCGTCCCGCAACGCTTCCCAGGTGCCGGGGCGCACCAGGTCGACCCGGACCGGCATCCGGCCCCGGCTGATCGCCTCGACCAGCGGCTGGGAGATGGTCCGGTAGCCGACGTCGCGTGGCCCGAATGGTCGCGCCGTCACCACCAGCACGTTGACCGTCGGAGCCGGGTTCGCCGGTTCGTAGCGCAGCGGCGTCGACGCGACCCGGCGCACCAGCGGTATCCGCAACGCCAGCGGCCGGCCACCGTCCGGGTCGCGCACGGTCTCCCAGTGCAGCCGGTGTAGCGCCGCCGAACCCTGTACGACCAGCCGGCAGCCTTCTAAGCCGCGATCCCGCAGCCGGCGGTAGCCGTACGCGGCCTCGCCGGTGAACACCTGCCCGAACAGGGTGCGGCCGTATTCCTCGACCAGCCGCGCGGCCCGCATTTCCAGATCCTTGTCCAGGAACGGGTAGCGCAGGTGCTCCTCGAAGTACCAGGCAAGGAGCTTTTCGCCGGCGGCGTCGACCGGGCTGGACACCGTCGCGTCGCCACCACCGTCGTCGCCGAACTCCACCCGTACGGTGAAGGTGCCGTCCGCCGTCGCCGACAGCTCGCGGATGACGATCTCGGTCACGACGACTCTCGTCGGGAGCGGGCGACGACGATCCGGTCCCCGGCGGCGGTGGTGACCTCGACCACCTCCACCTCGGTCACCTCACGTCGGCGGGCCGACCGGGCGAGCACCCGGCGGACCAGGTCGTAGATCACTGCGGCTGCCAGGTTGACCGCCATCGGCACCACGACCAGCTCCGTCAATCCAGGTAGGAAGGTGCCCTCCCGTACCGGTAGGAGTGTGGCCGGCCCCAGATCGGCGGTATCCGGTTCGGCATCCCACGACGCGGCGAACTGTTCCGGGCTGACCCCGACCGAGGCGTCCACCGCCACCATTACGCGACCCATTGCACCACTGTGCCAGCAGCAGCCAAGCGTGATCGACCCCGGAGAACCAGAATCAAGATCCACATAGAATCGATCATGAATATTGGACCGATTGGCTGATCCCGTCCTTACCGGAGCGACGCTGCATACCGATCGTTCGGGTGCTGCCAAGCCAAGCCTCTGCCCGTCTGCGGCAACCGAGGCTACCGCTCGACGTACGTGGCGAGGTTCGCCAGCGAGGAGGCGAGGCCGGCGGCGTGGTCCACCGCGCTGATGCCGGCGGGTACGTCCTCGGCGCGGATCGCCACCCGGGTGCCGCCGTCGACGGCGGTCACTTCCCAGGTCATCGTCATCGTGCCGGCGTACGCGGGATCGTCGGCGACGAAGTCGACGGCCTGCACGACCCGTACGCCGGGGACGAGGTCGACGAAGCGGGCCTCGACGATGTCGGAGTCGGCGGTGGCCTTGCCCGGCGCGGTCGTCGCGTCGACGTAGGTCAGGACCAGCCGGTACCCGCCGCCGGGCCGGGCGTCGAACCGCTCGAACCGGCCGGTCATCCCCTGCGGCGGCAGCCACGCGGCGAGCGCGTCCGGGTCGACCAGAGCGGCGTAGACGCGCGCGACCGGGGCGGCCACCACCCGGGCTGCCGAATCGGTACGGGTCACAGCGGCCAGCGTAGCGGAGGCGAGGGTTCGCCGATCGGACCGCCAGCTCGCCGCCGACTCTGGACGTGACCGGTTTCCGACTCCGTACTTGATGAATGCGACTGACTCCGGATAATCGCCCCTGCGATTGATTCAACTCAACCCCTCCGAGACGAGGCAGGGCGATGGATCCGGTGTCGATCGGACTTGCAGTCGCGGCGGTGGCCGGTGCCAGCGCCGCTGAAGGCTTCGCCAACCAGGTGGGCATCGACGCGTGGCAGGCGGTTCAGCGGATGCTGGGCGCGGTGCGGGCGCGCCTGACACCCGGCGGCGCAGCGGCGCTTGACCGGCTGACTGCGGGCGACGGCGGAGCTGGCGGCGGCAGCGGGGTCGACGCCGAGGTGATCGCCGGCGAGGTGCACACCACGGTCGTAGCCGACCCGGTGTTTCGCGCGGAGGTGGCCGACCTGCTGGATCAGGCCGTCGGTAACCAGAAACTGGCCACGGTGATTGCGGTGGCCCAGGACAACGCCAAGCAGATCAACATCGGTGGCGACAATCACGGGCCGATGACCTTCAACTGATGGGCACCCCTGGGATGGACCGCCAGCCCGAGGGCAGGGTCACCGCAGAGGCGTCCGGCCATGCCGTCCAACTGAACATCGGCGGAAACAATTACGGACCGGTCGCCATCAGGCTGAGAACGCCGAGGCAGGTGCGGCAACTGCCGTTCGCCGCCCCCGATTTCAGTGGCCGTACGGCGCAGATCGCTACCGTCAACCAGTGGTTGGACATCGGGACCCGGCCGACGGTCGTCAACGTCGCGGGTCTCCCCGGATCGGGAAAATCGGCCCTGGCGATCCACCTCGCGCACCAGGTGAGCGACAGATTCCCCGACTGTCAGCTGTACTTCGACTTCAGGTCGACCGATCAGCCGATCCGGGTGGAGGATCTGCTCAGCGGTGTGCTGGTGCAACTTGGCGTGCAGCCGGCCGAGGTGCCCAGCGGCCTGCTGCTGCGTTCCGCGTACTACCGGTCGGCGCTGGCCGACCGGCGGTCGGTGATCGTCATCGACAACGCCTCCAGCGCCGCGCAGGTTGAACCGTTGCTGCCCGGAGATTCCGACGCGGTGGTGCTGATCACGAGCTGGATGCCGCTCGCCGAACTGCCCGGCGTCCGGCTGCTGCCACTGCGGCGGCTGCCCGACGACGAAGCCACGGCGATGCTGGCCGCCGTCGCGATGCGTGAGATCACCGAAGCCGACCAGGTCGAGGTGCGACGGATCAACGGCTGTGCCGGGAACCTTCCGCTAGCGCTGCGGATCGCCGGCGCCATGCTCAAGGCCCGGCCCCACTGGACCTGGGGAGATCTGGCCCGCAGACTGGGCGACCCCGGTCCGGGCCGGCTGCGGAGGCTCACCGCCGGTGAGCTTTCCGTGCAGGCGAGCATCGACCTGGCGTACCGGGAACTGCCGCCCGCCGTCGCGCGCGGCTACCGGCTGCTCGGCCTCGCGCCGTCGGCGCTGATGAACCCGGACCTGGTCCGAGCGTTGGTCGCTGACGATGCCGACCTGGCGGACGAGATCCTCGACCAACTGATCGGGTACGCGTTCCTGCAGCCCGAGACCGACACCGCCGTACGCATGCATGACCTGTTGTGGCTGCGTGCCCGGCAGTTGGCGGCAGCCGAGGACCAGCGGGACTCGCAGCGCGCAGCCCAGGAGCGGATGGTCGACTGGTCGCTGAACCGGCTCAACACCGACTATCTGCCTCAGCTCCAGTTCGAGCTGAACCTGCTGCCCGCACTTGCCAGGAGAACGAGCCTGCGTCATCTACGACCCGCCGACCTGTACGTGGACACCCCACTGCTGCACGCCGAGCCGGCCAGTGGAGTGAGCCGGCTCGCCGACGTGTTCCCGGCCCGCCGTCGGCTCATGCTGGTCGCGCCCGGCGGCACCGGCAAGACCACGATGGTGAACCACCTGTGCCACGGCGCGGCGCAGCGGCGGCTAAGCGACCAGCAGGGCCCGCTGCCGATCATGGTCCTGCTGCGCGACTGGCGCACCGGTGACGACGACGGCGTGTCCGCCCTCATCAGGCGCAGCCTTACCCATCGGTACGGGATCGAGTTGACTCCGGACACGTTGGACGTTGCGCTGCGAAGTGGGCAGGTCTTTGTGGTGTTGGACGGTCTGGACGAGGTCGTCGACCGGGCCCGTCGTGAGACGGTGGCGTCGGTGCGGCGGTTCGCTGCGGAGAACCCGCAGGTGCCGATGCTCGTCACCACTCGGCCGTACGCCACGTTGCACGAGGACCTGCCCGGCTTCGACCGGGTGGGCATCAGACCGTGGGACCGGGACCTGGCGGCGAGCTACCTGGCTTCGTTCGGTAGGACCGGCATCGAGGGCTTTCCCCGGTCCGACAACCCGGCCGTGCTGAGCCCGCTGGGACTGCAGATGGCGTTGTCGATGTCGGATACCGATCAGCTGGCAGCGGAGGGCTTCACCGGGCTGATGGAGGAGATCGTCAATCAGATGGTGTACCTCCGGGAGTACAGCCGGGGCACCCTTGAACCCTCCGCCGGTGACCTGCGGGAGGCTCTGGAGCGAGTCGCGTACCGCATGCAGTCCAGTTCAGACGACCGCATCGTGATCAGTGGTGACGAGATCGGCGACCTGGCCCGCCGGGTGGTTCACGACCTGCACGGGGCCGGCCACGGTCGACGTACGGAGCTTCTCGCCCACGCGTTGACCTCGCGCGTCGTCGTGCTGAGAGACGTCGGGCGGGGATGGTTCGCCTTCACCCACACCGCGTTCCGGGAGCACCTCGCCGCCTCCCACCTGGCCAGGATGTCAGGTGATGCCTTCATCGACGTGGTCAAGGAACGTCTCGCCGACGCGTCCTGGATGGCGGTGTTCTCCGTAGCCGTCGAACTGATCCGACGCCGCAGAAACTCGGTCGACGAGATCATCGTGCGGGCACGGGAACGGGGTGACAGCCACGTCGCTGACGCCATCGAGGCGTGGCGCTGACGGGTAGATGCGGCATTGGAGAGTATTCCTGTGAGGAATGATTATTCCTCACAGGAATAATGTTGAGCGGCACTACCTGTCGCCGCCCGGCACCGGAGTGCCGGGCCGCGTCAGAGGTACGTGACGCCGGTGAGCCGGGCCGCCGCCGCCCACATCCGGCGACCGTTGCCCGGATCCCGGGCCTGTGCGCTGGCCTGCACCTCGGCGACCCTGCCACGGATCTCCTGGAACCCGCCCGGCCCGAAGAACTGCCCACTCCGTACGCCGGGGGCGGTCGCCGCGTACAGCTGGGGTCGGGCCCCGGACTCGACATCGCTGACCAGCAGCGACAGCAGCCGGCTGCCGGCCCGCATCAGCCGGCCCCGGTCGGCCATCGCGCGCGGGGTCAGGTTGGTGCGGGTCATGCCGGGGTGGGCGAGCACGCTGACGACCGGCGACCCGGCGGCCCGCAGCCGCCGGTCCAGCTCCAGGCCGAGGATCGTGCCGACCAGCTTCGACAGCGCGTACGCCCGGTTGCCGTTGTAGGAACGCTCCATCATCAGGTCGTCCAGGTCCAGATTGCGCCATTTGTGAACGATCGACGACACACTTACCACCCGGGGCTCCTTTCCTGCGGCCAACCGGTCCAGCAGCAGCCCGGTCAGCGCGTACGGCCCGAGCGCGTTGGTGCCCACCTGCAGGTCGAACCCGTCCACGGTCAACGGCGGTCGCGGGCCGGTCAGCACCAGTCCGGCGTTGTTGACCAGCAGGTCGAGCTCGCCGGTGAAGTCGGCGGCGAAGGACCGGATCGAGGCGAGTGACGCCAGGTCCAGTCGACGCACCTCGATGTCGGCACCCGGCACTTCGCGCCGGATCGCGGCGGCTGCCTCCTCGCCGGCCGCCACGTTACGTACCGCCAGCACGACGGCGGCCCCGTGCCGGGCCAGCTCCAGCGCGGTGACCCGCCCCACGCCGGAGTTCGCCCCGGTCACCACCGCGCGGCGACCGTGCTGGTCGGGGATCTGCTCTGCGGTCCAGTTCCGTATGTCCTGCATGACCGCCGACGCTAGGTAGCCGGACGTGCCGCCGGAGAGACCTGACCAACCTGGGACCACGGGACCTACCCTGCGGGGCACCTCGACCGGCACACTCGATGGTGTGACGAGCACCGTCTACGCCCGCGAGCTGGCCGACTTCCTACGCCAGCGGCGGTCCCGGCTGCGGCCGGAGGAGATCGGCCTGGCGCCTGGCCCGCGCCGTCGGGTCGCCGGGCTGCGCCGTGAGGAGCTGGCGCTGCTCGCCGGCGTGAGCACCGACTACTACCAACGGCTGGAGCAGGGCCGCGACGTCCGCCCCTCCGACGACGTACTGACCGGCATCGCCCGCGCCCTCGCGCTCAACGCCGAGGAGACCCGCCACCTGCGGGCCCTGGCCCGCCGGGCACAGCAGCCGCCGCCACCGCGCCGCCGCGCCCGGGTGACCGTGCCGGAGAGCACCCGCCGGCTGCTGCACAGCCTGCACACCCCGGCCGTGGTGGTCAGCCGCCACCTGGACCTGCTCGCCTGGAACGCCATGGCCGCCGCCCTTTACCCGGGCATCGGGCCGACCAACGCGCTGATCGACATGTTCGACCACGCGCAGGCACACGGCCGCTGCCCCGGCTGGCAGGAGACGGTGCTGGACTACCTGGGCTTCCTGCGCGCGGCGGTCGCCGCCGACCCGGAGCACCCGCGTGCCCGGGAGATCGTCGGCACCCTCAGCATCCGTAGCGACGAGTTCCGCCAGCTCTGGGCCCGCCACGACGTGCGCGAGTCGGTCAGCGGCAGCAAGACGTTCCCGCATCCGCTGGTCGGCGACCTGCGGCTGGACTGGGACGCCTACACCCCGCCGGGCCGGTCCGGGCCGATCCTGATCGTCTACACGGCCGCGCCGGGCAGCGCCGACGCCGAACGGCTGCAACTGCTCGCCACGTTCGCCGCACCGGCCGGGCCGCGTCCCGCCGGGCCGCCGACAGCCTGACCGGTTCATCCGTCGAGGCGGCGGCGGACCTGCTCGGCGTCGGGATGGCCGAGGTCGGTGTAGATGTCGAGCGCGGCCCGCCAGGCGGTGCGCGCGGCAGCCCGGTCCCCGGCGGCGTCGTGCGTCTCACCCAGGTTGACCAGCACGTCGGCCTCGTCGTACCGGTCACCGAGCCGGCGGTGCAGCGCCAACGCTCGCTCGTAGCAGTCAGCCGCCGCACCGTACTCGCCCAGTTGGTGCCGGATGTAGCCGAGGTTGTCGAGGGACAGCGCCGCCCCGTGCCGGTTGGCGTGCCGCTCGTGCAACTCCAACGCCTGGGTGCAGCAGGTCAGCGCCGTGTCGAACGCCCCCCGACGGGCCTGCAACCAGCCGATGTTGTTGAGCGCCTTCGCCTGGCCGGCCGGCGAGTCGACCGCCCGGTAGAGGGCGAGCGCGGACCGTGCCCGGTCCAGCGCCGCGTCGAGGTCACCGTCGCGGGCACACACCCAGCAGAGCCCGAGGTACGCGTCGGCCTGTCCCTCCCGGTCACCCAGCTCACGGTTGAGGTCCAGGCTGCGTCCGTACGCGGCGAGCGCGTCGGCGGTGCGGCCCCACCAGGTGTACGCGATCGCCAGCCCCCGGTGGGCCTGCACCTGCCCGGCCACCGACCGGTCCCGGCGGGCGGCGGCCAACGCAGTCGCCTGGCAGGCGGCGAGATCGTGCCAGTGGCCCTGCCGGTCCAGGAAGGTGACCAGGGTGGCGGCCAGCTGCCAGGCGTACCAGTCGTGGCCGGTGTCGGCGGCCTGCCCCACCAGGGCGAGCAGCACCGGCCGTTCCGTGCGCAGCCACGCCAGGGCCGCCTGCTGGCCGTCGTGGTCGAGCACCGTCACCGCCGGGTCCGGCTTCGGCAGCGGCGCCGACGTCGCCAACCGGTACGGGTCGATGCCGAGGTCGGCGGCGTGTGCCGTGTGCAGACAGTGGTCCAGCAGCCGGCGGGCCGCCGCGTCCCGGTCGTCGGCGGAGTCGACCGCGACGGCCAGTTCCCGCGCGTACGCCCGTAGCAGGTCGTGCTGGTCGAACCGGCCCAGGCGGCGCTGCGTGAGCAGGTTCGCCTCGACCAGCGCCGCCAGCAGCGGGCGTACCGCCGGCACCGGCTCCCCGGCGAGGCTCGCCGCCGCCGCGACCGACACCTCCGGGCCCGGATGCAGGCCCAACAGGCGGAACAGCCGGGCGGCCGGCGGGTCCAGAGTGCGGTACGACCAGGAGAAGACCGCCCGTACGTCGGTGCGTGGATCCGCCGCCGTGAACGGCGTCAAAGCCGCCGGTGTCTCCCGCAGCTCGTCGGCGTGGTCGGCCAACGGGGTACCGGGGGTGGCGGCGATCCGGGCGGCGACGACCGCCAACGCCAGCGGCAACCGGGCGCAGGCGTGCACGATGTCGTCGACGGCGGCGGGCTCGGCCGCCACCCGGTCCGGGCCGACCCGGCTGGCGAGCAGCTGCCGGCACTCGGCGACGGTGAGCAGGTCCAACGGCAGCGTACGGGCACCTTCGGCGACGACCAGCCCGGTGAGCCGGTCCCGGCTGGTGACCAGCACGAGGCAGCCGGGCGCACCGGGCAGCAACGGACGCACCTGTTCGGCGTCGCGGGCGTTGTCCAGCAGCACCGCCATCCGCCGCCCGGCCATCAGGCTGCGGTACAGGCCGGCCTGCTGGTCGGCGTCGGCCGGTACCCGGTGCGGGTGCACGCCCAGCGCGGCGAGGAAACCGCGCAGCACCTCACCGGTGGCGGCGCCGCGCCCGTCCGGGTCGAAGCCGCGCAGGTTCACGTAGAGCTGCCCGTCGGGGAACCGGTGTGCGACCCGGTGCATCCAGTGCACCGCGAGGGCCGTCTTGCCGACCCCGGCGGTGCCACCGATCGCCGAGATCACCACCGTGGTCGGGGCGTCGGTCGGATCGGCCGGCAGCAGCGCGTCCAGCGCGGCGAGCGCGTCGCGCCGTCCGCTGAACATGGGAATGCCGGCCGGCAGCTGGGCGGGCGTCGGCGTACCCGTGGTCGGCGTCGCCGGCGCCGGCCGGGTCACCTGCCTCGCTGGCGTCGCCTGCTGCTCGGGCAGCTCCTGCCGCAGCACCCGCAGATGCGCCCGGGTCAGCTGGTCACCGGGGGCGACGCCGAGCTCCTCGCACAGCCGGCTCCGGGTCCGTTCGTACAGCGCCAACGCCTGCGCC
Organism: Solwaraspora sp. WMMD791; assembly: GCF_029581195.1. NCBI lineage: Bacteria > Bacillati > Actinomycetota > Actinomycetes > Micromonosporales > Micromonosporaceae > Solwaraspora > Solwaraspora sp. WMMD791. The sequence goes on from NZ_CP120737.1 coordinate 6,103,974, forward strand.
TGCTGGCCGTGCCCGGCCAGCGCGAGCATCAGCGCCCCGACCAGACCTTCCCGCAGCGGATGCGCGGCGGCCAGCGGGGTGAGCAGGTCGACCGCCGCCGCGTACCGCCCCTGGGCCAGCTCCGCGTCGGCCAACAGCTCCTGGGCGTCGAGCCGTTCGGCGTCCAGTGTGGCGGCCGCCGCGTCGACGAACGCCCCGGCCGCCCCGGTCAGCGGGCTGCCCCGCCACAGGGCGAGACCCTGGCGCAGCGTCGTGGCGGCCACCGCGTACGCCCCGGCGGCGCTGGCCGACCGGGCCCGCCGTACGCAGCCGGTGAACTCGGTGTAGTCGCAGCCGCCGTCGACCGCGAGCCGGTAACCGCCAGCCACGGTGGACAGTGCCGGGTCGAGCCCGGCGTCGCGCAGCGCTGCCCGGATCCGCGACACACAGACCTGCACCTGGGTGCGGGCGCTGGGTGGCGGCCGGTCACCCCAGAGCGCGGCGACGAGGCGGCCGGCCGGCACGACCCGGTCCGCGTCGAGTGCCAGTACGGCCAGCACGGCCCGCTCCTGCGGCCGGTTGACGGGCAGCGCCCGACCGTCGACGACCACCTCGACCGGGCCGAGGATGCGAAACCTCATCGGCGGTGACCACCCCTTCCGACCGGGCAATTGTCGTCGCGGTCGGGCGGGCGCGGTGCCAAGCGGTCGCATAGCCGACGCCAAGCGGCACCGTCCACTCTGAGGCGGCGTCGGCCAGCCCGGCCGTACGCACCAGCAGAGTTGGGGGAATCGTGAAACTGATCGAATCGATGCGGGCCGGGGTCGCGGCCGCCGTACTGGTCGGCGCTGTCGGCATCGGACTCGGCCCGGCGGGGCCGGCCGCCGCCGACCCGCCGGGTCTGGTCCGGGTCGGTGCCACCTCGGCGAGCACCAGCGCCGACAAGAACATGACGGTGTCCTGCCCGGCCGGCACGGTGGTCACCGGCGGAGGCGGCTACCTGACCGCGCCGGCCGGGTCGCACCTGGGACTGCTGTCGCTGGACCGGCTGGAGCCGTTGAACAACGGCAGCGGGTTCGTCGCCCGGATGCGGGAGGTGCACCCGGACGCCGGCAACTGGGCGCTGACCGCCGAGGCGATGTGCGCCCCGGCCCCGCCCGGCTGGGACGTGGTGTCGTTCACCCAGGCGCCGAACACCCAGGTCGCCACGGTCTCCTGCGGCAACAAGACGGTGATCGGCGCCGGTGGTCGGATCAACGACGGCTTCGGCGACGTCGTCCTCGACCACGTCGTGCCGTCGGCGGGCCTGACCTCGGTCACCGTGCGCGGCACGGTGGTGCCCGGAACCGCGCCGGTCGGCTGGTCGGTGACCGCGTTCGCGGTCTGCGCCACCGTCACCGGGGTCCAGCGGGTCAGCTTCGCCAACCCGCCGAGCGCGCCCGGGTCGAAGAGCATCAGCGGAGACTGCCCGGCCGGCACCGCGCTGTACGGGCTGGGCGGTGCGGTGTCGCCGGGCAGCGGTCAGGTCTACCTCGACCTGGTGCACGCGATCGGCACCGACACGGTGGCGACCCGGGCCAGCACGGTGGGGGCACCACTGCCGTGGACCCTGTTCGCGTACGGCATCTGTGCCAGCTGATCAGCCGGCGCTGGTGGCCTTGGGGCGGGCGCGCAGATGGGCGCGCTCGCCCTGCTGGCCGAAGAGGCTGAGGAATTCGACCGGCTCGTCACCGACCGCGCCGAACCAGTGTGGCACCCGGGTGTCGAACTCCGCCGCCTCACCGGGGGAGAGGATCAGGTCGTGCTCGCCGAGCAGGACGCGCAGCCGCCCGTCGAGGACGTACAGCCATTCGTAGCCTTCGTGGGTCTTCAGGTCCGGGACCCGGCGCGGGCTGCGCGGCGGGATGATCAACTTGTACGCCTGGATGCCGCCGGCCCGGCGGCTCAGCGGCAGCATGGTCATCCCGTGCCGGGTGACCGGCCGCAGGTGGATCCGTGGGTCGCCGGTCGGTGGCGCGTCGACCAGCTCGTCCAGGCTCACCCCGTGCGCGCGGGCGAGGGGTAGCAGCAGTTCGAGGGTGGGGCGGCGGGCACCGGACTCCAGCCGGGACAGGGTGCTCACCGAGATGCCGGTGGCGGCCGACAGCTCGGCGAGCGTCGTGCCGCGCCGCTTGCGCAGCGCCCGCAGCCGGGGGCCGACCGAATCGAGGGCCCGGTCGAGGTCGAGGTCGTCGCGGTCGTCACCCATGGCACCAAGTTTGCCGCCCCGGTGGTCGGCGCAGGCATACTCGGTTGGTGACCACCAAGAAACAGCCCCGGCTGGAGATCGAGTACTGCACGCAGTGTCGCTGGATGCTGCGGGCGGCGTGGACGGCGCAGGAGCTGCTCACCACCTTCGCGCTGCGACTCGGCGAGGTGGCCCTGGTGCCGGGCACCGGCGGGATCTTCGAGGTCCGGCTTGACGGCGAGACGATCTGGTCGCGCGCGGAGACCGGCTTCCCGGACATCCCGGAGCTGAAGCGACTGGTCCGGGACCGCATCGCGCCCGATCTCAGCCTCGGCCACACCGACCGGGTGGCGCCACGCCCAGTCTGAGTCATCGCTCAGCTGTGCACCGTACGGCCATCGATAGTCAACTCCTTGGATATCGAAGTCGACCACAATACGCTGGTCACCTCGGTCATTCAGGGAGGCCGTCTTGCGTCACGTCACCACCCCGTCCCGTACGGCGATCCGCAGCCGGAACTGGATCGGGGCCGCCGCCTTGTCCACTGTGCTGGTAATTGCTCCCGCCACCGCCGCACGGGCCGCGAACCTGCCCAACCTGCCCCAGTCCGCCGGCGGCTACGAGCTGACCTTCTCTCCGGCCTACGACTACGACGGGGACGGGTGCTACCCGGTGGCGGCGATCGCCCCCGACGGCACCCTCAACGGCGGGCTGAACACCACCGGCGCGGTCAACGGGAACTGCCGGGACCGGGAGGACCTCGACCGGACCCAGACGTACGCCCGGTCCAAGTGCAACAACGGCTGGTGCGCCGTCGTGTACGCGAGCTACTTCGAGAAGGACCAGACCGTGCAGGGCTGCTGCGGTCACCGGCACGACTGGGAGCACGTCGTCTCTTGGGTCAACCAGGCCGCGCACCAGGTCGACTTCGTGTCCCGTACCGTGCACGGCGAGGTGGAGACCTATCCGCGCTCCTCGGTGCGCTTCGACGGCACCCACCCGAAGGTCGTCTACCACAAGGAAGGCGCCTTCGGCTCGCACAACTTCCGACTGGCCAACAGCAACGACGACCCGCCGGAGAACCACTACGGCACCTGGCGGTACCCGCCGATCGTCGACTGGAACGGCTGGCCCAGCACCGCGCTGCGGGACCGGCTGATGACCGCCAACTTCGGCTCCGCCAGCATCAAGATCACCGATCAGGACGACCGGTTCCGCAACCTACTGAGCAGGTCGAAACCGGCCGGCATCCCCTTCGACCCGTGGGCCTGACCCAGCGGGGCGAACGCCTACCGTCGGCCCATGGCGTTGCCGTACCGGGCGGACCTGCGGCCGACCAAACTCGAGTTGCTGGCGAACTGACTACCCGGCCGGGACTGGTCCCGGGGGTTGGGCGCGGGTGAACTGACCCGGGTCGCGGCGTACCGCTTCGACGACCCGGCGGGGCAGGTCGGCATCGAGACCATCCTGGTCCGGGCCGGGCAGGGGCCGATTCTCCAGGTCCCGCTGACCTACCGGGACGCGGCGCTGCCCGGCGCGGACGAGTGGCTGATCGGCACCTGCGAGCACTCGGTGCTCGGAAATAACCACTATCGTGACGCTGATGGTCGAACTACTCTTGGTCCGCCGTCCCGGCCAGACGGAGCCACTGGGCAGCGGTACGGACGGTGCGGCGCTCACCGGCCGCTGGGACGGTCAACCCGACCCGTTGCCGCTGGCGTACGCGACCCTGCGCCGGCCGCCGGCCCCGGGATGATCCGCCGGGCCTGCCCCGCCGGAATGATCGGTCGGGCCGGGTCGTTGTGCATGGTCCGGGCCGCGCAGTAGCCAGCGACCGGTCGCCTCGGGTCGCCTACCCGGCCGCGCGTTCACGGCAGGTCCGCCCGCCTGGCGTGCCCAGCGGCACGGCGGCCGACATCTCGGCCCGCAGGCAGCCGCCGCCTGCGGCTCCAGTGGCCATGCGGCCCGCCACGTCACCGACCGTGACGGACCGGGCGCCACACAGGGACAACTGTCCGAACGATATTCCTCAGAGGAATGATTATTCCTCTGAGGAATACTGCTCTACCGCAGTACCGGTTCGCCAGGACGCCCGGGCCGGGTGGAACGGGTAGGCCTGCCGGGGCCGGTCAGGGCCCGCGCTGGATCGTCCCCGGCTCCGCCGGCACCCCGGGCTGGCACCCGGGCCGTGGACAGAGCCGGCACCCGGGCCGTTGGGCCGGGTCCCGGCGGGGAATGGCCGGCCGGTCGGCGTGGTTGTACGTGGTCGCGACGCGCAGAAGGCAGCGCCCGACAGTGCCGGCCCGAGAAACACACATCCCGCCGGTACGGCCGACGGAGCGGCCATATGGCCGACGGAGCGCCCCGCGCGGCGAGACTGCCCGTGTCAGCGGATGTACCCGGTACCACCCGGATGACCGTTTACCGCACACCCCACGCACCACCCGCCCGTTGCAGGGGCCGGGTGAGGGGTGTGCCCCCTCGGAAAACGGAAGGTGGACCCCCCTTATGGCCACGATCATCAGCCGTACCCTGGCCACCAGCCTGCGCAACACCGCCCTGGGCATCGCCGGTCTCACCCTCGCCGGCGGGGCGATCGCCGCCCCCGCCCTGGCCGCCGACCACGCCCCCACCGCTCTGGCCGCACCCGCCTCGGCGGCCGCGGCCAGCGACAGCGGCAGCGGCGTCGACTCGAGCACGCTGATCCCGCACGGCGTGCAGGGCGAGCAGTCCCGGATCACCCTGTCCGGCGAGCAGACCGACAACGTCAAGGGCATCATCGCCGCCACGAAGAAGGCCGGCATGGACGAGCGTGCCGCGGTGGTCGCGATCGCCACCGCCCTGCAGGAGTCGAAGCTGGAGAACCTGGGCCACCTGGGTGACCGTAACGACCACGACTCGCAGGGCCTGTTCCAGCAGCGGCCGTCGTCGGGCTGGGGCACGGTGGAGCAGATCACCGACGTGGAGTACTCGACCACCGCGTTCCTCAACGGCCTCAAGGCCGTCGACGGCTGGCAGGACATGCCGCTGACCGAGGCCGCCCAGGCGGTGCAGGTGTCGGCGTACCCGTTCCACTACGCCCAGTGGGAGACCCAGGCCGCCGAGCTCGTCGCCCAGCACTGGAACAGCTGACCGCAACAGCCGACCCGACACCGCAGCAGAAACGTCGATGGGCCGGACCCCGGGTACGGGGTCCGGCCCATCGACCGTGTCACCGGCCCGGTACCGGGCCGGCCGGCTCCGGGCCGGACAGGAAGTCGAGAAGTCGCCCGACGAGCAGCCCGATGGTGATCGCCACCGCCGGCACCAGCCCGATGGAGATCCAGATAGGGGCGTCCTCCACGGCGAGTGCGGTGCTGACCAGCACCAGCAGGATGGTCGCCAACAGCGTCCCGGCGATCCCACCGCGTCGGCCGAACGCACTGACGCCACCGAGCAGCACCACCGCCAGGCCGAGTGCCAGCCGTGACAGATCCGCCCCGGTGGGACCAGCCGCCCGCATGCTCGTCGCCACCACCAGGCCGCTCAACGCGGCGAGCAGGCTGGAGCCGGCGAAACCGACGACAGCACCGACCAGCCGCCGGGCGCTCCAGCCACCGGGCGCGCCGTCGGAACGGTTGGCTGACAGCAGAGCGCGGACCGCCGGCACCTGCCAGAGCAGCGCTCCGCCGAGCGTCGTGACGCCGAACAGCAGCAGCCAGACGGTCGCGACCCCGGTGGTCGGGGCGCCGGCGTTTCGGATGACGATGTGTTGACCGTCGGTGACGGCGAGGACGACCGCTGCGGCACCGGCCAGGCCGGCCACCGAGACCGCCCAGGCGGGCACCGAGGTCAGGCCGGTGATCAGGCCCAGGATCAGGCCGCATGTCACGACCACGATGACCCCGACGGCGGCAGCGGGCACCATCGACCAGCCGGCGTCGAGCAACGCCACGTAGCTGACGCCGCTGAGGCTGGCGAGGGCGGGGGCAGCCAGGTTCGGTGTGCCGGTCCGCAGCGACAGCGCCAGTCCGGTGGCGAGCAGGCCGAGACCGGCGATGTTGAACAGCAGTCCGGGGTTGCCGAGCACGTCGGCGCGCGCCGCGATCAAAGCGGCCACTGCCAGCACCAGGAGCAACAGCAGTGCCTCCCAGACCAGGTGCGGCAGCAACCGACGGAGCCAGGGTCGGGTGGCCGGGCCGGCTGGTGCGTGCGACGCGGTCGGCGCTGCCGGTGCGGGCGGGGCTGTCACGTTGCCTCCGATCGTCGATTCGATGTCGCGCCCCACCGTAGAACCGGCTGGCGAGTGTCACCGGGTCAGCGTCCGGCGGGCGGCGGCGACCACCTCCGGGTCCGTACACCCGGCCGCGTATCCGGCGATCCGGCGGCGAATGTCGCGGCCCAGCAGCCAGATCCCGATCCGGTCGGCGAGCGGGCGCAGCGGCGCCGGTCGGCAGCGGAAGCTGTAGCGCCAGGTCGCGACGGTGTGACCGGGCTCGGGTGCCGGGGCGAACCGCCAGCCGCCGGCGAACATCTCGAAGAACCACGGACCACGCACCATCTTCATGCCGACGTTGGTCGGCGGCGCGTAGGAGACGTACTCGCTGATCATCGTCAGGCCGTGCCGGGACCGGGTGAAGGTGCGGACGCCCTTGCCGGGGCGGGTGGCACCGTCGACGAAGTGCTGTGTGCGGATGAACGGATCCCAGCGGTGCCGTACCGGCGTGGTGGTCTGGGACACCGCGAAGGCGAGATCCGGCGGTACGGGGACGGTGACCACCGCTTCGACGACTGGCATCAGCCCATCCTCCGCTTCCGGGACCAGGCGCCGTCAAGCGTCGGTCAGAACAGGGTCAGCGGCTGCGCCGGGATCGGCTCGGGCAGCGCGGCGAGCTGCGGTAGTTCTGCCCGTACCTCGTCGTGGAAACGACGGGCCAGCGTCGGCGCGTCGGCGTTGTCCGGGGTGTGGATGAACACCGTGGGCGAGCGGCCCTGCCGCAGCCAGGACACCGACGCCTCGACCCAGCGGCGCCAGCCGGCCACGGTCTGCTCGACGTCGTCGCGGCCGAGGTAGCGCACGATCGGCCGGTCGGTCAACGCCCGGGTGCGCAGCGGCGTGCGCGGCTTCTTGACCCAGGCGTCGCGTTCGGCGTCGCTGGTCGGCCCGGTGGCGAAGAACGTCGTGGTGTCGAACGGCACCCATTCGGCGGCTGCGTCGGCGAGCACCTGCTCGAGCCGCCGGGTCGCGGCAGGGTCGGTGAAGAACGCCGGGTGGCGGACCTCGACGGCGTACCGGTGGTCGCGGGGCAGGCGGCGCAGGAACCGGGCGAGGGTCGGCACGTCGTCGGGACCGAACGACGCCGGCAGTTGGGCCCAGAGCGCATGGGTACGCGGTCCGAGTGGCGCGATCGCGTCGAGGAAAGCGGTCAACGGCGCGTCGGCGTCGGTGAGCCGGTGTTCGTGGGTGACGGTTCTCGGCAGTTTGAGGACGAAGCGGAAGTCCGGGTCGGTCTGCGTCGCCCAGGTCGCGACGGTCTCCCGGGTCGGGGTGGCGTAGAAGGTGGTGTTGCCCTCGACAGCGGTGCACCAGGCGGCGTAGTGGCGCAGCCGCTCGGCCGGCGGTAGCGGGTGCGCGATCAACCGGCCCTGCCAGGACTTGTGCGTCCACATCGCGCACCCCACCGCGAGTCGGGGCGGCGTCGGCGGCGGACCGGAGAGGGCGGGGCGGCTCGGCACGCCGACAACGATAGAGCCACCCCGTTCGAGCGCTGGACTTTACGTCACGTTCATCGAACAGTCTTGATCATGGCGATTGAGCGGCTTAGATTCCCGGCATCGACCTGCTCGCCGTACCCCCAGGCTGGAGCACCCGACCCGGCCGCGGCGGGCAGCGACACCGGGAGCCCCGCATGGCCCGCCGTACCATCAGCGCCGCCGTCGCCGCGACGGTCGCCGCCCTCGTCGCCCTCACCCTGACCACCGTCCCCGCCCAGGCCACTCCGCCGAACATCCCGTCCTACAGCACCGCGGTGAGCCGGCTGAACTCGCTGACCGTCGCCGCCGAGACGAACCAGTCCAGTTACGACCGGTCGCTGTTCCCGCACTGGATCACGATCACGGGTTCCTGCAACACCCGCGAGCAGGTGCTCAAGCGTGACGGCACGAACGTGGTGGTCAACAGCAGTTGCGCCGCGACCTCCGGCACCTGGTACAGCCCGTTCGACGGGGCCACCTGGACCGCCGCCTCCGACGTCGACATCGACCACATGGTGCCGCTGGCCGAGGCGTGGCGCTCCGGTGCCCACGCCTGGACCACCGCCCGGCGGCAGGCGTACGCCAACGACCTCGGCGGGCCGGAGCTGTGGGCGGTGACCGACAACGTCAACCAGGCCAAGGGTGACAAGGATCCGGCCGACTGGCAGCCGCCGCTGGCGTCGTTCCGCTGCACGTACGCCCGCGCCTGGATCCAGGTGAAGTGGTACTACGGGCTGACCGTGGACAGCGCGGAGAAGTCCGCCCTGTCCGGCATGCTCGCCACCTGCTGACTGACGGCCTGTCGGACGGTCCGGCTACCCTGCCCCGCATGAGTCTCGCGGTAACGGTCGGCATCACCACGGCACTGTCCGGCATCGACGATGAGGGGGCGGCGCGCAGCCGCGCCGCCCTCGACGAGTTGAGCACCGCGCTGACTGCCGAGGGCGTCGCCTGGCAGGAGCCCTACGAGGTGGCGGTGCCGTCGACCCGGCCGCACCTGCGCGGTTTTCCCACCGTCGGTCTGCACCAGCTGCGGCGGGTGCTGGCCCTGGTGGATGCGGCGACACCGGTCACCCCGGTCACCGACGCCGGTGGGCTCGCCGCCGACCGGGAGCTCATCGACGATCAGGCGGCGCTGCTGGAGTCGCACCTGCTGTGCCACTCCGACAGCGCCGGCTACTACGTCCCGGTCGACTTCGGTGACCCGCTGTTCCTGCCGGCCGAGACCGGGGTCGCCGGCGGCGGCATCGTCGGGTCGAGTCAGGGCCTGCTCGCCGAGCTGCGGCGCTGCGCGGGGGCGCTCGGCGTCCGGCTCGACCCGGCCGGTGACCTGCCGGACACCGAGGCGGCCCGGTTGTTCGCCCTGCCCGACGACGCCGACTATGCGGTCGAGACGCAGACCTGGCTCACTCTGCACGAGGCGTGCCGGGCGAGCATCGCCAGCGGTCGGGCCATCGTGTTCCACTGACCGTGCTCCTCGACGACCGGCCCCCGGCCGGGCGGCGCATCGCCCCCCGGCCGGCCGGTGTGCTCAGCGCAGCACGAAGGAAAGCTGTTCGATGGCGAAGTCGACGTCGGATGCGTCGACGACCAGCGGCGGGGCGAGCCGGATCGTCGCGCCGTGGGTGTCCTTGGCCAGGACGCCACGGTCGGCCAGCCGCTCACACACCTGCCGGCCGGTGAGCTTCCCGGGGGCCAGGTCCAGCCCGGCCCACAGGCCGCGACCGCGGACGGCGGACAGCTGGCCGGCGTCGCGCAGGGCACCGAGCCCGGCGTGCAGCCGGGCACCCAGCTCGGTCGAGCGCCGCTGGTACTCGCCGGTGGCCAGTAACCGGACCACCTCGGTGGCGACCGCGCACGCGAGGGGGTTGCCGCCGAACGTCGACCCGTGTTCGCCGGGGCGCAGGACGCCGAGCACCGAGCGGTCGGCGACCACGGCCGACACCGGCACGATGCCGCCGCCGAGCGCCTTGCCCAGCAGGTACATGTCCGGCACCACGCCCTCGTGGTCGCAGGCGAAGGTGGCCCCGGTGCGGCCCAGCCCGGACTGGATCTCGTCGGCGACGAAGAGCACGTCGTTGCGGGTGCACAGGTCGCGTACCCCGGTCAGGTAGCCGTCCGGTGGCACCACCACGCCCTGCTCGCCCTGGATCGGTTCCAGCAGCACCGCGACGCAGGTCTCGTCGATCGCGTCGGCCAGCGCGGCGAGGTCGCCGTACGGCACGACCCGGAACCCCGGGGTGTACGGCCCGAAGTCGGCGCGGGCCTCGGCGTCGGTCGAGAAGCTGATGATCGTCGTGGTCCGGCCGTGGAAGTTGCCGGCGGCGACCACGATGGTGGCCTGCCCGTCCGGTACGCCTTTGACCTGGTAGCCCCACTTGCGGGCGACCTTGATCGCGGTCTCCACCGCCTCGGCACCGGTGTTCATCGGCAGCACCATGTCCTTGCCGCACAGCGCCGCCAGCTCGCGGCAGAAGTCGGCGAACTGGTCGTGCACGAACGCCCGGCTGGTCAGGGTCAGCCGGTCCAGTTGGGCGTGGGCCGCCGCGATCAGCGTCGGGTGCCGGTGGCCGAAGTTGAGGGCCGAGTAGCCGGCGAGGCAGTCCAGGTACCGTTTTCCGTCGACGTCGGTGACCCAGGCGCCGGCGGCCTCGCGGAGCACCACCGGCAGCGGGTGGTAGTTGTGCGCGGTCCACCGTTCGGCGTCGCGCAGCGCGCCGGGTGTCCGCAGCATCCCGTCGACGATCATCGGCCGGACCCCCTCAGCTCCAGAGTGCAGCACTTCACCCCGCCGCCGGCCTTGCGCAGCTCGGACAGGTCCACCCCGATCGGCTGGTAGCCGCGCTCGCGCAGCGCCGTGGCCAGCCCTTCGGCCTGCACCGGCAGCACCACGTTACGGCCGTCGCTGACCGCGTTGAGCCCGAACGCCGCCGCGTCGGCCAGGCTGGCCGCGATCGCGTCGGGGAACAGTCGCCGCAGCGCGGCGAGACTGCCGGGGGAGAAGGCCTCCGGCAGGTACGCGATGGTCCGTTCGTCGATCACGGCGAGCGCGGTGTCCAGGTGGTAGAAGCACGGGTCGACCAGCTGCAGGGTGACCACCGGGCGGCCGAAGACCTCCTGGGCGTGTGCGTGCGCGGCGGGTGCGGTGCGGAACCCGGTGCCGGCGAGCAGGTAGTCGCCGACCACCAGGAAGTCGCCTTCGCCCTCGTTGACGTGCTTGGCCTCGTGCACGGTGAATCCGGCCTGCTCCAGCCAGTGGCGGTAGGCGGGGGCCTCGTCGGCCCGTTGCGGCTCGCGGAACTGTACGGCGAGGGCGTGGCCGTCGATGACGGTGGCGCCGTTGGCGGCGAAGACCATGTCCGGCAGGCCGGGCAGCGGCGTGATCTCGTCGACCGTGTGACCCAGCTCCCGGTACGTGTCGCGCAGCTGTTCCCACTGCGCGATCGCCAACTCCCGGTCGACCGGGCGGGTCGGGTCCATCCACGGGTTGATCGCGTATTCCACGGCGAAGTACGTCGGCCGGCACATCAGATAGTGCCGGTGGGTGGCGTGCATCGTCATGTGTCTGGCTCCTGGGGGTCGAAGGCGCGCCCCGGCGGTGGCCGTGGGCTGGCGCTTGTCTCCACGCTAGAAGCTCAGACCAGCAGAAACCACTGCTGTGGATTGCTTGTAGCGGCGAATCGTTGCGTCATGAATGGGAACAGCCAGCGAAACGTTGCGTACACCTGCTTTCGGGGGACGACCACGCTGTCGCCCCCCGAAGTTGCGGTGCCCGGTGAACCACCGGTGTTCTCGGCACCCCTGCGGTGAACCACCGCTTCTTCGGGGGCCGGGTGGGGCGGTGAACCACCGTCCCGGCTGACAATTGCCCGTCAGAAGATTCCGGCAAACTGTGAATCAAGCCACTGCCGTACCTGCTGCACCATGTCCGTCTCGGTGGTCAGCCAGGTCAGCGAGCCGGTCAGCGCCAGGCTGCCGACGAGCATCGTCCCGAGGGCGAGGACGATCCCCATCAGCGCCTCGGTCCGCCCGGCGATGTGCCGGCGAGCGGTGGCCGAGATCCCGCCGAGGCCGAGGGCGAGCGCGACGACGCCGACCGCGATCCCGTACGGCGCGAGGGGGCCGGAGAGGACGAACAGCGCGCCGACGAGCCCGGTGATCAGGCTCAGGGTGGCCAGCAGGCTGGCCCGGGGGCGGGGGCCGGCCGGAGCCGGCGGGGGAGTCGGCCGACCGGTGGTCTCCTCCCGGGTCGGTGGCTCCGGGCGAGGCCCAGGGGCGGTCGGCCGGGTGGCCGGGTCGGTGACGGCGGTGTCGCTGCGACGTACCGTGTCGTCGCGGCCTGCGGTGTCGGTCCGCGCCGTGCCCTGCGGCGGCGTCGCGGTCTGCGGCGGCGTCCGGTCACCGGTCGGCGGGTCGGCCGGGGTCGGGTGGGGCGCGGTCCGAGTGGTGCCGCCGGGTGGCGGCGCGGTCTCGGCCGACGCCGTCGGCTCCGTACGCCGCGTCAGCGAGGGAATCCTGACCATCAGACCATCCTCCTTATCGGTGCGCCGGCTCCCCGGTGGTGCAGCCGGCGGTTTCTCCCGGGATACCCACACGTCCCGTCCGTCACACACCCCCACCATGCGACCGTTTCGCCGACGATGAACTTCGGGCCGATAGGCTCTGTCGCCATGCCTGAGGGACACACCATCCACCGGCTGGCCGCCCACCACCACGTCGTACTGGGCGGAGCGCAGGTCGTCGCGACCAGCCCGCAGGGCCGGTTCGCGGCCGGCGCGCAGCGGCTCACCGGCGCCACCCTCACGGCCACCGAGGCGTACGGCAAACACCTGCTGCACCACTACGACGGCGGCAACGGCGGCGGGATCCTGCACGTGCACCTCGGGCTCTACGGCACCGTCACCGACGGGGCCGGCGCGCCGCCGCCACCGGTCGGGCAGGTCCGGCTGCGGCTGGTCAGCCAACGGCACTGGGTCGACCTGCGCGGCCCGGCCGCCTGCGAACTGCTCACGCCTGCGGAGGTCGACGCGCTGCGCGGCCGGCTCGGCGCGGACCCGCTGCGCGACGACGCCGACCCGGACACCGCCGGCGCAAAGATCCGGCGCAGCGCCAGACCGCTCGGCGCGCTGCTGCTCGACCAGTCGATTGTCGCCGGGGTCGGCCTGGTCTACGCCACCGAAGTGCTGTTCCGGGCCGGGATCGCCCCGACAAGACCAGGTCGGCGGCTCACCGCCGACCAGTGGCAGGCGATCTGGGTCGACCTGGTCGACCTGATGCGGATCGGGGTGCACCGAGGCCGCATCGACACGGTCCGCGAAAAGCACCTTCCAGAGGCGATGGGCCGCGCGCCACGCGCCGACCGGCACGGTGGCGAGGTGTACGTCTATCGCCGCACCGGCCAACCCTGCCTGTGCTGCGGCGACACCGTCGCCGGCAGCCCCGCCAGCACCACCACCAGCGCCACCAGCGCCGCCACCACCACCGCTGTCAGGGTTCCCGGTGCCACTGGCGGTGCCCTGGGTGCGCGGAACTCCTATTGGTGCCCGACCTGCCAACCCGGCTGACCAAGATCCCGACGATCTTGCACTTATCATGGCACAAAGTGGACAAAAGCTCGCGATAACTGCAAGATCGTCGGGATCTTCGGTGGGCGGTGGGTCACCACCACTTGCGCTTCGGTGGGCGGACCACCACCGAACCGAGGATCACGTTGCAGACCACCTCGATGACCGGCGCGCCCGGTCGCGGCAGCGCGGTCAGCTTCGACTTCTTGTCGCCGAAGACCGCCGTGCCGCTCATCCGGACGTCGACGCCCTCCGGCACGTACACGGTCACCGACCCGAAGATCGACGTCGCCTCGATCGTGGTGACGTGATGCTGCAGCTGAGCGTCCTGCAACTCGATCTTGCAGTCGCCGAACACCGCCCGCGCCTCCAACCGGTCCGGGACCAGCCAGTGCCCCTTACGGACCTCGTCGCCGAAGATCGCCACCATCCGTTCCACCGGGGCCGGCAGGGCGTTCCCGCCGGCCGGCACCGGCACGCCGGCCGGGCCACGTGCGACCACCGCGCCGCCGACGCCCGGCAACGGGCTGGCCGAATCCGTCGGCAGGTCGGCGGTGAGCCGGGCCAACTCGCCACGGGTCTTGGCGTTGTGCGCCTCGGTTGCCCGCTCGGCGTACTCGTCGAGGGTCAACCGACCCTCCGCGGTCGCCTGACCGAGAAGCTCCACCACCTGTTCCCGTTCGGCGTCGGAGACACGCAGGTGGTCATCGCTGGGGTGCGTCGCCGGATCCACCCTGCCCAGCCTAACCGCCTCCGCCCAGCCGGGCGGGAAACGCCGGTCCGGCCCCACCACCGATGACCGGGTCAGTCGGTCCGGGCGACCGTGTCGTTGGCGCGGCGGGCGGCCACCAGCACCGGATCCCAGACCGGCGAGTACGGCGGGGCGTAGCCGAGGTCCAGCGCGGTCATCTCGGCCACCGACATCCGGTTCCATACCGCCACGGCGAGTACGTCGATCCGCTTCGCCGCCTCGGACTTGCCGACGATCTGCGCCCCCAGCAACTGCCCGGTGTGCCGCTCGGCGAGCAGCTTGATGGTCATCGGGGCGGTGCCGGGGAAGTACCCGGCCCGGTTGCCCGACTCCACGGTCGCTGAAACGTAGTCGTAGCCGGCCTGCTCCGCCTCCCTCTCGAGCAGCCCGGTCCGGGCGACCTCCAGGTCGCAGACCTTGGTGACCGCGGTGCCGATCACCCCGGGGAAGGTGGCGTAGCTGCCGCCGATGTTGATGCCGGCGACCCGGCCCTGCTTGTTGGCGTGTGTGCCCAGCGGCACGTGCACCGGCTGGCCGCTGACCCGGTGGTACGTCTCGACACAGTCGCCGGCCGCCCACACCTCGGGCAGCCCGACCACCCGCATCTGCAGGTCGGTACGGACACCGCCGGTGACGCCGATGGGCAGCCCCGCCTGCTTGGCGAGTGCCGTGTTGGGCCGTACGCCCAACCCGAGCACCACCACGTCGGCCGGCAGCGACCCGTCGTCGGTCAGCACCTCGCAGACCCGCCCGTCCCGCTCGTGCAGTCCGGTGACCGACACCCCGGTCCGCACGTCGATGCCGAGCCCGACCAGCGCCGACCGGACCAGCGCCCCCATGTCCGGGTCGACCGTGGACATCGGCTGGGGGCTGCGCTCCACCAGGGTCACCCCGAGCCCTCGGCGGATCATCGCCTCGGCCATCTCCACCCCGATGTAGCCGCCGCCGACCACCACCGCCCGGCGCGGCGGGTCGTCCTGGTCGAGCCATTCCCGCAGCGCCGCCCCGTCATCGAGGGTCTGCACCCCGAACACGCCCAGGGTCGCCGAACGCGCCCAGGGCGGGTGCGCCGGCAGTGCTCCGGTCGCGTACACCAGGGTGTCGAACGGCTCCCGGACCTCGCGCCCGCCGTCGGCGAACGAGGTGGCGACGACCTCGCGCGCGTCCAGGTCGATCCGGGTCACCTCGTGGCGGATCCGCACGTCGACGTGGTGGTCGCGGCGGAACGTCTCCGGGTCGCGGACGATGAGTTCCTGCGCGTCGTCGACCAGGCCGGAGATCCAGTACGGGATCCCGCAGGCCGAGTAGGAGGTGAACCGGCCGCGTTCGAACGCGACGATCGACAGGTCGTCCGGGCCACGCAGTTGCCGGGCCTGCGAGGCGGCCGACATCCCGGCCGCGTCGCCGCCGATCACCACCATCCGGTGTGTCAACGGACTTCCTCCGATCCAGGGTCGGTCGCTGCCGGCAGCCGGTTGCGGGCCACGCCCGTCGGTGCCGGGATGATGGTTGCGCTGCGTGTCTGACCGGCCAGGTAGCCGACGACGTCACGAAGGTCACCGGTGCCGGCGTGGACCGCCCGCTGTCGGGCCGCCCCGCTGCCCTGCGCCCGCAGCCGGCCGAGCAGAGAGTTCACCAGCCCGACGTCGCCGTGCCGGTCGAGCTCGGGCCGGATCTGATCGACCAGTCGACGCAGCAGGTGCCAGGCCGGGCGCAGGGTGGGGGAGCCGGACAGATCCACGGCCCGGCCCTCCAGCCCGTCGTGGGCAGCCCGCCAGTGCGCCGCCGCCAGCACATGGTGCGCCACCTCCGGCGCGGGCCTGCCCTGCGCGACGGCGGTCAACGCGGTGCCGACCAGCCCCCGCACCAGGGCGGCCAGCAGGATCGTGTCGTCCAGGCTCGGGCAGACGTCACCGATGCGGATCTCGACGGTCGGGTAGTGCGCCGACAGCCGGGCGTACCAGTAGAGCATCCCCTCGTCGAGGATGATCCCGGTCGCCATCAGATCGTCGATCAACGACAGGTAGTGCTCGTGCGAGCGCAGCCACGGCGTCGGCGCGACCGCAGGCCATCGTTCCCACATCATCGACCGCCAGCTGGCGTACCCGGTGTCGACGCCGTCGAAGAACGGCGAATTGACGGTCACCGCCTGCAGCACCGGCAGCCAGGGCCGCAGGTGGTTGAGCACCTCGACACCGATTCGCGGGTCCGGTACGCCGACGTGGATGTGCAGCCCGTTGTTTCCCGGACCGGGCACCAGCATGCCGTACCGCTCGACGATCCGGTGGAACCGTGGGTCGTCGACCACCGCCGGCAGCGGCCCGGCGATCGGCGCGGTGCCGACGGCGAGCAGCCGCACCCCGGCCCGCTCGGCGGCGTCGGCGACCCCGCCGCGTAGCGTACCGAGGGTCCGCCGCAACGCGCGCAGGTCGAGGCCTGGTGGGCTGCCGATCTCGATCTGGCTGGTCTGGAACTCGCGCTGCACCTGGCCGCGCAGCTCCGGCGGGATCTCGGCCAGGACCGACTCGACCGCCGGGGCGGCGACGCCGGTGTCCGGGTGGACGAGGAGGAACTCCTCCTCGATGCCGACGGTCAGCTCGTCGGGCCGGTGTCGCGACGGCGCTTCGGCGACGGTACTGCTGGTCATATGGACACCGCCTGTCGTCGCACGCCGCCGCTCGGCGCGCCGGCGATCGCATACCCCACCGGTCAGGTGGGGTAAACGTGACCGGTCCGGTGGTCCGTGACCAGGGTGCCTGCCCGGGCCGGTCGTCGTCGTGACCATCTTGCGCCTTCCGGCGGCGGTCGCGGTACGAATGTCGGCAGCGCGTCGCTGGTGATCGGCGTCGCGCGGCGCTGGCTGCGGTGGGGCGGGCGGGTTTCCGGTGGGGTGGGTGGGTGTCCGGCGGGTCAGCGGCGGGGCGGGCGGTGCAGCGGCAGGTCGTGCCGGCCGGCGATCAGCTCCTGAATCCGGATCTTCACCAGGATGATCGGCTGCCGGTAGCGGCGTTCCCGGTCGGCGGCCCGGGTCCGGCGCCACTCGGCCCAGCGGCTGTCGCCCCGGTAGAACCAGCGCGCCCAGGGCGCGTGCGGCCGGGCCAGTCGCAGCGCGCCGACGATCAGCAGCACCGGCAGGAACAGACCGAGCAGTCCGGTCCATATCTTGCCCTTGAGCAGGGTGACGGCGGCCAGCACCAGGTTGATCACGATGAGCGCCGCGCCGGCGAACTGCGCCGGGTCGGTCTCACCGGTGAGGAACTCGTTGGCCCCCAACGGCCGCAGACCGATCAGCAGCAGCCCGGAGACGGCCACGGCGACGAAGACGGCGTCGATCGAGGTGCGGCCCCGCTCCGACCAGTAGACGTCGCTCAGGTGCAGCAGCAGGGCGAACTCGTCGAGCACCAGGGCGGCGCCGATGCCGAACAGCGCCGCCGCCACCGCCCGCCACAGGGTCAGCTCCACCGGGATCACCAGCCCGGCGACCCCGGCGACCAGCATGAAGACCACCCCGAACACGACGTGGTGGATGTGCAGGTCACCAGGGGTGATGTTGCCAGGCCACCAGCGGACCCGGGCCCTGATCATCCGGACCGAGAAGCGGATGAAGGCGAAGCCGAGGACCACCCCGACGAAGAAGCAGAACAGCGGGAGCCGGCCGGTCGAGACGATGGTGCGCTCGAACCAGCCGGTCACCGACGTGCTCCGTGAGACGTGCGCACCCTGACTACCACTCCTCGCTGTCGCATCGTCGTATCGTCGCCGGTCCGGATCGTGGCCGTGCCGTCGCCGGTCCGGATCGTGGCCGTGTCGTCGCGCGGCCGGGGTTGCGGACGCCTCCTAGCATGGCCTGCGTGCCGGTGCTTCCGCTGAGCCTGATCGGGATCTGGGCGTACGCCCTGTCGCTGATCACCGTCTCCAGCGTGCCACCGACGCACCTGCTCGCCGCCGCCGCGGCGTCGGTCACCCTGATGATCGCGACCGTCCTGGCCGTTCGGCTGGTTTGCAACGCCTCCGCGGTCGACAAGCTGCCGGGCCGACCGGGTCCCGGCGCCCAGCGGCCCGGCGACGGTCGGCACGTTCCCCGTCAGGCCGACCCGGACGCACCCGGCCGGCCCCGTCCCCGCGCGCCCGGCAGGCCTCTCGTCACCGCCTGACCGCCGCCCGGCCCGGGTCGCGCGTCGCCGACACCGGTCGACGCCCCGGGCGGGTTCCGCCCGTGTGCAAGGGAATCCTGTCGATGACTGCTGTCCTGTCCGCCGTACCCGCCGACGCCGGCCCGTTCGAGCCGATCGTGGCGTACGCCACCGACCTCGTCACCGGGCTGGCGGTGGCGTTCACCCCGTTGGCCGGGGCCAACGCCACCGCTGTCGCCATCATCGCCGTCACCGTCGTGGTGCGGCTGCTGTTGAGCCCCCTGACCTGGCTGCAGATCCGGGCCGAGGTCCGCCGGGCCGCGCTCGCCCCGCAGCTGGCCGAGCTGCGCGGCCGGTACGTCGACGATCCGCAACGGCTCGCCGTCGAGACGATGACGCTGTACCGCTCGGCGGGTGCGTCACCGTTCGCCGGGTGTCTGCCGGCGCTGGCCGCGGCACCGGTGTTCATCCTGATGTACCACCTGGTGACCAGCTCGTCCGGTGCCGACGGCCTGCTCGCCGGGTCGCTGTTCGGTGTCGGGCTGGGCACCTCCGTACCGCAGCTGTCCGGGCTGGCCGAGGCTGGTGTGTTCGGCCTGGTGCTGGCGCTACTGGCGGTCGCCGCCCGGGCGACGTCGCGTCGGATGCGCCGCTCGGCCCGGGCCGCCCAGATGGCCGCCGACGGGGCGGCGTCGGCTCCGGTGGCCGCCCGGCCGCGCGCGGCCGCGGACGGGCCGGCTGAGCCGTCGCCGATGGCAGTTATCGGCCGGCTGCTGCCTCTGCTGCCGTACGGCACGGTGCTGGTCGCGCTGGTGGTGCCGCTGGCCGCCGGTCTCTACCTGGCCACCACGACGACCTGGACGGTGCTGGAGCAGAGCGTGCTGCGCCACTGGTTGACGGGCGAGCCGGCTGAGCGCACCGGCGGCGGCTGACATCGACGGTGGTTGACAAGTGCGGTCCGGCGACGTACAACACCTGAGAGCGCTCTCTCGGTTCGCCTGAGTGAGGTTCGTCCGTCCTGATCAGTCTTGATGCTCTGAGCCCGACATCCGGCACCCCCTCCGGAGAGAACGCTCTCACCCCCCACGCAGAGAGGCACCTGATGACCGCACCCGCGCGCGGCCCGCACCGTCGCCCCCGTACCCGGATCGTCGCCGTCGCGGCGGCGGTGACCGCGACCGCCCTGGTCGCCTCGGTCACCGCGCACGCCAACGCCGCGATCCCACCCACCCCCAGCGGCTGGAATCTGGTCTGGAGCGACGACTTCACCGGCGCCGCCAACACGCTGCCCTCGTCGGCCAACTGGATCATCGACACCGGCACCAGCTACCCCGGCGGCCCGCCGCAGTGGGGCACCGGCGAGATCCAGACCTACACCAACAGCACCGCCAACGTCCGCCACGACGGCAACGGCAACCTGCGGATCACCCCGATCCGCGACGGTGCCGGCAACTGGACCTCCGCCCGCATCGAGACCGTACGCAGCAACTTCAAGCCGCCGTCCGGTGGCGTGATGGCGATCGAGGGCCGGATCCAGGTGCCGAACGTGACCGGGGCCGCCGCCTCCGGCTACTGGCCGGCGTTCTGGGCGCTCGGGTCGCCGTACCGGGGCAACTACCAGAACTGGCCGGCGATCGGCGAGTTCGACGTGATGGAGAACGTCAACGGGCTGAACAACGTCTGGGGTGTGCTGCACTGCGGCGTCGCCCCGGGCGGGCCGTGCGACGAGTTCAACGGCATCGGCGGCTCCCGGGCCTGCCCCGGTGCCTCCTGCCAGTCGGCGTTCCACACCTACCGCTTCGAGTGGGACGCCAGCGTCAGCCCGCAGCAGCTGCGCTGGTACGTCGACGGGCAGCACTACCACACGGTCACGCAGGGGCAGATCCCCGAGCCGCACTGGTCCAACATGACCAGCCACGCCGGCTACTTCATCCTGCTCAACGTGGCGATGGGCGGCGCCTTCCCGAACGGCGTCGCCGGCTCCACCACGCCGACCGCGGCCACCGTCTCCGGCGTACCGATGCTGGTCGACTACGTCGCCGTCTACACCCGCGGCGGCGGGTCCACCCCGCCGCCGCCCACGACCCCGCCGCCGGGCGGGGTGGTGAACGCGTACGCCGCGATCCAGGCCGAGTCGTTCAACGCCCACAACGGGGTCGGGACCGAGGCGTGCAGCGAGGGCGGGCAGAACATCGGCTGGCTGGCCAACGGCGACTGGGCCCGCTACGACAACGTCGACTTCGGCTCGACCCCGCCGCGTGACTTCATCGCCCGGGTCGCCTCCGGCGCCGGAGCCGGGGTCAGCGGCCTGGTCCAGGTCCGCATCGGCAGCCCGACCGCCGCGCCGATCGGCAGCTTCGCCGTCGGTGACACCGGCGGCTGGCAGACCTGGCGTACGGTGCCCGGCAACGTCTCCGGGGTGACCGGCCGGCAGACGGTCTACCTGACCTTCAGCAGCGGCCAGCCGAACGACTTCGTCAACGTCAACTGGTTCCACTTCCGGCGCTGATCCGGCGGGGAGCCCGGCCGGTCGACCCGCTTCGGCGGGGCGAGCCGGGCTCCCCGGCCGGTCCAGGGCGATGCCAGCGTCGTGGGAACGGCTTCAGACCTGCACGTCCGGCCGCCGCTCGACTCGACTGGCAACGGTCTGGCTGGGCAGGCGGCCGGTCACGGCGTGGCTGGACAACAGGGCCAGCGCGTCGGCATCCGGGCCGCCCGGCTCGGCGTGATAGACGGTCAGCGTGTGTCCACTGCCGTCTTCGAGCCGGAACGTCTCGTAGTCGACCGCGAACTCACCCACGACCGGGTGCCGGAAAGTCTTGCGCCCGGTCGACCTGGCTCGCACGTCGTGCCGCGCCCAGAACCGGGCGAAGTCGTGGCTCTTCAGCGTCAACTCGCCCACCAGCGACGCCAGCCGGACGCTGTCCGGGTCGGCCTCGGCACGCAGCCATGCCACCGCCGTACGGGCGGCCTGCTCCCACTGCGGGAAGAGATCGCGCTCGCCGGCATCGAGGAAGAAGGAACGCAGCAGGTTGCGATCGCGCGCCAGCCCTGGGTGGATCGCACCGGCCAGGCGCCGTAGGTAGGCCATGCCGTCACCGTCGAGACCAAAGACCCGCCCGAGCGCGCCGAGCACCTCGTCCGACGGGTTCCGCTCGCGCCCCCGCTCGAGGCGTACGTAGTAGTCGGTGCTCATCCCGGCGAGCACGGCCACCTCCTCGCGGCGCAGCCCCGGCACCCGCCGTCGCCCGCCCGACGGCATACCGAAGTCGTCCGGACGACTTCCTGCCCGGCGAGTGCGCAGGAAGTCGCCGAGGGTGTTGCTGCTGCTCATCCACCGATGCTACGAAGACCGGGCGCGACAGCGGGTAGGAGTGGCACTCCTTTGAAATGCCTTGCCTCGGTGGTTGCGCACAGCGCTGCGAAGGTCGACTGCGTGGATGACGTCCTGCAACAGATGGCCGACGGTTTCAGTGCCCTACACGAACGCGCACCGATCCTGCACACGCCCGACGAGGCCGGGCTCGCCTACGAGAACGTCACGTTCGCCTCCGGCGACGGCGTGCCCCTCGAGGGCTGGTTCATCCCCGCGCCCGGCTCGCGACGGGTCGTCATCGCCAATCACCCGCTCGGCTTCACCCGGGCCGGCCTGCCCTCGCACCTCGAGCCGTGGCACTCGCGATGGGCCGCGAGCGGCAACGGCATCGAGGTCGACTTCATCCGCGACTACAAGATCCTGCACGACGCGGGATATCACGTCCTCGCCTACGACATGCGCAACTCCGGCCACAGCGGCGCCGCGAACGGTGGCGTGATCTCGGCCCGCTATTGCGCGCGCGACGTGCTCGGTTCGCTCGCCTACACGCGATCCCGCTCGGATCTGCGCGACCCCGCGATCGGTCTGTTCAGTCGATGCATGGGCGCCAACGCCACCATGTCGGCGATGGCCATGCATCCCGGGGCGTTCAGGGACGTCCGCTGCATGGTCGCTCCCCAACCCCTGTCCGTACGGGTGGCGCTGGAACGCTCCCTGGAACTGGTCGGCATGACCGCCGCCGACCACATCGAGGATCTGGGCGAGCTGATTCGCCGCCACACCAGCCTGCGCATGGACGACGATTCGCCGGTCGAGGCAGCCGGGTCCGTCACTGTTCCGACCTTCCTCTATCAGGTCAAGGACGACATCCTGACCCGCCCCAGTGACGTGCAGTCCATGTACGACAACATCCCGATACCCGACAAGGAGCTGTTCTGGATCGAGGGCAGCACCCGCCGCTGGGACGGCTACCTGCAGTTCGCCAAGGACCCCAGCCGCATGCTGGCCTGGTTCGGCCGTCACATGGTGGGCTGAGCCGGCGGTGGCCAGCCGGGCTGGGATGCTTCGGGTATGCCTACCTATCCACCGACCTTCGCCGAGCAGGTCGTCACCCAGCCGCTTCGCGTGCAGTTCGAGGCGTTCCTCGACGAGCACCGCGCCGCGCTCAACAGCTGTCTGGACGGGTTGACCGAGGAACAGGCCCGTCGATCGTTGGTGCCCTCCCGGACCACCCTGCTGGGGCTGGTCAAGCACGTGACCTTCGTCGAGAAGGTCTGGTTCGACGAGGCCGTGACGTGCCGGCCGCGTACGGAGCTCGGGCTGCCCGCGACGGCGGACGAGTCGTTCATTCTCGGCGACGAGGACACGATCGCCAGTGTCCAACGCGCACACCTCGAAGCCTGCGAAGCGTCCCGCCGGGCGACGTCGTCCCTGGAGCTGGACGACATCCTGCACGGCAACCGGCGGGGCCCGCTTCCGCTGCGCTGGGTGTACCTGCACGTGCTGCGCGAGCTCGCCCAGCACTGCGGGCATGCGGACATCCTGCGGGAGCAGCTCCTTCGGGCCTGACACACGAACCGTCGACCGGCTCCTCCGACCAGAGGTGTTTACAAAACTGTAAAGAGTCCTAATAATTGCCGGCACTGGTGCTTGCTTCGAGGGAGGGATGTCGATGAGACCCGTACGGATAGTCGCCCCGGTGCTGGCTGCGGTCCTCGCCGTCGCAGGGGTGATCTGGGCGGCCGGCCCGGCGCTCGCCGCCGGCCCCACCGCGACCTTCGTCAAGACCTCCGACTGGGGCAGCGGCTGGGAAGGCCGGATCACCGTGACCAACGGCGGTACGGCGACCCTCACCAGCTGGACCGTCGCCTTCGACCTGCCCGCCGGCACCACGGTCGGCACCTACTGGGACGCCCTGCTGACCGTCTCCGGCCAGCGGTTCACCTTCACCAACCGCAGTTGGAACGGCAGCATCGCACCCGGCGCGTCGGTCTCCTTCGGGTTCCTCGGCAGCGGTCCGGGCGCACCGCTGCACTGCACCGTCAACGGGGCGGCCTGTGGTGGCCAGCAGCCGCCACCCACCACCGCGCCACCCACCTCGGCCCCACCGACCACCGCCCCGCCCACGACCGCTCCACCGACCACCGCCCCGCCCACGACCCCACCGCCCACCGGTGACGGGCTGCCGAAACACTTCCTCACCGGCTACTGGCACAACTTCGACAATCCGGCCGTCGAACTGCGGCTGCGCGACGTCCCGGCCGAGTACGACCTGATCGCCGTCGCCTTCGCCGAGGCCACCAGCGTCCCCGGTCAGGTCACCTTCGGCATCGACCCGGGCCTGTCCGCCGCGCTCGGCGGCTACACCGACGCCCAGTTCGCCGCCGACGTCGCCACGCTGCACCAGCGCGGCAAGAAGGTGATCATCTCCATCGGTGGGGAGACCGGCCGGGTCGCGGTCAACGACGCGGCGTCGGCGAGCGCCCTGGCCGACAGCCTGTACCGGCTGATCCAGCAGTACGGCTTCGACGGCGTCGACATCGACCTGGAGAACGGGCTCAACCCGACCTACATGGCCCAGGCGATGCGGACGCTGCGCAGCCGTACCGGGCCGGGGCTGATCATCACGATGGCGCCGCAGACGATCGACATGCAGTCGCCGTCGGTGTCGTACTTCAAGCTGGCTCTGGACATTCGCGACATCCTGACCGTGGTGCACACCCAGTTCTACAACTCCGGCTCGATGCTCGGCTGCGATCAGGCCTTCGCCTACAGCCAGGGCACGGTCAACTTCATGACCGCCCTGGCCTGCCTGCAGCTGGAAGCCGGCCTGCGGCCCGACCAGGTGGCGCTCGGTCTGCCCGCCGGCCCCGGAGCGGCCGGCGGCGGTGTCGTCGCCCCGACCATGGTCAACCAGGCCCTCGACTGCCTGGCCCGGGGGACCAGTTGCGGCAGTTTCCGGCCGCCACGTACCTACCCCGGCATCCGGGGTGCGATGACCTGGTCGATCAACTGGGACGTCAGCAACGGCAACGCGTTCGCCCGTACCGTCAAGCCGCACCTGGCGACGCTGCCCTGACCGCGACGCTGCCCTGACCGCGACGCTGCCCTGACCGCCGGGACCGTGACTCGGATCCGCCGGTATTCCTGTGGGGAATGATTGTTCCTCACAGGAATACCGGTAGGTCGCGACATACCTCGGTCGGACGCCGACCACCCGGCGTCGCCTCACTGGTCCTGCGGGGTGAGTCGTACCCGGCGGAGCAGTTGCGCGTTGAGAGCGACCACGATGGTGGACGCGGACATCAGGATCGCCCCGACCGCCGGACTCAGCGTCACTCCCGCCCAGGCCAGCGCGCCGGCCGCGAGCGGAATCGCCACGATGTTGTAGCCGGCGGCCCAGCCCAGGTTCTGGACCATCTTGCGGTAGGAGGCCTTCGACAACCGGATCACTCCGGTGACCCCACGCGGGTCGGACGAGGCGAGGACGACCCCGGCGGACTCGATCGCGACGTCGGTGCCGGCCCCGATCGCGATCCCGACGTCGGCGCGGGCCAGCGCCGGAGCATCGTTGACCCCGTCGCCGACCATCGCCACGGTGAGTCCCCGCGCCTGCAGGTCCGCCACTGCCCGGTCCTTGTCGGCGGGCAGCACCTCGGCGAAGATCTCGTCCACACCGGGCCGGAAGCCGAGGTCGCCGGCGACGGCCTCAGCGACCGGTCGGGCGTCGCCGGTGATCATCACGATCTTGTCGATGCCCTGCTCGCGCAGTTCGGCGATTGCCTGCCGAGCCTCCGGTCGGACCTCGTCGGCCAACCCGATCGCTCCGATCACGTCGGCGCGGTCGCCGTCGAGGGTCAACAGATGCAGTACGGCCGCGCCGCGTGCCGACCACGCCTCGGTCGTGTCCGGCAGCTCCGGCGGCATCCGGGCGTCGAGTTCGCGCAGCAGCGCCGGCCCGCCGACGGCGTACCGGGTGCCGTCGACGTCCGCCCGCACACCCCGGCCGGTCAGCGACCGGAAGTCGGTCGCGGTGCTCGTCGGTCCGGAGCGGGCGGCGGCCACGATGGCCCGGGCCAGTGGATGCTCGCTGTCGGCCTCGACCGCGGCGGCCAGCCGCAGTACGTCGTCCTCGCGGTGCCCGGGTGCCGCCGCGACCGCGGTGACCGTGTGCGCGCCCTTGGTCAAGGTGCCGGTCTTGTCGAACAGCACCGCGTCCACGGTCCGCATCCGTTCCAGGGCCAGCCGGTCCTTGACCAGAATCCCGGCCTTGGCGGCCACGGCCGTCGACAGGGCGATCACCAGGGGGATCGCCAGGCCGAGGGCATGTGGGCAGGCGATCACCAGAACGGTCACCGTACGGATCACGGACTGGTCGAGGCTGCCGAACGCCCACCACGTGACGAAGGTCAGCACTGCGGCGGCCATCGCCACGTAGAACAGCAACGCGGCGAACCGGTCCGCGAGCACCTGTGCCCGGCCGCTGGCGGCCTGGGCCTGTGCGACGAGGCGTTGGATACCGGCCAGGGCGGTCTCCTCGCCGACGGCCTCGACCCGTACCCGGATCGTCGAGTCGGTCGCCACCGTGCCGGCCACCACCGGGTCACCGATGCCCCGCCGTACCGGCCGGGACTCGCCAGTGATCATCGACTCGTCCAGCTCCGCCGCGCCGTCGGTGATCCGTCCGTCGGCGGGGACCCGGCCGCCGGAGCGCACCAGGACAAGGTCGCCGGCCCGCAGCTCGGTCACGCTCACGCGGTGGGTCCGCCCGTCCTCGGTGATCTGCTCCGCGTCGTCGGGCAGCAGCGCCGCCAACGCCGACAGGGCACCCTGCGCCTGACCGATCGCCTTCATCTCCTGCCAGTGGCCGAGCAGCATGATCGTCACCAGCGCCGCCAGTTCCCACCAGAAGTCCAGGTCGACGGCGCCGATGTTGGTGGCCAGCGAGGCGACGTAGGCGACGGTGATCGCCATCGAGATCAGCAGCATCATGCCGGGGGCGCGGTCGCGGATCTCCCGGACCCCGCCGACCAGGAACGGCCAGCCGCCGTAGAAGAAGACCACCGAGCCGAGCACCGGTCCGACCAGGGACATCCCGGTGAAGTCCAGCGAGTAGCCGAACCAGTCCATCACCATGTGACTGGTGACCACGACCGGCACCGTCAGTGCCAGGCTCAGCCAGAACCTGCGGCGGAACATCTCCGGGTCGTGGCCGGCGTGCTTGTCGTGCCCACCGTGGGCGGCGTGCCTGTCGTGCCTGTCGTGCGGGGTCCGGTCCGTCTCCATGCCTTCACCATACCCCAGGGGGGTATATTCGCAAGTGATCCGGCGGTAACGGCCGCTGAGTGCGATCTGAGGTGGGTGACGATGACTACGATGGCCACGATGTCCACCACCGTCCGCTGGCATGTCCGACGGGTCCGCCAGCGCGGGCCGGTGTCGACGCTGGCATGGCTCCGACCGCTGGCCGTGCTCGCCGTACTCACCGGACTGGTCTTCATGCACCAGCTCGTCGGCGGCTCGACGACGAGTGGGCACGACCATGCCGACCACCCGTCAGCGCCGAATGGGTACGCGGCAGCGGCGGACGAACACGTCGGCCCCGAGCCGAACGCCGGTCGGGTCAGCCATTGTCCGCTGGAGGACGACGGCTGCCCCGCTCCGGCACCTGGGCATCCGGACCACACCTGCCAGCTCACCGCGCCCGGCCCACCGGCGGTCGTGACGCCCCCGCCACGCGCTGCGGCCCCCGGCGAGCCGACGCCAGCCGTACCGCTGGCCTCGCCGTGGACCGCCGCGCACGACGCGGCCCGCGGTACCGGTTGTGGGCCGCCCACCCTGGCTGAACTGTCCATCTGGCGAATTTAGGCCGACTCCTGCCCGGACCGGCGTCGCCCGCGTACTGCGGAGCGAGCTGCGGGCACCCGCGCCATGTCCTTTTCCACTGGCTCAAGGAGTCGATCACCCATGCACGCCAACCGACCATTGTCGGGTTTCTCCGTTGCGGCCGCAGCCGCCATCGCCGTGGCGGCCCTCGCCACCGGCTGCGGTGATGCCACTTCGCACGACGGTGGACACACCACCAGCCCAT
Source organism: Solwaraspora sp. WMMD791 (assembly GCF_029581195.1). NCBI lineage: Bacteria > Bacillati > Actinomycetota > Actinomycetes > Micromonosporales > Micromonosporaceae > Solwaraspora > Solwaraspora sp. WMMD791. The sequence continues at coordinate 6,131,768 of NZ_CP120737.1, forward strand.
CCGCAGCCGCTGGCTCGTCGCCGGCCGCGCTGCACAACCAGGCGGACATCTCCTTCGCGCAGGGCATGATCCCGCACCACCAACAGGCCGTGGAGATGGCCGAAGTCGCGTCGAGCCGAGCCGGCGATCCACAGGTCAAAGCACTCGCGGCGGACATCGCGGCGGCACAGGGACCCGAGATCGAAACGATGACGACCTGGCTGACCGAGTGGGGCGCACCGCTGCCGACCGAGGATCCCGACCCGCACGGCGGTGCTCACGGCGAGGCGCACGACATGCCCGGAATGATGACAGGTCAGGAGATGGCGGCCCTGGCGGATGCCGAGGGCGACCAGTTCGACCGGATGTTCCTGGAGATGATGATCCGTCACCACGAGGGCGCGGTGGAGATGGCCGCCATCGAACAGCAGCAGGGTCGCCATCCGGCGGCGAAGGCCCTGGCCGAGAAGATCCACGCCGACCAGACCAGCGAGATCGCGCTGATGCGCGACTTGCTCGACGGTCGCTGACCACAGCGGGTACGCCGCCGGGCGTACCGGGGTCAGGACGCCGGGTGGCGGTCCGCCGCCGCCCGGCGTCGCCGCCGCCGTACCTGCCCGACCACCCAGTGCACGACCACACCACCGAGGAGTACGAACACGGCGACGTCGAACCAGCGGCTGTACCGCTCGACCTGCTGCCACTGCGAGCCGAGAGCGAAGCCGGCACCGACGAACAACGCGTTCCACACCCCGCTGCCCAGCGTGGTGAAGACGCTGAACTGGGTCAACGGCATCCGGTCGGCGCCGGCCGGCACCGAGACCAGACTCCGTACGATCGGCACCATCCGCCCGAACAGCACCGCCCAGCGTCCGTACCGGTCGAACCAGCGGTCGGCGGAGTCCAGGTCCTCCGGGTCGACCAGCGGCAGCTTGTCCAACCAGCGCCGCAGTCGTGGCTCGCCGATCGCCGCACCCAGCCAGTAGAGCAGCAGCGCGCCGGCCAGCGAACCGGCGGTCGCCGCGAGCCACACCAGGACCAGGTTGACCCGGTCCTGGCTGGCCAGGTAGCCGGCCATCGCGAGGACCACCTCGCTGGGGATCGGCGGGATCACACTCTCCAGCGCCACCAGCAGTCCGACGCCGATCTCGCCGAGACGTTCGATGACGCCGGCCACCCAGCCGGTCAGGCCACCCGCCTGCTCAGGTGGGGTGTCGACGGTGACGGCCATGGCGCTCCCGGGTGCTCGTGCGGGTCCTTGCCGTACCCGCCGGCCGCCCGCCTCACACCTTGCGGCGGGTCGAGCTCTCCCGTACCTGCAGCTTCGTCGGCAGGGTCACCGTGGTCGCGGCCCGGTCCGGGTCCGCGATCCGGGCGGCGAGCAGGTGCGCGGCGGCCTCACCCAACTCGTACGTCGGCTGTGTGACGGTGGTCAACGCCGGGCGGACCAGGTGTGCCCACGGCAGATCGTCGAAGCCGACCACGCCCATCTCCGCCGGCACGTCGACGCCCTGGTCGACCAGGCACTCGACCGCGCCGACGGTCATCAGGTTGTTGGCGGCGAACAGCGCGTCCGGCCGGGGCGACATCCGCAGCAGGTCGGCCATCGCCTGGTAGCCGCCGTCGGTGCGGAAGTCGGCGTACCGGACCAGCTCCTCCCGGTACGGCTGCCCGGCGTCGGCCAGGGCCAGCCGGTATCCGGCCAGTCGGCTGCTGGCGGTGTAGACGCCGCGCCGCCCGGTGATACAGGCGATCCGGCGGTAACCGGACTCGGCCAGGTGGGCGGTGGCGAGTCGGGCTCCGTGCTCGTTGTCGACCAGTACGGTGTCGATCCGGCCGCCGTGCAGCTGCCGGTCGATCACCACGAACGGCACCCGTAGCGCGGTCAGCCGGTCCAGGTCGCCGGCCGCGCCGGACGGGGCGATGAGAACCCCGGCGACCTGCTCGGCGAGGACGGCGTTGAGGTAGCGGGCCTCCTTGGCGGGATCCTCGTCGGTGTTGCACAGCACCACGGAGTAGCCGACCTGCTGGGCGACGTCCTCCACCCCGCGGACCAGGGCGGTGAAGAACGGGTTGCCGATGTCACTGATCAGCACCGCCCACAGTGTCGTCCGGCTGCGCCGCAGGTTACGGGCGAGCGCGTTCGGCCGGTAGTCCAGCTCCCGCATCGCCTGCCGGACCCGGTCGGCAAGCACCGGGTCCACGTTGGCGTGCCCGTTGACGACCCGGGACACGGTGGCCGGGGAGACCCTCGCCTGTCGCGCGACGTCGTAGATGGTCGCCATGTCCTCGCCCTCTTCACCTGCCGTCGACCGCCGGGGTCGACCCACGGAACCCGCACGATGATTACAGACCGGGTACGGAGTGCGACGGCCGGCCAGGTCGGGCAATTGCCACTTGTCGCACGATGGTTCGGCGGAGGGTTTGCCGGCCGCGGCCGCTGGAGAAGCTGACCGGTCATGGGCAGGCAGAGCGTGAACAGCGGTTCCTCCGGTGACGTCGGCAGCGGCGGGGTGCGGGCATGAGCGACCGCTGGTTCAGCAAGGCGGTCGTCTACTGTCTGGATATCGACACTTTCGTCGACTCCAATGGGGACGGGGTCGGCGACATTCCGGGGCTGATCGGTCGCCTCGACTATCTGGCCCGACTCGGCGTCACCTGTCTGTGGTTGCACCCGATCCACCCGTCGCCCGGCCGCGACGACGGCTACGACGTCACCGACTTCTACAACGTCGACCCGCGCTTCGGCACCCTGGGTGACTTCGCCGAACTGCTGCACCAGGCTGGCAACCGGGGTATCCGGGTGATCATCGACCTGGTCGTCAACCACACCTCCGACCAGCATCCGTGGTTCGAGTCGGCCCGATCGTCGCCGGACTCGCCGTACCGCGACTGGTACGTCTGGTCCGACACCGAGCCCAGCGACCGCTACCAGGGCATGGTCTTTCCCGGCGAGCAGCACGAGACGTGGAGCTACGACCGGAGCGCCAAGGCCTGGTACTACCACCGGTTCTACCGGTTCCAGCCGGACCTCGACATCCGCAACGAGCAGGTCCGCGACGAGATCAAGAAGATCATGTCGTTCTGGCTGCAGCTCGGCGTCGCCGGGTTCCGGATGGACGCGGTGCCGTTCATCATCGAGCACACCACGCCGGGCAAGCCGTCGTCACCGAAGGACTTCGACGTCCTCACCGAACTGCGCCAGCACGTCCAGTGGCGGCGCGGCGACGCCGTTCTGCTCGCCGAGGCCAACGTCGAACCGGACCAGCTCGTCGACTACTTCGCCGACGCCGGCGGCTCGGCCAACCGGCTGCACATGCTCTTCGACTTCATGCTCAACGGCCGGCTGCTGCTCGCCCTGGCCCGGCAGGACCCGGAGCCGGTCATCGAGGCGCTGCGCGACACCCCGGCGCTGCCGGCAGGTGCCTCCTGGGCCACGTTCCTGCGCAACCACGACGAGATCGACCTGTCCCGGCTGACCGCCACCCAACGCGGCGAGGTGTACGCCCAGTTCGGCCCGGAGGAACACATGCGGCTGTACGGGCGCGGCATCCGCCGCCGGCTCGCCCCGATGCTCGGCAACGACCGGCGCCGCATCGAGTTGGCGTACTCGCTGCAGTTCACCCTGCGCGGCACCCCGGTGCTGCGCTACGGCGAGGAGATCGGCATGGGTGAGGACCTGTCGCTGGACGGCCGGGAGGCGATCCGTACCCCGATGCAGTGGTCGCCGCTGCGTAACGCCGGGTTCTCCACCGCCGACCCGGCCGACCTGGTCCGCCCGATCGTCGACGACGACGAGTACGGCTACCGCACGGTCAACGTCACCACGCAGCGCCGTGACCGGGGCTCGCTGCTCGCCTGGTTCGAGCGCATGATCCGTACGCTGCGGGAGGCCCCGGAGGTCGGTGCCGGCGCCTGTACGCACGTCGACGTGCCCGCCCCGCCGGGCGTCCTGGTGCACCGCGCCGACGACCACAGCGGCGCGATGCTCTTCCTGCACAACCTCGGGGCCGAGCCGGCCACCGTCGACCTCGGTGACCTCTTTGACGACGCTGAGCTGCCCACCGAGGTGCTGGCCGACCAGGACTACCCGTCGGTCGGCACGCTCGACGCCCTCGACCTCGACGGGTACGGCTACCGCTGGATCCGGCTGCGGCTGCGCACCGGTTACGACGTCGGAGCCAGCTGATCGCCGTCGCCGCCAACGGGGACGGTCCGGTTCCTGGTCCGGCGCAGCCACCACAGCCCGATCACCGGCAGCACCAGCGGAATGTAGCCGTACCCGCTGCCGAACCCGGACCAGACCGTCTCGTCGGGGAACGCGGCCGGTACGGCGACGCTCGCCGCGCCGACGCCGAGCACCCCGGCCAGTTCGACGCTGCAGCACACGTACGCGATCCGTCGGCCGACGGGGCCGTCGACGATGAGCCCGGCGGCGGCCACCAGGTAGACCAGCGCGGCTATCGCCGACAGCAGGTACGCCACCGGGGCCTCGGTGAACCGGGTGGCGATCTGCACCCCGGCCCGCGACGAGGCGGCGATCGCGAACAGGATGTAGACGCCGATCAGCACCCGGCCGGGGCCGCTGCGGGTCCGGCCCGCCCGGCCGTCCCGCGCCGCCCGGCCGTCCCCGATCCGCTGCTCAGCCACCGGCCACCGCCGCCCAGGTCTGCTGCAACCGTACGACGAGCACCGGGATCACCAGGCAGAAGACGCCGACGGTGAGTGAACCCCACCGGGTCGGCTCCATCCGGCCGAGCACCCCCGCCATCGGGGGCAGGCACAGGGTGGTGATCAGGTAGCCGGCGAACACCGGCGGGTCACCGGGGTGGTGCCCGCCGACCACTGCCACCACGGCGACGACGGTCAACGCCAGCAGCGCGACCTCGACGGCCGCCAGGCCGGCGTACTGGACCAGGCCCGGCGGGCGGTCCAGCGCCGCGCAGAGCAGCGCCCAGCCGGCCACCAGCAACGCCCCGACGATGACCACGATGGCGAGCGGCCCGTTCATCCGCGCTCCGCCTCAACTGCCCCAGCCACGCCCACACCCTACTCACCACGGCGTCCGCCCCCGCCGGGCTGGGCGCCGCGCGACCACCCGGGTACGGACAGTGGCCTGCTGTATCCATTGAGGTCTATAGTCGGCGCGGGACGGTCCGACCCTGGGAGAGCGCGTGGCGACCGGCGCCGGCATGTGGGGCCTGCTGCTCGCCAGCTGTCTGGTGCTGCTCGCCCTGCTCGCCCTCGCCGCGCTGGCGGTCCGCGACCCGCAGCCGGGCGTCGACCGTCGGGTGCTGCGCGCGGAGGCCGACGAGTTGGCCGCCGAGGCCGCCGCCATCGCCGAGGCAGCCGCCGTCGCCCACGTCCGGGCCGAGCAGGCCCGCCGCGTCGCGGCCGCCGCCGAGCAGGACCGCGACGCGGCCTGGCAGCGGCAGGAAGCCGCCGGTGCCCGCTACCAGCAGGCGCTGCGGTCGGCCCGGCAGCGCCGACCGGCCGCCGCGGGGACACCGACCGTGCCCGCGCAACACCAACGCGACGTCAGCCGGGCGGCGCTGACCGCGTACCGGCGTGGCGAGATCTCCGTACAGCAACTGCGGCAACTGTGGCGGCGGGCCGGCGACCCGGACCCGGCCGGACACGACCTTCGCGACGCACTCGACCGGGCCGTGGACCAGCGCCGGGCCGCCGACCACGCGGCCCGCCGCGAACACGACGTACTCGCCGCAACCGCCCGCCGGGCCGCCGAGACGGCCCGGATCGCCGAGGTCGCCGCCGGGGCGCTGGCCGCCGAGGCCGTCGCCGCCGCCGCCGAGGCCGACGAGGCGGCCGGGTACGCCGACCGGGCCGACCGGGACCGCCGCCGGCGGTGAGCACCGACCGGACCGGCCGGCCCTTCGCCAGCGCCGACCGACCCGCCCGGTACGGCACACTGGGCCGGACGCCCGGCGCGTAGGCATCCGGACGGGCGAGCAGGGTGAGGAGCAGCAGATGGCGTTGCGGTTCGGACTGTTCGGCACCGGCCACTGGGCGGCGCAGACGCACGCCGTCGGGCTCGCCGGTCATCCTGGTGCCCGACTGGTCGGAGTCTGGGGCCGGGATCCGGCCAAGGCCGAGGTGCTCGCCGCACGTCACGGGGCGGCCGCGTACCGGGAGGTGGACGCGTTGCTCGACGACGTCGACGCGGTCGCCGTCGCGGTGCCGCCGGACGTCCAGGCACCGATCGCGGTCCGGGCCGCCGAGGCCGGCAGGCACCTGCTGCTGGACAAGCCGTTGGCGGTGACGCTGGACGACGCCGACCGGATCGTGGCCGCCGCGCAGCGCCGGCAGGTCGCCTCGGTGGTCTTCTTCACCAGCCGGTTCAATCCGGGCATGGTCGAGTTCCTGGCCCGGTCGGCTGACGGTGCCCGGTCCGCTGACAGCGCAGGTCCCACCGGCGGTGTCTGGCACGGGGCGAGGGGTGCCCTGTTCGCGGCGATCTCCGAGCCCGGCAACCCGTACGGTGCCTCGCCCTGGCGGCACACCTACGGCGGCCTGTGGGACATCGGCCCGCACGTACTGTCGATCGTGCTGCCGGTGCTCGGCCCGGTCGCCGACGTCGCCGCGATGGACGGCCCGGCCGGCGGCCTGCACCTGCTGCTGCGGCACACCGGCGGCGCGGTCAGCTCCCTGTCACTCAACCTCGACGGGCCACCGGCGGCGAAGACCTTCGACGTGACGTTCTTCGGCGAACCCGGGATCGTGCCGGTGCCGCACCGTGACGTGACCGTCGTTCAGGCCTTCCACGCCGCCGTCGACGCGCTGGTCGGCCAGGTCGCCGAGGGCCGTCCCGGCCACCCCTGCGACGTGCGGTTCGGCCGAGAGGTGGTCGCCGTACTGGCCGCCGCGCAGGCCGCCCGCACGCAGCGTCGTACCGTCGTCGTCGCCGGCTGAACCACCCCGGCTGAACCACCCCGGCTGAACCACCCCGGCTGAACCACCCCGGCTGAACCACCGCCGGCTGGACCGACCTCGACGGACCGCCCGTCAGTCCAGCACCGCGACCGCGCGCCCGGTCGGGTCGGTCGCCCGGACCTGCACCGGCCCCACCGGACCGTCCGGATGCGCCGCCGACACCAGCAGCCCGGTGCCCTGCTGCCGCTGCCCCCGGATGGTGACCTCCAGCTGCGCAACCGCGCCGCCGCTGGCCGTCACGTGATGCCACCCACCGGCCGGCGACTCCCACCACCAGGCCACCGCCACCGCCGGCGCGAGCGGACTGCACAGCCGGGTGTCGGCGGCGGTCGCCACCGCCCGCGCCGGCGCGTCGGGCACCAGCAGGACCGCCGCCACCAGGTTCGCGTCCCGGGGCAGCTCCGCCCGTACGCAGGTCAGCCGAACCTCGTCGGCGCGCCCCGGCAGGGCACCCGCCCAGACCTCCCAGGCCAGCACCGAATGCGGCGCGTGCGCGGTCAGCTCGCCGGCCAGGCACCCCAGTCCGGACCAGGCCCGCGCCCCGGCCGGGGTGTCCGCGTCGTCGACGTGCTGCCCCGGGTCGCGCTGCGGCGACAGGTAGCTCAGCCGGCTCAGCGGGACCCGCCCCAGGTCGGCCAGGGTGAACGGGCGGTCGACCCCCACCTCGGTGACCCGCATCCGCAGCAGCGGCCCGGCCCAGCAGCCGCCCGAGTCGGCCGCCGCGCGGTGCTCGGCCGGCACCGGGTCGGTCACCCCGGCCCGGACCGCCAGCTCGTGCCACGGACCACCGGCCAGGCCGCGGGACTGCACCTGCCGTACCCACGGCGCCACCAGGTACCGGGCCGGCTCCGTCGGGGCGCTGAGCCGGATCGCGCTGGCGGCGTGGGCGTCCGCCGCCGGAGCCGGCTCGATCCGCAACGACCGGTCGGCACCAGCGGCACGGAAGACCGCGACCCGGCTCACGTCGGCCAGCACGGCCACCGCCGCCGTGGCGCCCCCGGCACCGGTCAGTTCACCTGCGTACAACAGGTGGGCGGTGCCGACGGGTGCCGTCACCGGCACCTGCGGGGCGGCGAAGGCGGTCACCACCCCGGCCCCGGTCCGTACCGCCAGCCCGGCGGCGGCACCGTCCGGATCGCTCGCACCGTGGGCCGCCGTACGGGCCGGCGGGTCCCCGGCGGTCGCCTCGGCCAGCGCCAGCCAACTGTCCAGCGCCGTGTCCACCAGGACGGTGTCGTCGGTCCGGGAACCCCGGGTCGGCCACGACGCGAGACTCAGCCGGGCGGCGCCACGCCAGGCCTCGTCGCCGACGCGGCGGATCCCGTCCGGCGTCGGCACGCCCGTACCGTCCACCGCCGGTCCGGCCACCTCGGGCGGGAACCGCGCCAGCCGTGGGGACAGCGTCGCGGTCACTGCCACCGCCGCCAGCAGCACCGCCGCCAGCGCGGCGAGCCGGCCCAGCCGGGCCCACCGCACCGTACGCTGGTCCGGCGGCCGCAGTCGGACGGTCATCGGGTCGGTCAGCGGTCCGGTCAGCAGTTGCCGCTGGCGGGCCGGCGTGATGCCCTCGGTGTCGGCGAGCCGCTGCCGTTCGGCGGCACCGGCGGCGACCTGGACGACCGGGTCCGGCCAGCCCGCCTCGTGCAGCACCCCGATCGCGTCCCGGGGCGGCAGCTGCTCCACGACCAGCAGGACGTACCCCGCGCGTACCGGGGTCGGCAGGGTGGTCAGTGCGGCCAGCAGCCGGTCCCACTGCGGGTCGTCCTCCTCGGGCACCGGCCGGCCCCAGTGCCCCGGCAGGGTGACGGTGAACCGGGGCGGGTTGGCCGCCCGGCGGACCACCCGGGCCAGCAACCACAGGTATTCGTCGTCGGTCACCTGGCGCCACGGCAGCGAGCGGCGGACCACCCGGTGTGCCCGCGCGATCCGCTGGTCGGTGGCGCGGCGACCGGGGCCGGCCAGCGGCTCGGTCGAGTCCGCGAGCACCAGGTACGCCACCCGCACCAGCCGGTCGTAGTGGCGCTGCGTCGGCGTGCCGGGCCGCACCCGCGAGGGCACCGGTAGCCGGTCCGGCACCGCCCCGACCGACGGGTCCGAGGGCGGCTCGGCCGGTCCGCTGGACACTGCTGGTTCCTCGGCGCGCACGCGTTGACAACGCGGACGCGCCGTACCGGGTCACGGGCGTTTCCCACCGGGACCCGAAATGGCGTTGCCGGCGTCCCGGCCCGGCCGTAGCCTGCCGACGTGTCGATCACGTTCCAGGCGCTGATCCGGGCCGGCCTCGCGCCGACCGGTTGGTGCCCGCTGTTGACAGCCCGCCCCCGGGTCCGGCGCCCCGCCCTGGCCGACGGCCAGTTCGCGTCCGGCAACTGACCCGCCCGTCGCCCGACCCACCGGTCGCCGATCACTGATCGGTCACCCGGTGCGCCCGGTGCGACCCGGTCACCCGACGCGCCGTACGCCCCGTCAGGCCAGCGCGGTCCGAGTCCTGCCCGAGATGGACCGGTCCGCCGTCGGTGGCACCGGTCCGTGAACCGTCGCGGTGGCAGCTCGCCATCGCGGCAGACTGGACCTGGCTGTGACCCGCCCTGCCCGTGACGACCATGCTGCCCGTGCGGTATCCGCCGCCGATGCCGTACCCGCCGCCCGCCGCGGTGCCGCCGACCGCACCCGACGCGCCTACTCCCAGACCAACCTGTCCGACCGGCTCGCGATCGACCGGGTCGTGCGGGCCGCCCGAGTGACCGGGTCGCTGACCGTCGAGGTCGGCGCCGGCACCGGCCAGCTGACCGGCCCACTGGCCCGCTCCCGGGCCCGCGCCGGTGGCCGCCTGCTCGCCTACGAGGTCGATCCGGCGCTGGCCGGGCGGCTCGCCCGGCGCTGCGCCGCGCTGCCGAACGTGACCGTACTGGCGGCGGACTTCCTGGCCGCCGCGCCGCCGGCGGAACCGTTCGACGTGGTCGGCAACATTCCGTACGCGGCGACCGCGCCGATCGTGGCCTGGTGCCTGCGGGCACCCGCGCTGCAGGCGGCCACGCTGGTGACCCAACTCGAGTACGCCCGTAAACGCACCGGTGACTTCGGCCGGTGGTCCCGGCTGACCGTGCGTACCTGGCCGGTGTTCGACTGGCGACTCGCCGGACGGATCACGCGGACCGCGTTCCGTCCGGTGCCTGTGGTCGACGGCGGCATCCTGCGGTTGACCCGCCGGCCGGTGCCGCTGGTGCCGGCGGCCGCGCTGCCGGCGTACCAGCAGCTCGTCGATCTCGGCTTCAGCGGGGTGGGCGGCTCGGTGGCCGCCTCGCTGCGGCGCCGCTTCCCGCAACGGCGGGTGTCCGCCGCGTTGCGGGCGAACCGGATCGACGCCGACGCGCTCGCCGGGCAGCTCTGGCCCGAACAGTGGATCGCGCTGTTCCGGCTGCTCCAGGCGTGACGGGGCGCTCCCGGGTCAGGGGGTGGCCAGGGCGAGCCACTGGTGGCTGGCGACCTCGGCGTTCGGCGGCACCAGCAGCCGGTCGAGGCTGCCCGGTGCGCCGGCTGCCAGGTCCCACAGCGCGCCCCCGGGCAGCCGGACCCGGGCCAGCGGTGTCCCGGCCGGGTACGGCTGCCCCGGAACGATCAGCCACCGCAGCAGCCGGGCCGATCCACCCGGGATCGCGAACGACACCGGGACCATCCGGGTCGTCTCGGTCGACGCGCGGATCACCCGGGGTCCGCTGCGGGGCAGCCACCGGGCCGCGCCCTGCACGGTGGCCAGCTCCGGCTCCTCGACCTGGCGCAGCGGACGCTGGAACGCCCGGTGCACGGCGTCGGCCACCGCGGGCATCCGGGCGCCGCCGCCGACCAGCAGGACCGAGCCGAGGCTGGTCGGCGGCACCGCCAGGTCGGCCAGCAGCTGCCGGCAACAGGCGATCGTCCGGTCCAGCAGCGGCGCCACCAGTTGCGCCAGTTCCGCCCGGCCCAACCGGTACGCCGGAGTGTCCGGCAGCAGGAAGTCCTCCACGGTCGACGTGTCGCTGAGTTGATGCTTGATCCGTTTGGCGAAGTCGGTGACCGCCATCTGCAACCGCAACGTCGCCGGGGCGGACTGGTCGGCTGCCGCCGTCGCCTGCAGCGGCGCCAGCCACTGCTGGCCGTCGGCGTGGATCCGTTCGGCCAGCAGTGCGTCGATGTCCCGGCCGCCGCAGTCGTCGATGGCGGCGTGGCCGAGTACCTCGTGCCAGCGTTCGTCGATGCGGACCAACGCGGTGTCGAAGGTGCCGCCGCCGAGGTCGTAGACGAGCACCAGTTCACCCGGGACCGGTGCCGGACCGGCGACCGGGGCGAACGCGGCGGCGACCGGCTCGGGAAGCAGCTCGACCGGGCCCAGCCCGGCGGCTTCGGCGGCGGCGATCATCTGGGCCCGCCGGGGGTCGTCGGGGGCGTACGACGCCGGGATCGTCACCACGGTACGGCGTACCGGGTGGCCGCACCGCCGTTCGGCCTCCGCCCGCAGCGCGGTCAACAGGGCCGCCACCTGCTCGATCGGCCGGAACCGGCGGTCGCCGAGCAGCACCGGTACGTCGGCGGCCATACCGCGTTTGAACTCGGCGGCGTAAGCCGTCGGCTCGGAGCGTTTGCGCCGCTCCGCCAAGGCGCCGACGAGCATGCTCTGACCGTCCCAGTGCACGGCCGAGGGCCACGCCGGGGCGCCGGTCACCGGGTCCGGAACCGGGGTGACGACGTCGCCGGTGACGACCGCCGCCGCCGACGACGACGTGCCGAAGTCGACCACCAGGACCGGCGGCTCAGACATCCCAGACATCGATCAGGCTCCGCTCGTTGGACTCCCAGTTGGCCAGCAGGTGCCGGCTGTCGGCACTGAACCCGACCCGGAGCCGCTGCCCGGTGCCGCCCAGGACGCGGAACAGTTCCTGCCCGGTCACGGTGTCCTGCAGCAGCATCGCGGTGATGCCGTCGAGACCGTCGGCGACGCTGGCCCGCAGCTGCCCGTCGGCGCTGACCACGCTCGCGCGGAAGCCACCCAGCTGGCTCTGCTCGGCGAACTCGGGCAGGTGCTGCTGCCACGCGTCGTCGGTGATCCGGTCGATGCGGTTGCCGGTCCGCAGATCCCAGAGCGTCACGACGGTACGGCGGTACCGGCCGACGGCCCTGGTACGGCCTTCCGCCGCCGCCCGCCAGCCGGTCTCGTCGACCAGCACCCGGTGCGGTTCGCCGGGATCGCGGAACCGTACGGTGAGTTTGCCGGTCTCGATGTCCCACACCGACAGGAAGCCGTCGGTGTCCCAGGTGACCACCGCCAGCCGGCCCTCCGGGTCGATGAACACCCGGCCCTGTGGGTCGCCGCCGGGTCCGTGGTCGGGGCGGAACTCCGCCCGTACCGTGTCGTCGGCGATCGCGCGAAGTCGGATCAGCCGCGCGGCCCGGTCGCACTCCACCAGGTGCTCACCGTCGGGGGTGAGCAGCCAGCTGCCGGTCGATTCCAGGTGTCGGCGCCGGGGCGGGGGCTGGCCCTGCAGCGCGGTCGCGTCCTTGGCGGCGGCCACCACCAGCACCGGGCCGACCAGGTCACCGACGGACACCTGCTGTCCCAGTTGGCGACCCTGCTGCGCGGCGGTGAGTTCGAAGATGCGTTCGTCCGGCGTCCGGATGTGGGCCAGCACCGCCCCGGCCTGGTACGGCTCGCCCGGCGGTACGCACCAGCGGGCCAGCCGGGCCCGCCCGCCGGGGATCTCCCAGGACGTCGGTTCGACCCGCCACCGGGGCGGGTCGGCGGTGACGACCCGCCCGGCGGCGCCCGCCGCGAACCGGGCCGCCCCACGCAGGACCGCCAGCTCCGGTTCCGCGGCGACCCGCAGCGGCTCGGGAGCGGCCGCCCGGTGAGCGCCGCCGGGCGGCTCGTAGCCGAGGCCGGAGCGCACTGCGGCGTGCGCGGCGGACAGGTAGGCGCCGCCGCCGGAGACCACCACCGCGGCGAGGTCCGCCGCAGTGGCGCCGACCGTGCCCAGCACGCCGTGGACGCTGTCGACCAGCCACCGCAGCGCGGGCGCCGCGAAGGCCTCCAGCCAGTCGCGGGTGAGCCGGTACGGCGGCGACAGCGGGGTCAGGTGGTCGACCACCTCGTCGGAGTCGACGAGCTGGTGCTTCAACCGACGGACGAAGTCGATCGCCTCGTAGTAGGCCCGCAGCCCGGCGTCACCGGGCGCGGCGAGCAACGGCTCCAGCCAGGTGCGCCCCTGGGTACGCAGGTCGTTGATGAGCAGCGCGTCCAACTCCTGGCCGGCCGGGCTGCTCTCCTGGGCGAGCTGGACGGTGTGGCTGCCGTACACCTGCACGACGGCGGTGGTCCAGGTCGCGCCGAGGTCGCAGACCAGGACCAGCGCTCCGGCCGGCAGGTTGTCGGTACGGGGATCCAGGGCGGCGGCGACCGCGCCGCCGATCAGTTCGACGTCGCGGAAGCCGGCCGCCTCACCGATCGCGATCATCGTGTCCCGCCGGGGGTCGCCGGGCAGGTAGTCGGCGGGTACGGTCAGCGTCAGCCGGTCGATCGGGCCCAGGCCGAACAGTTGCCGGGTCTCGTTGCCGACGACGGTGAGGTAGGCGGCGAGTGCTTCCGGGCCGGTGACCTCCCGGTGCTCCAGCCAGATGGAGGCGGAGGCATCGACGGCGCGGCGCGGCCCGTCGATGTAGCGCCGTGGCATGGCGCGTTTGCGCACCTCGGCTGGAGTGCCGACCAGGAAGCCCTCGTCGGCCAGGCAGACCGAGGACGGCCAGCTCGCGGCGCCACTGGCCGGCTCCTTGACCAGGGTTGTCTGGTCTGCGACGACCAGGGCCACCCGGGTACCCGATGCACCCACATCGACCACCAGGTTCGGCTCGGTCAAGGTCATGCCCTCACCACGGTTTCGGCGATTGATATCTCTGGAAGCTCCGGCATAGTGTCCGCGAGCGTCGCCGCCGCGTCCACCCTGGGCGATGGGCGCCGTTCGCCACGGATGATGGTGAACGTAACGGAAACTGCCGAGGCGGCCGGAGCCGCCCCCGTGTGTTGTGTCACTCCCGGTGGATTCGGCTGCGGTACGCGTTACGCTCAGCTCCAGCGAGGGGGAGTAGCTCCCAACATCGCGGTCGACACACTGGTGCTGCGCACCCGGCCGCGGCGACCTGACGATCTGGCGTCAGGTGGGCGAGACCTTCGACTCAGGCTGCACAAGCCGGGTCGAGGTCCGCGTGCCACGATCCGGCCCGGACCGGATGAGAGGCACCATGGACGGGTTCCTGACCGCCACCGCGATCAGCTTTGGCGTGATCTTCATAGCTGAGCTGGGCGACAAGTCCCAGTTGATGGCGATGACCTTCGCCACCCGGTTCAAGATGTGGCCGGTCCTGATCGGGATCACCGCGGCCACCGCCGTCGTGCACCTGGTGTCGGTCGGCCTCGGTCACGGCCTCGGCGTGGCGCTGCCCACCGGCTGGATCTCCCTGGTGGCGGCGGTGGCGTTCTTCGGGTTCGCGCTCTGGACGCTGCGCGGCGACTCGCTCACCGACGAGGAGTCCCGGCGGGCGCAGCGCACCACCCGGTCGGCGATCGTCGCCGTGTTCACGGCGTTCTTCCTGGCCGAACTGGGGGACAAGACGATGCTCGCCACCATCACCCTGGCGACCCGGCACGGCTGGTTCGGCACCTGGCTCGGGTCGACCCTCGGCATGGTGGCGGCCGACGCGTTGGCCATCGTGGTCGGCCGGATGCTGGGCAAGCGACTGCCCGAGCGGGTCATCGCCTACGGTGCCGCCGCGCTGTTCGCGTTGTTCGGCTGCTGGCTGCTGGTCGAGGCGGTCCGGGAACTGACCGGCTGATCTGCGCCCCCGGGGCCGGCCGGCCTGCGCCCCACGCCGGCTGTCCGGCGGGGGGCGTGGTGTGCGTGACAACAGGCGTGACAACCGGTCGCCGTGGGTACGGTGACCGTATGGAGCACTTCACGATCGCCACCGTCGCTGAGCAGAGTCCGGACTTCCGTCGGGTGCTCTGGACCGGTGAGCATTCCCAGCTTGTGATCATGACCATCCCGCCGGGCGGCGAGATCGGCGAGGAGGTCCACGACGAGATCGACCAGATCCTCACCTTCGTCAGCGGTGTCGGTGAGGCGTTGGTGGCCGGTGAGCGCAGGGAGGTCGCCCAGGGTGACTTGGTGGCGGTCCCAGCCGGTACGAAGCACAACTTCCGCAACACCGGGCCCAACCCACTGGTCCTCTACACCGTGTACGGGCCACCGGAGCACGCCGACGGTGCCGTGCACCACACCAAGGAGGAAGCCGACGCGGCCGAGGAGTCCGGCCAGGACGAGCCGCCGAACTCCTGAACCACCGGGGCGGGCCCGCCGTCAGCTGTCGGCGGTGCCGCCCAGCAGCGACGGGTCCTGGCGGATCAGCTCCGCGAGCCGGGCGGCCGGGCTGCCGGCAGGCGGCTCGGCACGCGGCGGCCAGTCGGGTGGTCCGCCGGCGGTCGGTACGCCGACCGCCGGCGGCTCGCTGAAGGTGCCGGTGATCACGGTCGGAGCGCCGGTGCCCGTGTCCCGCCGTTCGTTGTGACCGTGCCGGGGCCCGTCACCGGGGCGACGGTTCCCCGAGGTGACGGGACCGGCAGCGGTGGGACCGGCGATGTGTACCTCGACCCGGCCGCCATGATGGCTCACCGACAGGTCGACCGACTGGCCACCGTCGGTGAGCCGGACGACCGCGGCCAGCCCCGGGTGTCGCTCCACCACCTGCCGTACGGCCGCGGCGAGCTCCTCCGCCGCCGACGTGGCCCGGTCGGTGCCCTGGTTGACCCGCTTGTGCAGCTGGTCCCGTCGGGCAAGCCGGGCGAGCGCGTCGTCCAGGTCACCACGCATCTTCGACCTCCCGTTGTCATCGCCTCAGGATGGCTGACTCCTTACCGCGCGGTCCAGAGCCCGGTCCAGAACCACCAGCAGGGCGTCGCGCACCGACAGCCGGTCCCGTGCGTCGAAGGCGACGATCGGGACCTTCTGGTCCGTCGCCAACGCCCACCTGACCTCGTCGATGCTATGACTCAGCCGTCCGTTGAAGGTATTAACTCCTACCACGAACGGCAGCCCGGCCCGTTCGAAGTAGTCCACCGCCGGATAGCAGTCGTCCAGGCGTGAGCTGTCCACCACCACCAGCGCGCCGAGCGCACCCCGCGCCAGGTCGTCCCACATGAATCCGAAACGGGTCTGACCCGGGGTGCCGAACAGGTAGAGCTTCAGGCTCCGGTCGATCGTGACACATCCGAAGTCCATCGCCACCGTGGTGGTGGTCTTGCCGGACTCCGTACCGGGGTCGTCCACGCCGACCGAGACGGCGGTCATCTCCGCCTCGGTGGTGAGCGGGGCGATCTCGGAGATCGCCCCCACGGTGGTGGTCTTGCCCACGCCGAAGCCACCCGCGATCACGATCTTCACCGGGATCGGCGCGGTACGGGTCGCCGGCTGGGGCGCTGGCCGCCGCCGGTTCCGCATCGGCAGGCCGGCGGCCAACGGGTCAGGAGATGGCACGAAGTCCACGGATCACTCGCAGGATGGTGTCGGCATCGGCAGGGGCCTCGACGTCGGGTACGTGCACGTCGAGGTGAGCGGTTGCCCGCAGGTCACCGACCAGCACCCGGGTCACCCCGAGGTGCAGCCCCAGCCGGGCGGAGAGTTCCGCCACGGAGATCGGGTCAGCGGCGAGCGCGATGATCGCCTGAAGTTCGGGTGCCAGGCTGTGCACCGGTGCCGCGGGCGCGAACATGTCCGGTACCCGCGCGGTGACCTGGGTCTCCAACTTGATGTCCGGGTCGACGCCGGCGACCCGGCCGGCGGTGAGCACGAACGGCCGTAGCCCGGACGCCGCAGTCGGGGCGGCCGCCGGCCCGGCCGCGGTGGCGTCCGGGTGCCCGCTGCCACCGCGGCCTTCGACCGGCCCGGCTCCGTCGTCCGGTCCGGCTCCGTCGACCGGCGGGGTACGCAGGTAGGGGCGGATCCGCACAGGCGGCTCGGCCGGATCGTCCGCCCCGAACGGCGACCGGGTCACGACTGGACGGAGTTCTTCAACTCGGCGATCAACCGGGGAGTCAGCGCGCCACCGGCGCGCCCGGCGAACAACGTCATCTCGTAGGCGACGGTGCCGAGGCTGGCCGACCGGTCGGCGACCACTCCCAGCACCGAACCGCTGCTGATCGAACTGACCAGCAGGTAGCCGTCGGCCATGTCCACCACCACCCGGTTCAACGTGCCGAGGGAGTACCAGTTGGCGGCGCCCCCGGCGAGGCTGGTCATCCCGGAGACGATCGCCGCCAGCCGTTCGGCGTTGGCCCGGTCCTGGATCGCGGACATCGCCATCAGCAGGCCGTCCGAGGAGACCGCGATGGCTTCCCGGACGCCGGCGGTGCTGGAGGTGAACGAGTCCAGCAACCAGTTGAAGGTCTGCGCCTCGGCGCTGAGCGGGCCGTTCGCGGTCCCGGTCGGGGTCGGGGTCGGGCGCTCGGCGGTGTCCGGCGTGTACGGGCTGTTCATCGGTCTGGTCCTTTGCCGTGCTGAGAGTGTCCGGTGATCTCGGTGAGTGCCCTCTGGACGCCGTCTTCGAAGGCGTCCAACGAGTCCTTCGCGGCCTGCGGGTCCGGTGGCCAGGGGGCACGGGCCACGGGGGCGACCGTCGGCTGGTCGGGCAGGCTGGCACCCGGTACGCGCTGGGTCAGCCGCGCCGACCCGGCAACCTGCGGATCTCGCGCCACCGGAGCCCGTGCCACCTGCTCCTGCGCCCGCCGTACGCCGGCTTCGAACTCTTCGAGCAGGGCCCGCGCGGCCCCCGGGTCGGTCGGGGTGTCGCTGACCGCCGCCGGACCGCTGCCGACCGGGTGCTGGGCACCCGGAACCCGTTGCCGTAGCGGGCCACGCCCGACCGGGGCCGACCCGACCGGGTCGGTCCCGACGGGACCGACCGCGCCGGTGGCCCGGCCGCTGCCGGCTCCGCCGGACGCCACGGAGCCGGTGGTGGCGGGTGGGACGGTGCCGAAGGCGTTCCACGGCGTACCGGTGTCGAGCGATGTCGTCGCCCGGTGCACTGCCGCCGGGTCGAAGCGGGGGTCACCGCCGACGGTCCTGGCCGGCGTCGGCGTCGGCGGCCGGTCGGGCTGCGGGGTGGCCGGGGCCGGCCGTACCGGGACCGCGTCCACCGGAGTCGGCCGCGCCGGGACCGGCCCCGGTGGCGGTGGCATCCGCAGCGGTGGGGCCGGCGTCGACGCGACGGTCGGTACCAGCAGGTCCGGTCCGAGGTCGACGGTCACGGTGACCCCGCCACCGGCCGTCGCGGCGAGCGCGACCGTGATGCCGTGCCGGCGGGCGAGCCGACCGACGACGAACAGTCCGAGCAGTTCGGTGGGGACCAGATCGAGACGTTCCCGGTGGGTCAACCGGGCGTTCTCCTCGGCCAGCCGCTGTGCCGACAGGCCGAGCCCGCGGTCCACCACGCTGATCCGCAGGCCGTCGCCGCGCGCCGCCGCGCTGACGGTCACCCTGGTGTGTGGCGGTGAGAAGACCGTCCCGTTCTCCATCACCTCGGCAAGCAGCAGCACCAGGTCCGCGATGGCCGAGGGGACGATGGCGAAGCCGGCCGGTGCCTGTACGTCGACCCGGGTGTAGTCCTCGATCTCGCCGAGGGCGAGCCGGATGACGTCGGAGACCGGCAGCGGCGCCATGTGCTCCTCGGCTCCGGTCGACCCGGAGAGCACCACCAGGCTGCCGGCGTTGCGCCGCAGTCGGCTGGAGATGTGGTCCAGCCGGTAGAGATGTTGCAGCCGCTTCGGATCGGTCTCCTCGCGTTCCAGCCGGTCGATGACCGCGAGTTGCCGGTTGACCAGGTTCTGCGTCCGTCGACCGACGTGACCGAACATCTGTGCCACGTTGCGCCGGCCGGAGACCTGCCGCTCGACCAGTCGGGCGGCGGTGCGCTGGACCCGGTCGAAGGCGCGGGCCAGGTCGCCGATCTCGTCGGTGGCGGTCACCTCGACCGGATCCAGCCGGACCGGATCGGGCCGTTCGGTCTCGTCGTCGGCGACCCGGACCAGTTCGGCCTCGGCGAGAAGGGCGACCCGGTTCGCCGAACTGGTCAACCGCGCCAGCGGCTGGGCGACCGAGCGGGCGACGACCAGGCTGAGCGCGACGACCGACAGCAGCACCAGCCCGGCGGCGGCGACCACGCCGTACGCGGTCAGCAGGATCTGGTTCTGTCGTTCGGTGACCTCGACCGTGACGTCGATCACGATCTTGCGTTCGACGAACCGACCGAGTGCGATCAGCGACTCCAACGAGGGGAATAGCGCGTCGACCGACAGACCGGCCAGGGCCTCGGTCGGGTCGACGGCGAACCCCTCGCGGGCACCGCTCTGCGAATCGTCCGTGAAGCCGCTGCCGAGGCGCTCGTCGAGGGCCTGCTCGACCAGCGTGTAGAGCGCCACCTGGTCGGCGGTGGCGAAACGACCGAACCGGGCGGCGTTGTCCTGGGCGGCGACCAGGCTCATCGCGTACCGGGTCGCCGCTTGCGGGCTGCGGTCGGCGACGACCAGCAGCATGTGGCTGGCGCCGGAGCTGATCGCGTCGTCGAGGCGCAACGCGGCGTCCAACGCCACGATCTGCCGACCCTCGGTGGTGGCCACGTCGGCCGTGTCGACCAGGTGCAACGCGTCGATGAGCCGCACGATCAGATTGCCGTACGCGATCATCACCTGATCGCTGTCGGCGGTGCGCGCCAGGACGCCGGCGCGGGTCTCGGCGAGGTCGTCGACCGCGGTCACCGCCGCGTCGAGTTCCGGGCCGATCTCGGCGCCGAGGTCGGCCCGGATGTCGGCGATCCGGTCGGTGATCGCGGCTTCCTGCAGGGCGAGTCGGGAACGGTCGACCGCGCCCACCAGGTGACCGACCGCGAGCAGCCGTTCCAGCTGGAGGTCCTGGACGAGCGAGCCGATCCGTCCGCCGACCTGCACGGTCCGTACGGTGTCCGCGGCCCGGGCCGCCTGCGCGACGCGGTCGACGACGATCGGCACGGTCAGCGCGGCGACGGCGATCAGCGGGATCATGACCAGGAGCGCCAGTTTCCCGCGGATGCGGAGTCTATCGAGCAGCAACGGTCGGCTCCCATTGTCGGCTGTCCGATGTGACCCGGTCGGCGTCGTCGGCCGGTCCGGTACGGCCGCCGGTCGCCGGCGGGCCGTCGGTGGGTCCGGTGCCGGCAGGCGGAGTGCGCGGCCCCGCCGCCGTGCCGTACGTGATCAGCACCGGGACGCTGACCAGGCCGACCGCCAGGATCAGTACGCCGACCGACAGCCACTGGTCGCGCTGCGACCCGCTGATCCGGTCGGCCAGCAGACCGTCCAGTTCGACCAGCATCGTGCCGGCCAGTTCGGCTGCCGACGCCTGCGCCTCCCCCCGCAGCGCGACCAGTTGTCCCAGGTCCGGTACGGCGGCCGCGCCGGACTCCCGGTCGTCGTCGCCGGAATCGCCGTCGCCGTCGCCGTCGCCGCCGGTGCTGGTGCCCGTGCCGTCGCTGGAGTCGTCGTCGGACTGCGCGGCCCGGGTCAGCTCGGCGGCGGCGGTGTTCAGGACGGCGGCCGCCGCGGCGATGGCGTCCATGCTGCGTTGGAACCGGTCGACCTGGGTCAGCAGGTTGCTGCTCATCGTGCGGCTGTCGGTGCTCTCCACCGCGGCCTGGACGTTGCTGGCCAGGTCGTCGGCGGGGGAGAGGATGTCGCTGGTGGCACCGATCAGTTCGACGAGCGCCAACGGCCGTTCCTGCGCCGGTCGGGTCGGCAGCAGGACGGCGAGGTCGGCGAAACGACCGGTGGCGATGAGCGCCTCGGGCAGCTCCTCGGCAGCGCCGTCGGAGAGATGGTAGGCGTCGCCTTCCGGGTCACGGACCAGGTTGGAGCTTTCCCGGATCCGGTCGTAGTGGGCCAGCAACAGGTCGGTGGTCTCTCGGTAGGCGTCGAACGCCGCCGTCGGCTCGTCGAAGCGTCGGTCCGGCAGCGCCTCGACGGCCGCCCGTAGTGACGTCCAGCGCTGCTGGGCCCGCAGCGAGGCGCCGATGCGCTGGTCGACCTCGGCCACCGCGGCCAACGCCCGGGTGAGCGCCTCGGCGTTGACCGGCTGCCGGGCGACGGCGGCTGACTGGGCGTCGACCAGCGCCACGGTCAGTTCGTTGAGCGCGGCCAGATAGGCGACGCCCTCCCGTTCCCGTTGCGCGAAGGCGACGTCCGCCGACGTGCCGCGCCACAGTTGGACGAAGAGCACGCAGACCGGCACCAGCACCAGTACGGTGACCGCCGATCGCAGCAATGGTCCGTCGAGCCGTCGCCTCCGGCGTACGGCTTCGTGTGCAGGTTGCATCGCCCACCCCCCTGGCGGTTCGCCGCGAATTGCGCCGGGCGGCCTCTGGACGGTCTGATGTCGACCGTGTCGTCGGCGCCCTGCCGGCACGGAAAGATAGATGGCGCGCCTGCCAGGCCGGAACCATCCGTGAGGCCTTCAGTCGCACACCGTACGGCGGATGTCACCTTTTGGTGATCGGCTGTTCACGTGCTGCTACATCCTGCCGGTTTGCAAACGATTTCCGTCCGATATGATCATTATGAGAGAATCAACGGCATGTGCGGGTGGTCCGCCGAATGGGTATTGGTATCAGGCGGAGTGTCGGATCGGCGCTGGTCGAGACGTTCTGTGTGACCGGAGAATGGTGGGTGGTGGGCGTCCATCGTGCGATCAGGGGTGTCCATCGTGCGATCAGTCGCCGTCGGCCAGCAGGTCGAGCAGGAGCGCGGCGGTCCAACTGAACGCCGCCGCGCCCACTCCGGCCCCGGTCACCGGGTGGAAGTACTCGTAGTGGCCGGACCTGTCGACGAGGTCGACCATGGCCGTCCGCAGCATCTCGGCCTGGGCGGCGCGGCCGTGAGCGCGCAGTCCACGCCAGAGCAGCCAGTTGATGTTGATCCAGACCGGACCGCGCCAGTAACGCACCGGGTCGAAGTCGGCGGCCCTCCGGTCGTAGCTCGGCACCGGCATGGCCGCCGACATGCCGAACCGGTCGGACCCGAGCATCGTCACCAGCGCCGCCACCCGGTCGGCCGGCAGGTCCGGCAGGATCAGCGGCACCAGTCCGTTCACGCACCTGGCCGGGCTGAGTCGGCCGGTCCGCACGTCGCGCGCGTGGTACATGCCGGTGCGCGGGTTCCACAACCGCTCGTCGATCGCGCGGGTGATGCGCTCGGCCCGGATCAGGTGCCCGGCGGGATCGGCGCCGACCACGCCGGCGATCGCGGCCAGCGCCCGCTCGGCGGCACCCAGCAGCGCGTTGAACGTCGGGCATTCGACGACGAAGCCGTGCCGGTCGGCGAGCGCATCGTCGGCGTAGTCGTGGTCGCGGTACGCCAGGGCCAGTGCCACGAACCGGGCGTAGTCCTCGTCGGTCGGCCGGTGCGCCACCGCGGCGACCCGGTTGTCGTGCCGCTGCCGCCCGGCGAGGACCCGCAGGTCGGCCGGTACGGCTGCCAGGGCCGCGTCCCAGGCCGGGCTGTTGTCCAGCCCCGACTCCCACGGGTGCACGATGGCGGCCAGCCCGCCGCCACCGGCGTCGCGTCGACCCAGTAGGTAGTCCTGCGCCGCCACCAGCCGGGGATAGAACCACCGGAGCTGGGCCAGGCCGGCGGCGTCGGGGGCCCGCTGGTAGAGCTCCCAGACCGCCAGCGCGTGCGCGGGCGGTTGGACGATGCCCGTACCGTCGGGGTGGCCCGGCCGGCGCAGCGGCACCTGCCAGAATCCGGGCCCCGGGAAGTAGTCCCGTTCGGCGATGCCGGGATCGAAGACGATGTGCGGGATCCGCCCGTCCGGCCACTGCGCCAGGAACAGGCTGCGCAGATCCCGCCACGCCCGGTCCGGGGCGACCCGGGCCAGCCCGATCGCGATGAACGCCGCGTCCCAGCTCCACTGGTGCGGGTAGAGGGTGCGTGACGGCACCGTGTGGCGACCGGACCAGTTGGCCTCGAGTACGGTGCGGGCCGCTTGCCACAGCTCGGGTCGTCCGTCGCCGACCGGCTCGGCCTCAGCGGGTGGCCCAACCGGCGGTACGGCCGGCGTGGTGGTGTCGATGATGCTCATGTGGTTCCCGTTTCTGGTGCTTGCCCCGGTCGGCGGGTATGCACGGCCCGGACCCCCACCAGGAGACCGGGTGGGTGACGACGAATGTACGCGCGGTGAACAGCATGTGGTGTCGGCCTGGCTCGGCGGTAGGGTCGGTCGGCCACTGACCGATGCGTCGTCCGGCCGAGGTATAGGCGCAGGTCGGCGTGGGTAGTCGGCGGGCATGGCGACGCACGGTGAGCAACTGACGGTGTCCCTCGCCCCCGGCGTGGACATGCCGATGCTGGGCTTCGGGACCTGGCAGGCGACGGGGGAGTCGGGCTACCGGGCGGTACGGGCCGCGCTGGACGCCGGTTACCGGCACCTGGACACCGCCACGATGTACGGCAACGAGGCCGAGGTCGGCCGGGCGGTCCGGGACAGCGGGCTGCCCCGACAGGAGGTCTTCATCACCACGAAACTCCCGCCGGAACGCCTCGGCCAGGAAGCGGAGACCCTCGCCGCCAGCCTGGCCGCGCTGGCGACGGAGTACGTCGACCTGTGGCTGATCCACTGGCCGCCACGCGGTGGTGCCGCCGTATCCACCTGGCGGGAGTTCATCGCCCAGCGCGACGCCGGAGTGGTGCGTGCGATCGGGGTCAGCAACTACAGCCTGGCTCAGATCGACGAGCTCATCGAACAGACCGGGGTACGCCCGGCGGTCAACCAGGTGCCCTGGGCACCGGCGATGCACGACGGCCGTACGTTGGCCGAGCACCAGGAACGGGACGTGGTGGTAGAGGGGTACAGCCCGTTCAAGAACACCGACCTGGACGATCCGCTCCTGGTCGAGGTGGCCGGGCGGCACCGCGTCACCCCGGCCCAGGTGGTGCTGCGGTGGCACCTGCAGCACGGGATCGTGGTGATCCCGAAGTCGGTGACGCCGCAGCGGATCGTCACCAACGCCGACGTCTTCGGGTTCCGTCTCACCCCGGACGAGATGGCCGCCATCGACCAGCTGCGGGACTGACACCACCGTCCGGCGCGGGGGGCGCCGGACGGTGGCGTGCCCGGACAGCGGTGTGGGCGCGGCGGTCAGCCGGTGGTGCAGGAGGTGCCGTTGAGCGTGAAGTTGGTCGGCGAGGAGTAGGACCCGCTGTAGGTCCCCTGGTAGCCGAACGAGGCGGTCGCGCCCGGCGCCAGGGTGCCGTTCCAGGCGATGTTGCGGGCAGTCACCGAGGAACCGCTCTGCGACACGGTCGCGTTCCACGAGCTGGTGATCGACTGCCCGGCCGGCAGCTGGTACGCCAACGTCCACCCGTTGACGGTGCCGCTACCCGTGTTGGTGATCCGCACCTCGGCGGTGAAGCCGCTGTTCCAGGTGTTCGGGGTGTAGCCGACCCGGCAGGCGCCGCTGCCCGGCGGCGGCGTGGTGGGCGGCGGTGGCGCGGTCGTGGGTGGCGGTGCCCCGCCGGTGTTGACCGCCGCCGAGAACGAGTTCACCCCGATCCCGACGCCGCCGTTCCATGGCTCGAAGCCGGCCTGGATGCTGGTCAGGTACCACGAGTTGGTGATCTGGCCCCGGTTGCGCACGTCGGCGATGAAGGCCATCGCGTCGAAACTCCAGCTGCTGAAGGACGACTGGGCGAGGTACGACACCACGTTGTTGCTTCCGTTGCTGCCGGTCCAGACCTGGAAGCTGCGGCCGGCGATGGTGGTGGTGCCGACCGGTGAACCGATCGGTTGGATGGAGCCCTGCCGGTGGAACCAGATCATGATCTCCATCTGGCTGACCCCGTCGGTGCGGGGCGTCGGGTCCAGCCAGATGTCGTACGACGCGTTGTAGGTGCCGCCGCCCACGTACGTGTAGTTGATGCTGGTCGGCGCGCTGCTGATCCGGCTGACCTGCATCGGCAGGTTGGTGCCGGGGGAGCAGTTGGTGTAGTGGCAGCCCAGAAAGACCGACGGGTACGACACGGGCGCCCCGTTGGTCGGCGAACTGCCCTGCTGCGACGTCACCGAGAACCCGGTGCTGGTGACGTTGATGCACTGCTGGGCGGTCGTGCCCCAGCGATTGTTCTGCACCACGTAGCGGCCCTGGATGGTGGTGCTGCCGTACTGCTCGCAAATCACCGTGTCCGCCTGCGCGGGGGCGGCGGTGACGACGGCGAGAACGCCGCCGACGAGGAGCGCCGCCGCGGCGGCGGCGGTGCGGATGGGACGTCTCATTGCACTCCTTCGGTGTCCGTGCTGGGGAAGCGGATAGGAGGGTTCAACGTGACGGGAGCGCTCCCACAAAGCTAGGACACATTTACATGTGTGAAAAGAGTCGGCAACACCGGCCGGTGTCCGAGGCGGGACGGCGGTCCAGGCCAGTCGGATCGGTCGCGCCGGAGTATCGGGAACGGCGTTCAACATGCCGAACGCCGTGGACGAGCGCCCGGGCACCCGCCGGCGGGTCGCCGGCCTGGAATCAGTAGGTGATCAGTGTGCGGGCGGCGCGGACCTGCGCGGCGGCGGCCCGCAGCGCCTCGACGATCCGGGCCTCGACGGCGGTGTCCCACCTGGTCGACGGAATGGAAAGGCTGATCGCGTCGACCGCCGGCTGGCGCAACGGCATCGCCATCGCGACGCAGACGATGCCCTCGGTGTTCTCCTCGCGATCGATCGCGTAACCGCGGTCGCGAATGTCCGCCAGCGCGGCGTGCAGGGTGGCCGGGTCCTCGATCGTGTGCGGGGTCATCCGGCGCAGCGGCCAGGTCAGCAGCCGGTCGACGGTGTCGTCGGGGTGTTCGGCGAGCAGCGCCTTGCCGAGCGCTGTCGCATGGGCCGGCAGGTGCCGTCCGATCGCGCTGTACAGCCGCAACGGGTGGATCGACTCGCGTTTGGCCAGGTAGACGACGTGTGGCCCATCCAGCCGACCGAGGTGGACGGTCTCGCCGAACTGACCGGCCAGCTCGTCCAGGACGGTGTCGAGCAGGCTGACCGCGTCGTCTGCGGCGAGGTAGGCGGCGCCGACCTGGAGCGCGCGGACCCCCAGCCCGAACCGGGTGCCGGTCGGATCGGTCTCCACCCAGCCGCGCTGCAGCATCGTGCGCAGGATCCCGTGCAGGCTGCTCTTCGGGATCTCCAGCAGACGGGCCAGGTCGCCCAGGGACTGCCGACCGGGCGCGGCGGCCAGTGCCTCCAGCACCTCCAGCGTGCGACCGGCGGACTTTACCGGTTGGAATCCATCGCGCACCGTCATGGCCGTCACTGTAGCCGGGTTGACAGCATCGATGCCTTGAGTATCGTCACGTACGTGACCAACGTTCAAGATGACGAACAGATACCCGAGCCGGTCGCCGCTGGTGACGTCACGTCGGTGATCGGTGCCGGGCGGATCGTCCCGGTGGTGGTGCTGGCCGACCCGACCGGTGCCGCGCCACTGGCCGACGCGCTGGCCGCTGGCGGGCTGCGTACCGCCGAAGTGACCTTCCGGACCCCGGCGGCGGCCGACGCGATCGCGGCGATGGCCACCCGGACGGACATGGTGGTCGGAGCCGGCACGGTGCTCACCGCCGAGCAGGTCGACCGGGCCGTCGACGCCGGCGCCCGGTTCGTGGTCAGCCCCGGCTTCGGGCCCGCCGTGGTCCGCCGCTGCCAGCAGCGCGGGGTGCCGGTCTTCCCCGGCGTCGCCAGCGCCACCGAGATCCAGATGGCGCTCGACGCGGGCCTCGACACGGTGAAGTTCTTCCCGGCCGAGCAGCTCGGCGGGATCGGGATGGTCGCCGCCCTCGCCGCCCCGTTCCGCTCGGTGCGGTTCATTCCTACCGGCGGCGTCACCACCGCCAATTTTGCCGGCTACCTGGCCCACCCGGCGGTCCTCGCTGTCGGCGGCACCTGGATGGTCGCCCCGCGCCTGCTCGAGACCGGCGACTGGGCCGAAGTGACCCGGCTGACCGCCGCCGCCGTCGACGCGGCCCGGTCCGCAGCCCGATCCTGACAAGGAGCCCAGAGATGTCCGGACAGCCACCCGCCGGGGCGCCGCCGCTGCGCCCCCGGCCAGCCACCGAATGCCGCTACGACCTGGTCTCGCTGGGCGAGATCATGCTGCGGCTCGACCCGGGCGAGGGGCGGGTCCGCACCGCACGCTCGTTCCGGGTCTGGGAGGGCGGTGGCGAGTACAACGTCGCCCGGGGCCTGCGCCGCTGTTTCGGCCTGCGTACCGCGGTGGTCACCGCGTTCGCCGACAACGAGGTCGGGCGGCTGCTGGAGGACCTGGTGCTGACCGGCGGGGTCGACACCTCGTACGTGCGCTGGCTGCCCTACGACGGGATCGGCCGCGCCGTGCGCAACGGACTGAACTTCACCGAGCGGGGCTTCGGGGTCCGGGGCGCGGTCGGCACCTCCGACCGGGGGCACAGCGCCGCCAGCCAGCTGCGCCCCGACGACGTCGACTGGGACCACCTGTTCGGCACGCTCGGTGTTCGCTGGCTGCACACCGGCGGCATCTACGCCGCGTTGTCCGAGACCACCCCGGAGACCATCGAGGCGGCCATGGTCGCCGCCCGTCGGCACGGCACGATCGTCTCGTACGACCTGAACTACCGGCCCAGCCTCTGGAAGGCCGTCGGCGGCCAGTCCCGGGCGCAGGAGGTCAACCGGCGGTTGGCCGGCTATGTCGACGTCATGATCGGCAACGAGGAGGACTTCACCGCGAGCCTCGGGTTCGCCGTACCGGACACCGACGACAGCCTCTCCGAGCTGGAGGTGGCGAACTTTCAGCGGATGATCACCGAGGTCACCGGGGCGTACCCGAACTTCGCGGTGGTCGCGACCACGTTGCGCACGGTCCGTACGGCGACGGTGAACGACTGGGGGGCGATCGCCTGGTCCGCCCCGACCGGCTTCGTCCAGGCCACCCACCGACCGGGACTGGAGATCCTGGACCGGGTCGGCGGCGGCGACAGCTTCGCCTCCGGGCTGGTCTACGGCCTGCTCGAAAAGGGCGACCTCGCGACGGCGGTCGAGTACGGCGCCGCGCACGGCGCACTGGCGATGACCACGGCCGGCGACACCTCGACAGCCAGCCTCAAGGAGGTGGAGGCACTGGTCGGCGGGGGCGGCGCGCGGGTGCAACGCTGAGCGTGGACTCCCGCTGGCCCGATCCACCGGTTAAGATTTCCATCGGTGGATATTTCTCATCCATCTGATCCACGGACCGGCGCGTACAAACAGGGCGGAATGGGCCTACCGCAGGCGGTGTTGCCGGCAGTAGTCTCTTGGCTCCGATGAGTGTCTATTCCCCCGGAGGCGGCGCGGACCATGGCTCAAGCACCCATGCGCGTGCTCGTCGTCGGTGCCAGTGTCGCCGGCCTGGCCGCGGCCCGAGCGCTGCGGCTGGCCGGGCTGCGGCCCGAGGTGGTGGAGAAGCTCGACCCGACCGTGGTGCCCACCGCCGGCATCTTCCTGCCCGGCAACGCGATCCGCGCCCTGCGCGACCTCGGCCTGGACAGTCCGCTGCGCCCACTCGGGGCCGTCGTGCGTCGACAACGGTTCCTCGACGCCGCCGGCACCGAGTTGTGCGCCGTCGACCTCGATCGGCTCTGGCAGGGGGTCGGCCAGTGCCGGGCGCTGCCCCGGGCCGACCTGCACCGGGTGCTGCTCACCGGGGCCGGCGGCGCGGTCCGGCACCGGACCGAGGTCAGGGAGCTGGAGCTCGGCGACGAGACCACCAAGGTCGCGTTCGGCGACGGCTCGTTCGCCGAGTACGACCTGATCGTCGGCGCCGATGGTCGGCGGTCGACGGTCCGGCAACTGGCCGAGCTGGGTGGCGCGCCGCATCCGGTCGGTCAGATCGCCTACCGCAGCGTGGTCACCGGCGGCCCGGAGATCACCGAGTGGACCGCCCTGCTCGGCCGGCGCTGCGGCGTCGTGCTGACGCCGATGGGCTACGGGCGGACCTATCTGTACGCCGACGAACGGCTACCGGCCGGGTCGGCGCCACCGGCCGACCCGCTGCTGCGGCTGCGGGAACTGCTCGCCGACTTCCGCGGCCCGGTCCCGGCCGTCCTGGACGCGGTGGAGAAGGTGCAGGTCGCCGTCACCGACGAGGTCGAGCTCGGCAGCTGGTCACGGGGGAACGTGGTCCTGGTCGGTGACGCAGCCCACGCCACCGCGCCGACCCTGTCACAGGGTGCGGCGATGGCGTTCGAGGACGCGCTGGTGCTGGCCGAGCTGGTCCGCGACCGACCCACCGTGGTCGAGGCGCTGGCCGGTTACGAGAGCCGCCGCCGGCCGCGTACCCGATGGGTGCTGGAGCGGACCCGCGACCGGGACCGGACCCGCGACGTCGCACCGCACCTTCGTGACCGGCTGCTGCGTGCCGAGGGCGGCCGGATCCTCGCCGACCACTACCGGCTGCTCGTCGATCCGGTGTGACGAGCCGGGCGGCTCTGCCCGGCGGCTCTGCCCGGCCGATCTGCCCGGCCGCTCTGCCCGGCCGCTCTGCCCGGCGGCTAGGGTGCCACCAAGCCGATGGTGACCCGGCCACGGGTGCGGGCACCCGGCGTGCGGACCCACCGTGAACGGGGACTATCCTGCCTGCGAGGCACGGCCAGCGGAGCACCAGCGCGGGCGCCGTGGGATTGACGAGAACCGGAGGCCATTCGTGACCACCGTCGCACCGAAGCCGATCGCGACCCGGCCCTTCCCGGTCCACCAGCCGGTCCGGGGCTCGGCCATGGCGCGGCTGCTGCGTACGACCGACGCGAAGCAGATCGGGATCATGTACATGATCACCGCCTTCGTGTTCTTCATGATCGGCGGCCTGATGGCGCTGATCATGCGGGCGGAGCTGGCCCAGCCCGGGATGCAGCTCCTCTCGCCGGAGCAGTACAACCAGCTGTTCACCATGCACGGCACGATCATGCTGTTGTTCTTCGCGACGCCGATCGTGTTCGCCTTCGCGAACTACATCACGCCGATCCAGATCGGCGCCCCGGACGTGTCGTTCCCCCGGCTGAACAGCTTCGCCTACTGGCTGTACCTCTTCGGTGGCACGCTGGCCATGGGTGGCTTCCTGACCCCCGGCGGTGCCGCCGACTTCGGCTGGTTCGCCTACACCCCGTTGAGCAGCGTCGAGCACTCGCCCGGCGTCGGCGCCAACATGTGGATCGTCGGCCTGGCGATCTCCGGTCTCGGCACCATCCTCGGCGCGGTCAACATGATCACCACGATCCTGACGCTGCGCGCCCCCGGCATGACGATGTTCCGGATGCCGATCTTCACCTGGAACATCCTGGTCACCAGCCTCCTGGTGATCATGGTCTTCCCGCTGCTGGCGGCCGCGCTGTTCGCCCTCGCCGCCGACCGGATGCTCGGTGCCCACGTATACGCGCCGGAGACCGGCGGCCCGCTGCTGTGGCAGCACCTTTTCTGGTTCTTCGGCCACCCCGAGGTCTACATCGTCGCGCTGCCGTTCTTCGGCATCATCAGCGAGGTCATCCCGGTCTTCTCCCGCAAACCGATCTTCGGCTACAAGGGTCTGGTCGGCGCGACGATCGCGATCGCCGCGCTGTCGATGAGCGTCTGGGCGCACCACATGTTCGCCACCGGGGCGGTGCTGCTGCCCTTCTTCAGCTTCCTGAGCTTCCTGATCGCCGTACCGACCGGGATGAAGTTCTTCAACTGGATCGGCACCATGTGGCGGGGCCAGATCAGCTTCGAGACCCCGATGCTCTGGGCGATCGGCTTCCTGGTGACCTTCCTCTTCGGCGGCCTGTCGGGCGTGCTGCTGGCCAGCCCGCCGATCGACTTCCACGTCTCGGACTCGTACTTCGTCGTCGCGCACTTCCACTACGTGCTGTTCGGCACGATCGTGTTCGCGGTGTTCGCCGGCATCTACTTCTGGTTCCCGAAGTTCACCGGGCGGATGCTCGACGAGCGGCTCGGCCGAGTGCACTTCTGGCTGACCTTCGTCGGTTTCCACACCACCTTCCTGGTGCAGCACTGGCTCGGTGCCGAAGGCTTCCCCCGCCGGTACGCCGACTACCAGGCGATCGACGGTTGGACCACGCTGAACATGATCTCCACGGTCGGCTCGTTCGTCACCGGCATCTCGACGCTGCCGTTCCTGTACAACGTGTGGAAGTCGTACAAGGCCGGCCCGCTGGTCAACGTCGACGACCCGTGGGGCCACGGTAACTCCCTGGAATGGGCCACCAGCTCCCCGCCGCCGCTGCGCAACTTCGACCGGATGCCCAGGATCCGGTCCGAGCGGCCGGCGTTCGACCTGAAGTTCCCGGAGCTGGCCGCCGGACACCAGTCGGTGGCCGGGCCGCCGGAGGGCGGCGCCAAGCCGCTGACCAGCGAATCCGACGGTGGTGCCACGTACCAGGAGGACACCGCGACCAACGT
Source organism: Solwaraspora sp. WMMD791 (assembly GCF_029581195.1). NCBI lineage: Bacteria > Bacillati > Actinomycetota > Actinomycetes > Micromonosporales > Micromonosporaceae > Solwaraspora > Solwaraspora sp. WMMD791. Next base: position 6,163,240 of record NZ_CP120737.1, read on the forward strand.
CGACAAACACTGACCGACCTCAGTTCGGCATCCGACGCGGCCCCGGGTGATCTGCCCGGGGCCGCGGTCGTGTGCGCTGGCGGACCGGTCCAACGTGGGGCTGACGACGGGGCTGACGACCGGGTCAGCGCTGGGCCGGCCCGGTCCGCGCCGTCGACCCGGCCGTCGCCGTAGTTGTCGCCGTCGCCCGCTGTGGCTGTGGCTGCACCGGCCGCGGCCGGTGCCGGTGGCGCAGGACCAGCAGCGGCAACGCCAGCAACAGGCCGGCGGTGCCGACAGCGGCGAACCCCCAGGTCGGGGTGCTGGCGTCGATCACCGCGCCGGTCAGCGGCGCGCCGACCGCCATCCCGACGGTCATCGCCGACCCGTGCAGACCCATCGCCTCGCCGCGTACCGCCGCCGGCGCCAGCCGGCTGACCGCGTCCGACGTCGCGGCGATCGTCGGCGCGCAGAGCAGGCCGGCCGGGGCCAGCGCCAGCCCGAGCGTCCACCAGGATCCCGCACCGAGCCCGACCGGGATCGTGGCGACGGCCAGCGCCACCATCAGCCCGACCGGCGGCATCCCGCGCCGGGCCGCGCCGTAGGCGAACCCGCCGACCAGGGAGTAGGCGCCCCAGGCGGCGAGCACCACGCTGCTGAGGGCCAGTTGGTCACTGGCGCGCAGTGCGGCGATCAACGCCACGTCGGTGCCGCCCAGCACCAGGGTCGACGCCGCGCCGACCGCCAGCACGCCGAGCAGGTGCGGGGTGAGCCACTCGCGGCGGGCGATGCGTACGCCGGTCCGGACCGGCTCCTCGTGCCGGGCCCGGATCGGTGGGTCGACGGCGAACAGCGCCGACCCGGCGGCGACCAACCCGGCACCGACCGCGAGGATCGCCACCCGGGGGGAGACCGCAGTGGCGAGCAGCACCGCCAGCGCCGGTCCGATCATGAAGGACAGCTCGACCGACATCGAGTCCAGGGCGTACGCCGGGCGGCGCTGCGCGGCCGGGACCAGCGCGGCCAGCGACTGCCGGATCACCGAGAACACCGGCAGGCTGAGCAGGCCGGCGAGGACCGCGGCGACCAGCAGCGCGGGGTACGGCAACGCCTGCGCGACCGCCCAGAAGGTGCCCTGGGCGACCACCGAGCCGGCCAGCACCGGGCGTAACCCGTGCCGGTCGACCAGCCGACCCAGCACCGGCGCGCCGATCGCGGCCCCGACGGTCAACGCGGTGCCGGCCAGACCCGCTGCGGCATAGCCTCGGCGCAGCTCCAGCACGACGTACAGGGTCAGCGCCACGCCGGCGGCGGTGTTGGGCATCCGGGCCAGCACCGACAGCGCCAGCAGCCGGGCCACGCCGGGCAGCGCCAGTGCCTCCCGGTAAGGGGTCAGGGTCATCGACGGTGTTACCTCCGGCCGGCATCATGCCCGCCGGGTACGACATCGGCCAGCGGTTTCCGGTGCCGGCCGGGGTGCCGGCCGCCGGGTCAGGCCGGCCGCAGCACCGGTACGCCGGTCAACGTCACGCCGGCGGCACGCATGGTGTCCAACGCCACCTCGGTGGTGTCCCGGGCCACCCCGGCGGTCAGGTCGAGCAGCACCGTGGTGTCGAACCCGGCACGGGCGGCGTCCAGCGCGGTCGCCCGTACACAGTGATCGGTTGCGATGCCGACGACGTCGACCCCGGTGACGCCGCGCTCGCGCAGCCAGTCGGCCAGGCCGACGCCGTCGTCGGTGCGGCCCTCGAAACCGGAGTACGCGGCGGCGAACTCGCCCTTGTGGAACACCGCCTCGATCCGCTCGGTGGTCAACCCCGGGTGGAAGTCGACCCCGCCGGTGCCCACCACACAGTGCGCCGGCCAGGAATCGACGTAGTCCGGTGGGTCGCCGAAGTGCGCGCCCGGGTCGACGTGGTAGTCCTTGGTCGCGACCACGTGCCGCCAGCGCTGTGCCGGTGCCTGCGCGACGGTACGGGAGATGCCCGCCGCGACGTCCGCGCCGCCCCCGACGGCGAGTGAGCCGCCTTCGCAGAAGTCGTTCTGTACGTCGACGATGATCAGTGCCCGGTGCATACCTGTCCTTCCTGTTCCGCCCGCTGTCAGTGGGTCCGACGTCAGTCGGCCGGCACGATGGTGACCTCAGTCGGCCGGCACGATGGTGACCGGAATCGCCGGATCCCCGGCGGACAACTTCAGCCCTTCCCACGGAATCGAGATCAGGCAGCGCCGCAGGTGCTCCCGGGAGTCGGCCAGGGTGGGCCGGCCCAACGGTTCGCCGGCGGCGACGAAGGAGCGCTGCAGCACCCGGTCGCCGTTCACCCGGTCCGGTACGCCCTGTGAGACCACGATCTCCTCGATGGCGGTGCCGGTCGGCTTGTGGCGGCGTACCGCCACCTTCCGGCCGCCGACGGTGGCCTTGTTCTCCGAACGCTTCACCACCGGCCGGCCGTCGACCTCGACCAGCTTGTAGACCAGCCCGGCGGTCGGGGCGCCGGAGCCGGTCACCACGGCGGTGCCGGCACCGTACATGTCGACCGGCTCGGCGGCGAGCGCCGCGATCGCGTACTCGTCCAGGTCGCCGGAGACGATGATCTTCGTCTCGGTGGCACCGAGCGAGTCGAGCAGCTCCCGGGACTGCTGGGCCAGCACCGACAGGTCACCGGAGTCGATCCGGATCGCCCGCAGCTCCGGCCCGGCCACCGCGATCGCGTTGCGGATGCCGTCGCTGATGCTGTACGTGTCGACCAGCAGCGTCGTGTCCCGCCCATGGGTGGCCACCTGGGAGGCGAACGCGGCCCGTTCGTCGTCGTGCAGCAGGGTGAACGCGTGCGCCGAGGTGCCCGCCGTCGGGATGCCGAACCGCTCGCCGGCGGCCAGGTTCGACGTCGCGGTGAAGCCGGCCAGGTACGCCGCCCGCGCCGCCGCCACCGCCGCCTGCTCATGGGTACGCCGTGAACCCATCTCGATCACCGCCCGGCCGCGGGCGGCGGTCACCGACCGGGCCGCCGCCGCCGCGACCGCGCAGTCGTGGTTGAGCACCGACAGCACCAGCGTCTCCAGCAGCACGCACTCGGCGAAGGTGCCGGAGACGGTGAGGATCGGCGAGTTCGGGAAGAACAGTTCGCCCTCGGCGTACCCGTCGATGTCGCCGGTGAACCGGTAGTCCGCCAGCCACCGGGCGGTCTCCGCGTCGACCACGCCACGCTCGCGCAGGTGCCCGAGGGTGTCTTCGTCGAACCGGAACTCACCGATCAGGTCGATCAACCGACCGGTGCCGGCGACAACGCCGTAGCGTCGGCCGGTCGGCAGCCGGCGGGCGAAGACCTCGAACACGCACTGCCGGTGCGCGCTGCCGTCGGCCAGCGCGGCGGCCAGCATGGTCAGCTCGTAGTGGTCGGTCAGCAGCGCGGGACTGGAGCTGGTCACCCGGCTACTGTACGGCCGCCGGACCGGCCGGTGCCGGCCTGGCCCGGTGCGCCGGCGGCCACCCCGTCCGGCAGGGCCCGCAGCGCACCGGCCAGCTCGCCCCGCCCGGTCACCCCGAGCTTGCCGTACGCCCGCTGCAGGTGGTTCTCCACGGTGCGGATCGACAGGTACAACTGTTCGGCGATGTCCCGGCTGGCCACCCCGGCCGCCGCCAACTTCGCCACCTGGTGTTCCCGGTCGGTCAGGTTCGGCTGGCCGGCCCGCAACGCCGGGGTGTGTACGTCGGCGCAGTGCGCCATGAACTCGCCGAGCAGCACGTTGGTCTGCCCGGCCAGCGGGGAGCGGGCCAGCCGCAGCCGGCGGACCGCCATCGCGGCGGCCTCGGCGGCGAACAGGTACAGGCCGTGCTCGGCGAAGCCGTTCGCGGCGCGCAGCAACTCCCCGTACGGGCCGTTGGTCGCCCCTCGGGCCTGGCGCAGGATCAGGCCGGGCAGCGGGCCCTCGACGACCGACGCCAGTTCGGCGAGCCGGTCCACCGCCAGATCGGCCCGACCGAGGCGGACCAGGTCGTGCAGGGCGGTCAGTTCGTGGCCGGCGAAGCCGTCGGTGCGCAGCCGGGCCGCCAGTTGGCGGAGCATGCCGACCGCCCCGGCGACGTCGCCTTCAGCGACCGTCACCCAGCAGCGTGCCTGCTCCCGCCACGGGTAGAGGATGGCCATGCCGGGTGCCTGCGCCCGGTCCGAGTCGGTCATCGCCGCCACTGCGGTGGCCGGTTCGTCGCGCAGCGCGGCGGCGTGCGCCCGTTCGGCGTGGGCGAGTCCAGCGAAGACCCGACCGGTGGCGAGCATCGCGCAGGCCTGCAGGCTGTGCCGTAGCGCCTCGTCGAGCCGGCCACGCATCCGGGCGGCCTGTGCGCGGACGACCGACAGGTAGCCGGAGCCGAGCCGGAAGTCGCCGGCGTCGGCCAGGTCGGCGAACTCCTCGGCGACGATCGCGTCGATGCTGGTCAGGTCCCCGGCGAGCACCAGTCGGGTGCCCCGGGCCAGCTCCAGCGCCAGCTGCAGGTACGGCAGCTCGGTCCGCCACCGGGGCGCGTCGGCCTCCACCCGGGCGATGGCCCGTCCGCTGCCGGTCAGGTCGCCCTGGGCCGCCTGCAGATGGGCGATCGTGCACTGGGCCAGGCCGTGCGCCGCGTGGCTGGCCGCCGGCCGGTCGAGTACGGCCCGGGCCAGCCGCAGCGCCGCGTCGCACTCCAGGCGGTGCAGCCGCATGATCGCCTCGAACGAGTTCACCCGGGCCCGGTCTGCCGGGTCCGACAGGTCGCCGGCGCCGATCGCCAGCTCGTCGATGGTGGACTCGCGGCCCAGTCCCCAGTAGGCGACCAGGCCCAGCACCATCAGCCAGCGACTGCGCCGCCCGTCGGTGGTCACCTCGGCGCGAACCGCCTCCAGCGTGGCCAGTGCCCGGTCCGGTTCGTCGCGGAACATCAGGATGGTCGCCATCAGTTCGGCCGCGTCGAAGCCGCCACCGACGGCGAGCGCCCGACCGGCGAGCCGGTCGGCCAACGGAATGTCGTAGCCCACGAAGGCCTGGGCGGCGGCGGTGAGCAGGACGGCCGGGTCGTCGGCGGTGTCCGACTCCAGCCGCCAGACGGCGACCCGCAGCAGGTCGTCGCGGCGGCGGGCGCCGGTCTGCTCGACCAGGCTGGCCAGCTGCGCCTGCAACCGCTGCGACCGGGTCACCGGACAGCGGCGGCGGACCACTTCGCCGTACAACGGGTGGGCCATGTGGACGCCGTGCCGCCGGTCGTCGACGTCGACCCGGATCAGGCCGCGTTCCTCGGCGATCTCCACGTCGGCGTGCCGGCAGGCCCGTAGCAGCAGCCGCAGCCCGATCGGCTGGCCGAAGGCCACCAACTCGACGACGCCGCGCACCTGCGGGCTCAGCTGGCCGATCCGGGTGTCGATCAGGTCGGTCAGGCTCGGGGCCAGCTCCAGCCGGCCGGTCCACCGCCACACCCCGTACGTCTGGGTCAGCTCCTGCCCGGACTGCGCCGCGATGATCAGCTCGCGGAGCAGCAGCGGGTTGCCTTCGGACAGTCGCCAGAGCCGCTCGGCCGAGGCCGGGTCCAGCTCACCGCCGAGCAGTTCGGCCAGCAGCCCGGTGGTGTCGGCGAAGCCCAGCGGCGCGAGCTCCTCGTGCCCGACCAGGTCGTCGGCCCACAGGGCCCGGATCGGCAACGGTACGGGTTGGCCACTGAGCAGGGTGCCGAGCACGGTGGCCCGTTCGGACCGGGCGATCAGGTTGGTCACCGCGGCCGAGGTCGGGTCGAGCAGGTGGGCGTCGTCGATGGCGAGCACGATGGGGCGACCGGCGGCCCGCTGACGCAGTGATTCGACCGCCCAGCGCAGCAGCGCCGAGGGCGACAGCCCGGGTGGCTGTTCCGCCGGCAGCACCTGGGCGAGGCCGGCGAAGGGCAGACCGGCCGCGCTGAGGCTGCCGGAGGCGAACCAGACCGCGTACGTCTCGGTCGGCAGATGGTCGACGACTTCGCGCAGCAGCCGGCTCTTGCCGATCCCAGCGGTGCCGCTGAGGATCAGCCCGCGTCCTCCGCTGGTGGCGGCGGTGGACAGTCGGTCGAGCTCCTCGGCCCGTCCCACGAAGCTCCACAGGCCCATGGCAGGGCAGCATATAGAACGATCGCCCAGGGGGAACGCCCGGTCACGGACCGCATTTGAGTATGAAGTGCCTGATCAGTTGAGTAGGGGCGCTTCTCGTTGCGTAAGTGATCGTGCACGTAGCGTCGGTGCTGCTGGTACCTGTCCAGACCAGCGCCCGAAGGAGCTCAGCATGGAGCCTGTGACAGCACCTCTGTATCCGCTGGACACCGGACTCACCGCGATCGTTCCCCGGCAACGGGGGCCGGCGCAGCGTTGGGCAGCGCCGTCCGCCGGCCAGCCGGAGCCACCCGACGCCGTACCGGACCCGGTGGCACCGGCACCGGGCGCGCTGTCGCCGCCACCGCACACCGAGCTGGCGCCGACCCCGGCGGTGCCCCGGTCGGCGCGGCGGTCACCGCAGGCCGGGGCGGTACGCGGCGTCACTCCGCCGGCCGACGAACCGGTCGCGGCGGTCGTCGTCGGGGCCGGTCGGGACAGTCGCGGCGCGGTCGTCGCCGCGCTGCTGGGCGCACCGCTGCCGGTGCGCCGGCCCCCGGAGAGTTTCCTGCTGGTCCGGCACGGCCCGGCGGCCCGGATCGCGGCGTTCCTGCCCGGCTGGCCGCACCCCTGGCTGATCCCGACCCGCGCGGCCCGTAACGGGGCCGGACTGGACCTGCCCCGGTCGCCGCGTCGCGTCGAGGTGCGCCGACCCGACCAGATGCTGCGCCACCTGAGTCTGGTGGACACCCCGGATCTCGGCTCGCTGCGCCCGGCCGGGATGCGTGTCCTGGTCGACGCGGTGACCCGGGCCGGCGCACTGGTGTTCGTGATCGGTGCCGGTCCACCGCCCGGGCCGGTCGAGCACGACCTGCTGCGGCAGGCGGTGGCGGCGGGCGCGGCGGTGTTCGTCGTGGTCACCCCCGGCGGCGTGCACAGCGAAGGCGAGGCCCCACACCGGGCGGCGCTGCTGGCCGCCGTACCGGAGCTCGTCGACGCTCCGTGGTTCGTCGGCGAGCCGGACGCCGGGTCGGTCACCGGCCTGCGGCGCCAGCTGATCGACTGGGCGGACCGGGCGGCGCTGCACCGTGCCGGAGCCGGGCTGGCCGCGTTGGCCGGCCTCGACCAGCCGACCACGCTGCGTACCGACCGGTCACGATCGGCGGACGGCGGCGGGCCGCCGGGGCCGGAGGCGGAGAACGACTGGTCCCGGCACCTGGACCGCACGGTACGGCGGGCGGGGCAGCGGGTCCGCCACACCCTGGCTATCGAGTTGGCCAACCTGCATCTGGCCGCGGTGCAGGAGATCCTCTTCGGCTGTGGCCCGGCCGGCACCCCGGACCTGCTCGACCGCGAGTTGCTGGCGTTGTCGCTGCGGGCCGGTCACGGCTGTGTCACGGCGGTGGACGACATCGTCGACGAGATGGCCGGGTACCTGTTCGCTGCCGAGCCCACGACGCTGCGGCACGTCCTGCGGGAACTGCTGCGGCGGCGGATCGTCGTCGACCCGCCACCGACGCCGGTCGCGGTGGGCCTGCTGGCCACGGCGGCAGGAGAGGTACAGCGGGTCACGGCGACCGAGGCGCCGGACGGTGTGCTCGGTGCCGCCGAGGTGGACGTCTTCGCGGCGTACCCGACCCCGTGGTCGCGGTCCGCGCTGCCGCCGCTGGGCCTCGCGCTGGCCGCCGACTGCTGGCACCGCAACGACGGTCCGGCCGGGATGGCGCCGCACCAGGCGAGGACGTGGACCCAGCAGATCCTGCGGGCCATCGAGATCGAATTGTCGCGGGAGCTCACGGTCCGGTTCGCCGCCGTACGCCGTGGCCTGTCCAGCCTGCTCGGCGACGTCGTCGACACCGGTGATCCGGCACGGTGACGGGGCCGGTGCCGCTCGCCACGGCGGGGCCGCTGTTGCTCGTCGAGGCGGGACCGGTGGCACGATGGTGGGCATGGCGGCTCCACAGGTTGCTCCGGTCGAGACGCCGGACGTCGACGAGATGCCAGGGCACGAACGGCTGTGGGTGACGATCGTCTGGGACGATCCGGTCAACCTGATGACCTACGTGACCTGGGTCTTCCAGAAACTGTTCGGCTACAGCCACGCGAAGGCCGAGGAACTGATGCTCGACGTGCACCACAAGGGTCGGGCCGTGGTGTCCAGCGGCGCCCGGGAGCGGATGGAGCTGGACGCCTCCCGGCTGCACGCCTACGGGCTCTGGGCGACGGTGGATCGCGCATGAGCATGTTCCGGCGCCGGGGTGGACGGTTCGTCGCGTCCTTCTCCCCGGACGAGGTGAAGGTGCTGCGCAAGGTCGCGGGTGAGGTGGTGGGCCTGCTGACCGAGGGCTTCGACCACGGCGATCCGGTGGTCGGTCGGCTCTTCCCGGACACCTACCCGGACGATCCGGCGAGTTCGACGGAGTTTCGCCGGTACACCGAGAGCGACCTGAAGACCGCCAAGATCGACCAGGCCGGCGCGGTGCTCGCGGCGCTGCCCGACGACGCCGCCGACGGCGGATGCGAGGTCCGGCTGGACGACGAGGAGGCCGAGGCGTGGCTGCGGGCGCTCAACGACGCCCGGCTGGCGATGGGGGTGCGGCTGGACGTCAAGGCCGACACCGACCTCGGCGCCGAGTTGGCCGCCGCCGAGCAGGACGACCCGACGTCGGGCCGGCTGTTCCAGCTGTCGGTCTATGCGTACCTCGGCTATCTGCAGGAGTCCCTGCTGTTCGCCATGATCGACCAGCCGCGGTCGCTGGCGTGACGACCGCCACGGGCTGCCCGGCCCGGAGAAGGCGGTAGGCTTGGTGTCGTGCTGAGCATCGACCGGTCGATCATCGACGCGATCGTCGCCCACGCCCGCCGGGACCACCCCGACGAGGCGTGCGGCGTGGTCGCGGGGCCGGCTGGTTCGGACACGCCGACCCGGCACATCCCGATGCAGAACGCGGCCCGCTCGATGACGTTCTACGAGTTCGACTCGATGGAGCAGTTGCGGTTGTGGCGGGAGATGGACGACCGGGACGAGGAGCCGGTGGTCATCTACCACTCGCACACCGCGACCGAGGCGTACCCGTCCCGGACCGACGCCGCGATCGCCGGCTGGCCGGAGGCCCACTATCTGCTGGTCTCCACCCGGGATCCGCAGGTCACCGAGATCCGTTCGTTCCGCATCGTCGAGGGCGTGGTGACCGAGGAGCCGGTGGACGTGCGTGACGCCGGTGTCGATCCGCACGCGGTGCAGTCGTACCTGTTCGGGCAGACCCCGACGACGGTCGACTACGAGTGTTCGTCCGACCGCTGATCTCCACCAGCGCCGGCACCTCGCATCCGCAGTCTGATCCGATCCCACCGCCGTCATAGGAGCACGTCAATGGCTATCGAAGTTCGCGTTCCCACCATCCTGCGCAGCTACACCGGTGGCGCCAAGGTCGTCGAGAGCAGCGGGGAGACCCTCGCGGGCCTGCTGGACAACCTCGACGCCCAGCACGCCGGGCTGCGCGGCCGGCTGGTCACCGCCGAAGGCACCCTCCACCGGTTCGTCAACATCTACGTCAACGACGAGGACGTCCGGTTCCTCGGTGCCCTCGACGCCAAGCTCTCCGACGGGGACACCGTGACGATCCTGCCGGCCGTGGCCGGTGGGGCGCTCGGGTTCGCCGCGGCCGCCGCGCTGCTGGGCCACCCGGTGGCCGGCGCGCCGACCATCGGCTGAGCGCACCCATGGCGCGCTACGACAGCCTGCTCGACGCGTGCGGCGGAACGCCGCTGGTCGGTCTGCCCAGGCTCTCCCCGGTGGTGCCCGACGGGGCACCACCGGTGCGCCTGTGGGCCAAGTTGGAGGACCGTAATCCCACCGGCAGCGTCAAGGACCGGGCCGCGATGTTCATGGTCCGGGCCGCCGAGGAGGCCGGCCGGCTACGGCCCGGCGACACGATCCTCGAACCCACCAGCGGCAACACCGGCATCTCACTGGCCATGGTGGCGAAGCTGCGCGGCTACCGGCTGGTCTGCGTGATGCCGGAGAACGTCTCCACCGAGCGGGTGCAGTTGCTCCGGATGTACGGTGCCGAGATCATTTTCTCGCCGGCCGCCGGTGGCTCGAACCAGGCGGTCGCCACCGCCAAGCAGATCTCCACCGAACACCCCGACTGGGTGATGCTCTACCAGTACGGCAACGGCGGAAACGCCCGGGCGCACTACGAGACCACCGGGCCGGAGCTGCTGCACGACCTGCCGACCATCACCCACTTCGTCGCGGGGCTCGGCACCACCGGCACCCTGATGGGCACCGGACGCTATCTGCGGGAGAAGGTCGACGGCATCGAGATCGTGGCGGCCGAGCCGCGCTACGGCGAGCTGGTGTACGGGCTGCGCAACATCGACGAGGGCTACGTACCGGAGCTGTACGACGCCAGCGTACTGACCCGCCGCTTCTCCGTCGGCACCCGCGACGCCGTGCTGCGGACCCGGCAGTTGGTCGAGGTCGAAGGGCTGTTCGTCGGCTTCTCCACCGGGGCCGTGCTGCACGCCGCGCTCGCCGTCGCCCACGAGGCGGTCAAGGCCGGTCGTCGGGCCGACGTGGCGTTCCTGGTCGCCGACGGCGGCTGGAAGTACCTCTCCACCGGTGCCTACGGCGGGACGCTGGCCGATGCCGAGGAGGCGCTCGACGGCCAACTCTGGGCCTGACCGGCAGCCGGCTACCACCGGCGCTCCCAGCTGATTCCGGTGCAAATGATTGGTTGCGCTATGGGCGCACCTCAACCGGGTTGTCGAAGTCGCTCCAGTTGTTCGCGCTTCTGTGTCACGTTCGCGACAAGTTGCAGCGGATCTTGCGTTCCGTCGCTGGCTGCGGCGTAGGCTGCCCAGCGTGGCAGAGCCGCTGATGGAGATCTTCGATGGCATGGTCGGCGTGACGCCGGTGGCCCACCGTGACCATTGGAACAGTTGATGCGTCTGACCGTCCTGGGCTGCGCCGGTAGTTTCCCCGGCCCGGAATCCCCCTGTTCGGCCTATCTGATCGAAGCGGACGGCTTCCGTCTGCTGATCGACTTCGGCTCCGGCTCGCTGTCGGCCCTGCAACGGTACGCCGGACTGCACGCGGTCGACGCGATCCTGCTGACCCACCTGCACTGCGACCACATGCTCGACGCCTGCACGTACGTGGTCGTCCGCCGCTACGCCCCGGACGGGCCGTACCCACCGCTGCCGGTCTACGCGCCGGCCGGCGCGCCGGACCGGATCGCCACCGCGTACAGCGCCGACGGGGCACCCGTCGACGACGTCTACACCTTCTACGGCCTGCAACCCGGCAGCTTCCCGATCGGCCCGCTGCAGGTGACCGTCGACCGGGTCAACCACCCGGTGGAGACCTACGGCGTACGGGTCGAGCACGGCGACCGGGTGCTCACCTACTCGTCGGACACCGCGCCGTGCGAGGCGTTGCTGCGGCTGGCCCAGGACGCGCACGTGTTCCTCTGCGAGGCGAGTTACCTCGACGGGGTCGACAACCCTCCGGACCTGCACCTGACCGGGCGGGAAGCGGGCGAGGTGGCGACGAAGGCCAACGTCGGTCGGCTGCTGCTGACCCACCTGGTGACCGCCTGGGGCAGCGAAGCGTCGACGTTCGAATCGGCGGCGGCGAGCTTCGACGGCCCGGTGGAGATCGTCCGGGCCGGAGCCCGCTACGAGATCTGAGCACCCGCACCGGCGGTGCCCGCTCTTGCCGTAGAGTTCGCCCGCTGGTCAACGCGGTGTAGCCTCACCCACCCGGATGGGCGCGACCGTGACACCCATGCGCGTCGCCGTCGTCACCGAGTCCTTCCCACCCGATCTCAACGGGGTGGCGCACTCCGTCGTCCGGGTCGCCGAACACCTGGTCGCCCGAGGGCACGAGCCACTCGTGATCGCACCCGCCCCGGCCGCCGCCAGCCGGACCGCCGTCGAGCGACACCCGTACCCGGTGGTGCGGGTGCCGAGCCTGCCGGTGCCGGTGTACCGCAGCTTCCGGCTCGGCCTGCCGAGCCGGCGGCTGACCGAGGTACTGACCGCCCACGCCCCGGACGTCGTCCATCTGGCCAGCCCGTTCGTGCTCGGCGCGCGCGGGTTGACGGTGGCCCGCCGGCTGCGCCTGCCCACCCTCGCGGTCTACCAGACCGACGTGGCCGCCTACGCCCGCGCGTACCACCTGGGGTGGAGCGTGGCGACCGTCTGGCGCTGGCTGCGCGAGATCCACAACGCCGCCGACCGGACGCTGGCCCCCTCCACCGCCGCGGCGGCCGATCTCACCGCCAACGGCATCGAGCGGGTACGCATCTGGGGCCGGGGCATCGACCCGGTCCGGTTCGACCCGGCCCACCGCTGCGAGTCGACCCGCCGGTCGCTGGCGCCCGACGGCGAGGTGCTGGTCGGGTACGTCGGCCGCCTCGCCGCCGAGAAGCGCGTCGACCTGCTCGCCGAGACCAGCCGACTGCCCGGCGTACGGGTGGTGGTGGTCGGTGACGGGCCGGCCCGCCGGGAACTGGAGCGGGCCCTGCCCGCCGTACGGTTCCTCGGCGCCCGGCACGGAGCCGACCTGGCACGGCTCTACGCCAGTCTCGACGTGTTCGCTCACACCGGCCCGCACGAGACGTTCGGCCAGACCGTGCAGGAGGCGCAGGCCAGCGGCGTACCGGTGATCGTCCCAGCGGCGGGCGGCCCGATCGACCTGGTGGCGTCGGACGTCACCGGTTTGCTGGTGCCGCCCGGCGACGGCGCGGCGCTCGCGGCGGCGGTCGCGGACCTGGTGGCCGACCCGGCGCGGCGGTCGCGGCTGGGCCGAGCCGCGCGGGCGGGCGTCGCCGGTCGAACCTGGGCGGCGATCGGCGACGAACTGATCGAGCACTACCGTGCCGTGCAGGACTGTCCGGGTGTCGTCGCCCGGCTGCCGGTCGCGGCCTGAGCCCGGCGGCGTCCCGGCAGTGCTGAGACAGCGCCCCGACATCGCTGCGGCCCGGCGTGGCACATAGGCTCTGCGCATGGCACGACCCGATGGACGTACCCACGCGCAGCTACGACCGGTGACGTTGACCCGCAACTGGAGCATGCATCCCGAAGGATCGGTGCTCGTCGAGTTCGGCGAGACGAAGGTGCTCTGCACCGCGAGCGTCACCGAGGGCGTGCCCCGCTGGCGCAAGGGGTCCGGCCTGGGCTGGGTCACCGCCGAGTACGCGATGCTGCCCAGGGCGACCACCACCCGGTCGGACCGGGAGAGCGTCAAGGGCCGGCTCGGCGGGCGCACCCACGAGATCTCCCGGCTGATCGGGCGGAGCCTGCGGGCAGCGGTCGACCTCAAGGCACTCGGCGAGAACTCGATCGTGCTCGACTGCGACGTGCTGCAGGCCGACGGCGGCACCCGGACCGCGGCGATCACCGGCGGGTTCGTGGCGCTGCACGACGCGGTCGGCTGGCTGGCCGGCCGCAAGGCGCTGGCCGGCAAACTGGACCAGGTGATGCGCCGGTCGATCGCGGCGGTCAGCGTCGGGGTCATCGGCGGCGAACCCCGGCTCGACCTGTGTTACCTGGAGGACGTCGCGGCCGACGTCGACATGAACGTGGTCTGCACCGGCGACGGCGACTTCGTCGAGGTGCAGGGCACCGGCGAGGCGGCGGTGTTCGCCCGCGACCAGTTGGATGCCCTGCTGGACCTGGCGGTCGCCGGCTGCGCCGAACTGGCCGCCGTGCAACGCAAGGCGCTCGACCGGTGAGCGCGGGCCACGCCGGGCGGACCCGGCTGCTGCTGGCCACCCGCAACGGCAAGAAGCTCGCCGAACTGCAGCGGATCCTCGACGCCGCGCTCGGTGCCCAGCGCATCGAACTGGTCGGGCTGGCCGATCTGGAGCCGTACCACGAGGTACCCGAGACCGGGCTCACGTTCGGTGAGAACGCGCTGCTCAAAGCGAGGGAAGGGTGCCGCTGGACCGGCCTGCCCACGGTGGCCGACGACTCCGGTCTCGCAGTCGACGCGCTCGGCGGGATGCCCGGGGTGTTCAGCGCCCGCTGGTCCGGCCGACACGGTGCCGACCAGGCCAACCTGGACCTCGTTCTGGCCCAGCTCACCGATGTGGCCGACGAGCACCGGGCGGCGTCGTTCGTCTGCGCGGCCGCTCTGGTGCTGCCCGGCGGCAAGGAGCACCTGGTGGAGGGGCGCCAGTCCGGTCGGCTGCTGCGGGCCGCCCGGGGTGACGGCGGGTTCGGCTACGATCCGATCTTCCTCGGCGACGGGCAGGAGCGGACGAACGCCGAGCTCAGTCCGCAGGAGAAGGACGCGATCAGCCATCGTGGAAAGGCTTTCCGGTTGATGGCGAAGGTGATCGCCAAGGCGTTGGGATGACGTCGGTAGATTTAATTAGTGCTTAGATCTCCGGTTACTCGGCGTACATCTGAGTTGACCCCCGATACGCTCGCGCCGCAAGCTCGTGCCACAGGGGGGCTGGATCTTGAGTAGACACAGATTGAGCAAGGTCGTCGCGCGGACCGGGTCCGGCCGGCGACGGTTGATCGTCGGCGGAGTCAGCGCCGCGCTGCTGGCCGGCATGGTGGTGACCGCGCTGCCGCTGTTCGCCGCCGACGAGATCGCCGTCGCCGCGGTCGCCGACACCACCGCGACCGACGTTCCACAGGACGGTGACAACGCGGTCAAGACGACCCTGGCCACCTGTCCCGCGCTGTGCGAGCGCAACCCGAGGGGGGCCCGGGACGCGGTCGTGGAGTTCGTTGTGGACCGGATTCCGGCCGGTGCCCGTGACGTGCGGGTCCGCCTGCAGATGTACTCCTGGCAGGATCTCGGCGCCCGGGTGGCGGTGCATCCCACCTCGTTGGACGCCCGCGCCGCCCGGCCGCCGCTGGCCTCGGGCAGCGGGGGCGGGGGCGGGGGCGCCGCGGAGCCACTGGCGACGGTGTCGACGGTCCGCAAGGGGTACAACGAGTGGGACCTGTCCGCGCTGGTCACCGGCAACGGCACGTACACCCTGGCGCTGCGCCAGCAGGAGCTGTCGCAGCGGGTCTACTGGCCGTCGACGGAGTACCGGGACCCGTCGATCCGACCCCGGCTGCTGATCAGCTACGAGGCGGCCGCAGCGGCACCGACCAGTCCGCCGGCGTCGCCTACCGCCGCGCCGACACCGCCGCCGAGTGCTCCGGTGCCGACCACGCCGGCCGCCACGGCGTCGCCGACCGTCGGCCCGTCGGCACCACCGAGTCCGTCGGCCACGCCGCCCGCGTCGGGAGTCGGCTGCGGCGCGGTGTCCGACCTGCTCGTGCCCTCCTGTGGGGCCTGGTGGGGGATGTACTCGCCGACCAGCGCCGCCAAGGGCTGGAACCACGGCGGCGCGGTGGCCGAGGTCGAGGCACAGGTGGGGCGCAAGTTCGACCTGGTGCACCGCTACCACGACTTCTCCAACGCCGGCAGCAACGGGGCGTTCCCCGACGAGTTCGAGCAGCAGCAGATGCGCGAAGGCCGGCTGATGTTCTTCGCCTGGGAGTCCCGGATCTTCTCCACCGGGACGACGTTGACCTGGCGTGACGTCTACAGCGGCCGGTACGACTCGGTCATCGACGACGTGGCCGGTCGGATCAAGGCGACCGGTGTGCCGGTGTTCATGGGCTTCGACCATGAGCCGGAGGACGAGCCGGCGAAGGGCAGTGACGCCGACTTCGTCCGGGCCTGGCGCCACGTCTACGAACGATTCACCAAGGTCGGCGCGGACAATGCCGTCTGGGTCTGGGTGATGATGGGCTGGTCCGGGCACTACGACCGGTACGCCGGCCTCTACCCGGGTGACGCCTACGTGGACTGGGTGGGCTACGACCCGTACAACTTCTACGCCTGCAATGGCGGAAAGACCTGGAAGGACCCGCACACCACGGTCAACGGCTTCTACCGCTGGCTCGACGACAACCGTATCGGCGTCGGCAAACCACGGATGTTGGCGGAGTACGGCACCAACTTCGACCCCGAGGACCCGGCGGCCAAGCAACGGTGGTTCGAGCAGTTCCCGGCGGCGATCAAGGCCCACCCGAAGGTCAAGGCGGTGATCTACTTCAACTCTGCCGGATCGACCACCACGTCGGCGACCTGCAACATGACCATGAACCACACGCCGTCCGCGTTGACCGGGTTCACCCGGGCCGGCAAGGACCCCTATTTCAACCAACCGCTCCCGGTCAAGCGCTGACCGGACACAGAGGAGATCCGACCGGTAACTGATAGGAACCAGATAATCCGCCGTCCGATCGGTGGATGCCTGACCCGGCTGAGGTTGGCGCACGCTGTCTGAGATAATTTCCCATCTGGAGGGAAGCGTGAACCAATCTCAGCCTGGCTGGGCCATGCCCAGCCGGCGTCGTGTATGGACGACAGCTCTGACGGCCGGCCTGGCGGCGACGGCCCTGGCACTGAGCGGCACCGCGGCTACGGCCGCCGTCATGCCCGTACCCGGTTCGGCCAGTCTGGTCTCGACCAACCCGGCCGACCACACCCCACATGCCCGTAACGGCGAGGTGCGCGCATTCGCCGAGATCGGCGGCGTCATCTTCGTCGGTGGCACCTTCACCGAGGTGCGACCGGTCAGCTCGGCCACCTGGGAGGCCCGCCCGTACCTGTTCGCGTACCAGCGGTCCACCGGGGCCCTGGTCGCCGGGTTCCAGCCGGTTCTCGACGGCGCGGTGAACACCCTCGCGGTCACCCCCGCCGGCGAGCTGATCGTCGGCGGCGTGTTCCGCAACGTCAACGGTGAGGCCCGCCGTAACCTGGTGGCGCTCGACCCGGCCACCGGCGCGACCGTGCCGGGCTGGGAGGGCCGATCCGACGGCGGCGTGGTCCGCGACATGGACGTCAGCGGTGACTGGCTCTACATCGGTGGCGCATTCAACTGGGTCAACGGTACGGCGCACGCCGGCGTTGCCCGACTCGACGTGACCACCGGGGCGATCGACCCGACGTTCGACGTCGACATCGCCGTCGGCCGGCACGAGGTCGCCCCGTACGTGTGGACCCTGGACGTCTCGCCGGACGGTGCCACGTTGGTCTTCGGCGGCAACTTCCGGGAGGTCGAGGGGCAGCCCCGTGAGCAGCTCGCCATGGTCGACCTGACCGGTACGCCGACCCTGGTCGACTGGAACAGCAACCACCGGTTCTCGCCCGGCTGCTCCTCCCGGTCGTTCACGCACTACGTGCAGGACATCAGCTTCGCCGAGGACAGCAGCTTCTTCGTCGTCGGCACCAACGGCGGCACCGGCTGGCCGGTGGCGTACTGTGACGCGCTGGTCCGCTTCGAGACCGCGAGCCGCGGCACCAACCTGGACGGCACCTGGCTCAACTTCACCGGCAACGACACGATCACCTCGGTCGTGGTCCACGACGGCATCGCCTACACCGGCGGGCACTTCCGCTGGTTGAACAACCCGAACCGCAGCGACAACGCCGGTAACGGCGCGATCGACCGGCTCGGCATCGGTGCGGTCTCGGTGGCGACCGGGATGCCGGTCAACTGGAACCCGCGCCGCAGTGGCGGCTCGGCCCTGCCACCGGGTGCGCTCAGCTGGGGCTCGGCCGTACCGGTGCTGTGGTTCGGCTCCGACGGGCTCTACTTCGGGCACAACTCCGACGGGATGGGTAACGAGTACCACGGTCGGCTCGGCATGTTCCCACACGCCGGCGGGCGCACGATCGTCCCGCGCAACCCACCGACGGCCACCACCGGCTACCTCTACCTGCCGTCGGCGACCGGTGACCTGACGAAGGTGCCGTTCGACGGGTCGACGCTCGGGGCGGCGACGGTGACCAACCAGCCCAACCTGGTCGACGCCGGCGCGGTCTGGCGGGTGTACGACCGGATCTTCTGGGCCAGGCCGGTCACCGGCACCACGACCGGCAGCCGGCTGGACATCTCGCTGTTCAACGGCAACACGGTCGGTGCGCCCTGGGAGAGCTCGGGCTACAACGACTGGTTCGACGCACTGTCGCTGACCGGGGCGTTCTACCTCGACGGCCGGCTCTACTACACCCGGACCGGTTCGGGCAGCAACCAGCTGTTCTACCGGTACTTCGAGCTCGACGGCAACTATCTCGGTGCCACCGAGTTCGCCCTGCCGACCAGCGGTGTCACCTGGACCGGCGTACGGGGCATGGCCTGGGTGGGCGGAAACATCGTCTACGGCTCGACCGACGGGCGGCTGCGCAGCATTCCGTTCGATCCCACGGCGGATTTCGCGGTGGACGGGACAGCGGCGGTCGTCCTGGCCGAGCCGGATCCGACACTCGACTGGACCAACCGGTCGATGTTCTTCGCAGCCGAGTAACGACGCGGTAACCACCGAACTGGTATGCCCGGTGGGCCGGCTGCGCTGCTGCCGGCCCACCGGCCATTTTGTAGTGTGGAACGTCCATCGATGGAGAGGCGGGCGGGTTGTCGACCACACGCCGGCACGGCTTGCTGCTGCGGACCGTCTTCGCGGTCAAGCGCCGCTACTACCAGCTGCGCTATCCCGGCCTGCGGCTGGGACGCGACGTCGAGATCCGCGGCCGGGTGCGGCTGCGCCGTGGAGTACGGGTGACGATCGGCGACCGTACCCGGCTCAACAAACTGGTCCGGTTCGCCGGGCCGGGCGAGGTCCAGGTCGGTGCCGACTGCCTGCTCAACGCCACCTGGATCGGTTGCTGGACGACCGTGCGGGTCGGTGACCGCTGTCTGCTGTCCGACTGTGAGCTGATGGACAACGACTTCCACAACCTCGCGCCCCAGCTGCGGCACGCGCCGGCCAGCCCGGCGACCAGGGCCCCGATCGTCGTCGGTGACAACGTCTGGATCGGCGCGCACGCCCTGGTGATGAAAGGGGTCCGGATCGGCAGCGACAGTGTCGTCGGTGCCGGGACCATCGTCCGCACCGACGTACCCGACGGTGTCGTGGTGATCGGCAACCCGCAACAGATTGTGAAGCAATTCGATGAGTGAGCAACCACAGCGGACCGTGACCCTCACCGAGCTGCTGCGGATCCCGCTGCTGCGCTGGAAGCTGGTCGCCGGCGGCGCGGTGGTCGGTTGCCTGCTCGCGATCGGCTACCTGGTGGTGGCCCCGCCCGCCGCCACCGCGACCGCAGTCGTCG
This sequence comes from Solwaraspora sp. WMMD791, assembly GCF_029581195.1. Taxonomy (NCBI): domain Bacteria; kingdom Bacillati; phylum Actinomycetota; class Actinomycetes; order Micromonosporales; family Micromonosporaceae; genus Solwaraspora; species Solwaraspora sp. WMMD791. The sequence goes on from NZ_CP120737.1 coordinate 6,182,449, forward strand.
CCATCCGGCCGGTGGTCACCGACGCGTTCACCACCCCCGGTGCCGGTGCCGACCGATCGATCAACATGAACGTCGAGAGCGGCATCGCGACCAGTACCGACGTGCTGTCGCGGATCGCCGAGGCCCGGGCGGTCGACGTGGTGGCGGTCCGGCGGGCGTTGGAGATCGAGGTGCCCACCGGCGGTCAGATCCTGCGGTTCACCTACTCGGCCGATTCGGTCGAGTCCGCTGTCGAGTCGGTCAACCTCGCCGCCGCCACCTACCTGCAGGTCCGTGAGGAGATGTACGAGCGGCAGCGCGCCGACATGCTGGCCTCCTACGACGAGCGGATCGCCACCGTCGCCGAGCAGCAGACGGCGGCCGGGCGGCGCGCCGCCGACTCGGACAGCAGCGGGCCGGCGGCCGACGCCGCGTTGGCCGAGTTCGCCTCGCTCAGCAACCAGCTGACCCAGCTCAACGGTGCCCGTACGGAGATCGCGGCGATCGACGTCACGCCGGGCTGGATCACTCAGAGCGCCCAGCAGCAGCTGTCCACCGCTGGCCAGCCCCGGGTGGTGTACCTGCTGGCCGGGCTGCTGGCCGGTGCTCTGCTGGGGATTCTGCTGACCTACCTGCGGGAGTCGGCCGACCGCCGGGTGCGCAGCGAGTCCGACGCGCTCGACGCCTCGGGGCTGCCGCTGCTCGGCACCGTACGGCGCCGTGGTCTGCGGGTCGACGCCCGGACCGTCGACGCCGACGTGCGCTACGTCGGCATGGCCATCGCCGAGCAGCTGCGTCAGACGGTACGCACCCCGGTGGTGGTGATCTCGTCGCGCAACCGGGAGGACACCACCCCGATGACCGCAAGTCTCGCCGTGGCGCTCGCCGCCGACGGCCAGGATGTCTACGTCGGCGACGACAGCCACCGGGTGGCGGCGCTGCGCGAGGCGTTGCTCGCCGACCGGCGGCGGGTGCCGTCCGGCCCGTTCGTGCCCGAGCAGCCGACCGGCCAGCAACCGTCCGCGGCCGGCACCGGCGATGCGCGTTCCCCGGGCGGCGGCCGGCCCGCCGCGTCGACCGCGACCGTCGGCGCTGCCACCGCGTCGGCCGGTGCTGCCACCGCGTCGGCCGGTGCTGCCACCGCGTCGGCCGCGCCGCGTCCGTCCGACGCCGGCGCGAACCCGGGCGTCGACGGCGACCCGGAGAGCACACTGATCTTCTCGCTGCCCCGGGCGGACCAGGACCACACCGTCATCCTGCCCCGGGTGACCGAGTCGGCGGACAGCCCGGCCGCACCGCGTCGACCGTCGCCCCGGCCCTCGCCGACCAGCGGCCCGCCGGACCGTTCCGACAGCAGCGGCGACCGGGCCGGCGGGACCCGCCCGGCCGGCGGTTCGGTCGTGGGCACCATCCCCGTACGGACGCTGCCGGCCGACGCGCTGACCGTGGGCGCCGGCATGGTCCGGATCGGACTGTACGCCCAGGCGCCGCGCGACGGCAGCATCGTGCTGTTCAACGCCCCGCCGGCCGAATCCGACGAACGCGGCGTGCGGGAGGCCCGCTCCGGCACCGCCATCGTCGTGGTGGAACGGGACCGGACCCGGTTGGCCGACCTGCGTCGACTGACCGACCGGCTGCGTGCCTCCGGTGCCGAGCCGCTCGGTTTCGTGCTGCTCGGCAGCGGCCGTGGCTGAGTCCACCCGGCCCGCCACGGCGCTGCCGATCTGGCCGCTGTGGCTGATGTTCGGTCTGGTCCCGCTCTGGTGGATCAGTGGACTGTTCTACTTCGGTTGGCCGCTGTTCGGCATCCTGCTGCTGCTGATCATGATCATCCGGGGGCGGATCCCGCTGCCGGTCGGCAGCGGGATCTGGCTGGCCTTCCTCGCTCTGGTGGTGGCCAGCGCCACCCAGCTGCCCGGCCTGTCCAGCCTGCTGACGTTCGGTCTTCGGCTGGCCTTCTACCTCACCGCGCTGATCGTCTGCTGCTACGTGTACAGCGTCGCCCGGGAACGGGATGCGCTCACCGTGGTGCTGGGTCCGCTGTGCGCCTTCTTCGTCGCGCTGGTCGTCCTCGGCTGGTTCGGGGTGCTGGTGCCCCGGTTCTCGATGGCCACACCCTTCGAGTTGCTGCTGCCCGGTGGGCTGGCCGGCAATCCCTTCATCCGGGACATGGTGCACGCCGAGGTGACCGAGTACAGCGCCCGGTCGCTGAACCCGATCTACCGGCCGTCGGCGCCGTTCGCGTACACCAACACGTTCGGCAGCACCTACGCGATCACTCTGCCGGCGGTGGTGGCCTGCCTGCTGCTCGGCGTACGCGGACCGGCCCGCACCGTACTGCTGGTCGCGCTGCCGATGTCGTTGCCGCCGGCGTTCCTGACTCTCAACCGGGGGATGTTCCTCAGTCTCGGCGTCGGGCTGGCGGTCCTCGGGGTGCGGGCCGCGATCCGGGGCAACCTGCGGGTGCTGGCCTCGATGCTGGGTGTCCTGGTGATCGGCGGGCTGGCGACCTTGTTCATCCCGATCGGTGAGCTGATCGACCAGCGGGTCAGCTCCAGCAACACCAACGTCGACCGGATGTCGCTCTACCTGGAGGTGCTGCGCTGGGTGCAGCGTTCCCCGCTGCTGGGGTTCGGCACGCCGGTGCAGGTGGACACCGTGTCCGCCGACGCGCCCCTGGGCACCCAGGGGCAGGTGTGGACGGTGCTGTTCAGCCACGGCATCCCGGCGCTGATCTGCTTCGTCGGCTGGTTCGTGCTGGTCGCCGCCGCCTGCTGGCGGGCGAGCTCGGCGGCGGCGCAGTGGCTGTCGGTGGTGCCGCTGATCGCGCTGGTCCAGCTGCCCTTCTACGGACTGGTCAACCAGAACCTGACTGCGGTGTTCTTCGTGGCGGCGGTGGCCCTGGTCGCCGTCGAACGGGAAAGACGGGGCGTCACGCTCACCGCGCCGCTGCTGCCGGCCGCACCCCGACCGGTGCTCGGCGGTGTCCGATGACCGGCGCGACGGACGCGACCGCGCAGCCGGCGGCCGGCACCGACTCGGCTGACCCGCCGCGGCCCGGGACCGGCCCGGCGGATCGGTCGGAGACCCGGCGCAGCGCCCGCAGCGGCGTCATCGGCCTGGCCGGGGCCGCCGTCAGCGGCCTGTTCGGGTTCGTCCTGGCCGTCGTCGTCACCCGGGGGTACGGCCCGGCCGGCGCGGGCGTGTTCTTCGCCGCCGTCGGCCTGCTGACCGTCGTCACCGCGATCTGCACCCTGGGTGCCGAGACGGGCCTGCTGTGGTCGCTGCCCCGCCGACGGACCGGCCCGGCCGGTGACGCCGCCCGGGTGCTACCGGTGGCCGTACTGCCGCCGCTGCTGTGTGCGCTCGGACTGGCCGCCGTCGGGCTGGTGGCCGCGCCGTGGCTGGCCGAGACGCTGTTCGACGGGACCACCACGGACGGCGTACGGCTGGTGCGGCTGTGCGCGGTCGGGTTGCCGGTCCTGGTCGCCGCCGGATTGGGGCTGGCCGCCGTCCGAGGGGTGCGGTCGATCGGTCCGTACGTCGCGGTGCAGTTCTTCCTGCTGCCGATCGGTCGGCCGGTGCTGGTCGGCGCGGCCGCCTTCGCTGGCGCCTCGGTGCTGTTCGGCCTCGCCGGCTGGCTGGTGCCGGCCCTGGCGGCGGTGGGAGCCTGCGGTGTTCTGATCGCCGGGCCGCTCGGTGCCGGCCGTGGCGCGCGGTGGCGGCCACAGCGGGCGGACTGGACCGGCTTCTGGCGGTTCGCGCTGCCCCGCGCCGGTTCTGCGGCGATCGACGCCGGCAGCATGTGGACCGGGGTGCTGCTGGCGGTGGTGCTGGCCGGGCCGGTCGAGGCCGGCATCTTCGGCGCGGTGGGTCGGTACGTCCTGGCCGGGCAACTCGCGTTGCAGGGCCTGCGGGTGGCGGTCGCACCGCAGCTGTCCCGGCTGCTGGGGCAGGACCGTCCGGTGGAGGCGGCGGCGGTGCACCGACAGACCACCACCTGGGCGATCACCCTGTCCTGGCCGGTGTACCTGCTGTTGGCGGTCTTCGCGCCGGGTTTCCTGGCGATCTTCGGCCCCGAGTTCGCCGCCGGCGCCACCGCGATGACCGTACTGGCGGTGGCGATGCTGGTGAACATCGCGGTCGGCAACGTACAGACCCTGCTGCTGATGAGCGGGCGCAGCGGCCTGCACCTGGTGGCGGCGTCGGCGAACCTGGCGACGACGGTGGCGCTGGCGTTGTTGCTGGCCCCCCGGCACGGCGTGCTCGGGGTGGCGATCGCCTGGGCGGCCGGAATCGTGGTGGAGAACCTGATCGCGGTCACCGCCGCCCGGGTCGTGGTCGGCCATCCGCTGGTGGACCGGTCGGTGCTGTTGGCCGCCGGGGCGGTGCTGGCCGGGGTCGGTACGGCCAGCACGGCCGGGGTGCTGACCGCCGGCCGGGGCGTACCGGGCCTCGGCGTCGCGCTGGGGCTGACCGCCCTGGCGGTGCTCATGGGGCTGGCGCTGCCCGGGGTACGGCGCCGGGTGTGGCGCAGTGTCAGACAGAGAGGTGGGTGAGTCAGCCATGGCGTCCATCAGGGACCGGATCAAGAAGGCCGTGCCGGCCCAGGTGACCGACCGGGTACGCGAGTCGCTGGTGCACTACGGGGTGCGCACGAGCGGCCGTCGCCCGCTGCCGGACTTCCTGATCATCGGCACCAAGCGGGGCGGCACCACGTCGCTGTGGAACTACCTGATCCAGCATCCGCTGGTGCCTCGGCTCTTTCCGGCCTGGAACACCAAGGCCACGCACTACTTCGAGGAGCACTGGTCCCGGGGGGAGGCGTGGTACCGGTCGCATTTCCCCACCCAGCGGCAGCGCGACGCGCTGGCCGCCCGCCACGGCGGGCCGGTACGGGCCGGCGAGGCGGCGCCGCTGTACATGTTCCACCCGACGGCCGCGCACCGGGTGCAGGCATTGCTGCCGCAGGTACGGCTGATCGTGCTGCTGCGGGATCCGGTCGAGCGGGCGTACTCGCACTGGAAGGAACGGCGCACCGAGGGCAAGGAGCCGCTGGACTTCGCGCAGGCCCTGGCGAGTGAGGCGGAGCGCACCGCCGGGGAGCGGGAGCGGCTGGTCGCCGACCCGAACTACTTCTCCGAGCCGTACGACTGGTACACCTACCGGGCCCGGGGCCGCTACCTGGAGCATCTCGACCCGTGGCTGGAGCGGTTCGACCGGTCCCAGTTTCTCTTCCTGACCAGCGAGGAGTTCTACGGCGACACCCGCGGTGCCTACCTGCGGACGCTGGAGTTCCTCGGTCTGCCGCAGCACGAGCTGCCGACCTTCAAGGTCTACAACGACCGCCGCTCGGCACCGATGGACGAGCAGCTGCGGGCCGAGTTGACCGACTACTACCGGCCGCACAACGAGGCGCTCGCGCAGCGGCTGGGGCTGCGGCTGGACTGGGCCGGGTCGGACCGGTGAGCGTGGGTGTCGACCCGCGGGGGCGTGACGACGGACTCGGCTGGGTGTCGCGGGCGGTCTTCCCGGACGAACGGCTGCGGTTGGCGTTGACCGACGGCCCGCGGCGGTCGGTGTCGGCCGGCGAAGGGCGGCTGCTGGCCCGGTACGCGGTGGTGCCGTCGGCGGCGGCCGCCCGGTTCCTGTTGCCGCTGGGTCCGCGCCGGGTCACCGCCGCGTCGGTCTGGGCGTACAACGCGCTACGTCCGGTGCCGGTACGGCTGCCCCGGGCGCTGCTCGGCCTGGCCGCCCGGGTGGGGGCGCTGGGGGCGACGCGACCGGGGACGTTGACCGTGTCGGCGCCGGCCGACGGCGTACCGGAGGAGGATCTGACGCTGGTCGACCACGTGTCGGCCCGCCTCGGCGGCGGTCGATGGTACGCGGCGATCGGGGTCCGGCCGCCGGATCCGAACCACAAGCCGACGGTGCAGTTGTTCGACGCCGCCGGCCGCCCGCGTGGCTACGCCAAGATCGGGTGGAACGGCGCGACCCGGGATCTGGTCCGGGCCGAGGCAGCGGCGTTGACGCTGGCCGCGTCGGCGAGTGCGGTGGGCGACCATCCGTTGGTGCCGGGGGTGCTGCTGGCGGGTGACTGGTCCGGGCAGGCGGTCACCGTGGTCGAGCCGTTGCCGGCCCGGGTACGTGGTGTCGGTGCCGGTGACGCGCCCCGGGTGGCGGCGACGTCGGCGATCGCCCGGCGGGGTGGGCTGCCGACGGCACCGCGCCCGCTGGCGGGTTCGGCGTTTCTCGACCGGCTGCGCCGGCTGGCCGCCGCTGCCGCCGGGACGGGTGCCGTTGCGGACGCCGGGCCGCTCGGGACGGCCGGGCCGGTGCGGTCCACCGATCCGCCGGAGTTCGTCGCGTCGGCGATGGACCTGCCGGCCGGTCGGCGGGCGGTGGCGGCGGTGCAGCGGTTGGCCGAGTGCTTCGGCGGTGTGTCCGTCGAGTTCGGTCACTGGCACGGCGACTGGGTACCGTGGAATCTCGGCGAGCATGCCGGACAGCTGGTGGCCTGGGACTGGGAGCACAGTGGCCCCGACGTACCGCTCGGTTTCGACCTGGCGCACGACGCGTTCCAGCGATCGTTGGTGCTGCGCGGTGAGTCGGCGGCAGCCGCGGCGGCCGCAGTGGATCATCGATTGGGCCTGGTTGCGGCGGAGTTGGCTGTGGAGCCTACCCAGCGTCGGATGATCGTCCAGAGTTATCTGATTGAGATGTGGTTGCGGACCTGGCGGTTGGCGGTGGGCGGGGCCGGCTGGAATCCTGCCCTGCACCCGCATCTGCTCGACGAGATCGAGCGACGCAGCGTTGACTGACGGAGGTGCGCGGGCTTCCTGAAAGATGGGATGGGCATGTCTGATCGATGACCGACCAGGGGTCGTGGACCGGACTGCCTGTCCAGCAGGGATCGATACCGTTGCTGGTGCCCCACTAATCCCACTGGGGCGATAGAAATTGTTTCACGTCTGGGGTGTGCGGAAAGTGACATCGGTGCCGCTGGATCGCGGAAGTCGCGACGGCACGGCGGTGTCGTGACGGGTCGATGCCCGAGGGTAGTCGCAGGTCAGGTGGTCCATGGTGGTCGCGGTAAGCGATGATCGCCAATTTTCTTTCCTGGCGGGGTCTTATATATTGGCTATCCAAACAGCGGTTGGCCGGCTAGTGAACTCTGGGGGCGCATGTGGCCAACAATGTGGACGGCGTCGACGCGGAGCCCACTGTCCTGCTCGTCGGTTCCAGTGGTGGACACCTCGCGCAGCTGCTCGCCCTCGAACCCTGGTACGGCGACCGTCGACGGTGCTGGGTGACCTTCGACACGCCGGACGCCACGTCGCTGCTGCGCGGCGAGGATGTCCTGTGGGCCCACCATCCCACCACACGCAACCTTCGCAACCTGGTGCGCAATACCTGGCTGGCGGTACGGATCTTCCGGCAGCGCAGCATCGCGGCGGTGGTGACCACCGGGGCCGGCGTCGCTGTTCCCTTCGTGGTTCTCGCCTGGCTGCGTCGGGTGCCGGCCGTCTACATCGAGGTGTACGACCGGATCGACACCCCGACCCTCACTGCGCGACTGTGTCGGCCATTCCTCTCCGCGATGCTCGTGCAGTGGGAGGAGCAGCGGCGACAGTACCCGGAGGCCACGGTCGTCGGCAACCTGTTGTGAGCGCATATATTCGTACATGCCAATGACATATTGGCGAAACAAAACAAGTGGCAGTTAGTTCAGGGAGTTGGTCGTGGTGGAATCCGCCCTGTCAAGATCCGGAGCTGTGCACGCGACCGTCCGGATTCCCCGGCAGCGCAGCGCGCCGCGTACCGGCACCGTCCTGGTCGCGGTCGGGACCGACCGGCACCGGTTCGACCGGCTGATCGGCTGGCTGGAGGAGTGGTACCCGGCCGCCGCCGACCGGCCCGAGCTGATCGTGCAGTACGGGCACAGCCGCACCCCGGCGCTCGCCGGTGCCACCGCCTTTCTCGACCACGACGCGCTGCAGCGGGCCATGGCCCAGGCCAGCCTGGTGGTCTGCCACGGCGGGCCGGCGACCATCCTCGAAGCACGACGGCACCGGCACCTGCCGATCGTGGTGCCCCGCGATCCCACGCTGGGCGAGCACGTCGACGACCACCAGATCCTGTTTGCCCGACGACTGGCCGCCGCCGGGCTGGTCCGGCTCTGCGAGTCACCGGCGGAGCTGGCAGCCACCCTGGACACCGGGCTGCGCGAGCCGGCGGGTTTCCGCATCGGCGCGGAGCCCGGCTCCGACGCGGCCCGACTGGCGGCCGTCGCCCGGGTCGGCGAGATCATCGAAGGGCTGATCTCGTCGGCGCACCCGCGACGCACCCTCGCCCGGCGGGCCCGATGACCGCCGTCGACCCGGTGGTAGCCGGGTCCGCCGTCGACCCGGTAGCAGCCGCCGGGTCCGCCGTCGAACTGCCGGCTACCGGCGAACTGCCGGGTACCGACCCGGTGCCGACGGTCAGCGTGGTGGTGCCCACCCGGGACCGTCCGGAGCTGCTGCGCGACACCGTCGACGCGATCCGTGGGCAGGACTACCCGGGAACCGTCGAGATCGTCGTGGTCTACGACCAGTCCCACCCGGACCCGCAGCTGGCCGACGACGACCCCCGCCGGCCGGTCCGGGTGGTCGTCAACGACCGGTCCGCCGGCCTGGCCGGTGCCCGTAACTGCGGCATCCTCGTCGCCAGCGGCGAGCTGATCGCCTTCTGTGACGACGACGACCGTTGGCTGCCGGGCAAGCTCACCGCCCAGGTGGCCGAGCTCGGTCGGCATCCGGACGCCGAGTTTGTCAGCTGTGGCATCACGGTCAGCTACGACGGTGCCACCACCGACCGGGTGCTCGACCGCGACACGGTGCCGCTCGACGCGCTGCTACGCGACCGGATGACCGAGCTGCACCCGTCCACCTTCCTGATCCGCCGGTCAGCCCTGGTCGACGGCTTCGGTCTGGTGGACGAGGAGATCCCCGGCAGCTACGCCGAGGACTACGAGTTCCTGCTGCGGGCCGCCCGCAGCGCCCCACTGCGCAACCTGCGCACGCCGTACGTGCTGGTCCGCTGGCACAAACGGTCCTACTTCGCGCAACGCTGGGACACCATCTCCACGGCGCTGCAGTGGCTGCTGGAACGCTACCCGGAATTCGCCACCCAACCGGCCGGTGAGGCCCGGGTGGCCGGGCAGATCGCCTTCGCCCAGGCCGCTGCCGGGCATCGGCGCGACGCGCTGCGCTGGGCTCGGCACACCTTGGCCCGCAACCCGAAGGAGCCCCGCGCCTACCTGGCGCTCGCCGTCGCCAGCCGGGCCGTCCGCCCGGACACCGTACTGCGCAGCCTGCACCGGCGCGGCCGGGGGATCTGACCCGAGCGGGACATCACCGCCGGTGGGCGCATGGGCCCGGCGGTGGTGGCCCGGCCCGTGGTGGCCTGTGCATGGCCCGGCCCGTGGTGGCCTGTGCATGGCCCGACCGGCGGTGGCGGTGACCCTCAGTGCAGTGGGCCGACCTCGGCCTCGATCGCCGTACGCAACTCCCGGCCGGCCACCACACTCCGGACGGACTCCAGCACCGGGGCCAGGAAGACGTCCGGCCCGGGCTCACCGGCGAGCTTGCCGACGATCTCGACCGCCGCCTGCCCGGCCGGTGACGGCCGCAGCGGGGCACGCAACTGCAGGCCGCGTACGGCGGCCAGCAACTCCACAGCGAGCAGGCTGGTCAGGTTGTCCAGCACGGTACGCAGCTTGACGGCGGCGGCCCAGCCCATCGACACGTGGTCCTCCTGCATGCCGGAGGTGGGCACCGAGTCCACCGAGGCCGGAGAGGCCAGCCGTCGGTTCTCGGCGACGATGCCGGCGGCGGTGTACTGGGCGATCATCAGCCCCGAGTTGACCCCGGCGTCCGGGGACAGGAACGCCGGCAGGTCCCGGGACCGGTTGACGTCCAGTAGCCGGTCCACCCGGCGTTCGCTGATCGCGCCGACCTCGGCGGCGGCGATGGCGAGGAAGTCGGCGGCGAAGCCCAACGGCGCGCCGTGGAAGTTGCCGGTCGACTCGACCCGGCCGTCGGGGAGCACCACCGGGTTGTCCACCACCGACCCCAGCTCCCGGCCGGCCACCATCGCGGCGAACGTGAGCGTGTCCCGGGCGGCGCCGGCGACCTGTGGTGCGCAGCGCATCGAGTAGGCGTCCTGCACCGCGTGCATCAGGTCGTCGCGGTGCGAGTCCATCACCGCCGAGCGTTGCAGCAGCCGGTGGATGTTGCCGGCCGACACCGCCTGACCGGGATGCGGCCGGATGGTGTGCAGTTCGGCCTGGAACGGCCGGTCCGAGCCGAGCATCGCCTCGATCGCCAACGCCGCCGTCACGTCCGCCATGGTGAACAGGTGCCGGGCGTCGTCGATGGCCAGCAGCAGCATGCCGAGCATGCCGTCGGTGCCGTTGATCAGCGCCAGCCCTTCCTTGGCGGCCAACTCGACCGGGTTCAGCCCGGCCCGGCGCAGCGCCGCCCCGCCGTCGATCCGCTCCCCGGTGCCCGGATCCCGGGCCCAGCCCTCGCCGAGGAGCACCATCGCGCAGTGCGCCAGTGGTGCCAGGTCGCCGGAGGCGCCGAGCGAACCGTGCCGGGGCACCCAGGGCGTCACCCGGTGGTTGAGCAGATCCAGCAGCGCCTGCGCCAGCAGCGGGCGTACCCCGGAGCGGCCCATCGCCAGCGACCGGACCCGCAGCACCAGCATGGCCCGGACCACCTCGTCGGGCATCGGGTCGCCGATCCCCGCCGCGTGCGAGCGGATCAGCGCGTGCTGCAACTCCGACCGTCGGTCCGGGGCGACGAAGCTGCTGGCCAGCGCCCCGAACCCGGTGGAGACGCCGTACACGGGTCGGCCGTCGCGTTCGATCGACTCGACGATGTCGCGGCTGCGGGTCATCGCCGCGAGCGCCGCCGGGTGCAGCTGCGCCCGTACGCCGTCGCGGGCCACCGCCCGTACCTGCTCGGGAGTCATCCCGGTCGGTTCGATGATCACAGTGGGCATACGGGCTCCCCGTCGTGCAGGACCTGGCTGATCAGTGGCACCCCCGGCCGGTAGGCCAGGTGCAGATAGGACGGCGCGTCGAGCAGCAGCAGGTCGGCGCGGGCACCGGGCCGCAGCACCCCGACGTCGGTGCGGCGCAGCGCTCGCGCGCCGCCGCCGGTCGCCGCCCAGACCGCCTCCGCCGGGGTCATCGCCATCTCCCGGACCGCCAGCGCGACACAGAACGGCATCGACGTGGTGTACGACGACCCCGGGTTGCAGTCGCTGGCCAACGCGACCGTCACCCCGGCGTCGAGCAGCCGGCGGGCATCCGGGTACGGCGACCGGGTGGCGAACTCCGCCCCCGGCAGCAGCGTCGCCACCGTCGACGAGCCGGCCAGCGCCGCCACGTCCGCGTCGGACAGGTGGGTGCAGTGGTCGGCGCTGGCCGCCCCCAGCTCCACCGCCACCGCCACCCCCGGTCCGGGCCCGAGCTGGTTGGCGTGCACCCGCAGCCCCAGGCCGGCCGCCGCACCGGCGGCGAGCACCGCGCGGGCCTGGTCGCCGTCGAACGCGCCACGTTCGCAGAACACGTCCACCCACCGGGCGTACGGTGCGGCGGCCGCGAGCATCGGACCGGTGACCAGGTCCACGTAGGCGTCCGGACGGTCGGCGTACTCGGCCGGCACCACATGGGCGCCGAGGAACGTCGTCTCCGTACTGAACTCCGCCGCCACCCGCAACGACCGGGCCTCGTCGGTGACGTTGAGCCCGTACCCACTCTTGATCTCGATCGTGGTGCTGCCCTGGCGCAGCGCTTCGCGGCGCAGTCGCCCGGCGGTGGCGCGCAGCGTTGCGTCGTCGGCGGCGCGGGTCGCCGTGACCGTGGTCCGGATGCCGCCGCCGTCGTAGCGGACCCCGGCCATCCGGGCGGCGAACTCGCCCGCCCGGTCCCCGGCGAAGACCAGGTGGGTGTGGCTGTCCACGAAGCCGGGCAGCCCGGCCCGGCCCTGCGCGTCGAGCCGCCGGTCGGCGGCCGGGGCCTGCGCCGCGTGCCCCACCCAGGCGATCCGGCCGCCGTCGACCAGCACCGCCGCGTCGGTCAGCAGCCCCAGCGGGCCGCCGTCGTGCGCCGGATCGTTGGTGACCAGCTCCCCGATACCGGTCACCAGCAGCGTGCCCGTCGTCATCCGGTCGTCACCGCCCGGATCGCGGCGGCCAGTTCGGCCGGTACGTCGAGGTGCAGGTGCCGGCCGTCGGCGACCACCGGTCGGCCGTCGACGACCACGTCGGTGACGTCGGCGGCGGTCGCCGCGAAGACCAGCCCGGCCGGGTCGATCCCGGCGGTCCGCACACTGTCGCACCGGACGGTGACCAGGTCGGCGCGGGCCCCGACCGCGATCCGCCCGGCATCGGCCCAGCCCAACGCCCGGTGCCCGACCTCGCCCGCCGTGGCCAGCAGCTGCGCGGGGGAGAAGTGGCCCCGCCGGCCGGTACGCAGCCGCTCGTGCGCCTCCACCGCCCGCGCCTCCTCGAACAGGTCGATCACCGCGTGACTGTCACTGCCCACGCTCAACGCGACCCCGGCGGCCGACAGCGGCCCGGCCGGGCCGATCCCGTCGGCCAGGTCCCGTTCGGTCGTCGGGCAGAGACAGACACCGGTGCCCGACCCGCCGAGCAACGCCACGTCGGCGTCGGTCAGGTGGGTGGCGTGCACCGCCGTCGTGTCCGGTCCGAGCACCCCGGCATCGGCCAGCAGCTTCGTCGGGGTCCGGCCGTACCGGACCAGACAGGCCGCGTTCTCCGCCGGCTGCTCCGACAGGTGTACGTGCAGCGGGGCCCGCCGCTGCGCCGCCCAGTCCGCGACGACCGGCAGTTCGGCGGCCGGCACCGCCCGTACCGAGTGGACCGCCGCCGCCGCTCGGACGTGCGCGCCGGTCGGCCGCCAGCTGCCAAACCGGTCGGCCCACGCCGTCGCATCGGCGTCGCCGAAGCGCCGCTGCACCCCGGCCAGCGGGGCACCGTCCACCCCGGCCGTCAGGTAACAGGTGTCCAGCAGGGTGATCCGCACCCCGGCGTCGGCGGCCGCCTGCGCCAGCGCGTCGGCCATCACGTTCGGGTCGGTGTACCGCCGGCCCTGCGGGTCGTGGTGCAGGTAGTGGAACTCGCCGACGCAGGTCACCCCGGCGAGCGCCAGCTCGGCGTACACGGCGCGGGCCAACACCAGGTAGGTGTCCGGGTCGAGCCGGCCGGCGACCGCGTACATCCGGTCCCGCCAGGTCCAGAAGCTGCCCCGGTCGTCGTGGGTGCGCCCGCGCAACGCCCGGTGGAAGGCGTGCGAGTGGGCGTTGGCCAGGCCGGGCAGGGTCACCCCGGCCAGCCTCGGCACGCCCGGCGGGGCCGGCTGTCCTGCCGTGACCGCAGTGAACCGGCCCGCCTCGGCTTCGATCAGCACCCCGGCGACCGGAGCCGGCCCGTCCAGCCACGCGTACTCGGCGTACCACCTCATCCGACGCACCCCGTCGTCCGCCGAGGCTCGGTGGTCCGCCGTGGCCCGTTCATCGGGCGCGGCCCGTTCATCGGGCGCGGCCCGTTCATCGGGCGCGGCCCGTTCATCGGGCGGCCAGTTCGGCCAGCGCGGCCGCCAGGGCCCGGACCCCGGCGGCGCAGTCGTCGTCGGTGGCGTGCTCGGCCGGGGCGTGTGACACCCCGGTCGGATTCCGTACGAAGATCATCGCCGTCGGCACGTGTCCGGCGAGGACACCGGCGTCGTGCCCGGCGGCGGTCGGCAGGACCGGCACCGGGCCGGGTCCGGCCGCCTCGATCGCCGTACGGATCCGGCCGGTCAGGGTCGACGCGAACGCCACCGCCGGACTGTCCGACTCGCCGACGACGGTGACCGTGGTGCCGTCGGCGGCGGCCCGCGTCGCCGCGTCGGCGGCCACCGCGTCGACCAGCGCGGCCAGCGTGGACCCGTCAGCCGCCCGCGCGTCCAGCCAGGCGCGGACCCGCGCCGGGATCGCGTTGGTGGCGTTCGGCCGGACCTCGACCCGGCCGACGGTGGCGTGCCCGCCGAGCCGCCGGGCCTGCGCGTCGGCGGCGAGCACCGTGTGCGCGCAGGTCAGCATCGGGTTGCGGCGGTCGGCCATCCGGGTGGTGCCGGCGTGGTCGCCGACCCCGGTGAACTCCAGCCGCCACCGCCCGTGCGGCCAGATCATGCTCGCCACCCCGACCGGCGCGGCCAGGTCCACCAGCGCCCGACCCTGCTCGACGTGCAACTCGACGAAGGCCCCGATCCGGGTCAGCCGCGCCGGATCCGGGCCGACCGCCGCCGGGTCGGCACCGGCCGTGCGCATCGCCTCGGCCAAGGTCACCCCGTCGGCGTCGGCCAGGGCCAGCGCCCGCTCCGGCGACACCGCACCGGTCAGCAGCCGCGACCCGAGGCAGGCCAGGCCGAACCGGGACCCCTCCTCCTCGACGAACGCGGCGACGGTGACCGGCCGGGCCGGCACGACACCCTGCTCCCGCAGGATGTCGACGGCGAGCAGCGCCGACACGATGCCGAGCGGGCCGTCGTAGCCGCCGCCGTACGGCACCGAGTCGAAATGGCTGCCGGTGACGACCGCCGGGGCGGTCGGGTCCACCCCCGGCGGCACCCAGTCGCCCCACAGGTTGCCGTTGCCGTCGGCCCGCACCGCCAGCCCTCGACCGGTCGCCTGCGCGACGAACCACCGCCGGCAGGCCAGCTCGGCCGGCGACCAGGCGTACCGCAGGTAACCGCCGGTGGCCGGATCGCGGCCGATGCCAGCCAGCTCCGCCCACGTCGCCCGGAACCGTGCGACCAGCGGATCGCCGTCGACGCTCATCGACGCCTCATCGGCACCGGCAGGTCCTGCGCGTCGGCTACCCGGCCGGCCAGCTGGTATCCGGCGTCGACGTGGCGCAGCACTCCGGTCGCCGGATCGTTGTGCAACACCCGTTCGATCTTCTGCCCCGCCAGCGCCGACCCGTCGGCGACGCAGACCTGACCGGCGTGCAGCGACCGGCCGATGCCGACCCCGCCGCCGTGGTGGATGCTCACCCAGGACGCGCCGCTGGCCGTGTTGACCAGGGCGTTGAGCAGTGGCCAGTCGGCGATCGCGTCCGAGCCGTCGGCCATCGCCTCGGTCTCCCGGTACGGCGACGCCACTGATCCGCAGTCCAGATGGTCCCGGCCGATCACCACCGGGGCGGCCAGGTCACCGCTGGCGACCATCTCGTTGAACCGCACCCCGGCGAGTTCCCGTTCGCCGTACCCGAGCCAGCAGATCCGGGCCGGCAGCCCTTGGAAGGCGACCCGCTCCCCGGCCAGCCGGATCCAGCGGGCCAGCGCCTCGTTGTCGCCGAACAGGTCGAGGACCGCCCGGTCGGTGGCGGCGATGTCGGCCGGGTCGCCCGACAGGGCCGCCCACCGGAACGGCCCCTTGCCGGCGCAGAACAGCGGCCGGATGTACGCCGGCACGAAACCGGGAAAGTCGAAGGCCCGGTCGAAGCCGCCGAGCCGGGCCTCGTCGCGGATCGAGTTGCCGTAGTCGAAGACCTCCGCGCCGGCGTCGGCGAAGCCGACCATCGCCGCCACATGCCGGGCCATCGACTCCCGCGCCCGCTCGGTGTACTCCTGCGGTGCCCGTCGGGCGTACTCGGCCGCGTCGGCCAGGTCGACACCTTCCGGCAGGTAGCTCAGCGGGTCGTGGGCGCTGGTCTGGTCGGTGACGATGTCGATTGCCACCCCGGCGGCGAGCAGCTGCGGGAAGACCGTCGCCGCGTTGCCGACCACCCCGACCGACAGCGCCCGCCGGTCCCGGCGGGCCGCCTGCGTCAGGGCGACCGCCTCGTCCAGCGTGTCGGCGACGGTGTCCAGGTAACCGGTGGCGACCCGGCGGGCGAGCCGCTGCGGGTCGACGTCGACGATCAGACACACCCCGCTGTTCATGGTGACCGCGAGCGGTTGCGCACCGCCCATCCCGCCGCAGCCGGCGGTCAGGGTCAGCGTGCCGGCCAGCGACGCGGTGCCGACCCGGTCGATCCAGCCCGGCGGTGCGGTCGGGTCGGCCGGCGCGTTGCCGGTGCCCGCCGCCAACTTCGCGGCGACCGCCGCGAACGTCTCGTAGGTGCCCTGCAGGATGCCCTGGGTGCCGATGTAGATCCAGGAGCCGGCGGTCATCTGCCCGTACATGGTCAGCCCGAGCTGCTCCAGCCGGCGGAACTCCGGCCAGGTGGCCCAGTCACCGACCAGGTTGGAGTTGGCCAGCAGCACCCGGGGTGCCCACTCGTGGGTGCGCAGCACCCCGACCGGCCGGCCGGACTGGACCAGCAGCGTCTCGTCGTCGGCCAGCTCGGTCAACGTACGGACCAGGGCGTGGTAGGACGGCCAGTCGCGGGCCGCCCGCCCGGTGCCGCCGTAGACCACCAGGTCGTCGGGGCGTTCGGCGACGTCCGGGTCGAGGTTGTTCATCAGCATTCGCAGCGCGGCCTCCTGCGGCCACCCCTTGGCGGTACGGGTGGTGCCACGCGCCGCGCGGATCAGCTCAGCCATGTCGCGATCCCCTTCCGGGTAGTCAGCCGATGAAGACGTTGCGCTGGGCGGCGGAGCGTTCGAACTGCTCCAGCCGGCGCTGCGCCTCGCCGGGCGCGGCGTCGCAGATCGCCTGCAACAGCACCATCGCCAACGCCATCGGCGCGGCGTGCAGATCGAAGACCAGTTGGTCGCCGACCGGGGCGGGCAGCACCAGGTCGGCGTGGTCGGCGGCCGGGCTCAGCGCCGAGTCGGTGATCAGCACGATGGTCAGGCCGATGGCCCGCGCTTCGACCAGCGCGTCCACCGCCTCCCGGGGGCAGCGGGGCAGCACGATCGCCAGCAACGCGCTCGCGCCGGCCTCCCGGGCCTGTTCGAGGCGTTCGGGCAGCAGGCTGCCGCCGCTGTCGAGGACCCGTACGTCGGGGCGGACCTTGGCGGCGAAGAAGCCGAAGTAGTGCGCCAGCGGGGCGGCGGCCCGCAGCCCCAGCACGGGAAGCGGGACGCTGTCGGCCAGGACCGTGCCGGCGGCGGTGAGCCGGTCCCGGTCGGCGAGCTGGTCGGCCAGCATGCTCAGGTGGTGGGCCTCGGCCCGGACCGCACGCTGCATCTCGTTGTCGGCGGCGTAGGGCCGTCGGGCGCCCCGGCGACCACCGACGCGCGGCGCTGGCAGCCCGGTGCCGTCGGTGCCGGAGCCGGTGGCGAACTCACGCAGCCGTCGTCGCAGCGCCGGGTAGCCGTCGTAGCCGAGGGCCATGGCGAACCGGGTGACCGACGGTTGGCTGACCCGGGCCAGTTCGGCGACCTCGGCGGCGGACAGGAAGGCAGCGGAGCCGGCGTGCTGCACGAGGCTGTGCGCGATCCGTCGCTGGGTGGGGGTGAGACGGACGCCGGTGAACAGGTCGAGCACCCGTTCGGCCGAGGCGGCCGACACGACGTCACTGTTATTCACGGGCGTACTGTATGCATAAGTTCATTCAGTCGGCAACGGTGGCCGACCGTGGTACAACACAGCCCGTGGACCACACGACGCACCGGGCCGTTCACCCGGCGACCGCCGTACGGGTCGTCGCACTGCACACGTACCCGGTGAAGGGGTGTCGCCGGCTCGACCACGACGCCGCCCGGGTCGAACGCTGGGGCCTGTCCGGCGACCGGCGCTGGATGATCGTCGACCCCGACGGCGTCGGACTCACCCAGCGGGAGGTTCCCGCCCTGGTCACCATCCACCCCAGACCCGGCACCGCCGGTCCCGACCTGGACGACGCTGCCGGCCTCACCCTGCGCAGTGCCGGCCGACCCACGCTCGACGTCGCCGCACCGGTCGACGGCGAGCTGGTGCCGGTCCGCGTCTTCCGGTCCAAGACCGCGGTGCCGGCCCGGCTCGCCGCGCCCGCCGCCCACGACTGGCTCACCGACCTGCTCGGCCGGCCGGCCCGGCTGGTCTGGCTCGCCGACCCGACGGTACGGCCGGTCGACCCCGACTTCAGCCGACCCGGCGACACGGTCAGCTTCGCCGACGGGTACCCGGTCCTGCTGACCAGCACCGCCTCACTCGACGCGGTGAACGACTGGCTCGTCGGGTCCGGCGACCCGGCGGCGCCCCTGCCGATGCACCGGTTCCGCCCCAACGTGGTCCTCTCCGGAGCACCGGCCTGGACCGAGGACACCTGGCTCGGACAGCGGATCCGGATCGGCGAAGTGGCGTTCCGGGTGGCCAAGACCTGCGCGCGGTGCGTCGTCACCACGACCGACCAGGACACCGGCGAACGGGGCCAGCAGCCGCTGCGGATCCTCGGCCAGCACCGGCGCGGCCCGAAAGGTGTCCTGTTCGGGATGAACCTGATCCCGGACGGTACCGGCCGGATAGCTGTCGGCGACCCGGTGACGGTTCCCGCCGGCCCGGCTGCCAGACCATTCAGCCCGGACTCTTAGGTCTCACTTAGGACCGTTGCCCCGGTACGTCGCAGTAGGGCAGCATCACTGGACGTGACCGACGACGGCCGTGGTTCCCATGCCCGCAAGTCCGGCTGGTCCGGCTGGAGCGCTCGGAGCCGCTGGCTCGCCGGCGGCGGCGTCGCCACCGGCACCGCGCTGCTCGGCCTGCTGCTCGCCGCCCAGGTCGGCGCCAGCCCGGCCTGCGCCGCGCCGCCGGCCGGCGGCAGCACCTACCAGAACGTGGGCAGCCCGTGTCCGTCGCGGACGGTGACCTGCAGTGCAGTCAGGCCGAGCGCGCGGCCGACCCGCTCCGCCTCGGCCAGCAGAGCCAGTCCGTAGCCACGGCCCTGCCGGTCCGGCGCGACGACCACCCGCTTGAGTACGCGCCAGTGCTCCTTGAGGTCGAACCGGTTGCTGGTGACGAAGACGAACGCGGCCAGCCCGCCGGCGTCGACGCCGACGAGCAGCCGGTCGATGCCGGCATCCACCCCGGCGAACGCGGCCTCGGCGGTCGGCCGGACCTGCGCGGCGGTCACCGGGGCAACGAACCCGACCGCCCCACCGGCGTTGGTGGCCGCCACCCAGACCGCGATGATTCGCTCCCGCAGGTCGTCGTCGAGCGGCGGATCCAGGACGAAACCCAGGTGTACGGAGGGTTGGCAACTCATTGTGATTTGCTGACTCCGTGCGGGCTGGGTGACGGTTCTGTGTAGGGCCGGCGGGACTCGAACCCGCACTATCACGGACCTAAACCGTGTGCCTCTGCCAATTGGGCTACGGCCCCAAACGTCCCTAGGTTACGCGTCCAGGATACGGTAGTCGAGCTGCGGGCGGGCCGGCGACCGGCTCGGTCGCCGCAGCTCGATCCCGCGGCTCGCTTGTCGTCGGGGTGCGACGTGATCCGGCGTAGGTCTCCGTCTGGCTGTGGCAGTTGGGGCAGAGCAGCCGTAGGTTGGTCGCGCTGTTGTTCAGGAAGTCGCCGTCGATGTGGTCCACGTGCAGCGTCAATGGAGCGTTCTGCCAGATGGGGCCGGTCCCACAGGTGGCGCATCGCTCCGGGACGCCGATCGACAGCAGCGCCCGCTTCAGTCGAAATCCCGGTGTCCGTCGAGATCCTTCGGGCAGCCTGGTCAACAGCATCGGCGGGGTCAATCGGTAATATCCGCGCTGACCTCGATTGTGGGCGCTGCCGGTGAAGTGTGACGTGTTGATGCCATAGAACTTCAGGCGGCGACTGATATGCGCGTGTGAGCCCCCGCTGACCCGGATCCCCAGATGGCGCAGCATATCGGTGACGTTGCGGCACTGTGCAGCGGCAGTGGCAAGTCGCTCACGCGTATATTTTTCTCTCCCCATGCCCGAACGCTATCGGTGGGGTGTGACATTGTCGTCGATCGAGGACCAGGGCTGGAGGATCCGCCCCCGGAGATCGGGTCGGGAGTGGGCTCTGCTCAGTCGAGGCCGAGGTCGCGCCGGAGCTTGGCCACGTGGCCGGTCGCCTTGACGTTGTAGAGCGCCTTGGTGATCCGTCCGTCGCCGTCGATCACGAAGGTCGACCGGATCACCCCGGTGACGGTCTTGCCGTACAGCTGCTTCTCGCCGTAGGCGCCGTACGCGGTGAGCACGGTCTTGTCGGGGTCGGACACGAGCGGGAAGGTCAGCCCGTCGCGCTCCCGGAACTTGGCCAGTTTCTCCGGTTTGTCGGGGGAGATGCCGACCACCTCGTAGCCGGCGGCCTGCAGCGAGGCCAGGGAGTCGCGGAAATCACATGCCTGTTTGGTGCAGCCCGGAGTCATCGCCGACGGGTACGCGTACAGCACCACGTTGCGGCCGCGTAGCTGGGTGAGGGACAACTGGTCACCGGTGTCGGTCGGCAGGGTGAATTCCGGGGCCGGATCGCCCGGTGCGAGGCGGACGGGGCCCTCGTCGGCTGCGGAGGTCATGGCCGGAGCCTACCCGCCGCCCCGGCCGTCGGGCCGCCCGCCACCATCTGCCACTTGCCATCTCTATGCAAGAGCGTCCTAGCCGCAATACGCTCGGTTGGCGATCACCCGTACCCTGCCGGGAGGCACTCAGTGGACCTGGACCCCCTCGCGCTCCACATTCAGAACGGGGTGCTCAACGGCCCTGTAGCGATCAGTTACGCCGTCCTCGCCGCGGTCGCCTTCGCGTACTGCGTGGTCCGGGGCCGCCGTGACCTCGACGACCGCCTCGCCCCGATGGCCGGCCTGGTCGCCGCGTTCATCTTCGCCGTCCAGATGCTCAACTTCCCGGTCCTGCCCGGGGTCAGCGGCCACCTGCTCGGCGGCGCGCTCGCCGCGCTGCTGGTCGGGCCCTGGGTCGGTGCGCTCTGCGTGTCGATCGTGCTGATCGTGCAGGCGTTGCTGTTCGCCGACGGCGGAGTCACCGCCATCGGCCCGAACGTCACCAACATGGCCCTGGTCGGCACCGCCGCCGCGTACGGGCTGATCTTCGTGCTGCTGCGGGTGCTGCCGCGCACCCCGACCGGGCTGGCGGTGACCGCCTTCGTCGCGTCGGTGGTCAGTGTGGTCGCCGCCGCGTTGAGCTTCGTGCTGCAGTACGCCATCGGCGGCACCACCCAGTTGCAGGAGTTCGGCCTCGGCCAGGTGCTGGCGCTGATGACCGGCACCCACGTCCTCATCGGGATCGGCGAAGGGCTGATCGCCGCGGTCACCGTACTGACCGTCGCCCGGACCCGCCCGGACCTGGTGTACGCCCTGCGCGGCCTGCGCCGCCCGACCACGCCGACCACGCCGAGCGCGCCGGCCGCTCCCACCACGCCGGCCGCTCCCACCACGCCGACCACCAGCCAGCCCGCATCCGCCGGAGGTGCCGCATGAAACGCAACACCGGGTTCGTCCTGGCCGGGCTGCTCGTCTCGCTGCTGCTCGCCGGGGTGGTGAGCAACTTTGCCTCCGGCTCGCCCGACGGGCTGGACTCGGCGTCGACCCGGGGCTGCCAGGTCGACGGCGAGGAGATCGTCGGCGGTGCCTGCATGGCGTCCGGTGCCCGCGAGCACGAGCTGTCCGACAGCCCGTTCGCCGACTACGGCCTGGCCGCCGTGGACAACGCCTTCCTCGGTACGGCGGTCGCCGGTGTCGTCGGGGTGCTGCTCACCTTCGCCATCGCCGGCGGGCTGTTCTGGCTGGCTCGGGTCCGCCGGTCGCAGGAGCCGGCCGGCGCCTCGACCGGCGAGCGGTAGAGGCGGGTCACGGTGGGCGCGGGGCACTCGCAGGTGCTGCACCTGGAGCGGGACAGCCTGGTGCACCGGCTCGCCCCGGAGACCAAGATCGCGGCGATGGTGGCCTTCACCCTGGCGGTGGTGGCCACCCCGCGCGAGCAGCTGTGGGCCTTCGGCGGGTACGCCGTACTGGTGGCGGTGGTGGCGGCACTGGCCCGGGTGCCGGCCGGCTGGCTGGCCCGCCGGTCGCTGATCGAGGTCCCGTTCGTCGCGTTCGCGGTGGCGCTGCCGTGGCTGGCCGGCGGTGAGCAGGTCGTCGTCGGTGGGCTCAGCCTGTCGGTCGAGGGCCTCTACGGCGGCTGGAACATCCTGGCCAAGGCGACCCTCGGGGTGCTCGCCTCGTTGCTGCTGGCGGCCACCACCACCAGCCGTGACCTGCTGGTCGGCCTGGACCGGCTGCGCTGCCCGGCGGTCATCACGCAGATCGCCACGTTCATGCTGCGCTACGTCGACGTGCTGGTCGACGAGGCCCGGCGGATGCGTATCGCCCGAATCTCCCGGGGCGACGACCCCCGCTTCCTCTGGCAGGTCCGGGGCTTCGCCGCCGGCATCGGGGCGCTGTTCCTGCGGGCGTTCGAACGTGGTGAGCGGGTCTACCTGGCGATGATCTCCCGGGGCTACACCGGTCGGATGCCGGCGGCCTGGCATGCGACCGGCGGCGCGACGGCCCGGCAGTGGGCGGCGGCGGCGTCGGTGCCGGCCACGGCGGCTACGATCGCCGCCGTGGCGGTACTGCGGTGACCACGACCGGCGGCGAGCAGCCCGGCCGGCCAAACGGCGGCGAGCAGCCCGGCCCGCCGTCGCTGCGGGTACGGGATCTGCACTTCAGCTACCCGGACGGGCACCCGGCGTTGCACGGGGTGGACCTGACGGTGCCCGCCGGTGCCCGGGTGGCGTTGCTGGGGCCGAACGGGGCCGGCAAGACCACCCTGGTGCTGCACCTCAACGGCGTACTGCGGGGCGGGTCCGGGCAGGTCGAGGTGGCCGGGCTGACGGTGGACGACCGGCGGGCCACCCTGGCCGAGGTGCGGCGCCGGGTCGGGATCGTCTTCCAGGACCCGGACGACCAACTGTTCCTGCCGACGGTCGCCGAGGACGTGGCGTTCGGGCCGGCGAACCTGGGGCTGCGCGGGGCGCAGCTCGCGGCGCGGGTCGACGAGGCGTTGGCCGCCGTCGGGATGTCCGAGCATCGCGACCGTACCCCGCAGCACCTGTCCTTCGGTCAGCGCCGGCGGGTGGCGGTGGCGACGGTGCTGGCGATGCGTCCGGAGATCCTGGTGCTCGACGAGCCGTCGTCGAACCTGGATCCGGCGGCCCGCCGGGAGCTGGCCGAGATCCTGCACGGGCTGTCGGTCACGATTCTGATGGTCACCCACGATCTGCCGTACGCGATCCAGCTGTGCGAGCGGTCGGTGATCCTGGACGCCGGTCGGGTGGTGGCGGACGGGCCGACCGCGCAGTTGCTGGCGGACCCGCAGTTGCTGGCCCGGCACCGGCTGGAGCTACCGGTCGGCTTCGACCCGCTGCTCGCCGCCGATCAGCTCGCCGCCGCCCGAGGTGCCGGGTGGTCCGGTGACCGGCTCCGCGCGTAGTCGCAGCACCGCGCCGACCGCGACCGCCGCGCCGACGGCGACGATGACGGCGACGGTGACCCGGGGCCACCAGCCGGGGCCGGGTACCGGTGCGATCGCCCGGGCGAAGACGGCGGCGTTCGCCGCCCCGGCGAAGATCGCCAGGCAGGCACCGCCCAGCGCCAGGGCCAGTTCGACCCCGGGGCGGCGGCGCACCGCGTACCCGGCGGCGGCCAACGCGGCCACCCCGGTGACCAGCGCCCAGACCGGTCCGGCGAGGAGCGCGTCGAGGACCCCGCCGAACCCGCCGCCGGCGCCGGCGGTCACCGCGCGGGTGACGGCATAGCCGACCGCGATCGCGCCGCCGACGGCGAGTCCGACGGCCGACAACCGGTGCGCGGTACGCGGTCCGCGCCGGGCCGCGGCCAGCAGGCCCGACACCATGAGTACGGCGCCGAGCAGCGTGCCGCCACACCAGTGCAGCGGGTCCGGCGGCGGCACCCAGTCCAGGGTGCCGCGCAGCTCGGCCGGGGTGACACCGACGCGCAGCGGGACGACCCAGTCCCGTACCCGGTGCGGCTGGTCGGGTGCGGCGCGCACCGCCTCTGGTGGTCCGTCGGCCAGCCAGTAGGTGCGCTGGTCGTGCCAGCGGACGACCGGTTCGGTGCTGATCCGGCGCCAGTCCGGTGGTGCGGTCGGGTCGGCGTCGGTCGGCACCGGGGTGTCGCCGGCGAGGGTTTCGTTGCGGTACGCGGTGGGGGATCGGCGGTTCTGGTAGACCCCGTCCGGGCGGATCTCCAGGTACGGCTCTCCGTCGTAGCCGAGCACCTCGACCGGCCGGTCGCCACGGTTGGTCAGCTCAAGACGGGCACCGGCCTCGACGACCCGTACCGTGACGGCGTCGAGGGCCGGGACGGTGCCGGTCACGGTGACCCGGTAGTCGGTGGCGGCGGGGGCGTCCGCGCCGTGCGCGGCGGCCGGTGCGCCGGTGGCGACGAGCACCGCCGCCGGTACGCCGACGAGCACCGCGCTCGCCACGGCGGCCAGTACGGCCAGTCGCCCGGGTGCCCGCACGGTCAGCCGGCCGCGTCCACGGCGGCGGTGATGGCGTCCGCGCTGGACCCGACGGTCTCGCCGTCGACCTGCACGGTCGGGGTGCCGCTGACGCCGGCCCGGCCGGCCTGCTCGGTGACGTGGGCGGGCCAGCCACGGTAGGTGTCGTCGCGGACGCACCGACCGAAGCTGCCGGTGTCCAGGCCGACGTCTCCGCCGATGGCGATCAGCTGTTCGGTGCTCAGGCCGGGGCCACCTTCGGCCGGCTGCTGCTCGTACAGCGCGGCGGCGTACTCGCTGAACTTGCCGCCGGCGGCCGCGCAGCCGGACGCGGCGGACGCCCGCGTCGAGTACGCGTCGTCGCTGAGCCGGTCGAGGATCGCGACAGGGTGGTACACGAGGGTGATCCTGCCATCCGCGACGAGTTGGTCCAGGGTCGGCCCGACCTGCTGTTCGAACTGCCGGCAGGCGGGGCAGAGAAAGTCGGCGTAGAGGTCGACGGTGACCGGGCCGTCGCCGATCGGGATGCCGGAGTCGTTGGCGACGGCGCCGGGTGGTGCGGTGTACTCGCCGCCGCGCTGGGTCTGGTAGACGGCCCAGCCGATCATCCCGGCGAGGACCACCGCCACGGCGGCCGCGACCGACGTCCACAGGGCGCGTTGGCGTCGTCGTTCCCGGGCGATCTGTTCGCGGACCACCCGGGCGGCCTTCTTCTGCTCCACTCGCCGGCTCATCGCCGTCACCCGCCGATCTGAGGATCACTGACAATCAAAGGTGTCTATCGCCTATTTATGCTCAAAGATGGCCATGTCGGCTGACCACATCGTCCGCGGGAACCAGATCAGGAACCCGGCCAGCGCGAGAAACGCCAGGTCACGCAGGATCTCCGGTCCGTAGCTGGGGTCCTGCCCGGCGGCCAGCTCACCGCCGACACCGAAGCATCCGCAGTCGATGCGCAGCCCTCGCGACCAGGCCGACGCGATACCGGCGACGAAGATCACCAGCAGTACGGCCGACAGCACCGCGCAGAGCCGGGTGGCCAGCCCGATCAGCAGCAGCACCCCGAGGGCCAGTTCGACAAGTGGCAGCGCCGCGCCGATCACCATCGCCAGGTCGTACGGGAAGATCTGGTACGCGTTGACCGACCGGCCGGAACCGGCCAGATCGGTGACCTTGGAGCCGCCGGCGTACAGCCAGACGGCGGCCAGCCCCAGGCGGGCGACCATGCCGAGCCAGGGCGCCACCGTCGGCCAGCGCCCGCCCGTACCAGCTGTCATGTCTATTGGTCGCTCCCCACCCGGCGCCGGGTTCCCGGCGGATGTGACAACAAACCGGGAACCCGGATGTCCTTCGTCACACCCGGGTCGGCGGGAACTTTTTCGCCCGTCGCACCGACCAACAACGAATGAGGCGGAGCCGGGTCGCGCGGACAGGGGTGGACCGGCGAGCATGTTCCCCATGACTGCCGCTTCCCACAGGTGGACCTCCCGGCTCGCCGCCATCGCCGCACTGGTGCTGGCGGCACTGCCGGTCGTCCTGCTGCCCGCCACCCCGGCCAGCGCACACGCCGTACTGGTCAGCACCAGCCCGGTGGTCGACGCGGTGCTGCCGAACGCCCCGGCCGAGGTGGTGCTCACCTTCTCCGAGTCGGTGCGGCAGGTGCCCGACCGGGTCCGGGTGATCGCCCCGGACGGGCAGCGGGTCGACCAGGGCGAGCCGGTGTTCAACGGGGCGGTGGTCAGCGTCGCGGTCGACCAGCAGACCTCCCGGGGCACGTATCTGGTCAGCTACCGGGTCATCTCCGCCGACGGCCACCCGGTCACCGGCGGCTTCACCTACTCGGTCGGCGCGCCGTCGGCGGTGCCGACCGACACCGGTGGTGCCGAGACCGATCCGCTGGTCAGCCGGCTGATCCAGGTCGCCAAGTTCGCCGGATACGTCGGCCTGCTGCTGATCGTCGGCCCGGTGCTGGTACTCACCATGCTCTGGCCACGGCGGTTGTCGCGGGCCGGCCCGGGGCGGCTGGTCTGGGCCGGACTCGGGCTCGTCGCGGCGGCCACCCTGGCGGCCATCTGGCTGCAGGCCCCGTACGTCACCGGCGGTGGGCTGGCGGACGCCGACGGCGCGGCCCTGCGCGACGTGCTGGGCAGCAGTCTCGGCGCGGCCATGCTGGTCCGCCTCGGTGTGCTGGCCGCCGCCGCTGTCCTGATCCGCCCCCTGCTGGCGGGTACGGACGGCAGCAGCGACCGGATCCTGCTCGGCGTGCTGGCGGTGATCGGCGCTTTCACCTGGCCGCTGGCCGGACACCCGGCGGCCTCCCCGGTGCCCGCCGTCTCGGTGGTCGTCGACGCCGTGCACCTGGCCGGGATGGCCGTCTGGCTCGGCGGGCTGCTGATGCTCGCGGTGTTCCTGCTGCGTCAGGCCGACGAGCGGGAGCTCGGCGCGATCCTGCCGATCTGGTCGCGGTGGGCCGCGTTGGCCGTGTGCGGCCTG
This sequence comes from Solwaraspora sp. WMMD791, assembly GCF_029581195.1. Lineage (NCBI taxonomy): Bacteria > Bacillati > Actinomycetota > Actinomycetes > Micromonosporales > Micromonosporaceae > Solwaraspora > Solwaraspora sp. WMMD791. Next base: position 6,209,327 of record NZ_CP120737.1, read on the forward strand.
CTGCTGGCCGGCACCGTCCAGGCGTTGATCGAGGTCGGGACCTTCGGCGCGCTGGTCGGCACCACGTACGGTCGACTGCTGCTGGCCAAGATCGGGCTGTTCGTCGTCGTGCTGGCGGTGGCGGCGTACTCGCGGCAGCTGGTGCGCAACCGGACCGCCGCCGGTCAGCCCGGTCGGATGCGCCGGGCGATCGTCGCCGAGTTGGCGGTGACCGCAGTGGTGCTGGCGGTGACCGCGGTGCTGGTGCAGACCACCCCGGCGCGGACTGCCGTCGCCGACGACCTGCGGGCCACCAGCACCTACTTCTCCACCACCTTGACCAGCGACATCTACTCGCTGCAGGTCGAGGTGGATCCGGCCCGACGCGGCAACAACTCGGTCCACCTGTACGCCTACACCCCGGACAACCGCCCACAGCCGGTCGTCGAGTGGCAGGCGACGGCGGCGTTGCCGGCCAGTGGGGTGGAGCCGATCGAGATTCCGCTGCTGCCGTTGACCGACAACCACGCCACCGGCGAGATCAGTCTGCCGACCACGGGAGACTGGGAGCTGCGGATCACCGTTCGGATCTCCGACATCGACCAGGCCACCGTGTCCACCACGGTGGAGATCAGTTAGAAAGGGTTCCTTCATGCTCCGTCACCGACGCACGCTGGCCCGCGCCGTGGCGCTCACCGGCGCGACCGTCGTCGCCGGCGTCATCGGACTGGCCGCCCCCGCCGCCGCGCACATCACCGTCAACCCGTCCGAGGCGGTCGTCGGCGACTACGCCCGGCTGGCGTTCCGGGTGCCGAACGAGAGCGACGAGCACAGCACCACGCAGGTGGAGGTGGTGATGCCGGAGGAGACGCCGATCGCGTCGGCCACCCTGGCCCGGGTGCCCGGCTGGACGGCCCAGGTGCAGACCCAGCCGGTCGACCCGCCGCTGGAGGTGCACGGCGCCCAGGTCACCGAGGCGGTGGCCCGGATCGTCTGGACCGCCGACGACCCGCAGGCCGGGGTCCAACCGGGCGAGTTCCTGGAGTTCCCGGTCTCCCTCGGACCGCTGCCGGACGCCGAGCAGTTGGTGTTCAAGTCGCTGCAGACCTACTCCGACGGCACCGTGGTGCGGTGGATCGAGGTGCCGGTTCCCGGCCAGGACGAACCGGCCACCCCGGCGAGCGTGCTGACCCTGGTGCCGGAAGGCGCGCAGGCCCCGGCGGCCGGTGGCGGTGAGGAGACCGTCGACGAGGCGCCGGCCGCCGACGCGCAGCCCGGCACCGACACCGGTGGCTCCGGAGTGGCGCTCGGGCTCGGCGTCGCCGGACTGCTCGCCGGCCTCGGCGGTCTGGCGCTCGGTGGCCTGGCGTTCGCCCGGACCCGGCGACCCGCGCCCGCTACGGCGTCGGACTCGGCCCCGGCATCCAGTGGTGGCGGATCGGCAGACTGACCAGCAGCAGCGCGGCGGTCAGCACGTACAGGTTGCGCAGCAGGAACGTCGCAGGGTCGTCGGTCGGCACCTTCTCGTTGCCCCAGTCGATCAGCGACACCACCCCGAAGACCAGCACCGCGAACGTGACCGCCGCCAGCAGCGCCGCGCCGGCGGCCCGGACCCCGCTCCGGACCGCCGGCGCGGCAGGCTGTCGCGTTGCGTCGAGTCGGTACGGCTGCCGGACCGCCGCGTCGACCAGCAGGATCAGCGCCGGGACGAACCAGTAGACGTGATGTGGCCAGGTGATCGGTGCGATCAGCGCGGCGACCAGCCCGGTCAGGGTCAGCCCGGCCAGTTCGTCGCCGGCCCGTACCGCCCGGGCGGCACGCCACAGCCCGTATCCGGCGACCACCGCGACCAGCGCCAGCCAGACCAGCCGGCTCGGCTCGTCCGGGGCGACCAGCCGGCCCAGCAGCCCTTGCAGCGACTGGTTGCCGGTGTAGTCGCTGCGGCCGACCCGGTCGGTGCTCCACAACTCCTGCGTCCAGAACCGCCACGACTCGGCCGGCAGGACCGCCGCCGAGAGCAGCGTCGCGCCGGCCGCAGCGACACACGACACCAGCGCCGCCCGCCACCGCCGGGTGATCAGCAGGTAGACGATGAAGATCCCCGGGAACAGCTTGATCGCGGTCGCCAGGCCGATGCCGACGCCGGCCCAGCGGGACCGCTGCGGTACGGCGAACAGCAGGTCGGCCAGGATCAGCACCACCAGCAGCATGTTGATCTGACCGAGGAAGATCGTCTCCCGGGTCGGCTCGATCAGAACCACCAGCGGCACCGCCAGACCGGCCAGCCACCAGCGCGGCAGACCCCGGCGGTGGGCGATCGGGGTGACCAGCCAGACCGTGGTGACCACCACCGCCAGCAGGGTGCCGACGGTGAAGACGGTGGCGGCGACCCCTGGGCCCACCGCCGCGAACGGGCGCAGCAGCAGCGCGGTGAACGGCGGGTAGGTGAAGTAGAGCTCACCCTGCACGACGTCGGGTTGGACGTAGTCGTACAGCGGGTTGCCCTCGGCCCACCAGCGCATCGCGCTGAGGTAGATCTTCAGGTCGTAGAAGTCGTGCCGGTTGCCGTACCAGAGCAGGGCCGTGACCACGGCGGCGGCCAGGCCGACGATGACGCCGATCCGACGGGCGGCGTGCGGTCGGCTGCCGGCCGGGTGGGGGGCCGGGCGGTCCGGGACGGTGTCGGCGGGCACGCCCGCGAGCCTAGCGGTCGCGCCGGTCCGGCGACGGGTGCCCGGTCGTGGGCCGGTCGTGGGCCGGTCGCGGGCTGGTCGTGGGCTGGGCACCGGCTGGACGTCGGCGCGTAGGCTGTCGGCGTGGCGGATCTTCTTGTCTGGATCGACTGTGAGATGACCGGGCTGGACCTCGGCAAGGACGCGTTGATCGAGGTGGCCGCGCTGGTCACCGATTCGGACCTCAACGTGCTCGGCGACGGTGTCGATCTGGTCATCCACGCCGATGAGGAGGCGCTCGCCGGGATGCCGGACGTGGTGCGCGAGATGCACGCCAGGTCCGGGCTGACCGAGGAGGTACGCCGTTCGGCGATCACCCTGGCCGAGGCCGAGGACCGGATCCTGGAGTACGTCACCAGCTTCGTCCGGGAGCCGAAGACCGCCCCGCTGTGCGGCAACTCGATCGCCACCGACCGGGGCTTCCTGGCCCGGGACATGCCGCGACTCGACGCCCACCTGCACTACCGCATGATCGACGTGTCGTCGATCAAGGAGCTGTGTCGCCGTTGGTACCCCCGGGTCTACTTCGGCCAGCCGGCCAAGGGACTGTCGCACCGGGCGCTGGCCGACATCCAGGAGAGCATCCGGGAGCTGGAGTACTACCGGCGGGCGATCTTCGTACCGCTGCCCGGCCCGGACGTCGACGCGGCCAAGGCGATCGCCGCCGGTCTGTGATCCACTGCAGGTGCCCGGGTCCGACCCGCCGCTGACCCGCCGGGCGAACCCGCTCGACGGGAGCCGTCCGGGTGGGGCTATCATTGGTCGGCACCGCACGCGGCAGTCTGTCGGGTGAGGTTCATGGTGGCTGTAGCTCAGCAGGTAGAGCACCGGGTTGTGGTCCCGGGTGTCGAGGGTTCAAGTCCCTTCAGTCACCCCACGGAAAAGGGCCGGTCAGGATCATCCTGACCGGCCCTTTCGCTGTCCGTCACCTGTTCACGGGCGTTGCCGGCCCGTCACTGCCCGTCTCCGGCCGCGCTGCCGCCGTCGGTGTCGGTGTCGGTGTCGGTGTCGGTCGAGGGTGAGTCGGCCGTCGGCGGCTCGTACGGCAGGGCACTGCCGGCGATCAGCTCGTCCCAGCTGAGGTTCCAGATGGTCCAGCCGTTGCCGTTGACGAGCTGGACCTCGGTGCCCTTGACGGTCACCGGATCACCCACCTTGGTCTGGTTGAACAGCCATTCGGCGTTGGCCACCGACATGTTGATGCAACCGTGCGACACGTTGCGCACCCCCTGGTCGGCCACGGACCACGGCGCGGCGTGGATGAACTCGCCACCCCAGGTGAGCCGCTGGGCGTACTCGATGTCGGTCCGGTAGCCCTCCTCCGGGCCCAGCTCCTCGTACGTGTCGAAGACGGTCTCCTTGAGCTTCTCCATCACGATCATGGTGCCGCTCGACGATGGGGTCTTCGGCTTACCGAGGCTGACCGGGATCTCCTTGATCGTCTGCCCGTCCTTGGTGACCGTCATCTTCTTGGTCGCGTTGTCCACGGTCATGATCAGCGCGGAGCCGACCTCGGCGTCGATCGTCAGATCGTTGCGGCCGTACCAGCCGTCGCCCATCGGCAGCCCGCCGGTCTGCGCCTTGTAGAACAGCTTCGTGCCGGCCTGCCAGTACTCCTTGGGTCGGAACTGGACCTCGGTGGGGCTGACCCAGTACCAGACGCCCTCCTGGGCGGGCTCGGTCCGTACGCTCAGCCGCCGCTGCACGTCGTCGCGCTGGTCCTGCGGGATGTCCCGACTGAACCGCAGGATGAGCGGCATCGCGACCCCGACGACGTTGCCGTCGCCGAGGAAACTGGAGACCCTGACCTGGTTCGCCGGCTCGGCCATCGTGCGGAAGCTGTGGCTGACGGTGGTGGTCTTGTCGTCGTCGCCGGTCACCGTCACCGTCGCGGTGTACGCGGTGTCCCAGGCCAGTTGACTGGCCGGCAGGAACTGGCTGCCGTCTGCGGTGACCTCGCCCTCCACTGCGTTGCCGGCGGCGTCGGTCAACTCGACCGTCGTCTCGACCGCCCCGGTCGCGGTGAACACGACCCCGGTCGAGGCCGGCACGTCGGTGGCGTCCGCGGCCGGCTCGGTGATCGTCGCCTGCGCTTTCGGGCTGGGCTCGGCCTCGGCGCCGCTGCCATCCTGCCAGGTGGGCGCGTCACCGCCGCCGGTGCAGGCGCCGGTCAGCGCGAGCGCGGCGGTCGCCACGAGGGCCACCAGCGCCCGCGGTACGGGTGGACGCGTCCGTCCGGCGCGCGACGGTGCCTTGTTGCGGCTGACTCGCACTCGCATGATCTCCTCACGGAAAGTTCGGTCCCCGGGTCCCATCGTCCATCAATGACGCGGCAGGGCAACTCCCGGGTTCGTGCCTGAACGGAGGTAACGCCGACGCGACCGACCGATATTCCCGATTCTCCGGGCGTTTTCGATCGGTCGCGTCGGATTAGTCCGTTGTCGGCCTTTGTTCAGATGTCATGCCTCACTGCGGTGACTCGCCCTGATGTCATCCGGACGTCACCGAGGGTGCCGGGGTCGGGGTGCCCCCACCGGACTGGGCCGGTGCCGGCGACCCGGACCGCTGCTTCGGCGCGAGATCGGCCGGCACCGGCAGCGCGCTGCCCTTGACGAACTCGTCCCAGGTCAGGTTCCACGCCGTCCACCCGTTACCGTCGGCCAGCTTGCGCTCGGTCCCCTTGACCGTGATCGGATCACCGACCTTGGTCTGACTGAACAGCCACTCCGCGTTCGCCATCGACAGGTTGACGCAGCCGTGCGACACGTTGCGTACCCCCTGGTCACCGACCGACCACGGCGCCGCGTGAATGAACTCACCGCCCCAGGTGATCCGCTGAGCGAACGAGATGTCCGTCCGGTAACCCTCCTCCGGGCCAAGCTCGGCGAACGTGTCGAAGACCGTCTGCGCCTGCTTGTCCATCACCACCATCGTGCCACTCGACGACGGCGTACTCGGCTTGCCGAGACTCACCGGCATCTGCTTGACCAGCTTGTCGTCCTTGAACATCGACAACTGCTTGGTGGCGTTGTCCACCTCCATCGTCACCTTGCCGCCGATCGTGGCGGTGGCCCCGCGGTCCTGGTCGCCGTACCGGCCGTCACCCGTCGGATGCCCACCGAGCGCGATCCGCGCGGTCAGCTTGGTGCCGGGCTGCCAGTAGTCCGGCGCCCGGTAGAACGCCTGACTGCCGTTCGCCACCCAGTACCAGGTGCCCGGCTGCGGCGGGTCGGTCGAGACGAACATCCGCTTCTGCACGTTGGCCCGCTCCTTCTCCGGAACGCCCGGGAAGAACTCCACCACCACCGGCATCGCCACCCCGTACGTACGCCCGTCGAACAGGTAGAGCCCCGTGCCGGTCTGCGACCCGGACTTGCCCATCGTGCTGAACGTGGTGGTCTTCGTCTCCTCGTCCCCGGAGGCGCTCGTCGCGACCACCGTCGCCGTGTACTTCTTGTTGTTCTTCAACGGCTTGTCCGGCACCCAGGAGGTACCGTCGTCGCGCATGCTGCCGCTGACCTCGCCGCCGCCGTCCTCGACGAGCGTCACCGAGGTCACCTCCCCACCGCTGACCGAGGTGCCGATCTCCGTGCTGATCGGCAGATCCTTCGCGTCAGCCTCCGGCGAGATGGCGAACTCGAACGGTTCCGGCGGCGGAGTCGGACTCGCCGACGCCACCTGACCGCTGACGAACCGTGGTGCCTCCTTGTCCGCTCCGCACCCTGCCAGTGCGGCCGGTGCGATGACTGCCAGTGTCATCGCGACCGACCAACCCCTCCTGACCCTGTCCATCCCAGTCCCCGTTCCTTGTTGCGTCCCTGCCGACATCGTGCATCACCCGCTACGCCCTTCGTGCCTGATCCGGAAGGGTGCCAGATCCGTGCACGTGGGCAGGTCGGCCGGACAGTCGGCTCGTACCCGGCAACCGGTTGGAAGACGGGCGGGCCGCCGTGCTACGGTTGCCGACGTTGTCAGCGAGCGCCGCTAGCTCAACTGGCAGAGCAGCGGACTCTTAATCCGCGGGTTGTAGGTTCAAGTCCTACGCGGCGTACCAGACAACAAGGCCCCGACCAGGCGGTTTCCGCCCGGTCGGGGCCTTTTGCCGTACGCCGCACCGCCGGCCGGGTGTTCGCCGGGCGCTCCACGGACCGGCGAAGTCGGGGAGCACCAGTCCGGTCCACGTCCTGTGGGGTTGGCCGAGGCGCGCGGGGCGGAGTCTCTCCGGTACCCGGCGTTCTGCAGCCGGCCTGGTGGGCGTTCGAATGCCAGGTGGCGTAGGTGTCCGGATGACCAGGTGCTCAAGGCTGACTCTCGACGGCAGCCCGGCGAGCCAGCCGACCCCGGTGCTGCACCTCGGTGGCGTGCCTGACACGCAGGCCTGGCGGTACGGGCCCGGTGCCGCGCGGACGACGCCGGGAGGACCTAGGGCCATGGTCGGCGTTCGGAACCCTGTGTCGACCCACTGAGACCCGAGATGTGCGATTATCGCACCATGGCTGGGGAACAGCAGGACTGGCACCGCATCGGGGAGCAGGTGCGGCAGGCGCGTCTGTCAGTAGGCATGTCGCAGCAGGACCTTGCCGATCGCGTGGGGCTGGATCGAACCATGCTGGCGAAGGTTGAGGCTGGTAGCAGGCGCCTCGACGCGGTCGAGCTGTCGCGACTGTCCCGTGCGCTCGAGGTATCGATGGAGTATCTGATCGAGCCGCGGCCAGCGGTGCTGTCCCGGCGGTCTGCGGTACTGACGGAAGAGACAGACACCGAGGCGGCGCGGTCTTCTGAGCGCTTGGAGATCGCTTTGGTCGGCTGGCTGCGTGATGTGCAGCAACTGGTAGACATCGGCTCTCTGCAGACGGTTCCGCTACTTCGTTACCCGGGTACGGTGACATCTGAGACTGATGCGAGGCAAGCGGCGCACTGGTTGCGGCAGCAACTTCATCTTGGCGATGAACCGATTGGTAGCATCACGGAGATTTGTGAGCGTGCAGGGCAGTGGGTCCTTGTAGCTGATCTGCCAGGCGATGGTGCGTCCCTTATCCAGGGGGAGGTGGCTGTTGCGGTGGTGAGCGCACAAGGCGATCCTGGCCGTCGACGAGCTACCGCCGCACATGAGCTTGGACATTTGGTTATTGGAGACGAATACTCCAGTGACCTGGGAGTCAGCACGTCTCGCGCGGAGCGCGAAGGGGTGATCGACGCATTCGCTGCTGAGTTGCTGTTACCGCTCAACGCCATGACCGGCTCCCCGAATGATGGGCGCGTGAGCCGGGATCTGCTGATTGCCTACGCCGCTCGATACCGTACCTCCTGGTTGTTGGCATTACGTCAGGCTGAGCAGGCCGGGGTAATTGATGCTGCGACACGTCGGGCCTGGAGCTTTCCGCGGCCCACTCGGGCAGAGTTCATGGAGGCTCTAGGCTGGGTGCCTCAGCCCGATCTTGCCTCGGTGCGTGTGCCACCGGGCTATGCGCATGCGGTGATCGAGGCGTGGCGGGCCAGTCGAATCACTCGATCTAGGGCGGTCGAGTTGATGTACGGCCAGATCGCCGATGCGGACCTGCCTGATGAGGATGACCTGGAGACCGCTCCGTGAGTCTGCCGATGCCGCCGGGTTCGGTCCTTGTGCTCGATACGATGCTCTTGTATCACTTTGCCCTTGCTGACCGGCTGGACGTCCTGCGCGATCTGCTTATGGATGCTGACTGCTGGACAACGCGGGTGGTCATGGAGGAGTTGCGGTCGGGAGCTGTGAACCGACCAGAGCTGATGGCTGCCTGTGAGGTGGACTGGCTGAAGCGAGCTCAGCTGGACACTCTTGATGAGATTCGATGCTTCACCGTGTGGGTCAGAAGACTTGGTGCTGAGGAGCGCCATCTCGGTGAGGCATCCGTCCTCGCTGCTGCTGAGCTGCGGAGAGGTATCGCAATCACGGATGATCGGCAGGCCACCAAGGTCGCCCGTGCCTACCGGGCGGAAGTGCATGGCACGATCTGGCTTCTCGCTGCAGCTTGTCGGACCGGCAAACAGACTGAGGTGGGTGCGGGCAACCTCATCGACGCATTGAGAGCGACGAGTGCTCGTCTACCCTGCTCGGGTGCAGACTTCTCGGCCTACGCCCGTAGGCATCACCTGCTATAAGACGTCTACACGAGACCGGAGTCGGAGTGTTACCGGCACCTGCCGGGGAGAGCGCAGGTGTCGCTCTCGCCCGGCAGATGCCGTGAGAAGGGCGCGGGTGCCTCGCGTCTGATCCTGCCTCGAACCAGGCTGTCGGGTTCGCGTCGAGTCTCAGCGGTTCTTGTCGCCGCCGTCGCCCATGAATGCTCTAACTGCAATCCGTATCGCTTCCGCATGCAGATAAATGTCGTCAAGCGAGCTGATCAGATGGCGAGTCTCGGTCTTGTCGGCATCGAAGGTCCCGATGTATTTTCGGGATTTTCCATTGAAGTGCAGCCGCGCTATGGGCTTGCGGTTGTTGTCGTCGAGAATGATCGCGAAGTATGACTTCGCATCGCGGCCCACGACGCGTTGGGGCTTCACGTCGCTACACGCGATCGCCTTGACGATCTGATACCCGGTCAATTCCTCGAGTGTGGTGTCGACCTCTGTGTCGCGTGCGACGTCGCCGAGTGCAACCACCTCGCTTTCAATCGCCTCGGGATTCGCTTCAACGGTCTGCCCGGGAAGGTTCGCGTGGAGTGCGCCCTTCAGTCGTTCGTTCACCTTGTCCCTGATGAACTGGGAGGCGGCCTTGGCGACAATCGGCCGGAACTGCTCCCGCCTCTTCTGGGTCAGTGAGCCATCATACACTTTGCTGGCGAAGAATCGGATCCATTCGTCCTCGGGATCCTCGAACTGCTTCGCCATCGAACGCTTGATCTGTCCGAGGTACTTCAGTTCTTCGGCAGCGCTGATGATGGAATCGAGATCGAAAACTTCCTTTGTGAGCTTTCGCAACTCCGGCAGGAGGGTGTCGTCGATATCATCCAGGTCGAGTATGAGGAAGGGCTTGGTGTCCATCTTGTTAGGTGCGTCGAGGTCGGTGTAGAAGTGGTAGACCTGACCGTTGGTGAGGATGGCGATGCGGGCATTCGTAACTGAGAAGTACCGATAGAGTTGAGACGCGTGTTCGATCCTCAGTGGGTCGCGTGGCTGCTTGCATTCGATGAGAATTTGCACCTCACCGGCGTGCATGATCGCGTAGTCGACCTTCTCGCCTTTTTTGGTCCCGACGTCAGCGGTGAACTCCGGTATGACCTCCAGTGGGTCGAATACGTCGTAGCCGAGAATCATCGAGATGAACGGCATGACGAAAGCGTTCTTGGCGGCTTCTTCCGTCTGAATCGCGTCCCGCTGATTTTTGACCTTTGTGGCGAGGGCGGCGACCCGTTCATCGAATTCCATGGAGCAGACTCCTTGTCGTCGGGCGGGTGGAAGGGGCGCCATGAATTTCCGGTAGTTCTATGATTGGAACTGGGCATCCCCGGCGTCGACCGGATTTTACTGGCCGGTTGCGGGGTGTGATGCCCCGAAAAGAGACCGAGCGATCCCACTTTCCGTCAGTTCTGCGCGTCGGAAAGGGCAGGTTTGCAAGGCTCCTGGTTATGACTAGGATGCGCTACCGGTATGCGCCCTTCACGGGTAGCCACAGGCCAAGACCTCAATCCGCAGGGCATAGGTTCACGTCCTTCGCGGGAGTACCAGACGACAAGGCCCCGACCAGGCTCTTCGGCCCGGCCGGGGCATGAGTCGTCGCCGTACTACCGGCGTGCTCGACTGTTCGCTGCTACACCGTCACCAGGGTGCTCAGGCCCGGCTCGTCGGCTTCCTCGGTGCCGAGCTGGTCGACCCGACCGGCGGCCCGCAGATCGTCGGCGACGCCGCCGAGTGCGACCAGCATCGCCGGCTCGGCGCGGACCAGGACCTTCGAGACGTCCGCCCGCATGGACAGCTTCGCTTCCGACTTGGCTTTGCGGATCGCGGCGATCACCTGGCTGGCGACGGTCAACGCGGTGGCGTCGGCGCCATCGACCGCCGTACGCAGCTCGTCACCCGTCGGCCAGGCGGCCCGGTGCACCGTGCCGGTGCGCCACCAGGACCACACTTCCTCGGCGACGAAGGGCAGGAACGGCGCGAACAGCCGCAGCAGCGTGGCCAGGGCGGTGGTCAGCGCCGCGCGGGCGGACTCGGCCGGGGCGGAGCCGCGTTCGCCGTACCCCCGGCTCTTGGCCAGCTCCAGGTAGTCGTCGCAGAACCGCCAGAAGAACTGCTCGATGCGCTCCAGGGCGCGGGCGTAGTCGTAGCCGTCCAGCGCGGTCGTGGCGTCGTCGACCACGCTGGCCAGCTCCGCCAGCATCGCCCGGTCCAGCGCTTCGGTCACGGTGGCCGATTCGGCGGGAGCACCCAGGCCGAGCACGAACCGGCTGGCGTTGAGGATCTTCATCGCGAGCCGGCGACCGACCTTCATCTGCCCGGTGTCGAACGCGGTGTCGGTGCCGGGCCGGCCGTTGACCGCCCAGTAGCGGGCCGCGTCGGATCCGTACTCCTCCAGCAGCGCCAGCGGAGTGACGACGTTGCCCTTGGATTTCGACATCTTCTTGCGGTCCGGATCCAGGACCCAGCCGGAGATCGCGGCGTGCGACCAGGGCAGGCTGTCATGCTCCAGATGCGACCGTACGACGCTGGAGAACAGCCAGGTCCGGATGATCTCGTGCGCCTGGGGGCGCAGGTCCATCGGGAACACCCGCTGGAACAGGTCGTCGTCGGTGCCCCACTTGCCGGCGATCTGTGGGGTCAGCGAGGACGTCGCCCAGGTGTCCATGACGTCCGGGTCGCCGACGAAGCCACCGGGGGTTCCCCGCTGCCCGGCCTGGTAGCCCGGCGGGGTGTCCACGCTGGGGTCCACCGGCAGCATCGCCTCGTCAGGCAGGATCGGCTGGTCGAGGACCGGCTCGCCGTGCTCGTCGAGGGGATACCAGACCGGGATCGGCACGCCGAAGAACCGCTGCCGGCTGACCAACCAGTCCCCGGTCAGGCCGCCGACCCAGCTTTCGTAGCGGGCCCGCATGTACTCCGGCTGCCAGGCCAGCTCCCGGCCCCGGCTCAACAGAACCTCCCGCAGCTCGGGTTCCCGACCCCCGTTGCGCAGGTACCACTGCCGGGTCGTGACGATCTCCAGCGGCTTGTCGCCGCGCTCGTAGAACTTCACCGGATGCGTGATCTTCTCCGGCTCGCCGACCAGGTCGCCGCAGGCGCGCAACAGCTCCACCACCCGTTCCCGGGCGGTGTGCATGGTGGCCCCGACCAGCTGGGCGTAGACCGTGCGTCCCTGCGGGTCGTCCAGGCCGGGCGGCGGGTCGGCCAGCACGCGGCCGTCCCGGCCGACGATCGGCCGGGTGGCCAGCCGCAGCTCGCGCCACCACAGCACGTCGGTCAGGTCGCCGAAGGTGCAGATCATGGCGATGCCGGTGCCCTTGTCGGGGGCCGCGAGCCGGTGCGCGGTGACCGGGACCTCGACCCCGAACAGCGGGGAACGGACGGTGGTGCCGACCAGGTCGCGGTACCGCTCGTCGTCCGGGTGCGCCACCAGCGCCACGCACGCCGGCAGCAGCTCCGGTCGGGTCGTCATGATGTGCACCGGGGTGCCGTCCGGCCGGTGGAACGCCACCCGATGGTGCGCCCCGGGCCGCTCCCGGTCCTCCAGCTCCGCCTGGGCGACGGCGGTCCGGTAGGTGACGTCCCAGAGCGTCGGCGCCTCCGACAGGTACGCCTCACCGCGCGTGACGTTGCGCAGAAACGCCCGCTGCGACACCCGCCGTGAGTCGGCGTCGATGGTCTGATAGGTCAGCTGCCAGTCGACCGACAGCCCCAGCCGCCGCCACAGCTGCTCGAACACCTGCTCGTCGGCGACCGTCAGCCGCTCGCACAACTCGATGAAGTTGCGCCGGGACACGCCGAGCTCCGACGTGCCGGGCCGCTCCGGTGGAGTGAAGTCCGGGTCGTACGGCAGGGACGGGTCGCAGCGCACCCCGAAGAAGTTCTGCACCCGACGCTCGGTGGGTAGGCCGTTGTCGTCCCAGCCCATCGGATAGAACACCGCCTTGCCCCGCATCCGCTGATAGCGGGCGATGACGTCGGTGTGGGTGTACGAGAACACGTGACCGACGTGCAGCGACCCGCTCACCGTGGGCGGCGGCGTGTCGATGGCGTACACCCCGGCCCGGTCGGCGGACCGGTCGAACCGGTATACGCCCTGCTCCTCCCAGCGACGCGCCCACTTGTCTTCCAGCCCGTTCAACGACGGTGCCGACGGCACGGCGAAGCCCGCAGAGGTGTCAGTCATAGCTGCTCATGCTACGGGTGGCCGCCGGACGCCCGACAAAGAATTTCAGTGCGCCTGCCGGGTCCGGGAGCGTCCAGCGGACCGCGCGGCGACAGCCGCCACTTCCAGGTGCGGAAGTGGCGGCTGCCACCCGCCGCCGGCGGGTGCCCGCGCCGGGGCGAGCTCAGGAGACCGCGGGCGAGCTCAGGAGATCGCGGGCGAGCTCAGGAGAACTGTGCGAAGAAGCGCCAGATCTCGCCCTTGGTCCAGGTCGTCACGCCGCTCTCGCCGTACGTTCCGTCCACCGGGCCCGGCATGTGCCCGTTGTCGAACGCTGCCCACTGCACTGGATAGCCGGCCCGGCATCCGGAGTAGGCGGTGGTGATGTGCGTGCGGCTGCCTGCTCCCGGCTCGGGCGGGTTCTGGAAGGTGCACCCGTTGTTGCGGACGAAGGTGTCCCGCAGTGAACGTCCCTGGCCGATGCTGAGGACGTTGTCGGAGATGCCGTGCAGCCCGAAGTACGCGATGGGCTGGCTACCGCCGCTGCACCCGCTGATCTGCGCACCGGAGATCACCGCGACGGCCCGGAAGACATCGGCCCGTGCGCACGCCAGGGCGTAACTCATTCCTCCACCCCAGCTGAAACCGAGGGCGAAACGTTGCCGCGGGTTGACGCAGAGCCCGCTTTCGATGCGCCTGATCATGTCGTCGACGAACGTGACGTCCTCACCTCCGTTGTTCGCCCAGCCGTTGCCGAACCCCTGCGGGGCGACCAGGATCGCGCTGTTGTTCGACTGTTCCTGCTGGCCGTAGTAGGACCAGGCGGCCCCGCTGGTGCCGCCGGAGGAGATCTCCTGCATGGTGCCGCCGCGCCAGTGGAAGGCAAAGATCAGGCGGTACGGGTTGTTGCTGTTGTAGTTGGCCGGTACCCGCAGGATGAACTGCCGGTTCTGGCCGTTGCTCTGGATCGTGTGGGTGCCGCTGGACAGCGTCGGGGCCCGTCCGCACCCGCTGTCGCCCGGTGGTGGCGGGTTGCCGCCACCGTCGACGCGGACGAGTTGCCACTGCTGGTTGGTGCCGTTCCAGTCGGCGTACTGCACGATGTTGGCGCCGTCGGTGGTGGCGGCACCCTGCACCTCGACGGCCTTGCCGCTGTGCCGGCTGATCAACCGGACGTGACCGCCGTCGGAGTCGGCCAGCCGGAACTGCTGGTTGGTGCCGTTGGTGTCGGCCCACTGCACGATCGCGCCGCCGTCGGCGGTCGACCAGTTGTACACGTCGAGCACCTTGCCCGAGTGCCGGGACTTCAGCCGGTAGTAGCCGCCGCCGGAATCCACGAACTGCCACTGCTGGTTGGCGCCGTCGTTGCGGGTCCACTGGCTGATCCGCGCGCCGTCGTTGGTGGCCAACCCGTAGAGGTCGAGCGCCTTGCCGCTGTTCCGGTTGACCAGGACGTACCAGGCGCTGGTGTCCACGGTCGCCGCGGCTGCCGGCGTCGCGTGTCCGGCGATCAGCGCGCCGGCGGCCAGGACGGTGGCGGTCGCCGCAGCCAGCACTGACCGCCAGCGGAGTCCGGGTGGCGCGACGGGTCGCGCCGCGCTGCTGAGCTTCATGGTCTGCTCCAATCGTTGGTTGCCTCGGCGGTCGCGGTGCGTCAGGCCTGGCTGAACCGCCACTGCTGGTTGAGGCCGGCGTGGCAGTTCCATTGGATGAGGCGAGCGCCGTCGCTGGTGGCGGCGCCGTTGACGTCCAGGCACAACCCGCTCGGTACGCTGCGTACCGTGTAGACCCCACTGGTGCCGGTCGGGGTGACGGTGAACCGCTGCTGGTTGCTGTTGTTGCAGGTGGCCTGCTGAAGGAAGGCGCCGGCGCTGGTGGAGCCGCCGATGACCTCCGCACACTTGCCACTGTGGACAGCGCGGAGGTAGACCGCGCCGCCACCGGCGTCCACGGCTGCCCACTTCTGGTTGTTTCCGCCGGTCGCCGCCCATTGGTGGATCTGGGCCCCATCGGCGGTGGAGACACCGTTGACGTCCATCAGCTTGCCGCTGTGCTGCGCGGCCAGCGTCCACGTCCTGCCGGCCACCCCGTCGCCCGGAGGATCGCCGGGGTCGACCGGCTGGCCCACTCCGGCACCGCCGAAGGTGAACGAGTCCAGGTCGAACCAGTTGTTCGCGCTGCCCTTGAACACCATGTACAGGGTGTGGCTGCCCGCCAGGGCGGTGACGTTCACTGGGGACGTGGACTGGTAGTTGTCCCAGCCGCCGGTGCTCGGCACCGGTGTGGTGGCCAGCAGTGTACCGGTCGGTGAGCCGGCGCGTAGTTCGATCGTGCCGCCGCCGGACGGCGACGACAGCCGGTAGCTGACAGTGGTGATGCCGGACAGGCTCATCGGGGTGAACGCCACCCAGTCGTTGTTGGAGATGTCCCCGATGCGTTTGCCGCTCTCCGCGCCGGCCTGGTCGATGATCCGGGTGCCGGACTGGCTGCTGTGGTACTCGGCCTGCTTGTGTTTCGGCTGGAGGATCACCTTCGCGTAACCGGTCAGGGGTGCGGCACCACCGTTGCCGCCGTCGTCGGTGTAGCGGGCGTTGAGCGCGTAGAACAGATTGGCCCCGTCCGGGTGCCCGCCGAGCAGTTCGGTACGGATCGTTCCCGAGCAGCCCGGGTAGTCGGTGGTCTCGTGCTCGTGGTCGTCGTGACCGAGTGCCGGGTTGACGAACACCTTGGCGCAGTCGACCGGGGCACCGCCCGGGTCGGAGACGGTGACCGTGTACGACACCTGGTCGCCGAAGGTGAGCATGCCGCCATTGGCCGGTGCGGTGATGGTGACCACCGGCGCGGTGTTGCCGACGGTGATGTTGACGTTGGCGAAGGCCGTCCGGCCGGTGTTGTCCGTGACCGTCAGCTGCGCGGTGTAGTTGCCGTTGGTGGTGTAGACGTGTGACGGGTTGGCCGCGGTCGAGGTGCCGCCGTCGCCGAAGGTCCACTGGTAGCTGAGTGTGTCGCCGGGGTCGGGGTCGGCCGATCCGGCGCTACTGAACTGGACCGTCAGTGGCGCGTACCCGTTGGTCGGCGTACCGGTCGCCTTGGCGATCGGTGACCGCCCGCCCTGGACGTAGTCGATCCGGTAGAGACCGGAGTCGTTGTTGCCGCCGCCGAAGTTGGTGCCCCACTCCAGCAGGTACAGCGAGCCGTCTGGACCGAACTGCATGTCCATCGGCTTTTTGAACTCCGCGCCGGGCAGGAACGGGTTGGTGCGGGTCACCGCGGTCGCGGAGTCGAAGTGCACCTCCTTGACGTAGCTGCGTGACCACTCGTAGAAGAAGTGCACCCCGTCGTAGTAGGGCGGGAACTTCGTGTCGGACGGGTTCGTCGGGTCGTACCGGTAGACCGGCCCGCCCATCGGCCCGGAGCCGCCGGCGCCGAGCTCCGGGAAGGTCGGCGAGGTGCCGTTGCCGTACCACATGTTGGGCGCGACGACCGGACGGAGGTTGGTCAGGCCGGTGTTGTTGGGCGAGTTGTTGACCGGGGCGGTGCAGTTGAACTTCGCGCCGACGGCACCGGTGTCCGGGTTGTACGGCGCGTAGGGCTGGTTGTCGCCGTGGCAGAACGGCCAGCCGTAGTTGCCGGGCGACTTGATCACATTGAGTTCGACCAGGCCCTCGGGACCACGGTTGGTGGTGGGTGGGTTGCGGTCGGGTCCGTAGTCGGCCAGGTACACCCAGCCGGTGGCCGGGTCGATAGAGAAGCGGAACGGGTTGCGGAAGCCCATCGCGTAGATTTCCGGTCGGGTGGATGCCGTTCCCTGGGGGTAGAGGTTCCCGGCCGGAACGGTGTAGCCGCCGCCCGCCGACGGCCGGATCCGCAGCAGCTTCCCGCGCAGGTCGTTGGTGTTGCCGGCGGTCCGGGCCGCGTCGAGCATGTGCTTGCCCGGCCGCCAGTCCAGCGGGGCGTAGCCCTGCCAGGCCGGATCGAGGTTCGGCGCGACGTCGTCGCCGGTGCCGATGTACAGGTTGCCGTCCGGGCCGAACCGCAGGTAGCCGCCGGTGTGGCCGGGTTCGGGGAAGGTCCGGTCGCGGTACGCCGGGATGTCGATGATGGTGACCTGGCTGGCCATGTTCAACGTGTCACCGGTCAGGGTGAACCGGGAGACCCGGTTGATGTCCGTGGAGCTGTTCGCCGGCGAGTGGTACAGGTAGACGTACCCGTTGCTGGCGAAGTCCGGGTCCAGCGCGAGCCCCGTCAGGCCGTCCTCGCCGCCGGTGTAGACACTCAGGGTGCCGGCGGTGACCGTGCTGTTCGTGCTCGGCTTGAAGATCTTCACCTGGCCGCCGCGTTGGACGTAGAGCACCCGGCCGTCCGGTGCCACCGCCAGCGCCATCGGGTCGACGGTGTTGCTGTCCAGGGTGCGCTTGTCGAAGTTGTTCCACACGGTGCCGCCGCAGTCGCCGGGTTCGTTGCCGGCGGCCCACTTGACGCCACCGAGCACGTGGTCGCGGAAGAGGGGCTCGCTGTACGACTCGATGGCGTGTCCCATGGCGGTGGCCCAGACCCGGCCGCCTCCGGCGTTGCGGCACCAGGAGATCGGGTGGTCCGGGCCCATCGCCTGGGAACCGGGGTTGTAGGTCCGCTCGTCGGCGGTCACCAGCACGTGCACCGCGCCGCGTGGGTTGGCGTTGAAGTTGTACCACTCCTCGCTGCGGTTCCAGCGGTCCGGCAGGCTGGCCGTCGACGGGTGCTTCTTGTCGGCGACGATGGCGGTGCCCGGCAGGACCCCGGGGGAGTGCTCGGTCATGTGCACGCCACCGTTGATGGTCTGGTCCCACCACGGGTACTCGCCCTCGATGTTCATGTCGGTGGCGTTGTGGACAGCGGCGATGCCCTTTCCGCTGGCGAGGTACCCCTCCACCGCCTGGCGCTGCGCCGGCGAGGTCCAGATCATGCCGGAGGTCTGGAACATGATGAGGACGTCGAAGGTGGCCAGGTTGGCCGCGGTGAAGACGTTCGAGTCCTCGCTGTGCACCAGTTCGAAGTTGTTGGCTGCCGCCTGCTGCTGGAACATGGCGATGCCGGCGGGGATCGAGTCGTGTCGGTATCCGACGGTCTTGGTGAACAGCAGGGCGCGGAAGGCCGGGGCGGCCGCCGCCGCCGGATTGACCAGCGCGAGCGCCATGACCAGGCCCGCGATCACGCCGATGATGGTGGTGCTGCGACGCATGCCGTCTCCTCGTTGGGGGCGGGGCAACAGGGGTGCGACCACGGCCGGCCACCCTCTCACCATCTATCCGTAGCTACGGAAAGTGACGATGGGCTGAGTTGGCCTGATGGTCCGCCAGCGATTGGCTGGCCCAGTTAGATGGTCGATCGTCGATGTTAGCGACAACACGCGCTGATGCCCTTCAGCGCCCTGGCGGCCCGGCAGCCAGCTTGAGGCAGCGTCGCTACGGCCGGCGGTCGGTCGAAAGTAGCTGCGAGTCCGGGGATTGCTAACTCATACCCAAGCACCTATCTTCATACGTGTGATGTTTCGGCTGTGTCAAGGAAAAGTTGCGCACGACAACATTTGCCGCCATGTCGCATGACACATGAAGTGCAGGCTATCGACTGCTGGCGATCGGTAGTCGATGGGCCGGGAGGGGGAGGCGCTACTTTGAGTGAGGATCGCTGGCGATGATGGATCGACGTCCGGCCTCGTTGTTGGCCCTGCGGGGCATCGGCAAGTCCTTCCTCGGCACGCGGGTCCTCGACGGTGTCGACCTCGACGTCGCGCCGGGCGAGGTCCACGCTGTCGTCGGCGAGAACGGTGCCGGAAAGTCCACCCTCATGAAGATCGTCTCCGGTGGGTACGCCCCCGACGAGGGCACCATCGAATTCGCCGGCCGACGACGCGTGTTCGCCGGCCCACGGCACGCCCAGCAGGCCGGGATCGGCATCATCCACCAGGAGTTCAACCTGCTGCCGGAGCGCACCGTCGCCGAGAACGTGTTCCTGGGCCACGAGCCGCTGCGGCGCGGCCTGGTCGACCGTCGACAGACCCGCGACCGCACCAGGCAACTGCTGGACGCCGTCGGCGAGGGAACACTGCCGGTCGACACCCCGGTGGGGCACCTCGGCGTGGCGCAGCAGCAGGTCGTCGAGATCGTCAAGGCGCTGGCCCTCGACGCCCGGCTGCTCATCATGGACGAGCCCACCGCAGCCCTGGCCGACCACGAGGTGGAGCTGCTCTACCGACTGGTGCGCCGGCTGCAGGACCAGGGCATCGGTCTGCTCTACGTCTCGCACCGGCTCACCGAGGTCTTCGACCTGTCCAGCCGGATCACCGTCCTCAAGGACGGCCGCCGGGTGGAGACGCTGCGCACCGCCGAGACCACGGCCGAGGAGCTGGTGCGGCTCATGGTCGGTCGGGAGATGTCCAGTCTCTACCCCGACCGGGCCGGCACCGTCGGCGGTCCCGTACGACTCGCTGTCCGGGGAGGGGGAAACCGGACGTTGCGCGACGTCGACCTGGACCTGCGCGCCGGGGAGGTGCTCGGCGTCGGGGGTCTGCAGGGCTCGGGACGATCGGCACTGGCCCGGGCGCTGTTCGGGGCGGTTCCGTTCACCACCGGAGAGGTCACGCTCGACGGCGTACCGGTGCGGATCCGCTCCCCACGGGCGGCGATGCGGGCCGGAATCGCCTACGTCACCGAGGACCGCAAGGGCGAGGGCATCGTCGCCCGACAGTCGGTGCTCGACAACGCATTGCTCGCGGTGCGGGCGGTCGTCACCAGCCGGTCGCACCGCGCTGCCGGCCGGTCGCGCCGCGCCACCGGCGCCGCGCGTACTCATCGGGTCGGCCGGATCCGGCAGCTGCTCGCCGCCGTCGACCTGCGGGCCGCCGCCGAGGATCAGGAGATCCGCTTCCTGTCCGGCGGCAACCAGCAGAAGGTCGTGTTGGCGCGATGGCTCGCTACGGACCCGCTGGTCCTGCTCTTCGACGAACCGACCCGTGGCATCGACGTCGGCGCCAGATCGGCGATCCACCATCTCGTCCGCGGACTCGCCCGTGACGGGGCCGCAGTGCTGATGATCTCCTCCGATCTGCCCGAGCTGATCGGCATGAGCGACCGGATCCTCGTCATGCGCGACGGGCGGGTCGCCGGTGAGCTGCCCGCCGGCGCGACCGAGCCCGACGTCGCGTCCCTCGCGGTCGGGACCGGACGGGAGACGGCGGCGTGACCGCCCTGTCGTTGCGGTCCGCGCGGCGGTCCGTCCCCGGCGTGTACGTGGCGCTGGCCCTCACCCTGATCACCGGCTCGCTGATCGTCACGATCGACGGTGGTCAGCTGTTCAACCAGTCGACGACGGTGAGCCTGCTGCACGTCGCCGCCGGGCTGGGGCTGGTCGCGGTCGGCCAGACCCTGGTCGTCCTCGGCGGCTCGCTCGACCTGTCCGTGGCGTACGTGGTGAGCCTGACCACCCTGGTCGCCGCGGAGACGATGAACGGTCGCGACAGCGGGCTGCTGCCCGGCGTCGGCCTGGCGCTCACCGTCAGCGCCGCCGTCGGACTGGCCAACGGACTGCTCGTCACCCGGCTGCGGATCAACTCGTTCATCGCGACCCTGGGCGTCGGGCTGCTACTCAAGGGCTACCTCGACAACGGCTACGACGGCCCGGCCGGCAGCACCGCACCGACGCTCGTGCAGACCCTCGGCTACCAGCGCGTCGGTCCCGTACCGCTGTCCTTCCTGCTGCTGATCGCCGTCACCGGGGCGTGCTGGTTCGTCCTTTCCCGGACCCGGTTCGGTCACCACCTGATCGCGGTCGGCGGCGACCCCCAGGTCGCCAGACTCTCCGGCGTGCGCACCGACCGGGTCCTGGTCACCGCCCATGTGCTCTGTTCACTGTGCGCCGGGCTCGCCGGGATCTACCTGGCCAGCCGGCTGGGCTCGGGCGCGCCCCGGGTAGGCACCGAAGGCCTCTACGACCTGGAGTCGATCGCGGCGGTGGTCATCGGCGGCACCGCCCTCGCCGGCGGACGCGGTGGTGTCGTCGGCACCGTCGGTGGCGTACTGCTGCTCGCCAGCATCGACGCCATCTTCAACCAGCTCGAGGTCGACGCCTTCTTCAAGCAGGTGATCCGGGGTGCCGTCATCATCGCCGCCGTCGCCATCTACGCCCACCGGGCGATGCGAAAGGCGGCCCGCTGACCATGCAGACCGTCCCGCGCCGCCTGGCGCCGCCGCGATGGATGCCTACCGGTGGCGTCCTGCCGATCCTCGCGATTCTCGCGGTACTCCTGGTCCTCGTCGCCATCCGCCAGCCGGGCTTTCTGGCCCCGGCGTCGCTGATGTCGTTCCTCGGCCGCTCGGCGCCGATCATCCTGCTCGCCGCCGGACAGTACTTCGTGATCGTCTCCGGCGAGTTCGACCTGTCCGTCGGTGCCCTGGTCACCGCGCAGGTCGTGGTCGCCGCCCGGATCATCGACAGCGACCCGGCACGGACCTGGCCGGCGGTGCTGGTGCTGCTCGGCGGCGGCGCGCTCGTCGGGTTGGTCAACGGTCTGATCGTGACGCGCCTGCGGGTGCCCTCGTTCATCACCACGCTCGGCATGTTCCTGATCCTGGTGGGTGCGGTCTACCTGTGGTCCAACGGTGCCCCCAAGGGCGGGTTCTCCGAGGAGTTCCGGCAGTTCGGCCGACGTGCGGTCGAGGACGTACCGGTACTGGGCAGGGTCCCGTACGCGTTGCTGATCCTGTTGGTCCTCGCGGCGACGGCCGTGCTGCTGACGCGGTCCGACTTCGGCCGGATCCTGATCGCCGTCGGGGACAACCCGCGCACCGCGCACCTCAGCGGCGTGCGGGTCCCGCGGGTGCGCACCATCGCCTTCGTCCTCAGCGGCCTCGCCGCCGCTGTCGCCGCCATTCTGATCGGCGGGTACAGCGGCGTCTCCTTCCAGGCCGGGGCCGGCCTGGAGTTCGGTGCCATCACCGCGGTCGTCCTCGGCGGGGTCGCCCTGGGCGGCGGCCGCGGGTCGGTCGTCGGCGCGATGCTCGGCGCGGTGACCCTCGAACTGCTCTTCGCCCTCATGAACTTCTACGGCGTCTCCGGCGCACTGCGACCGACCGTCCAGGGCGCCATCATCCTGTTCGCCGTGGCGGTCGCCACCCGGCGTTCCTCATCAAGATAAGGGGATTCTGGTGAAACATCGCATGACCGTGCTGGCCACGGTGACGCTGCTCGCCGTCGCCGGCTGCGCCACGGACCAACCGCCCGCAGCCAGCTCGGGCGCGTCGTCGGCACCGGCGGGAACGGGCACCGGCGACCAGTCGAAGTTCTTCGTGCAGGCCGACTACGACAACGAACTCGCGCTGCTCGACGCCACCCCGACCGGACCGGCGGACAAGCCATGGGAGCAGGTGCTCAACCCGACGATGGTGGACACGGCGACGTTCGCGAAGCCCGGCCCGTACCGAATCTGCTTCTCCAACGCCGCGCTGAACAACCCGTGGCGTCAGGTCGGGTTCAAGACCATGCAGGCCGAGGTGGAGGCACAGGCGGACCTGATCGAGGAGTTCGTCCACATCGATGCGGAAGGCAAGGACCAGAAGCAGATCGCCGACATCAACGATCTGCTCGGCAAGGACTGTGACGCGCTCATCGTCTCGCCGAACACCACCGCCACCCTCACCCCGGCGGTCGAGGCGGCCTGCCGTACCGGTCTGCCGGTCATCGTCTTCGACCGGGGCGTGGACACCGACTGCCCGGTCACCTTCATCAATCCCATCGGCGGGTACGGGTTCGGCCACGTCGGTGCCGAGTTCGTCAGCCAGCGGATGGCGCCTGGCGGCAAGCTGCTCGCGCTGCGGATCCTGCCCGGCGTCGACGTGCTGGAGACCCGCTGGTCCGCCGCGAAGGTCGTCTTCGACCGGGCACAGATCGACGTCGTAGGGGTCGAGTTCACCGACGGCGACCCGGCAAAGACCAAGAAGATCGTCGACGACTACATCCAGCGGTACGGCACGATCGACGGTGTGTGGATGGACGCCGGCGCGGTCGCGGTCGCCGCGGTCGAAGCGTTCCAGGACGCCGGCAAGCCGGTGCCACCCATCAACGGTGAGGACCAGCTCGACTTCCTGAGGATCTGGAAGGACGACGGACTCACCGCGATCGCGCCGACCTATCCGACCTACCAGTGGCGTACCCCGGTCATCGCCGCCCTGCGGGTCCTCGCCGGCCAGCAGGTGTCCGACCCGTGGAAGCTGCCGCAACCGACGATCACCCAGGAGAACCTGGACAGCTACCTCGACCCGGACATGCCGCCGCTGCACTACGCGATGTGCGGCTGCACCGGGCTGCCGGGATACCCGCAGCGGTGGAAGTAGGTCCGGTGTACCAGATCGGGGTGAACCCCTGGGTGTGGGCCTCGCCGGTGGACGACGCGGCCCTGGCCGAGCTGCTGCCCCGGATCGCCGGGTTCGGCTTCGACGCCGTCGAGCTGCCGATCGAGCAACCCGGCGACTGGGACCCGCACCGTACCCGGGACCTGCTCGCGGAGCTCGGGCTGACCGCGGCGGGCGTCTGCGCGGTCACCCCACCCGGCAGGGAACTGGTCGACGCCCCGCCGGCGGTGGTCGAGGCGACAGTGGCCTACCTGAAGGGCTGCGTCGACAGCGCGGTGGCCGTCGGCGCGCCGAGCGTCGGCGGGCCGGTCTACGCCTCGGTAGGTCGGACCTGGCGGATGAACTCGGCCGCCCGCGCCGCCTGCTACGCGGGATTCCGTCGGGCGCTGGCGCCGGTCGCGGACCACGCCGGCGCCCACGGCGTGTCGATCGGCGTCGAGGCGCTCAACCGGTACGAGACGAGTGTGGTCAACACGATCGGTCAGGCGGTGGAGCTGATCGACGGTCTGCCAGCCAACGTCGGGCTCATGATCGACACCTACCACATGAACATCGAGGAGGCCAACCCGTACGCCGCCGTCGCCGTCGCCGGCCCGTACATCAAAC
Source organism: Solwaraspora sp. WMMD791 (assembly GCF_029581195.1). Taxonomy (NCBI): domain Bacteria; kingdom Bacillati; phylum Actinomycetota; class Actinomycetes; order Micromonosporales; family Micromonosporaceae; genus Solwaraspora; species Solwaraspora sp. WMMD791. The sequence continues at coordinate 6,233,350 of NZ_CP120737.1, forward strand.
ACGTCCAGGTCAGCGGCACCGACCGGGGCGCACCCGGCGCGGACCACCTGGACTGGCCCCGCTTCCTCGCCGCCCTGACCGCGACCGGGTACCGGGGCGCGATCTGCATCGAGTCGTTCACCCCGGAGAACGCCACGATCGCGACCGCCGCCTCGATCTGGCGCCCCCTCGCCCCGTCACCCGACCGGCTCGCCTGCGACGGCCTGGCGTACCTGCGGGAAGCCCTTCGGTCCGTGCCAGATCGGCCGACGCCGGATGGCGGTGCCCGCTGACGACGACCGCCTGCGGGGACACCGTGGTCAGGTCGTCGCGGACCTGGGTTGATGGGGGATCGCCGCCCCGGTGGCGGGACCGCCCTGGTAGCCGGCGGCCTGCAGGGTGAACAGTTCGGCGTACCGGCCACCGGCGGCGAGTAGTTCGTCGTGGCTGCCGGACTCCACCAGGGCTCCGGCGTGCAGGACGAAGATCCGGTCGGCGTGCCGGACGTTGGCGAGCCGGTGGGTGATCAGGATCGTCGTGGCAGTGCCCTGCCGGTCCCGGATCGCCTGGAACAGCGCGTCCTCGGCGCGGGGATCCAGGGCCGAGGAGGGCTCGTCCATGATCAGCAGTTCGGCGTCGCGCAGGAAGCCACGGGCGGCCGTGATGCGTTGCCACTGCCCGCCGGAGAGATCCTGGCCCTTGGCGAAGGTCCGGTCGAGCAGCGTCTCGTACCCGTACGGCAGGTCGCGGATCATGTCGTGGGCGACCGCGCGGGCTGCCGCGGCCTCGATCCGACGCTGGTCGGGCTCGGCGTCGGCGTCGCCGAGGGCGATGTTGGTCGCCGCGGTGAACGGCCACTTGTGGTACTCCTGGGTGACCACGGCGATCCGGCGGCGCAGCTGGTCGAGGTCCCAGTGCTGCAGTGGTCGGCCGTTCCATTCGATGGTGCCGCCGCCGGGTGTCCGCATCGTCGCGATCATCGCGGCCAGGGTCGACTTGCCGGATCCGTTCTCGCCGACGAAGGCCACGGTCTGTCCCGCCCGGATGGTCAGCGAGACATCGTCGACGGCGGGGGCGTCCCGGTCCGGGTAGCGCAGGCTGACGCCGCGTACGGTCAGGTCCCGTAGCGGCTCGGGGGTGGCGCCGGGCGGCCGGGCACCGGCCCCGCCGGCCCCGTCAGGTCCGCCGGCCCCGTCGGCTCCGTCAGGCAGGTACGCGGCGGCGCGGGCCATGAATCCGGTGTAGTCGTTGAAGTGCTGGCCGTCGGTGTAGACCCGGTCGACGTGCAGGGTGACCGTGGTCAGCGCCCGCTGGGCGGCCTGTACGGCGATCACGCAGGTGGCCGCTGCCGCCAACGGGATCTGCCCGCCGACGAGCAGCAGCCCGAGCAGCACGTACACCACGCCGGTGGCCAACCCGCTGGCCAGCGACCCCACACTGGTCGTGGTGGTGACCCGCCGGGCCAGGGCGAGCTGGATGTCGGTCTCCACGCCCATCACCCGGTCGTACTGGTCCAGCAGGAACCGGCGCAGGCCGTACGAGCGCAGCTCCGGGGCGGAGACGCGCTCGGCCATCAGCCGGTGCAGGATCCACAGCCGGCGTCGACGTACCGAGCCGGCGGTGAAGGTGCGGTAGCGCAGGTGTCCGGCCCGCAGCGAGGCCCAGGCGTTGGGCACCGTCGCGACGAGCAGGGCGACCAGCAGCAGCGGGTGGATCACGATGACGGCGACCGCCACCGCGAGCAGGCTGACCAGCCCGGCGAAGAGGTTCATCGACGACTGCACCAGTGAGGTCGTCGCGTCGGTGCCCCGGGTGGCGCGTTCCATGTCGTCGGCGAACGCGTCGGCGTCGAACGCGTCGAGCCGTACCGCCGTGGTGACCTCGAACAGGCCGCGCTCGACCTCGCGGTCCACCCGGGGGGTGAGGCCGTTCTGGGCGTACCCGGTCGCGATGCCCAGCCCGGCCCGGATCGCGGTGACCGCGGCCAGCGCCGTCAACGCCGGCAGAGCGGCGACCACCTTGTCGGCGGTCGGGCCGCCGGCGAACAGTTCGACGAGCACCCGCTGCGTGGCGAGCAGCCCGAACGAGGCCATCGTGCCGGCACCGATCGTGGCGACCGCCACCACGGAGGTCCGCAGGCGGTCGGCCCGCCAACTGATCCGCACGGCCTCGGCGACCAGCCGGGGCAGTTCGGCGAAGACCACCATCAGGCCCGCCTCGGCCCGGGCCCGGACGCCGGTCTCCCACCACATCGCCCGCAGCTCCGGCAGCACCGACTCTGCCCGCGGTGGGCCGGACCGGCTCGTCGCGGACGGGTTCGCTGCGGACGGGTTCGCTGCGGACGGGTTCGCCGGCTGGCCCGCCCCGGTCGGCTCGGGCGTCGTGGTCGGTGACGTCAAGGCGCTCCCTCGATCGAAGCGACAAATACCCTCGGTGTCGACAATGTTACGGAAAGCTAGAAGTGTGTGGGTGCAGGGTAGCTGGGGTACTCCCCAGTGCCCTGGTCGGTTAACGGCGTGTCTACGTCCTGTTGATCCGATGTCGACACGACGGGTCTTCACTCTGCAGACGTGTCCGCGACAGCAGGCAGCCTGATCTTCGACGTGTTGGGGCCGCTGGAGGTACGGCGGTTCGGCCAGTCGGTACCGCTGGGTCCACCGCAGCGCCGTCGGCTGTTGCTGCGGCTGTTGGTTGCCGGCCCGGCGCCGGTCCAGCGAAGTCAGTTGATCGAGGACATCTGGGGTGACCGGCCGACCCCGGGAAACCTGTCGTCGTTGCACGCCCATGTCAGTCGACTGCGCTCGGCGCTGGAGCCGGGGGTACGGCGGCCAGCGGTGCTGGTCCGCGAGGGCTCCGGGTACCTGCTGCACGTCGACCCGTCCATGTTGTCGTCGGTCCGGTTCGAGGAGTCGATCCGGCGTACCCGACGGCTGCTGGCCATCGGCCGATCGGAGGCGGCCAGGGCGGAGGTCGAGGCGGCGATGAGCTGGTGGCGGGGGGCAGCCCTGGCCGACGTGGCGGACGCGCCGTTCGCCCGGGGCCTGGCCGGGCGGCTCGAGGAGGCCCGGCTGTCCGCCGAGGAGATGCGGATCGCGACGCTGCTGGCCGTCGGCGACTGTGCGACGGCGACCGCGTCGGCCCGTGCCCTGGTCGACGGTCATCCGCTGCGGGAATCGGCCTGGGAGTTGTTGATCAAGTCGCTCTACCGCAGCGGCCGGGCCGCCGAGGCGTTGCAGCAGTACGACCGGATCCGCGCCGCACTCGTCGACGAACTCGGCACCGAGCCGGGCCCGGCGTTGCGCAAGCTGCATCTGGCGGTGTTGCGGCAGGACATCCAGCTCGACTCCGGTGCGGCCGCCGCCGTACCTTCCGGCGACGGCGCGGGATCAGCTGGGGCTGCCGTACCGATCGGCGCGACGCCGCTGGTCGGCCGGGAATGGGCACGTAGCGTCCTTGCGCGGATGCTCGTGCGGACCGGCACCGGCCGTACGACGTGGGCCGTGGTCTCGGGCGCGTTCGGACTCGGCAAGTCGGCGTTGATGGAGCAGGTCGCCGTCGACGCCACCGCAGGCGGTTGGGACGTCGTGGTCAGCCGCCCGGTCGCGCTGCCCGGCGCGGGCCCGGAACTCACCGTCGACCGGCTGGCCAGCGAACTGGCCGGCCCGGCACCGACCGCTGCCCTGGAGGCACCGACGGGCCACCCCGGTCCACCGGTCGGCGTCGCCGACCAGCCGGCCGACTCGCATGGGCGGTCGAGCGATCCGCGCGACATCGACGCACTCGTTGCGCGGGTCGCGCAGCGGTGCGCCCGGCGGCACACTGTCTGGATCGTCGAGGACATCGACCTGCTCGACTCGGCGGCGCGAGCCTTCCTCGGGCGGCTCGCGGTCGGGCTGCGGAGCGTCCCGCTGACGGTGATCTGCACCGTACGCAACCCGGACGGCCCCCCCGTCGGCGAGCTGACGCTGCTGCTGACCAGGTCCGGCGCGGAGCGCATCGCGCTGGAGCCGCTCACCGTGCGCGATGTGGCGCGGTTGGCCGGGGTGGCCGACGGTACGGCGTTGGCGCGCCGTACCGGTGGGAACCCGTTCCTGGTACGCGCGGTGCTGTCGCTGCCGGCGGACGCCCGACTGGGTCGGGTGCCGCCGGCAGCGCTCAGCGCCTTCCGGGCGGTCCTACGGGATCTGCCGGCCCGCACCCGGCTGCTGCTGCGCTCCCTTGCCGATCTGCGGTACCTGGGCCAGGGCGACGGGGACCTGCGCCTCGGCCGGGGTCCGCAGGTCGACGCGGCGATGGAGGTCGGTCTGATCGCCAGGACGGCGGGAGTATCGACGGACCTCGTCGACGATCTCCTGATGCCGGCCGTGGAGGCCGGCGTGATGTCCCGCGTCGACGGCTGGCCGGTCGGCTACGCGTTCGCCTCCACCCTGCTGAGCGACGCGCTGGCCGACCGGCTCGTGTGACCCGGCCGGGGTGCCCCGGCGGCTATCGCAGGCGCCACTTCTGGTTCCCGGTGCCGGCGCAGGACCACAACTGCAGGCGGGTGCCGTTGCCGGTGCCGTTGTCCCGTACGTCGACGCACCGGCCGGTGACCGTGTTCACCAGGTCGTGTGCCGCGTTCACCGTCCAGCGCTGGGCCTGGCCGCCGTTGCACCGGGCCAGTTGCAGCGGCGTCCCGTCGGCCATGCTGCCACCGGCCGCGTCCATGCACAGCCCCATCGCGCGGATCGTTCCGTCCTGCAGCGTCCACCGCTGTCCGGCGGACCCGGTGCAGTCCCAGATCTGCAGCGGCGAACCGTCGCGGCCCTGCCCACCGACCACGTCGATACATTTGTCCGCGGAGAAGCTGACGATGGCCCGGCCCTGGTTCGCCGGTGGCGCCGTGGTCCGGGGCGCCGGCGAACCGGTCGTGGTCGTGCCGCCGGCACCGTTCGCCGATGCGGTACCGCTGCCGCCGGCCGGGGTGGGCGCGGCCGCGGGCGCGTCGGTCGGGGCGTTCGCCACCGGATCGACCTGGGCCTGCCCGGAGCCGCCGGGTGCCGATTCGCCGATCGCCGGCCCGTCCGGTGCGTCGTCGGCTGCGGCGCTGGTCGACGGGTCCACGGTGGCGCCGGGTGCCGCCGTCGCGGTGCCGGTGGTCGGTCGGGCGAACGCGGTCCGGTCGACGTCCCCGGCCATCCGGTTGGCCATGAATCCGACGCCGACGACGGCGAGCGCGACCACGGCGGTGACCGCCGCGAGGATCACCACGCGGCGCAGCAGCGGTGAGCGGTGGTCGCCGCCGTCCTCGTCGTCGCTGCGCCGGGCTGACGCGGCGAAGCTGGCGGCGAACCCGCGCAGCCGGGATGTGGGTGGGATCTGCTCGCTCACTGGTCTGCTCTCCAACGGAGGTGGTCGAGCCGGGGCGCGGCCGAGTGGTCGTCGGAGCGCTGGCCCGCCGATCGGGGACATCGTCCGAGGCCCGAGGAATTTATAGCACCCGCGCCACGCTCGTGCGGTAGCCGTCGGCCGGTGCGGATCACCGGCCGACTGCTACCGCGGAATCCGGTCGAAGATCTGCCGGAGTATCCGTCGGTGGCAGGTGATCGACAAGACATTCGACCGCTCGGCGGGCGGGCGACAAGAAATCGACAAGAAGCGTCCGGCAGGATCGCCCGGAGTGCCCGGCGTGCCCTCGCGTGGGCTGCTGTTGTGAGGAGCGCAATGACGGAGACCAGCATGGGTGGGGTGACGTACCAGGTCACGCCCGAGTACCTGGCGACGGCCGCGACCAACGCCGAGACCACCGCGTCGGAACTTGCCGACCTGCTGGCCGGCATTCGCAGCTACGTGGTCAGTTTGGAGGCATCCTGGCAAGGTGTCGCCGCCAGTGCCTTCCAACAGTTGATGCAGAATTACGACGTGTACGCGAAGATGCTCAACGATTCGCTCAACGGCATCGGTAGCGGCCTGCGGGGGACCTATGTCAATTACACCGACGCGGAGGAGCGGGTCCATCACAACATCGTCGACGTCGATCTGAACCTGCCGCCGGCCAACTTTTCCTAGTGATGTCGAGGGTGTGAAGAATGAGTATCGACGATCAGCCGATCTATGTCGGCGAGGGTCTCGAGGCCGCAGGCGCGTGGCTCAACGGGCAGGCCGCCATCGCCGGCGGGGACCTGGACAACTTGCGGGCCCTGCTGGCCCCGTTGCAGGAGACCTGGCTGAACAGCACCGCCGCCACCTATTTCACCGACATGCAGATGCAGTGGGACCTGGCGGCCGTCGGCCTGTTCGGTCCCGAAGGTGTCCTCGGTCAGATCGCCGAGGTGATGGACGTCAACTGGATCAACTACGTGGAGGCGGAGACCGCCAACATCGAGACCTGGCGGTCCTGAGTGGCGCCGGTGACCAGTGAGGACCGCTGCCGGGTCACCGTGGTCGGCGCGCACCGCCGCGCCGACCTGATGCTGCCGTCCCGGGCAGCGATCGCCGAGTACGTACCGGGTCTGCTCGACCTTTGCGGTGTCGACCCGGCCGACGACACGTTCCCACCGGCCTGGTCGCTGGCCACCGGGACCGCCCGGGCGTTTCCACCGTCCATGTCGCTGGTCGAAGCCGGCGTGACCGACGGTACGACGCTCTACCTGCGCGACGCGGCCGCTGGCGAACTCGACGACCCGGTGGTCACCGACATCGAGGAGCTGGTGGCCGCAGCCAACCAGCGTGGCCTGCGCTGGGACGCCCGGGTCCGGGCGGTCGTGGCGTTGCTCGTCGGACTGGCCCTGGTGGTCGGTGGCCTGGCCGCCCTGGCCGCCCGGCCGGACCCGCCGCCAGTGGCCGGCGTCGTCGCACTCGGCATCGGGATCGGCTGTGCGCTGCTCGGCCGCCATGCGCTGCGTCGACGCTGGCCGCTGCCGGGACCGCTGATCGTCACACTGGGGCTGTCCGTAGGACCGTTCGTGGTGTTGGCGGTGGCGCTGCTGCCGCCGGCGCGTACCACCGTCGCCTCGCTGGTGGTCGGAGTCGCCATCGCTGCGGTGATCGGCGCGGTGGCCGCGCGGCTCGCCGTACCCGGGTTGGCGGCGACATTCGCCATGGCGACCTCCCTGTTGAGCCTGCCGGTAGCGGTCGGCCTGGCGTTGTCGGGGCTGGACGCGGCGCGCTCGGCGACCGTGGTGGCGTTGCTGGGGCTGATCGTGGTGTTCAGCGGGCCGCAGATCGCCGGGCACTTCGTGACGGCTGCCGCCCCGTCGTCGTCGGTCGATGCCGTCGCCGACGCCGAGAGCGTCACCGCTCTGGTCGACCAGGGACGGTGGCTGCTCACCGGCATCGTGGCCTTCGGCGGCCTGGCCGTGCTGGCCAGCGCGTACGTCTCGGCGTCGACGGACGATCCGTACGCGATCGCTCTCGCCGCCGCGACCGGCGGCATCCTGGCACTACGCGCCGGGCAGTTCGCGGTCGTCGCCGTCGCCGCGACGGCCCTGACCGCCGCAGTGGCGACGCTGGTGTGCGTGGTGCTGCTCGCCGGCGGTCAGGTCGTCAGCTGGCTGGGCGGGCCCGGCCCGGTCCAACGCTGGGCCGGACCGCTGCTGCTCGTGCTGGTCGGCCTGGTGGCGGCGGCGACCGGGCTGGTCCGGTCGTTCCGGGCAGCCGAGGCGGTGGCCGACGACGCGGCGGGACTGCCCCGGCGGCGCTCCGGCGGCGTCGAGTTCGTCACGACGCTGCTGGTGCTCTGCTGCCCGCTGCTGGCCCTGGGCGTGTTCGGCGTCTTCGGCTTCCTGCTCGACCTCGGCAGCCGGCTGTGACCAGGGTCGGGATGCCGAGCCGGACCCGGACCGGGGCGGGTGTCCGATGGTGACGACGGCACGGGAGGTTCTACGGGTCGCGGCCAAGGGCTGGGGAGCACACCGCACCATCACGGCGGCGCTGCGCGCGGCGCCGCCGGGAGCGGTCGTGTCGGTGCGACCCGGCGACTACCCGGAGACGCTGGTGTTCGACCGGCCGGTGACCGTCGTCGCGGAGAAGGGCCGCGACACCGTGTTCGTGCGGCCGGCGACCGGCCCGGCGCTGCGGTGCACCACGGGCACGGCGACCGTACGGGAGGTGAACCTGGTCGGTGCCGCTCGCGACGACACCGTGGTGGCCGTCGGTGGTGGTGCCGCCCTGCTGGAGAGCTGCCACCTCACCGGTGGCGGTGTCCACGTCGCCGGGGACGCCCGGCTGCACCTGCTGCGGTGCACGCTGCAGACGGCGCGTCGGGCCGCGCTGCAGGTCGGCGGCACCGCCGTGGCGACCGTGGAGGACTGCGTGGTCGAACGCTGCGCCGGACACGGCCTGGTCTTCACCGACCAGGCGCGGGCCACCGTGACCGGGACCCGGATCACCAAGGTACGCGGCGCTGGCATCACCGTGCGGGATGCCGCGTGCGGCACGGTCACCGGTGGCGACGTCAGCGGCTGCGCCGCCGGCGCGGTCGTCTGTGACGGCACCGGCGACGTACGGCTGGCGGACTGCCACGTGCACGACGTCGCGGCGACCGGGGTGCTGGCCGGCGGGGCGGTGCGGCTGGTGCTCGACGGCTGCCGGCTGGTCGACATCGGCGGCACCGCGCTCGCCCTGCACACGACCGCGAGCGCCGAAATGACCGGCACGACGGTGACCCGTACGGCGGCCAACGGAATGCACGTGGTCGGCACGGCGTCGTTGACGGCCCGGGACTGCACCGTCAGCGCACCCCGCTACGCCGGCGTCTACCTGGGGGAGCAGGCGCAGGCCGAGTTGCACGACACCGAGGTGCGCGACGGCCACGAGCAGGGCGTCACGGTCGCCGGGGGCGCCTACCTGCGGGCCTGGCGGGTCCGGGTGCAGGGCACGCGGTTGGCCGGGATCGACGTCGACGGCGGCGACGCCGAACTGCGCGACTGTACGGTGACCGCCGCCCACATCGGCCTCCGGTTGGCCACCCGGCACCGGCCGCTGGTGGAGGACTGCGCGGTGGTCGACGCGTCGACCACCGGCATCGAGGTCGGCGCGGACAGCGGGGCGCTGTTGCACCGGGTCAGTGTGACCGGTTCCCGGGGCAGCGGGATGACCGTCGGGCCCACCGCCCGACCCACGGTGCGCGCGCTGACCGTCGACCGGGCCGGGTACCACGCGCTGGACCTGCAGGAGGCGGCCGGCGGCCGGTTCGAGGAGTGCCGGTTCGGGCGGTCGGCGTACCCGGCGGTGCACTGCGGGCCCCGGACGGCACCCGAGTTGCTGCGGTGCCTGGTGCACGACGTGGCCGAGGGCCTGTCGCTGGCGCAGGACGCGACGCCGGTCTTCGACGACTGCCGTACGGAGAACGTGGCGACCGGTCCGCTGCCGGCCCCGGCCGACGCGGCACCGGCGGTCGACGGCACGGCGGACGGCGACGGCGACGGCGACGGTGGACAGTCCGGGGCGGACCTGTTGCCGGCGCTGCTGGCCGAGTTGGCCGAGCTGGTCGGCCTGGACCGGGTCAAGCGTGACGTCGGTTCCCTGGTGGACGTGTCGCGGATGGTGCAGCGGCGGCTCGCCGCCGGGCTGGCCGCGCCGCCGCTGAGCCGGCACCTGGTGTTCGCCGGCAACCCGGGCACCGGAAAGACGACGGTGGCCCGGCTGTACGGGCGGATCCTGCACGCCCTGGGCCTGCTGTCACGGGGGCACCTGGTGGAGGCGGACCGGGCCGCGCTGGTCGGCGAGTACGTCGGGCACACCGGTCCGCGTACCCGGGCGATCTTCCAGCAGGCGCTCGGTGGGGTGCTCTTCATCGACGAGGCCTACTCGCTGGTGCCCGTCGGCCAACCGAGTGACTTCGGCCAGGAGGCGATCGCCACCCTGGTCAAGCTGATGGAGGAGCACCGCGACGAGGTCGTGGTGATCGCGGCGGGCTACCCGTCGGACATGGGCCGGTTCATCGCCTCCAACCCCGGGCTGGCGTCGCGGTTCACCCGGGTGATCACCTTCGACGACTTCGACGCCGACGAACTGGTCCGCATCGTCGAGCAGCAGGCGACCCGGCATCAGTACCGGCTCGACGACGCGGCCCGGGCCGCCCTGCTGGAGCACTTCGCCACGGTGGAACGGTCGGTGCACTTCGGCAACGGTCGGGACGCCCGGCAGCTGTTCCAACGGATGACCGAGCTGCACGCGACCCGCATCGCGCGGGTCGGGCAGCCGACCACCGACGAGTTGACCGGTATCCGGGTCGACGACCTGCCCTGGCTGGCGCCGTCATGAGCCGGGCCGCCGCGGTCGTGGCCCGACCTCGGTCAGCTGCCGCCGCCCGCCGGTGGGGCGGGGAACTCGCTGACCCGGTCCAGTTGGGCGTAGGTGCGTCCGGCGACGTTGACGGTGCCGATGTACTGGCCGATCAGCGCGACGGCGTTGGACAGCGACAGCAGCGCCCGCTGCTGGATGGGGTTCATCGTGTCTGCGAACTGTCGGGCGACGTCCTGGATCGGGGAGTCCTGCTCCTGCTCGACGATCCGGCCGCCGTTGCCGCCGATGACCGCCTGCGACTCGTAGGTCAGCACGGTGTCGACGTCCTGCTGGCCGTAGATCACCCCGCCGCTGATCGCGGCCCGGACCTGGGTGGCGAGCAGTTCGTACTGGATGACCATGGTGGACGTGCGGGCCAGCATCGACTCCAGCGAGTCCCGCATCTGGCCGAGCTGGACCCGGATCGCGTAGTCGCCGACCGGTTCCTCGGTGCCGTCGGTGGCGGTGTCGCCGGTGGCCGCCTCCGGTGCCGTGTTGAACGACGGCATGGACGCCGCGTCCCAGCGCATCGACAGGCTGGGGACGAGATGGCTCAGGTCGGCACCGGCGTCGGGATTGGCACCGCCGTCGCCGCCGCCGTCGTGCGAGGGACGCGGATGAAACGGCGTGGAGATCTCGCCTGGCATACGGCGAAGCATCACATAGGCGGATGTATCAGGTCAATAGCGCTTTCGTGGAGGTGTGTCGGATGCCAGAGATGACGTTCGCGGAGTTCCGGGTCGCCCTCGGCGAGCTCCAGGCGGCGATCGGCACCGTCGCGGCGGAGAAGACCCGGATCGACACCGCGCTGGCGGCGATCGGTGCCCAGTTCGCCGTGATCGATGCCGCCTGGGACGGGCCGGCCAGCGACTCGTTCATGGAGCTCAAGACCTGGTACGACGGGGTTTCCACCGAACTGTCCAGTGTGCTTGGCGACATGATCGACCGGATGCGCACCGCCGAGAGCAACTACCGGGCCGCCGAGACGGAGAACCAGAACAATGCCTCCTGAGATCGACTACGACGAACTGCAGGGCACGATCGCCATCGACCTGGGTGCGGTCCAGGCGGCGGCGACCACCCTGCAGAACGAGAGCAACACCATCGCCACCGGCCTACGCAACATCAGCAGCACCATCAGCGGACTGCGCCTCGGCTGGGCCGGATCCACCGCCGAACAGGTCGAGGCGTTCAGCAACCGGTGGCTCGCGGTCGCCACCGCGCTGTTCGGCACCGAGTCCGCGCACGGCGACGACGACCTCGACGCCAACGACGGCGTCCTCAACGTCATGGTCTCCGGTCTACGGGCGATCACCAGCGGCTGGAGCGGCACCGAGGAGGAGATCAAGAAGATCTTCGACGACGCCCGGGCCGGGCTCAGTGCCAGCGGCGAGGGCGCACCGACCAGCACTGCGGCCGACGCCGTCACCGCCGTCAACCAGGTCTTCCCCGGATGACCGCGGTCTCGTTCCACCGGCCGGCCCGCGCCTGGCCACCGGAGGTGGCCGTCGAGAAGGTGCAGATCCCCGCCCCGCCCCAGCAGGCGCAGGACTCCTCCGCCCAGGCCTGGCTCTACCTGCTCCTGCCGCTGCTCAGCAGCGTCTCGATGGGCGCCTACCTGGTCACCTTCGGCCGGATGTGGATGATCCTGCTGGGCGTCGGGTTCATCGTCGTCTCGGTCGGGGTCACCCTGCTCGTGCGCGGCCAGACCCAACGGCACGCCCGCCGGCAACGTGCCCGCCAACGCGCCCGCTATCAGCGGCACCTCACCGAGCTGCGGGCCCGTTCCCGCGAATCCGCTGTGGCTCAACGTGCCGCAGTCGCCTTCGCGCACCCGTCGCCGTACCGGCTCTGGTCCATCGCGGTCGGCCGCCGCCGGGTCTGGGAACGGCGGCCGACCGACCCCGACTTCCTGCACCTGCGCATCGGCACCGGCCGGGGCGACGCGGCACTGCGGTTGCAGCTCGCCGAGGCCAAGGATCCGACCGTCGACTACGACCGCTGGTCGCAGCGGGCCGCCCGACGCCTGGCGGCCGAAGCCGCCACCGTGCCCGGCCAACCCGCCTGGGTCGACCTGGCCCGGGTCGGCGTCCTCAGCGTCCTCGGCCCGACCGACCGCACCCGGGCCGCCGTGCGCGGCCTACTCACCCAGCTCGTCGTACTGCACGGCCCCGAAGAAGTACGCCTCGCGGTGCTCGCTGGCGACGAAGCCGCGTGGGGGTGGACCAAGTGGTTGCCGCACTGCCGCGACGGGGCCGCCGTGCTCGTCTCGCTGCACCTCGACGGCCTCTCCGACCTGCTCGAAGCCCGCCTGGAGACGATCCGCGCCGACCGGGCCGAACGCGCCGGTGCGCTCGCCCTGCGCCGTGGCCAACCCGCCGAGCGGCACCTGGTGGTGGTGCTGGACGGCTACGGACCACAGGCCGCCTTCGGTCGGCACCCGCTGGTCGAGACGATGCTCGCCGAATCCGGCCCCGAATCCGGCCTGCACGTGGTCTGCCTGGTCGCCCGGGAAGCCGACGAACCGGGCCGGGTCGACGCCCGGGCCCAACTGTCGACCGGCGGCGGCCTGACCCTGAGCAGCCGGACCGCCAACCTGGTCAGCGCCGTCAGCGACGCGGTGCCCGACGCCCCGGACGTCGCGCTCTGCGAGCAGACCGCCCGGGCGCTGACCCCGCTACGGGTCTTCGGCGACCGCGAACAGCTGCTGGCCCGCAGCGTCTCGCTGCCCGAGATGCTCGGCTGCCCGGAACTGAGCACCGTGGACCCGCCGGCGATGTGGCGGGCCGCCGACGACCCGGCCCTGCTGCGGGTGCCGATCGGCGTCACCGCCGACGGCGCCGACCTGGTGCTCGACCTGAAGGAGTCCGCCCAGGGCGGCGTCGGCCCGCACGGCCTGCTCGTCGGCGCCACCGGCTCCGGCAAGAGCGAACTGCTGCGTACGCTGGTTACCGGCCTGGCGCTGACCCACTCGCCGGAACACCTCGGCATGGTGCTGGTCGACTTCAAGGGCGGCGCGACCTTCGCCGGCGTCACCGGGCTGCCGCACGTCGCCGGCCTGATCACCAACCTCGCCGACGACACGGCCATGGTGGAACGCACCCGGCTGGCACTCATCGGCGAGCAGCAGCGCCGCCAGCAACTGCTGCGCGACGCCGGCAACGTCGACAACGTCCGCGAGTACCAGCTGCGCCGGGCGGCCGGCGGCACCGACCCGGCCGGGCGGCCCCTGGACCCGCTGCCGTACCTGATGATCGTCGTCGACGAGTTCGGCGAGCTGCTCACCCACCGCCCCGACTTCATCGCCCTGTTCGTGCAGATCGGCCGGCTCGGCCGCAGCCTCGGCATGCACCTGCTGCTGGCCAGCCAACGACTCGACGAAGGCAAACTGCGCGGGCTCGAATCCCACCTGTCGTACCGCATCGCGCTGCGGACCTTCAGCGCCACCGAGAGCCGGGCAGTGATCGGCACCCCCGACGCGTACCGGCTGCCGCCGATCCCCGGCTCGGCGTACTTCAAGGTCGGCGAGGCGGTCTACGAGCGCTTCCGGGTCGCCCACGTCTCCGCCCCATACCTGGCCGACGATCCGGACGCACCGGCGCCACGGGTCGTCGCGGTCGAACCGGTGCCGTTCGGGCTGCGTACCCCGGAGGACGCCAAACGGGCCGTCGCCGAAGCCGAGGCCGCCCAGCGCGACCCGGAGCCGGAGCCCACACCGGTGGCCGCGCCCGGTGCCGTCACCGAACTGCAGGTCATCGTCGAGCGGATCGTGCCGTACGGGCCGGCGGTGCACCAGGTGTGGCTGCCGCCGCTGCCGCCGGTCGTCGAACTCGACGCGCTCTTCGGCGAGCTCGTCCACGACCCGGTACGCGGCTACCACGCGCCCGGCTGGCCGCAGGGCCAGCTGCGGTTCCCGATCGGCGTGGTCGACCTGCCCGACCGGCAGGAACAACGGGTGATGGCGATGCGCATCGACGACGCCGGCGGGCACATCGCCGTCGTCGGCGCACCGCAGACCGGCAAGAGCACCCTGCTGCGCACCGCGATCCTCGCCGCGATGCTCTCGCACACCCCGGCCGAACTGCAGTTCACCGCGATCGACTTCGGCGGCGGCACCCTCGGGCCGCTGGCCGGCGCGCCGCACGTCACCGGCGTCGCGGTGCGCACCGACCCGGAGCGGGTCCGCCGCGCCCTCGCCGTCGCCCACCAGCTGCTCGTCGCCCGGGAACGACTCTTCGCCGACCTCGGCATCGACAGCGTCGCCGAGTTCCGCCGCCGCCGCGACGCCGGCGAACTGCCGCCGGGCACCGACGCCGCCGACCACGTCCTCGTCATCGACAACTGGGCGGCGCTGCGCGGCGCGGTCGACACCGCCGACGCCACCATCCTGGACATCTCCGCCCGTGGCCTTGGCGTCGGTGTGCACCTGCTGCTGACCGCCAACCGGTGGGCGGAGCTCCGAATCAATCTGCGGGACAACATCGGCGGCCGGCTGGAGCTGCGGCTCAACGAGCCGGGCGAGTCGGAGATCTCCCGGGCCGCCGCCCGTGGTCTGGTCAGCCGGGTCGCCGGTCGCGGCATCAGCCCACCGGGCAACCTGTTCCAGACCGCCGTACCCCGCTTGGACGGTGTCACCGCCGTCGAGGGTCTCGCCGCCGCGCAGCAGTCAGCCGTCGCCGAGCTCGCCGCCGGCTGGACCGGCCCGGCCGCCAGCGAGCTGCGGGCGTTGCCGCAGTCGGTCACGGTCGCCGACCTCGACGCCGCGCTCGCCCGGCTGCCCCGACCACCCGCCGGCATCCCGATCGGGCTGCGCGAGCACGATCTGGGTCCGGCGACCGTACGTCTTGCACCGGCCGAGCCGTACTTTCTGGTGCTCGGTGATTCCGGAGCAGGCAAGACGTCGTTCCTGCGGGCCTGGCTGCGGCAGGTCGCCGCGCACCGGACCCCGGAACAGGTCCGCTTCCTGCTGCTGGACTACCGGGGCGGGCTGACCGACGCGGTGCCCGAGCCGTACATCGGCGCCCGGGCCGGAAACTCCGACCACGCCGCCGCCTACCTGGGACAACTGGCCGCGACGTTGGCGCAGCGGCGACCACCGGCGGACCTGACCACCGCGCAACGGCGGGCCCGCACCTGGTGGACCGGACCGGAGCTGTGCGTCGTCGCCGACGACTACGACCTGGTCGCCGGCGCGAACGGCCGGGGCCCGCTGACCGCGCTGACCGACCTGCTCGGCCAGGCCAGCGATCTCGGGCTGCGGATCGTTCTGGCCCGACGGGTCGCCGGGGTCTCCCGGGCGTTGATGACCGACCCGATCCTGTCGCGGCTGCGTGAGTACGGCGCCGGTGGGCTGATCCTCTCCGGCGACCCCCGCGAAGGCGCGCTGCTCGGCGACCAGCGGGCAGCCCGGCGCGACCCCGGTCGGGGCACGCTGATCGTGCGCGGCCAGCCGCCCCAGGTCATTCAGGCCGTCCACGACCCGTCCGAGGACGACCCGTCCCACGACGACCTGCCCGACGATCATCCGCCCGGCGACGATCAGGCTGGTGTCGTCGTCGCCGACGAGTCCGGCAACGGAGGCACCGGTGGCCATTGAGTTCGACACCGAGCCGATCCGGGCGCTCGCCCGGGAATGGATGAACACCGGCGACACGCTGTACCGCGAGACGTTCGCCATGGCCTACACCGTCATCGGCATGACGTCCAGCTGGCAGGGGCCGGCGTCGGCGTCGGCCCGGCAGTTGTTCTTCGACTCCGGTGGTGGCCCGTCGGTCTGGCAGACCATGCACCAGGCGTGTATCTCGGCCTGGGAGATCGGTTACGCGTTGGCTGACTACGCCGACGAGATCGACCGGGCGTTGGCCGAGGCCCGCCGGGCCCAGGTGGTGATGGCGCTCATCGCGGTCTTCTCGGTGATCATCGAGGCGGCGCTGTTCGGAGCCGGTGCCCTGCTGAGCCGGCTGCTCGCCTTCGCCGCCCGGATCCTGGCCCGGGTCGAGGACCTGGTCAGCCAGATCCGTTTCATGCCGACGATCGTCAACTTCACCCGGGCCGGCACGATCGGCGCCACCACCTCGGTCGCCTCCGAGCTGACCGCTCAGGTGATCGCCACCCGGATCATGGACGTCCCGTTGGTGATCGACGGTCGCGACGTCGGACTTACCGCCGGGCTCGGCTTCTGGATGGGCGGCGCCTTCGCCCTGCCCGACCCGCCGTCGACCTTCAGACCGAGAGCCGCGCCGACCCCCGCACCGGGCCCCACGCCCACGCCGCTACCCGGCCCGGTGCCGACCCCGATGCCGAGTCCGTCGCTGCTGACCAGCAACGCGGTCACCGACTCACCGACGACCCTCAATCCGATCAGGACTCCGGTCGGCGAGATCGTCACCCCGCCCGCCACCGGCCGTACCGTCGGTGGCGGGTCGACGATCCCGACAGCGGTGGGCCGGCCCGAGGTGCACCGGCCGACCAACACGCCGCAGTTCGATCCGGGCGAAGCGGCGACCGGGCCGCGTCCTGAAAGCCCGACCCCACAGACCGCCGCCACCCGTGACGCCTCGGCCAGCGATGAGCTGATCCCGCCGGTGAGCCGGGCCGCTTCGCCGGACCTGCCACAGCCCGCGAGTCGGACCCTGCCGCTGGACTCGCCGACGCCCCGACCGGTTGTCGAGACTCCGTCGTCGGCTGCATCCCGACCGAGCTCGGACGGATCCTCGCCGGGGTCCTCGGCCCGGCCGCTGCTCGACACTCCGTCGTCGACAGCCTCTCAGCAGGCCGGCACCCCGTCGTTCGACCCGCACCGCACGTGGAAGCCGCCGGTTTTGGAGAGGCCGGCACCGCTGGTGCACATGGAAATTCCATCCTCGACCGGGCCGGTGGTTGAAACTGCGTCGCCGGCTGGGTCCCGGCCGATTCTGGACGGGTCTTCCACTGGTTCGGCCCAGCCGTTGCCCAATAGTCCGGCATCGCGGACGAACATCGAACTTTCGTCGTGGCCCCGACCCTCGCTGGAGTTGCCGTCGACCGTCCCGGTGCGTGCGTCGCTCGAGCCATTGGGGCCGGCCAACCTGACGTCCTCGCCGTCCGGCCTTGCGGCATCGCCGTCTGCTCTTGCGTCCTCGTCGTCCGGCCTTGCGCCGACCCCGGCCCGGTTCGGCGCGGAGCCAGCGTCAAGCCCGGCGGGCGTCCGTACACCCGAGCCATCATTCATCCGTACGGATACCAACCGCACGGCGACGGACCGCACGGCGACGGACCGCACGGCCGTCGACCGCACGGCGACGGACCGGTCTGACACCGACCACACGGCGGCCGAGGGCGCGGACTCCCTCGTCCGGGATCCGTACCAGCTGCTCGAACAGTTGTCGGCGCCGACCGCTACGTCCCGTACCACCACCGGCGGTGAATTGCCGGAAATGCCGGCCGCGCCAACCCGGATTCCGGTCAAGGTGGACGCGGATGCCTGGTGGGACGGGAGAATGGCCGACCTGTTGGAGGCGGTGCCGCCCACGGACCGACCTGACTGGATCCGGCGGCTGAACCACGACGACCCCGAGGTGTCCGGTGCGGCCCTCGATCACCTCAGGATGCTCGAGCAGCGGCGGGTTGTCGCTGTCGAAGCCGCCCAGGAAGCGGCGCTCCGCAACCGGCTGGCCGAGCTCGCCGGATCCAAGCCGCCGCCGATGCCGGAGCCCCGGTTCGGCTACCAGCCGACCCGCGCAGACGCGGTGAACATCACCGAGGCCCAGGCCAGCAGCTGGGACCAGGCGTGGAACTCGGCTGAACGCAGCGGCGACCTCCTGCGGATCAGACAGGTCGAGCAGAACATCCGGGATCAGGGCTGGGAACGGGAGCCCGTCGATGGCGACCCGGAGGCGACCCGACAGCAACTCGACCGCATATCGCCGACGCCGCAGTTCAGGTTCGACGACGCCTGGGGTGAGGCTGCGGCCAGGGAGGCCCGCGCCGTCGGGATGCCCGACGCCGACATCACCACCTACCTGGACCGGATCCGTCAGGCCAGGGTCGGCGAGCGGGCGAACCTGGTGACTGCGGTCGCCGACTTCGAAGCGGCGGTGGGCCGGCACGCCGGGATGCCGGAGCCGGACATCACCGCGCACCGTGCCCGGATCGACGAACTCGTCGGCGGCCGGCGGTTCGACGACGCTTTCGACCAGGTCCAGACCTTCCATGAGGCCGTGGGCGGCCACCGCGAGACGCGGGTCCTGGAGATCCATGTCGAACAGTCGCGCCGCGACCGCGCGTTGGAAGCCGGGATGTCCGAGACCCGGTACCGGCAGCTGCGTGACGACATCGACCAGGCTGTTGCCGACGGCGACCAGCAACGGGGCACCCAGGCCCTGGATCGGATGACTGCCGAGATCAACGCGCTGAGTGATCGCCGCGCCCAACGGGACTTGGAGGTTCGTCTCGAGCAGTGGCGTCATGACCGCGCGTTGGAAGCTGGAATGTCTGAGACCCGGTACCGGCAGCTGCGTGACGACATCGACCAGGCTGATGCCGTCGGCGACCAGCAGCGGGCCGACCAGGCCCTGGAGCGGATGCAAGCCGAGATCGGCGCGCTTGACAAGCGCCGCCACGAACTGGCCGCTGCCCGGGCCGACGAGGAGTTCAGCCAACTCGAACAGCGCCTGGAGAGGCTGAGGGAACCCACCGACGAGCAACCGGCGGCCTCCGCCCGCAACGAGCGCGCCAACGAGAGCCCCGACGAGGGCGAACCGGTCGACCCGGCGCTACAGCAGCAGCTCGAAGCGATGAGGGTGCCCGTCCACCTTGCGCCCGAGGCGCCCGCGCGCTACCTGCCGTCGGTGCCGCGGGACGACAGCGGTGGAGCCGGGGGGTCCGCCCCGGTCGATCGAACGCTCGCCGAACGGCTGCAGGCGCTGCGTACCAGCTCGCCTGATCCGTCGTCGACCGCCGGTCGGACCGACGGAGCGCAACCGGCGGAATCCGCGCCACCGGGCGGTGGCACGCAACGCGACCCGGCCGGATCGGCGTCGAGCGACCAGCTGGATCTGTCGAGTACCCCCAACGCCGCATCGCTGCGCCCCGACCGGCCGGAATCGGCCGTCGCCAGCGAGAACCCCCGCCGGGTGACCCCAGGCTCAGAGACCATGGTGGCCATCCGTTCGCGAGATGAACCGCTCGCCGTGAACACACCGGAACAGCACACGCGGCCGATCCGCGATGCTGACTGGCGTCCAGCCTCCGACCGTTACATCGAGATAGTTCGTGCAGCCGAGCGGTCCCACGCCGCTGGGTTGAGCACCGGCGCAAGACCCGCCGAGGCGGTACTTGACCGGGCGCCGGTCGACAACCGCCTGGCCGGGGCCCCTGCCGTCGACGGTGACCTGCTGGATCTGCTCAAGCCGGTGGCCCGAGAGCAGGTGTCGGCTCCGAATCCGCAGGCCCTGTACGACCGGTTCTTCGATGATGTGCTGGAGGCGGTGCCGCCAGCGGATCGTCCTGGCTGGATCGAGCGGTTGCGCAGCGGCGACCGGGAGGTCGTCGACCAGGCTCTACTGGACCTGGAGGCGCTGACCGTCGAGCGGGGGTCGGTGGTCGAGCCGGCCGAGGTCGTGCCGAATCCGCCGACCCGGACCGCCTCCCTGGACCTGCCGCAGCCCACCGGACCGATGCCCGAGCTGGTCAGGCAGGCGCTGGCTCCGGAGCTGGACCGGCGGCTCGAGGTGGCGGTGCTGCGGACCGAGTACGACCTGGGGGTCAGCCTGAACCCGGTGACGGTTGCCACCGTCACCTCATGGGCGTACAGCGCCGGTCTGCTCGCCACCCAGCAGGTGTGGCAGGGACACCAGCCACAGCCCGAGGACGCCCGCTGGGCCCGGTGGCAGGCCGAGCTGGATCAGATCGGTGAGCAGCTGGACGGGCGGCTGGTTGCCGATTGGCGGCGGCAGCAGCAGGAGATCTGGGCGGCGGAGTCGTTCCACCGGGTGCTGAGGGCCGTCGCCGGCGACGCGGACATCGCGTCGGTCATCAGCGCGGTGGACGTGCAGCAGATCGGGCTGCGTTTCCGCGCCGACCACCTCGCCGAGTACGGCGGGGATCCGACGACGCCGCCGGACGTCTTCACCGAAACCCTGCGTGACCTGCTGGAGCCGCCGCACACGCGGTTGTCCGACGAGGAGCGGGACGCCGCCTGGGAGCGGACCACCAGTGAGTTGCGAGATCAGTTCGTCCGGCGGGTACGGGCCGCCGAGACGGTCGAGCAGCAGCGTCCCGACCTCAGCGAGGCCATTGCCGCCGAGCTCGACCGCGCGGCCCGGGACGCCGCGACCCGCCACGCCCTGGGTGACCCCGACGAGACACCGGCGGTCACGACTGGTCGGACGGTGCTGGACGAGTACCTGGCGCAGGCGAACCAGGCGTACGACCAGGTGTGGGCACCGGTGGTGGCAGCCGGTGCGCGCAACTTCGACGACAGCTACCTGCAGGCCGACCGGCACTGGTCGGCCACTCGGACCGCTCTGTTGCGCGAGGTCTACGAACAGGAACTGATCCGGGCGGAGTTCGCGCGGTACGAGGCGGCGCTGCGCGCTGCGGTGAATACGGCGACCACCCGAGGGCTGGGTGCCGCTGAGATCGAGGCCGGCATCGTCGCGTTCCCCGCCGACGTCGCGGCGATGGTACGGACCCAGCTCGCCGCGCCACAGCCGTTCCTGCCGATGCGTGCCGACCGGTGGCGCGACGGTGAGCAGCAGCTACGGGCGCACCTGGACGATCATTTCGCGGCATCGGGCAGCCTCGGATCCGACCGCCGCCGCACGGACACCACCAGCGCGACCGCCACCGCCACCGACGACGGTATGTCCATAGCGGACACGACCGGGCCGGCGTCGGAGGCGTTCGCGCGTGGCGCGCAGGCCCGGGTGACCGCGACGGTCGCCGCCGTCGACGCTGAGGTCAAACGGATAGCTGCCGACGTCACCGCAGATCCAACGGTACGCACGGCGGCAGCGACAGCGGAGACGTTCGGACCCGTACTGATGGAGTTGCTGCGCGGCGAGGTGACGGTCGCCCGGTCCCGCGCCGAACGCGGTGCCTTCACCGACGCCGCAGTCCGGGCCGCGATGGCCGATCTCGACGCGGCGCTCGACGCCGTCACCGGTGACCTGCCCCGGCTGCTGCGCCATGCCGACGCGCTGCGCGCCGAGTTGCAGGCCGCCCGCGACGACTTCGCCGCGCTGGCCGCCGGTCGCTCCCTGCCCCCAGCGGTGGCCCGCACCCTGCGGGCCGAGTACGGCCAGGCCCGACTGACCGGCTACGAACGGTTGTACGGCGGCCGCCAGGTCGGGCTGCTCCGGCCGCTGAGCGCCACGGCGCTCGACCAACTGGCCCGCCGGGCCGACGGGACCGTCGCGCCGGTGCTGCTGCGGGCGTTGGGTCAGCTGACGCCGTGGGCGCACGGGCTCGCCGAGTGCGGGCCTCGGGTCCTCGAGGTGGTGCACCGGTTGTCGGTACGGCCGGGGACCGGTCCGGCGCGGGCGGTCGACGACGGTGCCGGCGAGCGCACCGTCGACCGGCTCGGGCAGCTGCTGGGCGGCCGGTTCCGGGACTCGTGGGCGGGCACCCTCGCCGAGCTGCGGCCCGGCGCGGTCACGGTCGTCTGGCTCGACCCGGCCAACGACCACGCTCACCTCGTGCTGGTCCAGCGGCTACCGGACGGGCAGCTGGTGGCGGCCGAGACCCTGATCGACGGCGTACCGGCGTACCAGTTGGCGCCGCTGGCCGATCCGGAAGTGCTGGGTCGGGTCCGGCTGCCGCTCGACGCGGCCGGCGGGCTGGCGCAACTCACGCTCGACGCTTCGGCCCTGCCCCTCGGCGGTGTTTCGACCGCGCCCGGTGGATCCCGGTCGGCGGTGGCCGCGACTACGGGCGCGGACCGTAACGTGCGGGTCGACGCGTTGCTCGACCCCGGCGGCGTCACTCCGGGGATGCTCTTTGAGAAATGGAAACGATTCCTCGGCGGGCACACGGCCCAGCAACCTCCGATCGACCTGCCTCCGACCGTGGCGCGTTGGCAGGACCTGACCGTGCTCGACGCGATCCACCGGGCGATGAACGGCGACGGCGTGCAGGTCGCTGCCCGACGCCGTACCGAACTGTTCGCCGCCGTCGCTGACGGGCGGGCCAGCCGGGACGAGTACGTCGAGGCCGCCGGGGAGATCGCCCGGTACGCGGCGATCGTCGCGTTGCGGGAGGCGCAGCTGCGGGAACCGATGCTCAGGATGGCCGGCTGGGTCACCGGCCGGCCGGGTCTGACCGGGGCGCGGCAGCGTGCGCTGCGGCTGGCCGCCGAGGCCGCCGTGACCGTCGAGCGGCTACCGGCCTGGCAACAGGCGATCGACCAGGCGGTGCGCCAGGCCCGCGACGAGGCGGCGGCCGAGGCGTCCGACGGTGTTCCCGCAACGCTGCCGGCCCGGATCGCTGCCGCGACAGCCGACCGCGAGGTGATCGCCCACGACCTGGCGGTGGTCTGGGACCGGCGGGCCGAGCTGCACGAGCGGATCACCGTCGTGCGCGGGCAACCACAGCGGGTCGGCGACTGGTTGGTGCTGCGGCCGTCCACCGACGACGTCACCGGGTCGCCGGCCCAGTTCGCGCAGGCCGTCCTGCGTGCGGCCGACTACCAGGGCGTGCTGGTCGACGAGGCCGCGGTGGCGGCCGTACGGGAGGTGGCCGCGCGGCCACCGGAGCCCGTCGGTGACCTGCCGGTGCCCACGGTGGAGGAGCTGATCGCAGCCGCTGCCGGGGTCCGACTCCAGGTGCACGAGCTCGCCGGTCACGGCGGTGTCGCCGGGCAGGCGTCGTCGACATGGTACGGGCCGGCCGCCGGCACGCCACTGGTGATCGCCCGCCAGGCCGGAAACTGGCGGGCGGTGGTGCGCGACGTCGCCCCCACGCTGGCGGCGGAGAACGTGCCGTGGCATGTCGAGCGCGGTGCGCTCGGCCAGTCCGCGGTGATCGCCGCGGACTGGCCCGACCCGGCCGGTACGGCGAGGCTGATGGTCGCCCAGCGGCTCAACGGCGACGCGTTCCCTGCGCACCTGCAGCCGGTGACGCGTCAGGCGGACTTCCTTGCCGGGCTCGAGGAGCAGCTCAGGGTGATCCTCTCCGGCGGCCAGGTACGGTCGACCGCCACGACCGCCACGACCGCCACGACCGCCACGACCGCCAACGCCGGGAGCGCCACCGCCGACGCCGGCAGCGCCACCGCGGGTGCCGAGGTGGACCAACGCGTCCTCGACGAACAGCAGCGGGCCCGCCTGCAGTACTGGGACGACCTGCTGCAGACCGGGGTCACCGTGGAGATCGCCGACACGCTGGTCTGGCTCCGGCTGCGCCCGCGTGAACTGGTCACGCGGGTCGCCGCCGGGCAGTCCGGGGCGAAGCGGTTCGCCGTGTCGTTCGCGAGCTCGTCGGTCAGCGACTCGACCGACCAGGGCGCGGACCGGTCGCTGGCCGACACGGGCGTCGAGATGCTGGCCGGGCTGGCCGCGACCAGCATCTCCCGGCTGTTCGGGTCGCTGCCCCAGCTGACCTATCGCACCAGCCATAAGTGGAGCGAATCGACCAGCAGCAAGTTGATCTCGGGCCGGAAACTGTTCGGCGGTGACCTCACGGAGTTCGACGGCACCGTCGAGGTGGAAGTGTCGGTCGACGGGTATCTCGCCGGCAGCCTGCTGGTGCCGCCGGGCGACGGCGAGTTCGCCATCGCGTTTCCCCGCGCGTACGTGGCGGCCCCACGTCGACCGACGGACCTGGGTGCGGCCCAGACCAACAGCCAGGGCGGGCAGCCCGACCTGTCACGTGCGGCGCGTCAGGTCGTCAACGCCATCGACGTGTCGGCGGCGGTGCGGGCCCTGCACCGGACTCTGCGCGCGGTCGCGTCGCTGCCGGTCGCCGACGCGGTGGCGATCGCTACCCTGATCACCAGGGATCCGCTCAACGAACGGGCGGTTCGCAACCGGAGCATCAACCTGATCGGCAACGGGATCACCATGGACGTCATCCACCGCCGTACCGGGCTGCTCTCCTCGGTCACGATGATCCCCCGGGTACGCCTGGTGCCGCAGCGGCTGCAGCACCTTTCGGACCCGGCCGGGTCGTTGCCGACGGTGGCCGGCCGGGAGGACCGTGGGGTGATCGGTGGTGCCACGCAGTCGCGTAGCGAGTCGACGACCCACGGGGTCGGTTTCGGGGTCGCCGGCCGAGGTGTCAAGCTGACCAAGGTCCCGGTGGCCGGGAACATCTCCGGGGGTGGCAAGCTGGAGTACGAGCGGGGGACGAGCAGCTCGCTCGACCTGACCGCCGGCAACCACACGGTGATCAACACGAAGGGTCCGCAGGAGCGGTACGCCGTACAGTTCCGGGTCGAGATCGACTTCCTGGGTACGTCGACCCGGATCGGCCCGGTCGTCGTCGGTGACCTGCCCGCCGAGCTGGGTGTGCCGGTGCACGACGACGAAGCCTTCCAGCGGCGGCTGCTCGGTCGCAGCCTGGCCGGCGAAGAACCACAGTGGATCGACCTGCGCCCGGATCCGGATCCGCAGCTGTCCGGCAACCTGACCGCGACCGAACTGGACGATCTGGTGGGGCCGCCACTGCCGCACGCCAGGCACCTTCGCGGACCGGCGGCGCCCACCGCCGTCGCGGGCGTACCGCTGTTGCTCGCCACCGGCCGTGGACACGGCGACACGATGCTGGTCACCTGGGCCGGCATCGAACGGGTCCGGCCGGCGGTGGCGCACCTGCTCGCCGAGGCGGAGCGGTCCCGTTTCCGGCCGGAGCGGGCGGCCAGGCTCGTCGACGACTGGGCGCGGGCGCATCAGTTGATGGACGCCGCCTTCAGCCAGGGCGCGTTGGAGGGCGACCCGGACCGGGTCTGGGCGGGCGCCCACCAGGCGTTCGAGATCTCCGGCGCGGTCTTCGACGTCGTCGTGACCGCCTATCCACGCCAGATCGACGACGCGACCGGGGCCGTGGACGAGATGAAGGTGAACACCAGGGCGCTGCGCGGACGTACGGTCGAAGGCGGCAGCTCGAGCGGTGTGACCGTGTCCGGGTCGATCGGTGGTCAGTTGATCATCGGCTCGGGGGAGGTCCGCGCCGTGGTCGGTCCGGAGATCTCCGCCAGCTACAGCCGGGCGACCGACCAGTCGCAGACCAGTTCCATGTCGGAGTACATCCGATCGGAATTCACCACCCACCGTACCGTCGAGGTCGAAACGGTCGTCACGATCGCGGTCACGGAGCGCGGCACGGAGCCGGGCCGCTTCACCACCGTCCGACGACTCACCGGTGACCGGATCGTCGAGACGGTGGCGATTCCGCCCTACTACGCCCAGGACGAGCTCACCGTCGCGCCGTCGCTGCCGCGTTCCCCGGTGTCGGTCCTGGACCAGCGCGGGTTCGACGCGCTGGGCGCCGCGGCCACCCCGCTGGCCATGCACGGAACGGCCGGCGTCCGGGCGTTCTTCGGCAACGTCCCGGAGCTGACCGCCGTCGCCGCACGGCTGTGGGCCAGGGCGCACCATGTCAGGTCGGACCCGATGACCTGGTCGGCACCGCTGCGCCGGGTGGGCGACGGCGGGGAGCTGTCCGGTGCGCTGAGCGACCTGGTCAGCGGCCGGGGCTGGGTGGTGCCCCTCGGGCGCAGCGGCGACTCCGAATCGGTCGCGGTGGTCCGGATGGTGGTCCACCAGGTCCAGCGGACGTCCATGACGCTGGACGGCGAGATCGAGAAGTACTCGCAGACGGTGGTGCAGCTGGGCACCGGCCGCGACACGACAGTGAGCGGTGGGTTGTCCGGCGGCGGCGGCCTGCAGATCGACCTGCTGGGGGTCAGCAACAGCGACGACGGAGCGAGCGCCCGGCTGCTGGGCACCGGCGCGGGCGACGTGAAACTCTCCGGCGGTACGGCCACCAGCGAGCAGCGGGGCTGGACCAACATCACCCGGGAAACCGTCCGGGGTCCGCACTTCACCATCTCGGTCGCCTTCCAGATCGAGGTGCACCGGTGGAGCGTCAGCGCGCCGCAGTTGCCGCCGCACGTCGAAGGTCCGGCCTTCCTGTCGGTACGGGACGCGGCGGCGGTGCTGGTCGACAACCGGCTCGCCACGCTGCTGCGGCTGCCCGGCATGCCACCGGTGCCACCCGCGCAACTCACCCGGACCGTCGCGGACGTCGACGCGACGCGGGCATTCAGCCACGTCGAGCACATCCGCGCTCCGGGCGTGCTGACCGCGATCGAACAGCGGATGCGGCAGCTGCGACTCACCCTGGACCGTAACCCCCGGGAGGACCTGCTGCACCGGCAGGTGGCCGAGACCTTCGCCGAGGACCGGCTGGCGCTGCACCAGTTCGAGCTGTTCGGCACCGGTATGGTGCGCGGGTTCGCGGTGGTCGACGGCAGCCGGACCGGACTGTTGATCGTCACCGTCCGGGGTCGGGAGACCGGGACTGTCGCCAACCAGCCCAGATCAGACACCGACGGCACGTTCCGGGCCGAAGGGTTGCGGGGGACGACGACGGAATCCACCCGGGGGGTGACCACGGGACGCGGCTGGTCGTTCCGGGCGGCCGGCTCGGACGTCGACGGTGACGCCGGCGCGGTCACCGTGACCCGGCACACCGACCACGAGTCGACCGCCACCCAGGGCGAGACCACCTCCGGGAAGAGCATCGCCCGCCTGGACACCAAGTCCGGCGAGATGACGGAGTTCACGGCCAGGGCGGTGTTCGACGTCCACGCGGAGTTCTTCGACGTGTCGCGGAACCTGCTCAGCTACGCGGTCCGGCACGCCTTCGTACCACTGTGGAATCTCCTGGCGGAGCTGGGCCGGCAACTGGCGATCGGCGAAGCCACCCGGGCGGCCGGCCCACCGGCGTACGGCACGCTGCGCAGAATCACACCGACGGCGCTGACCCAGCCGATCACCGCCGCCGGTCGACCATCGGCGGCATGGTGGCGGCAGGTGACCGCTCCAGCGCCGACGGCGTCGATCCAGCCGCGGTGGTTGGCCCGCGATCAGGCCGCCGCGTCAGCGCCGGGCGCACACAACGCGGAGCTGCTGGCCGACGAGTCCGCCCAGCTGATGACCCTGCCAGCTGCGGCGACGATCACCGCCCTGGCGGGTACGGCCCTCGCGGCGGGCCAGGCTGGGCCGGCGGCTGGGGTGGTCGTCGCCGCTGAGCAGGTGCCGATGCTGACCCGGCTGGTGGCGAGCGAGTCCAGTCTGCGGCCACACCTGCGGGAGATGCTCGGACCGGACGGATTCGTGCTCCACGACGATCCGCGCCTGGCCGTACGGATCCAGGTGACCGCCGCGCACCAGCTCGTCGACCCGGACGGTAACCCGGTCGAGTTCCGGTCCAAGGCCCGGGTGTACACCCAGTCGACGACCGCGCCGAACGTCTCGCTCGCCACCGCCGACAACTCGAAGGCCTCCGCCACGATCGACGGGGGTGGCGGATATCCCAAGCCCAAACAGCTGCCGAGCGTCTGGCTGAGCCGCGTCGGCGGGTCGGGTACCCCTGGCGTCGGCCAGCAACGGTCCACCGAGCGCGGCAGCGCTCTGGACATGACCGACGAGCGCAACGCCGAACAGACCGCCACCTTCCGGCTGTACCGGCTCGACGCGACGGTGATCGTCACCCGGGCCGACGGCACCGCCCTCGTGCAGCACGTTCCCGCCGCCGCCACGATCGCCAGCACCCGGTCGGAGCCGATGCCGACGACGAGCACCCGCTTGATCGAGGTGGTCCCGACGCCGAAGACGCCGGCCGAGGCAGTGCTGGAATCCGTGCCGGAATCCGTGCCGGAATCGGAGTCTGCGCCGACGGCAATGGTCGGCGCCGCGACGCCTTCCGCCGCCCCGGCTCGGACCGTGCCGGACGACGACATGGTCGCCAGCGCGTCACCACGTGACGGGATGGCGGCCGCGACAGCGTCGGGTGAGGCGACGATAGCTAGTCCGAGCCGGGTCAGTGCTGCGGTGTCCGGTGAGCGTCCGGTCACCAGGACTGCCGCGCCGGTGGCGCGGTCAGACAGGTCCGTTCGACCTGTGCCGGCCCACACGGTCGGGCTGCAACACCAGGTCGACGCCGGCACCGGCCCGCTGCTCCAATGCCTGATCCGCGCCGCGATCGCCGCCGCGCCGTCGGTGGTGGCCGAGGTGGTGCCGAACGAACGCAGGGCCGATCTTGAGGCCATCGAACGAGACATGGCGCAACTGCGCGATCTCAAGATTGCTGACCAGCGGCTACGGATGAGCCCGCTGCGTCTGCCCGAGCACCGTACCCCGCAGCTGGAGCAGGTGACCAGGTCGCTGCAGCAGGCCATCGTCGCCCGGATCGAACGCAACGACGCCAGCGACGACGACTTCTTCGCCACCATCGGCCAACGCGGCCGGGGCGAATACGAGGAGCCGGTCCCCGCGGTCCGGGCGCGGTTGGCGAACGCGGTGCGAAGATGGGAACTGCAGGCCGAGGAGGGCGAGGAGTTCGTCCAACTGCTCGGTCTGGTGCTCGACCGGCGGGTTCTCGTCGCACAGGCAGGCGTCGGGAACCCGGCCACCGTCACCGTCGCCGCCGACCCGGTGAACTTCGGCTCGGTCACCGCCGCGACGCAGCCACCGGTGCTGCTGTTCTTCCAGCCACCGCTCGGCCCGTCCGCCGATGACCGGATCGGCCATTACCGGGCGTGGCTACCGCCAGCGGACGCGGGCCTCGCCGAGGCCATGCTGCCGCCGCCGGCTGCCGTCCTTGCCTCGGTCCCGGTCGGTTCCCGTGCCGATGCTGACCTGGCCGACATCGTCACCCACCTCGACCTGCCGGCCGGGATGCTCGGCGCGGTCACCCACGGGGTGGCCGGCCGACCGGCAATGGCGGGGCAGGCCGTCGACGATGTGGACGGATGGGTCGAGCAGACCATCGGGCAGCTGGAACGCCACGCCGGCGCGGCCGGTGTCGACGGGGTGGTGCTCGTCGGATGTGAACTCGGCGCCCCGCTCACACCGCCGGCGGTCGCGCCGAATTCCGCCGTACCGCCGGTCGTTGAGCAGCCGGTGACCGTACCACCTGTTGGTGAGCAGCCGTCGGTCGCACAGCGGCTGGCGGACCGGCTCGGTGCCCGCGACGGTGTCATCCGGCCGATGGTGCTGGCGTCGGCGGCACCGGTCTGGGTCTCCAGCGCCAGCGGCCGGCTGTTCAGCGGCGAAATGGTCGCCGGCGCCGACGGGACGCTGCGGCCCGGCAAACCCGAACCGCTGCTGGTGTTCCGGCCGAACAGCGAACCGGAACCGTACCAGAGCACCGAACCCGGCTGGCTGACCGATGTGGGCCCTGCCGATAGCGACGCCTGGATCCGGCTCATGCTCCGGACAGCGCCGAGGCCGCTGCCGGCGATACCCTCGCCGCCGACCGCACCGGTGACCGGGACCGCGCCGGGTCCGTCGCTACCCGACATTCTGGACCCGGTGCTCTACCAGACAGCCAGCGCGCCGGTCCCACAGTGGGCACGCGACACCCCGCAGACCCCACTTGACCCAGGTGCGGTGCTGCGCCGGCTGAACAGGGCCGTCGACGACCTGTTGACCAACCGACCGGGCGCTGCCGACCGGTTGCTTGGCGAGTTGTCCCGAATAACCGCCGATGCGGATCTGCTGCGGCGGGTCGACCACGACACCGGCGGACTGGCATACCTCGAGCACCGGCTGCCGACGAACGCCGAACTGAGGGCGCTGGTACGGGTCGTCACCGGACCGACGCCGCCCCTCGGACCACTGCACGGCGGGCATCTCGCCACCGTCCTCGATCAGGTCAACGGGCTTCTGGGGCAGTCGGACGTCACCGCGGCCGCCGAGCTGATCCAGATCCTCACCGTGTTGCGCCGGGAGCCGCTCGACATGGCCAGGGTCGCCGCCGCGTACCGCGAGCGGTACGGCGTGTGGGCCTTCGGCGAGCAGCTGTCTGCGCTGGCGGCGCAGCTACCCGAACCGTGGGGCGGTTATCTTCGGCACCTGTCCGACGACGGCAACCTCGATCTGCCGACCATCAGCCCGGCGGAGGCGGTCCGCGCGTACGCGATGCTGGTCGACGACGTCCGTGGCGTCACCGACGGCAGCGGAGTCTCGCCGGCTGGTGCCACCGCGCCGGAGGACGGCTGCGTGGCGGTGGCGCTGCGGGCCGGCACCCGGCTGGCCCGGTGGGGGATCAGCTCCCGGCAGGTCTTCCTGCACGGCGACGACCTGAGGATCACGTCCGTGGCGGCGGCCGGAGCCACCTGGCGGTCGCCGGCCGAGGTGCGGTGGCGGATGCACGTGGCACCGATGATCACAGTGGAACACCTGGGCCGACGATACGATGTGGTGCTCGACCTCGCGCTCGGCCCGCTCGGGATGAACGACTGGGCGAGCCGGATCGCCGCGTCGCCGCAACGGCCGACTCTGCTGACCGAGGCACAGGCGGCGGAGTTCACCAGAGCGTACGACGAATCCGGCGACGCCGCGCAGATCGTGCTCGCCGGGCCGTCGGCGCGATCGACGCGCAACGTGCTCTACACGATGCCCAGGGGCTTCGTCCTGACGATGAACCAGTCGCTGCCGGCTGTCGAGGTGCTCGGGTTCCTCGACGAGAGCACACCCGCTCCGCTCGGTGCCGGATACCGCGACGAGGAGCTCGGGCGGCTGCTGTTCCGGGACATCGACGCCGCGCTGCGGCTCAACGGGGCGACCGCGTTGTCCGATCCGGCGCTCGTCGAGTTGATCGACCGGCACCCTGGGCGGGCCATCGTTCTGGGTCCGCAGCCCGAGGCCGCGGTGGCCCAGCGGGACCGGCAGAGCGGTGACGTCCGCAGCCATCTGACCGCACTGTTCCCTCGCCTCGGCCCGGCCGGCCTGGCGCGCCTCGCGACGATCCTGCAGACCGCCATCGACCGTGCGCAGCCCGCCGGACCGCTGCTGACCGCAGGCGAGGCGAGTTCGGCGGCGGTGCTGGTCCGCCCTGCCGGGCCACCGCCGGTGACCACGACTGCGGTCACCGCCGTCGAGCTGTCCGGCTGGCTGTTGTGGCCGGCGAACCGGCCGGATCTGCTGGTGATCGCCCGGCCGGGTGATGCGGACCCGCAACTCAGTGGGGTCCTGCCGCAGCTGCGGTTGCCAGCGGGCGCGAGCGCTGTCGTGGTCCCGGCCCGCGACGGCGTGCCGGTGGTGTCCGGCCGCCCGGTCCCGGCGCGGGTCTTCGCCGACGCGGTCGGCGCGGCGCTGCGCAACCGGTACCCGACCGGCAACCGCGACGTCTATCTGGTCGCCAGCGGTCTGGCGGCACCGCCTGGCTCGCCTGCGGGGCCGCAGCCTGGTTCGCCCGAACCGGCGACGTCCGCCGCGCAGGCGCTCGCCGTCGCGGTCGGGCCGCGTCTGCGGATCTGGGCCGTACGCGGAGATCTCGCCATCAGCCAGTCGGGTGCGATGTGGACGGGCGTCCTTGGACCGGACTCGTTCGGGTTTCTGCGACCGCGCGCGACGGGCCGGTTCCAGCACGTGCCACCACCACGATCCGCCCCGGTGGCTCCGCGCGCGCTCGTCCCGCCGGCGGTGTCACCGACGGACGCCGGTCCGTGGACAGTGGCCGAGCCCGGACAGCATGCCAGGAGACCCTGGCAGGGGATGCCCGCCTGGACTCCCGGGCACGGCGACACCGACCGGCGATAGTCGACCAACCAACGTACGAGAAGGGACCCACGTGACCGGGCACTGGCACCGTCTGCTGCTGGCGTTTGCGGGGACAACCGACGATGCCGCCCTGGCGGCCGCGCGCACCGCACTGGCCGCCGCATCGGAGCTGGCGGCAAGCGATGATTCGGTGACCGCTGCCGCTGTGCCGGTGGAGATCGAGCGTGCGGTCACCACCGGCGCCGACGGCACCAGTCTTACCGGTGACGAACTGGCCGCCGTCGCGTTCCTCGCCCGCGACGTGGGCGCGGCGGCCGCTGCCGACGCGCTGGCGCACTACGGCCTGCGGGCACCGGCGTACGAGTGGGCGCCGCTGCCGGGTGGATCTACGCTGGCCGGTAGCGATCCGGCCGGTGGGTCCGATCGGGCGGCGTCCGATCCGGCGGTGGTGGTTGCCGGGACCGAGGCGATCGTCACGGCGCTGCGCGACGAACCGGGCGTACGCGGGATCTGGGGTGTGCTGCGAACCGGCGTCGATACCGGCGACGTCCGGGTCTTCCTGGTCGAGGTGGCCGACCCTGCCGACCTGGCGTCGGTTACCGCGACGGCCCAGGCCCGGCTCGTCGAGGTGGGGGAGGACCCGCCTCGGGTGGAGGTGTTCGGCGCGGACACGGCGCTGCCGGCCTACCATCGGGCAGCGCTGGCCGGCGCGACCCTGCTGTGGGCGGCGTCCGCGGCGGATCCGGAACTGGTCCCGGTCTTCGACGGCGTCGACGACGCCGGTCGGCCGATCTTCGCTGACGACCGGCCGTCGTTGGACGCGGCCGAGCGCGAGTCGGTGGCCGGCTACCTGTACGGGGCCGACGCGGTGCTGCTGACCACGGCGACGATGGCCGACGTGGTCGACCCGGAGTTGGGCGAGGTGGTGCCGCTGACCTACCGCACCGACGGGCGGTTCGTCTGGCCCGACGCGAGCGCCTACTACGCCCAGCGGCACGGGATCGCACCGTACCCGCCGTTGCTGGCGGCGATCCGGGCCGCCGACTACCGTCCGCCCCGGACGGACCTGGCGTCGCGGATGCGGGCCGAGCAGGCGCTGTTCGCCGAGGCCCCGGCCTGATCGGACACCGGCGGGGCCTGCGTGGGCGGAGCTCAGGCCCGGCTGGAGATCTGCTGCACCGCCCAGCCGTTGCCGTCCGGGTCGGTGAAGAAGAAGAAACCGACGTTGTCCAGCGGGTCGGGCACCGGTCGCGGGTTTTCGCCGAGGACCTGGATGTCACTGACCGCGACGCCGCGTCCGCTGAGCTCGGCGTGCGCGGCCTTGATGTCGGCGACGACGAGCTGCAGCCCACGCAGTGAACCGGGCGGCATCTCCGGAACGGCGCCTTTGCCGATCACCACGGAGCAGCCCGACCCGGGCGGGGTCAGCTGGATGATCCGTACCTCGTCGTTGATCTTCGTGTCGTGGTCGACGACGAAGCCGAGCTGCCCGGCGTAGAAGTCCTTGGCCCGGTCCAGATCCGAAACCGGGACCACGACCACTTCCAGTGTCCAGTTCATACGTCACCTTACGATCGCTGGCGCGGCCGTGCTGCCCCGGACGACCAGGGTGGTGCCGATCTCCACCCGGCGCTGCGGCGGCGACCCGCCGGCTGCCATGGTGAGCACCATGCCGGTCGCGGTCGAGGCCATCTCGGCCAGCGGCTGCCGTACGGTGGTCAGCGGCGGGCAGCACCAACGCGCGTTGTCGATGTCGTCGAACCCAACGACGCTCAGATCGTCCGGGATGCGCAGGCCGAGCTGCCAGGCGGCGGTGTAGACGCCGAGGGCCTGCAGGTCGTTGCCGCAGATCACCGCCGTCGGACGGTCGGGTCGGTCGAGCAGGTCACGGCCGAGCGCCGCGCCGTCCTCGTAGTAGAACCGGCCGCCGCGGACCAGGTCGTCGTCGAGCCGTACGCCGACGGCGTCCATCGCCGCCCGGCAGCCCTCCAGCCGGGCGCGGGCCCCCAGCATCTCGATCGGCCCGCTGATCACGGCGATCCGGCGGTGTCCGAGGTCGAGCAGGTGGCGGGTCGCGGTGATACCGCCGTTCCAGTTGGTGGCCCCGACCGACGGGGTGGCGTGTACGGGCTCACCGACCGGATCGAGGGCCACCAGCGGGATGGCGCTGGCGGCGAGCTGGGCGTGCTGCTCGGGGGTGAACGCGGAGTAGACGGCGATCACCCCGACCGGCCGGCGGGCGAGCAACTGCTCGGCCCAGGAGCGTCCCGGGTCGGTGCGGCCCTGCACCTCGGTGAAGCCGACGGAGAGTTCGTGGGTCCGGGCGACCTGCTCGACCCCGCGCAGGATCTCGATCGCCAGGTGGCTTTCCAGCTGGTAGAACACCACTTCGACGCCGGCGGTCGGGGTGACCGATCCGGGTCGCTGGTAGCCGTGCTCGCGGACCAGTGCCTCGATCCGGCGGCGGGTCTCCAGCGCCACCCCGGTGCGTCCGTTGAGGACCTTCGAAACTGTGGGTTTGGAGACCCCGGCGAGCTCGGCGATCGTCGCGACGGACAGTTCGCCGCGGCGGCGACCCCGGCGCTGGCTCCCCGACGGTTGACCTACCGACGGTTGGCCTGCCGACGGTGTGCCGACCGTCGGCGGGTGTTCCGGGTGTGTCGGGGCGTGGTCCACGACGTTCGCCAACCTTCCGCTTGATCTGGGGCTTCGCCCGGCTCATGCTACGAGGTGTCGAAGCGCTTCCATAGGGATGCCTCGATGTCGATCTGAGGTTCGACCTTGTGCCTCGAACTGTTTCTATCGATACTAGTAACTGTTTCGAGCCGGAGTAAAGCGGGAGCCTGGGCAGCCCCGTACCGGATTCCCCCTGCGTGCGTTCCGGAGGAAGCACATGAGACTCATGGCCAAGATGCTGGCCGTCACCGCCGCCGCCGTGACGGCCGCGGCGGCCGCCCTGACCTTCGCGGCACCCGCCTCGGCGGCCACCCTCACCGAAGTCACCAACTTCGGCACCAACCCCAGCAACCTGCGCATGTACCTGTACGTGCCGGACCGGGTCGCGACCCGCCCGGCGATCCTCGTCGCCATGCACTACTGCACCGGCACCGGGCCCGCCTACTACTCCGGCACCCAGTACGCCTCGCTGGCCGACCGGTACGGCTACATCGTCATCTACCCGTCGGTGACCCGCAGCAGCCAGTGCTTCGATGTCTACTCCCAGCAGGCACTGACCCGGGGCGGCGGCAGCGACCCGGTCGGCATCCGCTCGATGATCAGCTACGTGCAGCAGCGCTACAACGCCGATCCCGGCCGGATCTTCGCCACCGGGACGTCGTCCGGCGCGATGATGACCAACGTCATGCTCGGCGTCTACCCGGACGTCTTCGCCGCCGGCGCGTCCTTCGCCGGCGTACCGTTCACCTGCTTCGCCACCACCGGCGGCTCCGAGTGGAACAGCCAGTGCGCCAACGGGCAGATCGTCCGTACCGCCCAACAGTGGGGTGACGC
Organism: Solwaraspora sp. WMMD791; assembly: GCF_029581195.1. Lineage (NCBI taxonomy): Bacteria > Bacillati > Actinomycetota > Actinomycetes > Micromonosporales > Micromonosporaceae > Solwaraspora > Solwaraspora sp. WMMD791. The sequence goes on from NZ_CP120737.1 coordinate 6,268,815, forward strand.
CGTCCGTAACACCAACCCCAGCTACCGCGGCCCCTGGCCCCGGATGCAGATCTGGCACGGCACCAACGACGACACGCTGCGCTACCCGAACTTCGCCGAGCAGGTGAAGCAGTGGACCAACGTGCACGGGCTCAGCCAGACGCCGACCTACACCGACAGCCCGCAGAGCAACTACACCCGCACCCGCTACGGCGGCTCCGGTGGGATGGCCCCGGTCGAGGCGATCAGCATGCAGGGTGTCGGGCACAACCTGCCGGTCGACGCCGCCCAGGTGATCCGCTTCTTCGGGCTCGACGGCACCACGCCGACGACCGCGCCCCCGACGACGGCGCCCCCGACCACCGCACCCCCGACCACCGCGCCCCCGACGACGGCGCCACCGACCACCGCGCCGCCCACGACGGCCCCGCCGACCACGCCGCCGCCGTCCGGGGCGTGCCGGGTCACCTACGGAGTGAACGCGTGGAACAACGGGCTCGTCGCCTCGGTGACCATCGCCAACACCGGCAGCAGCGCGATCAACGGCTGGTCCCTGGCGTTCACCCTGCCGTCCGGGCAGACCATCACCTCGGGCTGGAACGCCACGTACTCGCCGACCAGCGGCGCGGTGACCGCCCGCAACGTCTCCTACAACGCCACGATCCCGCCGAACGGTTCGCAGAGCATCGGCTTCCAGGCCACCCACACCGGCAACAGTGGTAGGCCGACGTCGTTCACCCTGAACGGCACCCCCTGCGCCGTCGCCTGACGTGCGCCACGGTGGTGGGGCGTCCGACCGGGTGGACGCCCCACCACCGGCACGGCCGTAGCCGTAGTGCCCAGACGTCCTGCTCCTTGCGCTACAACTGCAACGATGTAGCACATGGCGAAGCCGACGTCCATCCGGTTCGACGAGGTCCTGCTCGCCCGCCTCCGCCGCAGAGCGCAGGCCGCGACCGCAGGAAACGCGTCGGCGTTGGCGCAACGCCTCGTCGATGAAGGGCTGAGGATGGCGGACCATCCCGGCATCCTGTTCAAGGACGGGCCGACCGGTCGTCGCGCGGCCCTCGCATACGGGCCGGACATCTGGGAGATCGTCAAGTTTCTCCGCGAGATCGACGAACGTGGCCCGTCGGCGCTGAGCGCGGCTGCCGAGGTCTTCGCTCTGGACGTCAACCGGATCGCGGCGGCGGTGAACTACTACGGCGACTACCGGGCGGAGATCGACGCCGAGATCGACGCCGCCGAAGAAGCCTCCGAGCGCGCCGAGCACGCGTGGCGGGTCCAGCAGCGGCTCATCGCGTGAAAACGACCGTACTGGTGCTGGATGAGATGTTTCCGCCGGCCATCGCGGCAGCGCTCACGGACCTCGGGCACCCGGACATCCACTCGGTCGCGCAGCGGGTGGACCTGCGCGCAATGACCGATCCTGAGGTGTTCGCCGGGGCGGCGGCACAGCGGGCATGGCTGCTGACCGAGAACGTCAAGGACTTTCGGCCGATCCTGCTGCAGGCGATGCAGGTCGGCGCCGCGATGCCGGGGCTGCTGTTCACCAGCAGCCGGACCTTCCCCCGGTCGCGGAAGAATCCCCGACCGTTGATCGACGCACTGCATGCCTGGCTGCGGGCCGGACCACCAGCTCCGCCTGTGGTCGAGGACTGGCTGGTGCATACCGAGCAGAGCTGACGGCGCGCTCAACGCTGCGGCGTCGGCACCGGCAGGAACGGGCTGGGCTGGTCGGTCCAGGACACGTGCAGGGCCTCGCGGGCACGGGTGCAGGCGACGAACAGTACGCAGCGCTCCCGCAGCAGATCACTGTCGTGCTGAATGTGGTCCACCTCCGCCGGGGTCACGTTGCGGGCGTACGGCACCGCCGACGCGCCCACCCCGAGGACCGCGACGCAGCGGAACTCCAGCCCCTTCATCGCGTGCATGGTGGCCAGCCGGACACCATCGACGTCCGCCGACGGCTGGTCCTTGACCAGCACCGTCGGGACACCGACCTCGGCCAACGCTGCCTGCACCGGGTCCAGCCTGGCCTTGAAGCGGGCACAGACGGCGATCTCCGCTGGCCGTATGCCTCGGTCCAGCCACTCGCGGACCCGCCGCACCAGCGCCGCCACCTCGGCCGACTCGTCCAGATACCCAGTCACAGTCGGCTGCCGGCCCCGCAGCAGCGACCGGTAGCCGGTCAGGTTGTCCCGGCCGTCCCCGTCGAGACCTTCGACGCCGGTGCCATCAAGAAGCCCAGTCGACCAGGCGAGGATCTCCGCCGTACTGCGGTAGTTGATCCGCAACCGGAAACTGCGCCCGGCGGTACGGATCCCGAGCGCGGCCAGCGACACCTTCGCGTCGTAGATCCGTTGATGCGGATCCCCGGTGAGGAAGATGTCGTCCGGACCGGGTGGCACCGCCGCCCGCAGCAGCCGCCACTGCGCCGGGTGCAGATCCTGCGCCTCGTCGACCACCACATGGTCGAACCGGAGAGACGCGTCGTCGGCGGTGCCGGCCCCGGCGCCGGTGTCGCCATCGGCGAGCAGCCGCGCCGCGTCGGCGCACAACTGCAGATGGGTGGTGGCACCAGCTTCGGTCAACTCGGCGCGCAGCGCCTCCACTGCCTGCCAGACCTGCTCCCGCTGGCGTGGGCCGAGCATCGAACCACGCCCTCGCCGGGTCACCCGCAGGTAGCCGGCCAGGTCGTCGACCTGCTGACCGAGGATCACGTGCCGCAACTCCTGGGCCAGGAACTGCTCGGTCCAGGGCAATGCGAGCCGGTCGACGACCCGCCGCCAGATCTGCCGCTCCGGGACGTCGCCGATCAGCGACGGCACCCGGCCGGTCCGCTCCCGCACCACCCGGACCGCGTACGCGTTGACCGTGGTGACCTCTACCCGGGACAGTGCCGCCTCGTCGTCGCCGATCAACTGCGCCAACTGCTCCCGCAGCGCCGCCGCCAACGCCGTCGTGTACGTGGTGAGCAGCACCCGGCGGCCGGGGGAGCGGGCCAGCAGATGCTTCACCCGGTGCAGCGCCACCACCGTCTTGCCGGTGCCGGGTCCGCCGGTCACCTGCACCGGGCCGCCGTACGCCGGGCGGTAGGCGACCCGACGCTGCGACGGGTGCAGGAAGATCCGCCAGGCGGCGAACGGTTTCTCCAGAATCTCGGCGAGCTCCGCCGGCCCGCTGACCAGAGTGATCCGGCTTCGGGTGTTGGCGATCGCCAGCTCCAGGCTGTCGGTCGGCCGGCTGTCGGCGTCAGCCGGGCGGCGCTCGGCGACGACGTCGCGGTACACGTCGTCCGGGGTGAAACCTTCAGCGAGGTACTGCAACACCTCGAACTGGTCCTCCGGCAGCAGCGTGCCGAACGCCTCCAACTGTGCCTTGTCGACGATCGTACGAGCCGCCCGCAGCACCTGGTCGTCGATGCCGAGCTGCCGCAGCGTCTTGTCGGAGTGGGCCGCGAACAGCAGCGTCGGCGCGCCCGCTGCTGCCTGTTCCAGCGCCGGAGTCAGCTGCTCGATCGCGACGACGTTGCGGACCTCCAACCCACGGGTCACCGTGTTGACCGTGTAGAGCCGCTTCGCCGCCCAGTCGTACGCGTCATCGTGCGGCACCACGTTGGTCAGCAGGAACGTGTCGCTGCCGTCGTCCGGCGCCAGGACCACCCCGCGCCAGAAATCGGTGATCCGGATGGTCCGCATCCGGGCGTCCCGCGAGTTGTGCACCGACTCCAGGTGCAGGCCCTTGTCGGCGTGCAGCTCGGCGATGCTGAGCTGCTGAAACTTCGCCATCGCCTTGCGTACCCCGGCTTTGATCGGCTTTTCCAGCACGTCGTAGCTATCCCAGAAGCTGGCGGCGAGGGCGAGTTGCGGCACGGGCAACCTCTCAACAGCAGCGGGTACGGTCGGTGACGGCGGGTGGGACAGTACCGTCGATCCACTCGACGGCACTGCCCACCAGTTGGCGGTCCGGCCAACTGATCACCCTTCGTCCGCGTCGTCCTCGGTCGGCGGTTGTGCCTGCTGGTAGAACCAGTCGAGCTGTTCGATCAGCAGCTCACGGGCCGCCGGGTCGGCGAGCACCGACAGCCGCAAGCCGGGCCGCAGCCCGATCCGGGCCGCCGCGATGTTCACCCCGGGAATCTTGTTGAGCCGTTGCCGGAACTCCTCACGCAGCGCCACGTCGTCGAACGGCACCCGGTTCTTGAAATGCTGGAAGACGATCTCGAACTTGCCACTCGGGTAAATCGTGGCCGGCCAGATGTTGCCGAGCCGGTGATCCTTGCCGCGGGCGATGAGGAAGCACGACGTCTCGTCGCCGGTGCCGTAGAGCAGGTTGCCGCCGAGCGTGGTCCAGCTGTCGAGGACGGCCTGCACGGCGGCTGCCACTGGCGGGTCCTGCAGCTGGGCCAGCTGTGTGCTGAAGCGTTCGGCGTGCGCCGCGCTGGATCGCGGTGACCGGGGGCGCGGCAGATCATCGGTGCTGAGCCCGGCGAGCTGGGCGAGCTCGTCCAGCGGGATCCGCTGCTCCGGGACGGCCCGCCCGCTGCCGTCGAACTCGACCCCTTCGGCCCGCAACAGGTCGAGCGGGTCGTCGGTACGGGCCGGATCGGGCCAACGGAAGCCCGGCGAGACAGTGCCGCCGGTCTGCAGCACCCGGTGTGCGTTCGGCACCGGATGGTTCGCCAGCCGTGCCCCGACCGGCACCGGGTGGCTGCCGATCAGCGCGGCCACGTCGCCGTACGTGGTCCACGAGCCGGCAGGCAGCTCGGCCAGCGCCCGGTTCATCACGTCCCACGGCACGTCGGAGTCGTTGTCGCGGGAGGCCTCGACCGGGCCCGGCCAGAGCGAGATGATCTGCTCGGCGAGCGCCTCGCTGCGGGCCTGGATCTCCGGCCGCCCCCACCGCTCCTGCTGGGCGATGTCCCGGTTGAGCACGATCGGGCTCTTCGCCAACGCGGCCTTCTTGGCGTCGAACGGTTTGTTGCCCAGCTCGGAGTTGTATCCGGTGAGGGTCAGGTTGCCGATCGTGTGCACCAGTGACTCGTGCACGTCGGTGAAGTTCTCGTCGGGCCCGAGGTCGTCGTTGAGCATCTGCCGCCACTGCGCGGTCGGCGTCTGCGGCAGCACATGCTCGATGGTGAGCGAGTCGGCGGCCACCGGCTCCTTGCTGCGGTGCGCCTCCTCCAACCACTGGAGTACGAGGTTGCGCTGATGCGCGCGTCCGTTGAGATAGAAGGGGATGGTCCTGGTCAACGAGCGGATCTGCGCGTCGGTCGCGTAGTGCTTACGGCCAGTCGACAGGTACGCCCGGACCGCTTCGTCGACCGGGAGTTTTGGGTCCATCTCGGTGACGATCGACATCAGGATCCGGTTGATGTTGGCGGTGGCCCGGCCGATTACCAGGCGGCGGACGAAGAAGCTCTCCACGTACCGCATGGCGGCGATGACCTGCCCGACGGTGGCAGTGCCCTGCGCGCGGCGGTCCAGCAGGTGCAGCAGCAGCGGGTAGACAGTGGTCGCGCCCCAGGCGTGCAGCCGGGTCAGCCGCCGCCGGACCTCGGGGTCGGGCTCGCTCTCCGGATGCAGGATGATCTTCAGCAGCGCGCCGAGGTGGCTGAACCGGCGTACCTCCGCTTCGATCTCCGCTTCGCCGCGCATCGCGTTGAGCCGCTTCTGGTGCGCGGCATAGATGTCGGTCTGCTTGGCGCGGCCGTCGCGCTGCACCAGATCGAGCCAGAAGAGCAGCTCGAGGTTTCTTCGGTCCTGGTCGTCGCTGGTGAGGCTCTCCTGCAGCGGGAACCACAGCGACTTGTACACGGTTTCGCCCCGGGTGGGCAGCCGCATGAACAGGTAGTTGCGCAGCAGGTCGGCCTGGGTCAACTGCAGGCCGGTGTTGTTCAGCGACTCGAAGATCCGATAGACGTTGTCGCCGGCCTGCGCGATAACCGCTACCAGCGCCAACCCGGTGATGACGGCATTCTCGATCCGCGCGATGTCGAACGGGTCCTCGGGGTCGTCGTACTCCCTCAGCCGGCTGGCAAAGAACCGGTACGCTGAGCCGACGTGGTCGCTGCCGCCGACCTGCGGGGTCGACTCCACACAGGCCAGGTACGCGTCCCGGTCGGCCTGGGTGGGTAGGAGTTTGAGCCGGTGCGGATCGGACTCGAACTGGTTGATCAGGTACAGCTGCTCGATGCGTCCCCGGTGCTTGGAATCCTCGGTCGTTGCCCGGTGGTCGCGGATCGCGCAGAGCAGGATCGACAGCGTGGTGAGGCGTTGCTGCCCGTCGACGACCAGGAACTCCTGCACCCCGACCGGGCCGAGCCCGGGGCTCGGTGCCAGCACCACCGAGCCGATGAAGTGGGTGGCGGCGGGGTCGGTGCGGCGGTCGTCGGCGAGCTTCTTGATGTCCTCCCAGAGCCGCTTGCACTGATGCTCGGACCACGAGTACGTCCGCTGGTACAACGGCACCTGGTACTGCTTGGTGCCTTCGAGCAACTTCTGCAGCGTCGTCTCCTGCGCCGCGACCATCGGCGACTCCTGTCTGGTGTGCACACTCCTCGAACCCGGGCAATGCAACCAGAGTGCGCGTCAATGGACAACGGCCAGCCGGACGAGTTGTCTGGTGTTCGTTCGGCCCGCCGGAGACGGTCATCGGACACCTCGGAAGGGGGACTGGCTGTGTCCTTGGTAATTCGAAGCGGGGCAACTTGCTGCGCCTGGCTGGCGGCGCTGCGCCGAGCGGGTAGCCTGCTGCCGTGGCCGTCCGACATCCCCCGTACCTGCTCAGGCTCAAGGTGAGCAACTTTCGCAGCCTCCGGGCAGTGGAGGTGCGGCTCGCCGCACTCAACGTACTCGTCGGACCCAACGGCGCCGGTAAGTCCAACCTCCTCGACGTGATCGCCTTCCTCGGCGACGCCACCCGGGAGGACCTCGGGCCCGCGCTGGAGCGACGCGGTGGTTTCGACCGGGTGCTGTTCCGGGGCGGTGGCGACCAGCGGCCCAGCATCACCATCGAGGTGGAGGCCGCTGTCACCAAGAACAGCAATTTGCGGGCCACCGACAACTACCAGCTCGGTGTGTCCCGGGGGAAGCTACGCGGCCAGACCGACCGCTACTACCTGCGGCGGTCCGAGACATTCGCGTTCAAGCGGACCGCCGGACCGGGCCGGCGTATCGCGGTCTCCGGCAACCAGGTCACCTTCCATGGCCCCGAGGGTGGGGAGCGGAAAGCCAGTCTGCGCGAGGGTTCGCTGGGTTTGTCGACGTTGCCCAAACTCAGTGCCGAGGAGGGCGGCGAGCAGGTCGAAGCGCTCGCCGACATGTTCGCCAGTTTCCGGGTGTTCGACATCGACGTGGCTGCGGCCCGCCTGCCGTCAACGGAGCAGCGCAGCCGGCAACTGGCCAACGACGCCAGCAACCTGGCGTCGTTCCTCGCCTACCTGGCCGATGAGCACAGCGACCAGTTCGCCGCGCTGCAGCGCGACGCGCGAGCCTTCATCCCGGGCCTGGAGGCACTGCAGTTCCGGCCGATCGGTGGTGCCGGTGAGGGGACCGTACTCACCCTCGTGGAGCGTGGGCTGCCGGGTGCGACGACCTTGCAGGAGGCGTCGTACGGCTCGATCCGGGCTCTTGCGCTGCTCGCTCTGCTTTACGACCCGGCGCCGCCGCGTCTTACCTGCATCGAGGAGATCGACCACGGCCTGCATCCACACATCCTCGACCGGTTGGTCGAGTTGTTGCGAGAGGCGTCCGAGCGCACCCAGTTCCTAATTGCGACACACTCGCCGCCGCTGGTCAACCGGCTGACCCCGGACGAGCTGATCGTCTGTGAACGTGGCGAGGACGCCGCGTCACGGATCCCGGCGATCGATCCGGACACGGTGCGGGCCATGGAACGGGAACTGCATGGCGAGATCGGGCTCGGCGAGCTGTGGTTCACCGGCGCGTTGGGCGGTTGCCCGGAGTGAGTAGAGTACACGGCCGACAGCAGCCGATCGTCGTCGTGCTGGGCGAGGACGACAACGATCGTCAGGTGGTCTGCATCCTTGTCTCGGCCCTACGTCCTGATCTTCCGAAAGGGAGCCTGAAGCCGCTCCGCAAGCCGATGGCGTTGGTGCGCAAGGTTCCGCTGGACCGGATCCCGAGCCAGACGACCCGCGTCAGCGCGGTGCTGCGGGCGCAGGCCGTACGGTCTCCGATCCGTGCGGTGCTGATGCATGAGGACGCCGATGATGTGGAGCCGGCGCACCAGGCTTTGATCAAGAAGGTTGAGGATGCGTTTCGCTCGTTGCCCTGGCCGGTCCTTGCCGTGGTGCCGGCCTGGGAGACCGAGGCGTGGTGGTTTCTCTTCCCGACGGCGGTGCGGGCGGTTCACCGGTCCTGGCGGCTGCCCGACCAGTACACGGGCAAGGACGTCGGCAAGATCCGGAACGCGAAGGAACAACTGAGGAAAGCGGTCCGGCCTGCGGGAGTCAGGGTCAACTTCCGGTCGTACGAGGTCTCCGACAGCCCAAGGGTCGCGGAGGAGATCGTTGTCCAACGGCTGCTGTTCCAGCCACCGGCCGCCCGCAGCGCGAGTTGGCAGGTCTTTCTCGACAAGGTCAAGATGATTTGAGGCCAGCTCCCGGTGGCTCGACCGTCCCGAAGTCGCCCTCCGGCTCCCTGCTGATGATCTCCAGCAGTGCCGGGTCGCGGGATATCTCCGCCGTATGCCGCCACTGCGTGAGCAGAGTGTCCGTTGAGTCGAGCGCCGCCAGCGTTCTTCCCTTCCGAGCCAAGGCGCCCAACTCCGCGATCAGCTGATCGACCTCGGAGTCCGGGAGAGATTTCGCCCAGGGCAGCATTTCCGCGAGATCCCGCCGAGCGTCGCCAAGGGGGGTCGGTGTCACCTGCTCGCTCCTTTCCGTGAACGCACCGCGAGCGTGCCGAGCGTCAGCACCACGGTCGCTGCTACGGCGGCCAGCACCAACGCCATGGCCGGCTGGCTGCGCAGGACCGGATAGTCGAGCATCGACATGAACGCCTCGTCATAGCCGAGGTGTGTCGTCGCCAGCAACGCCACCAGGGTCGCGAGCAGCACCACCGCCCGGAGGCGTACGGCAACCGGGAACGCCGACACCGCGACGAGGCTGAGCAGAGCCACGAGCGCCAGGGTGCCGAGCCCGATGCCGGCTACCGCTCGGCTGGCCACCGCCACGGTGTCGCCGTACCGTTGCGCCGCCAGCGGCACCCCGGCGGCGGCGAGTGCCGTACCCGACCCCAGTACGGCCGCAGCGGCCCAGAAGCGACCCGGGACCGGCCGTTGCTCGCGGCCGCCACCGTCGGCAAGCCGCGAGCAGCACAGCGGTACGGCGACGATCACGGCGAGCACGAGGTGCCAACCTGGCGCGGCGTGGTCGCGTACGTCGGTCATCAGCACTGCCAGCTCGGCTACCACGGCGGCGCACGCACCGAGCGCGGCGGCCGTACGCCAGCCAGCGACGAGGGTTGCGACCAGCAGCGCCCAGCCGGCCAGCCGGGCGGTGCCGACCGGGCCGACGATGGTGGTCGGGGCCTGCTCGGCGAAGCGCCACGACCAGGCGGTGGCTTCAACGACGGGACGGGCCTGGCGCGCCAGCACCAGCACTGCGACCAGGGTGCCGACAGCGGCTGCTGCCGCCGGCCATGCTCCAGCGACGGTCGCGGCGCACCCGGCGGCCACCCGTCGCGCGATCGCAGCCTGAACCACGTAGGCCACCTTCTTTCCCTGGTGTACCGCCGGGGCGGCGCACCCGGCGGCTGTACTCCGGATGAGACGGTAGCGGGGCGGGGGCGGATCCTGCGGTGTGATCCGTCGTCGTAGTACATCGGCTCGTCGCTGGGGCGCGAGGTAGACCGACAGCGATACGCGGGCGTCGGCGTACTCGGTCTTGAGCTGTTGGCGGCTGTCTGGGCCCGGCCAGGCATGGCCGCCGCCGCAGCTGGAGCAGGTGTCGGTGGGATCGCGCTGGCACGACCACCGGACCGAACCGGCGCGGATCGGGTCACACCTGGCCTAAGGCATTGACGTAAATCAATGCGATGGCTACCGTTTCGGAAGAGTTCCCGAAAGTTTACCGGAAGTTCCGAGGGTGTTCGGTTGCCGTACGCGCAATGCGCTGACGCATGCGCCGATCCGCCGCCGCCCCCTCGACGGCGACCCAGGAGGAACGAACGAGATGACGCAGCTCGTCCTGTTCGCGATCGACATCGGCGCGGTGGCGCTGCTCGTCTTCGGGCTGTACTTTCCGCGCCACCGTCGACGGGACCTCGTCGTGGCCTACCTCGGCGTCAACGTCGGCGTGCTCGCCGTCGCCAGCGCCCTGAGCGCCAGTAACGTCGGTGCCGGACTCGGCCTCGGGCTGGCGCTGTTCGGCGTACTGTCGATCATCCGGCTGCGTTCGACGGAGCTGGACCAGCACGAGGTGGCCTACTACTTCTCCGCTCTCGCCCTGGGCATCCTCGGCGCGCTGAGCACCACCTCGATCTGGCTCAGCGCCGGCCTGATGGCGCTCATCGTCACCGTCATGTTCCTCGGCGACCATCCCCGGCTGCTCAAGCACTACCGGCACCAGATCATGGTGCTCGACTCGGCCGTCACCGATCAGGTGGCCCTCGTCGCCCATCTGGAGCAGCTGCTCGGTGCCCGGGTGCACGCCGCCACGATCCAGCGGCTCGACCTGGTGAACGAAACGACGATCGTGGACGTGCGGTACTCGCTGGCCGGCCGGCGGAGCGCACCGACCGCGACCGGCACCCCAGCGTCGGCGGGAGCGGGCCGATGACCAACCTGGCGATCGCCGCCGTACTCGGCGAGCTGACACCGATCGACCTGCCTGAGCTCGTCGAGTGTGCCGCGTTGCAGACCAGAGTGGACCGCAAGTACGTCGTCCCGCTGGCCACACTGCCGGCGCTGCTGAGCCAGTTGGACGCCGACACCAGGGTGCTGGACATCGACGGTGACCGGTCGTTCCGCTACGAGTCGGTCTACTTCGACACCCCGAGGCTGGCCAGCTACCACTGTGCCGCGTACCGGCGTCGGCGGCGGTTCAAGGTGCGCACCCGGACCTACCTGGACTCCGACGACTGCTGGCTGGAAGTCAAGATCAACGGTGCCCGGGACAGCATCACCAAGCACCGGCTGCCGTACCGGTCGTCGGACCGGGGCGAGGTCCAACCCGGTCGCGCCTTCGTCGACGAGGTGCTCACCCGCGAGATGATCACAGCCGAGGGCGACTTCGCGCCGACCCTGGTCACCACCTACCGGCGCAGCACGCTGCTGCTGCCGGCCACCGTCAGCCGGGTCACCATAGACACCGAGCTGCGCTGGCAGTGCGGGCGGACCAGTCTGGCGCTGCCCGAGGTCGCCGTGGTGGAGACCAAGTCGAGCGCGGCGGCCGCCGCCGTGGACCGGCTGCTGTGGCACCGGGGCATCCGCCCGATCCGCATCTCCAAGTACGCCACCGGCCTCGCCGCCCTGCGGCCGGACCTGCCGGACGGCCCGTGGCGGCGCACCCTGCGCCGGCACTTCTGCGGTACCGCTGCGGCGTCCGACCGGCCGTCGGGTCCGTCGCCGCGCCCGGTGCCGACCCTGGTACGTCGAATCGAACAGGAGGCATCGTGCGTCTGACCGCCCGTAGCACCGGGACCGCGACGGCGGCCGTCCGTGCGGTGGGAGCCGCCGCTGCGGCCACCCTCGTCGCCGGGCTGCTCGTCTCCCATTCACCGCCGGCCGGCGCGGAACCGGTCGCCGGCTCCGAGCGCTCCGCCGCTGAACTCGCCGCAGACGACCGGCGTGCCGGCGGCGGCCAGCCCACCACCGCGCTCACCGCGGCCGACGAACTGGCCGCCGCCGAGGCCGCCGACGAACTGGTCGGCGACATCGTCTTCTCGGTGCCCAGCGGCACCTTCCAGAACGAGATCTCCGTCGGCCTGAGTACCACGGTCGCCGGTGCGCAGATCCGCTACACCACCAACGGTCAGCTGCCGACCGCCCAGTCCACCCTGTACTCCGGTACGCCGTTGCGGTTCACCCGTACCACCCAGCTGCGCGCCCAGGCGTTCGTCGGCGGCGCCGCCTCCGGAGCGCCGGGCACCGCCATGTACGTCGCCCGGACCGTCACCACCAGCCACGACCTGCCGGTCGTCGTGATCGACTCGTACGGTGCCGGCCGGCCCGACCGGGAGTACTTCGACTCCGCTCTGATGATCTTCGACCCGGCAGGTGGAACCACGTCGTTGACCGGCACCCCGGCGGTCGCCACCCGGGCCGGGTTCCGGCTGCGCGGGCAGTCGTCCTCGACGTTCGACAAGACCCCGTACCGGGTCGAGTTCTGGGACAACGACGACGACGATGCCGACTACCCGGTGCTCGGCATGCCCGCCCAGTCGGACTGGGTGCTGCGCGGACCGTTCCCCGACAAGTCGCTGATCCGCGAGGCGCTCGTCTACGACCTCGGACGGGAGATGGGGATCCACGCCCAGCGCTACCGGTTCGTCGAGTTCTATCGCAACACCGACGCCACCCCGGTCGGCAACGACGACTACATGGGCGTCTACATGCTCGTCGAGACGATCAAGAACGCGAAGGAGCGGCTCGATCTGAAGCAGTTGGACGAGGACGACCGGACACTGCCACGGATCACCGGCGGCTACATCTGGAAGTTCGAGTGGATGGCCGCCGAGGAACCGATCCTGCCCTGCACCGGGCCGGCCGCCACCTGCTGGAACTATCTTGAGGTCGCCGACCCGGATCCGCTGCAGCCGGAACAGCGCGACTGGCTACGCGGTCATATCCAGGAGTTCCACAACGTGCTGCGCGCGCCGAACTTCGCCGATCCGCAGACCGGCTACCGGGCGTACATCGATGTCGCCTCGTTCGTGGACCAGATGATCCTCAACGAGCTGAGCCGCGAGATGGACGCCTACATCCGCAGCGCCTACTTCTACAAGGACCGGGACGCCAAGATCAAAGCCGGGCCGCTGTGGGACTACGACCTGACCTTCGGGGTGGGCGGCTTCTTCCAGAACGACCAGATCGCCGGCTGGCAGTACCAGCAGACCCGTCAGCCGGTGGCGAACGACTGGTTCAACCAGCTGATGCGCGACCCCGCCTTCGTCGACGACGTCCGACTGCGTTGGCAGTCACTGCGTCGGGGATTGCTGTCGGACGCGTCGCTGCAGGCCCGGATCACCGCGTTGGCCACGCCACTGACCAACGCGGCACAGCGCAACTTCCAGCGCTGGCCGAACCTGACCAGCCCGATGATCGGCTTCTTCTACACCCCGACCGCACCGACCTGGCAGGGCCAGGTCCAGTTCATGCAGGACTGGATGCTGCGCCGCGCCGCCTGGCTGGACACCACCTCCGGCTGGGGCGGCCCGACCACCACGCCACCGCCGACCACGCCACCCCCGACGACTGCGCCCCCGACCACGCCACCCCCGACCACTGCGCCCCCGACGACACCTGCGCCGACCACACCACCGCCGGGCAATACCGGCTGTACGGCGACGTACGCGGTGACCAGCCAGTGGCCGGGCGGCTTCCAGGGTGAGGTACGGGTCACCGCCGGCGCGGCGGCGATCAGTGGCTGGACGGTGACCTGGACGTTCGCCAACGGGCAGACGGTCAGCCAGGCATGGAACGCGACGGTCACCACTCAGGGATCGTCGGTGACCGCCCGCAACGTGTCCTACAACGGCGCTCTCGCCGCCGGTGCGAGCACCAGCTTCGGCTTCCTGGCCTCGTTCACCGGCACGAACAGCTTGCCCACCCCGCGGTGCACACCGACCTGACCGGGCATCCGTCGATGTGACCGCATGTGCCTGGCACCGTACCCCTCGCTGGTATGGTGCCAGGTGCGTGTGGTAGCGGTGGTGGTGCGGATGGGTCGGTAGGAGGGGTTCCTCATGGGTGTCGGCAGGGTGGTGCGGTTCGACGAAGGCCGGGGCTACGGTTTCATCGCTCCGGACGACGGCGGCGACGACGTCTTCGTGCACGCTGGTGAGTTGACCCAGCGGGGCATCCGGGTCGCGACCGGCACCCGGGTGTCGTTCAAGGTCATCGACGGTGGTCGGGGTCCGAAGGCGTACGACGTGGAGATCGTCGAGGACGCCGGGTCGGCGACGCCGGCCGTGGCCCGGGCGTCGGCGTCGTCCGCCGAGGGCGGCGACGACGAGTTGTGTGAGATCTTCTCGGAGCCGGAGTACCTGCAGCGGATCACCGAGCTGCTGCTGTCGGAGGCTCCGTACCTGACCGGCGGGCAGATCATCGAGCTGCGGGGGCACCTGCTGCGGTTCTCCCGTAAGTGCGGCTGGGTCGACTGACGCCGGGTCACCTGGACCCCTCGGTATCGAGGGTTGACTATGGCATCGCCTGGCCATAGGTTTCCATCAACTTACGGAAGTGTTCCGGAAATACCCGTGATACTTACGGGAGTATTTCGGTCGCTCGTCCCGGGTTGATGCTCCCGTGCCCCCGGCGCTTCCGCCGTGCAGTTCATCGGAAGGATGCCATGAAGGCGACCCGTGTACTCGCCGCCGGCGCACTCTCCGTGGCGATGATGGCCACGATCGGTGCTGGTGCCGCTGCCCTCGCCCACCCCGGTCGGCCCGGCGCCGGCCCGCCGACCGGCGGTCCGCCCGTCGGCGAGCAGACCCTGCGTGACCTGGCGAAATGGAACAAGCTGCAGGTCGGCGCGGCGGTCGACATGACCGCGCTCGCCGAGGACGACACCTACCGCGACACGATCGCCGCCCAGTTTTCCAGCGTCACGGCCGAGAACGTCATGAAATGGGAGACCCTGGAGCCGGTCCGTGGCGAGCGCGACTACGGACCCGCCGACGACCTGGTCGACTTCGCCCGCCGCAACAAGCAGGTGGTCCGCGGACACGTCCTGGTCTGGCACAACCAGAACCCGGCCTGGCTCACCGAGGGCGTCGAGTCGGGTGAGATCGGCCCGACCGAGCTGCGGCAGATCCTGCGCGACCACATCACCGACACCGTCCGTCACTTCAAGGGTCGTATCCACCAGTGGGACGTGGCCAACGAGATCTTCGACGACAACGCCGAACTGCGCGACACCATCTGGCTGCGCGAGCTGGGCCCGTCGTACATCGCCGACGCGTTCCGCTGGGCGCACCGGGCCGACCCGAGCGCCAAGCTGTTCCTCAACGACTACAACGTGGAGGGGATCAGCGCCAAGAGCACCGCCTACTACGACCTGGTCCGGGAGCTGCGCCGGCAGAAGGTTCCGGTGCACGGCATGGGGATCCAGGGCCACCTCGGCGCCCAGTACGGCTTCTGGTCGGCGACCGCCGTGGCCGAGAACCTGCGCCGATTCGAGGCGCTCGGGTTGGAGACCGCCGTCACCGAGGCCGACGTGCGGATGCCGATGCCGACCGACGTGTTCAAGTTGCAGGCCCAGGCGCAGGGCTTCAACACCCTGCTGCAGGGCTGCCTGCTGGCCACCCGGTGCCACTCGTTCACCTTCTGGGGCGTCACCGACAAGTACTCCTGGGTGCCCGACTGGTTCGAAGGCGAAGGCGCGGCCAACATCTACGACGAGCAGTACCAGCCGAAGCCGGCGTACGACGCGGTGCGCGCGACGTTGGCGATGGCGGCCCCGCCCGGCCGGTGACGACGGCACAGCCGTACTGGTTGACCGCTCCATCCTGGAGCCGTAATCTTTGCGACAAGTAGCCGAAAATACCGGCTCAGATCCCGGAATTTTCGGTGGCTACCACCGGCTGCGGGTGCCCTGGCGAACTCCGACCCCCGTCAGGGCCCCGCAGCCGGCGCTCTCCTCAGCCGGTCCAACCCCCTGTCACCCGGTCAACCGGCCGCGCGATCGGGCCGATCGCCGGGTTTGCCACCCACGCAACGGGTAGTCCCCTGGGATGACGGCCTCCGGCGCGCCGGCGGGCACCGCCCTGCCGGTGCTGATGTACCACTCGGTCTCGGTGATCGACTCCGGCCCGCTGCGGTCGCTCGCCGTCGGCCCGACCCGGTTCGCCGAACAGCTCGCCGCGCTCGCCGACGCCGGATACCGGATGGTCGGTCTCAGCGCCGCGCTCGACCAGCTCGACGCCGACGCCGCTGCGGACCGCGACCGGGACCGCGACCCGCCGGGTCCGCCGCTGGTCGCCCTCACCTTCGACGACGGGTACGCCGATTTTCTCACCCGTGCGCTGCCGCTGCTCGACGCCGCCGGCGCCAGCGCCACCCTGTACCCGTCGGTGGGGCACCTGGGGGAGTCCGCCGACTGGCTGGGGCAGTGGGCCGCCGACTTCGGGCCGCTGCTGGACTGGGCGCAACTGACCGAGGTGGCCGACTCCGGGCGCGTCGAGGTCGGCTCGCACGGGTGGTGGCACCATCCGCTCGACGTACTGCCCCCGCATCGGGCCACCGCCGAGATCACCGCGGCCCGGGACCGGCTCGAACAACACATCGGCCGCCCCGTCCGGTCGTTCTGCTACCCGCACGGCTACCACGACTGGCGGGTCCGGGCGGCGGTCCGACGTGCCGGGCACGACAACGCCTGCGAGGTCGGCCGACGCCGCTACCGGCGAGGCGACCGGCGGCTCGCCGTACCCCGGTTGCTGCCCACCGACGACCATGACGCCGACGCGCTGCTCGACCTGGTCCGCACCGGCGGTCCCCGGATGATGCCGCAGGCCAAGCGGCTGGCGCAGCCGGCGTGGCGGTTCACCCGCCGGGTCGCCCGCCGGGCCGGCCGGCAGTTGAAATGAGCGGCGACCGACCATGAGCGGCGACCGACCGTGGTGGCGGCGCGGCGCCCCGCTGGCCGTCGCCGCCCTGCTCGCCGCCGTGGTGCTGACTCTCGGCGTCGCGGTGCCGCTGCTGCGGCACGGCACCGGACCCGCCGACGACCCCCGGACCGACGGTACGGGCGTGCCGCCGGCCGGCCCGCCACCCACCTCGTCGCAAGGAGCCGGCACGATGAACCCGTCCGGAGTGGCCCTGCCCCGTGGTGACCTGCCCGGCTGGCGGCAGATCTTCGTCGACGACTTCACCGGCAGCGCGTTGAGCGACGACTGGTTCGCCTACTCCGGTCAGCCCGACGGTGACCCGGGCGGCTGGTTCGACCCCGGGCACGTCTCGGTCGGCGGCGGGATGCTGACCATCGGCGGCTGGCGGGAGGCCGACCGGGACAACCTCTACGTCACCGGCGGCATCTCCAACCGGTGGGCGCTGACCCGCACCTACGGCCGCTACGACATCCGGTTCCGGATGGACCAGGGCACCGGGATCGCGTACGCCCTGCTGCTCTGGCCGGGCGACAACGTCTACCCGCCGGAGATCGACATCGCCGAGGACAACGGCAAGGGCCGGGACCGGATGTACGGCGTCCTGCACCCGGTCACCGGTGTCCCGGTCGAACGCAGCGTGCCCGGGGACTTCACCCGCTGGCACACCGTCGGGCTGGAGTGGACCCCGGGAAAGCTGGTCTACACGCTCGACGGTGCGCCGTGGGCGACGCTCACCGGCGACCAGGTGCCGGACGAGCCGATGGCGCTCGCCCTGCAGTCCCAGGCCTGGTACTGCGGCCACACCTGGGAGGCGTGCCCGGACGAGACCACCCCGGACGTGGTGAACCTCCAGGTCGACTGGGTCGCCATCTACGCCCCGGACTGATCCCCGTCAGCCGGTGTAGCGGTAGACGGTGACGTCGTCGCTGCGCTGGAACACCGACCAGCCGTCCCTGCCGTCGAGCAGCTGCTCGAGGCGGTCCAGCGAGCCGGGCGGGAAGTAGCCGAAGTAGTCCGACTGCCGCCGCATCCCGTCGCTGACCACCAGGTACGCAGGCTCACCGTCGAACGACCGCAGAAACTCCTCGATCGTCGGCAGGTGCTCGCCGTCGAGCGCCGCGCCGCGCAGCTGCGCGCCGACGACCAGATCCGGTTCCCCGGCCGGCACGTCGGTGTTGAATTCGGGGTACGCCCCCGTCAGCCGGCTCGGGAAGTTCGACGTCGCGACAGCGATCGTGGCACCCGGCTCGGCGGTGGCGTACAGCTGGCGGGCGGCGGCGACCTCGTCGCTGCTCTGCCGGTCCACGCTCAGCTGACCGTGCCGGCCCTGCACGGTGCCGAGCGCGAAGCCGCCGAGCGCCACCGCCACCGCGACGGCCGCGACCGGACCCAGCCACCTTCGGCCCGGTGCTGCCCCGGCGCGACCAGCCAGTCGGTGGGCGCGCTGGTCGGCCCGGTCGACCAGCGCCGCGGCGATGAGGTAGGCACACCACGGCGCGGAGAACAGGAACACCCGGTAGATCGCCTCGCCGCCGTAGCTCTGCCCGGCGAGCAGCAGGAACGGCGTCGCCGCCAGCAGCGCCGGCACCAGCACGGTACGCAGTCGCCGCCGGTACGACAGCACCGCCAGCACGGTCAGTGCCCAGACGGTCAGCGCCAGGGTCCGCACCACGACCGCCGAGAACGCCTGACCGGTGGAGCCCCAACCATCGGCGTTACCGGCCGCGTTGGCGAAGATGTCGAAGCCGTCGAAGACCCCGAACGCCTCGGCCACGAACCCGAACCGGGGCAGCAGGTAGCCCAGCACGATCCCGCCCATCGCCAGCGGCAGCCACCGGGGCCGGACCGCCCCGACCACGGTGAGCACCGCTACCTGCGCCACCACCAGGTACGGCGACAGCTGGTGGGCGGCGGTCAGTACGGCGAGCAGCCCCAGCGCGGCCAGCACCGCCCCGACGGTCCGGCGTCGCCGCGTCGGCGAGCCGGCGAGCCGCCCGGCGACGTCCGGCGCCGACGCGGCGACGGCCGACCCGGGGCGCAGCCAGGTCAGCACCACCAGCAGGACGCCGAGGCTGAGCAGGAATCCGAGGGCCTGCGGGGAGAGGTAGTCCTCCTCGACCCAGTTGACGGCGACGAACCCGAAGACGGTCAGGTACGCCACCCGCCGGTCGCCGGAGAGGGTCCGGGCGATCGCGTACAGCACCGGGGCGACGGCCAGGTTGAAGAAGACCGGCGACCAGTCGGCCAGGGTCGCCGGGGCGATCCCGCCGACCGCGCCGAGCTGGGCGGCACCGGCGAACAGGGCCGGCCACTGCTGGTAGATGTCCTGGGCGGCGCCGACCGGGTTACCGGCCCCGATGTACTCGATCACCCCGAGGTGCTTGTACGTCCAGGCGTACTGCGGCTCGTCGAGCAGCAGCGGGGTCGTGCCGTGCAGCAGCGCGACCAGCGCCACCAGGTAGCCGGCCGC
Organism: Solwaraspora sp. WMMD791; assembly: GCF_029581195.1. Taxonomy (NCBI): domain Bacteria; kingdom Bacillati; phylum Actinomycetota; class Actinomycetes; order Micromonosporales; family Micromonosporaceae; genus Solwaraspora; species Solwaraspora sp. WMMD791. The sequence continues at coordinate 6,288,060 of NZ_CP120737.1, forward strand.
CGCCACGCCCCGCCCGGTGTCGCGGCGCAGGCCGGCGAGCGCGGTGACGAAGCCGCCGACGGTCACCGCCAGCGCGGCGACGTACACCGGACTGATGGTGCCGAGCAGTCCGAAACCGCCCACCTCGGTCAGATCGGTACGGACGAGAGCGATCACCCACAGGGTGACGGCGACGCCGAGCACCGCCGCGTGCGCCAGGATCGGCCGTACGGCCGCTGCCGCCCGCCGCACGGGGCCGCCCGCCGCCGATCGCCCCACGCGCCCGGCCACGCGGGCGGCCGCCCGCTGCCGGCGGGTCCGGACCAGCGCCGTCGCGCAGGCGACCGCGACCGCCGTGGCCAGCGCCGCGACCGTCGCCTGCGGCTGCCACCAGCCGGCCCAGACCGACCCGGTGGCCACGGCGGCGTACCCGGCGAGGCTGGCCAGCACGGTCAGCGCCCAGCGGGTCGCCGCCGGCCGTACGGTGACGTGGCTGAGCAGGGCGGCACCCGGGCCGAGGACGGCGAACGCGACGGCCGCCGGGGCCTGCACCGGCCCGCCGACCGCCAGCCCGAGCAGCGCCAGCGCCGCGACCGCCAGACCGGTGTACGCCTGACCGGCCATCGCGGCGGTAGGGGCGGCGGCATCGGCGGCACGCGGGCCGAGGGCGCCGGCCGCAGCGGCGCCGGCCGCAGCGGGGTCGGCCGCAGCGGGGTCGGTCAGCGGGCGGACAGGACGCAGGGCGAGATCGGTCATCCGGCACCTCCGGTGACGGTGGTAGCGGTCTCGGTGCGGGCGGGACGTGCCGCCCAGGTCGGCGTGGCGGTGCCGTCGTCGGCAGCGTCAGTGGTCGCCCGGTAGCGGCGGACCAGGCCGGGGAGCAGCACGGCAGCTACTGCGGCCTGCGCCAAACACAGCGCCCCGGCCGGCGCGATGATTCCGACCGTGGGCAGCCCGAACCAGGTCAGCAGCAGGAACGCGGCGATACCGGCGGACTGCACGCCGACCACCGGCCACATCCGTTTCTCCATCATCGCGAACGCGCAGGCCAGCAGGATGACCCCGGTGAACGGCAGCGACAGCCCGACCAGGCGCAGCGTGGCGGCGCCCTCGGCGGCGTACTCGCCACCGAGCAGCCCCAGCAGCGGGCCGGCGGCCCCGCTCAGTACCGCCGCGCCGGGCACCACCACCACGGCGACCAGCAGGAACGCCCGGTTGACGTGGGCGCGGGCAGCGGAGGCGTCACTGGACGCGGTCACCACGAACGAGGTGACGACGTTCCACAGCAGGGTGCTGCCGGCCACCCCGATCGTCCAGGGGATGTAGAAGTAGGCGCTCGCGGTCGCCCCCAGCACGCCGGCCACCATCACCGGCGGCAGGAAGGCGACGGCGTTGGTGAGCAGCCCGTTGACGTACTCGGCCGAGGCGAAGCCGAGCAGCTCCCGGCGGTCCGGGGCGGGGGCCGCCGGCGCGGTGCGGGCGTGCGCCGGGGCCAGCCGGCGCAGCACCCACCAGTTGACCCCGAGCATCGTGACCAGCATCGGCGCCGTCCAGGCCAGCAGCATGCCGTCGCCGGCGGCGGTGCCGGCGAGCAGCGGCAGCAGCGCCAGTTTGGCGCTGGAGGCGATCACGTTCTTGACCGGTACGCTGCCGGCCCGGCGCAGCGCGGTGAGCACCCCGTCGGAGATGAAGAAGATCGCCGAGGCGAGGACGGCGACGACGAACACCAGTCGCTGCACCGGTGCCGGTCCGATGATGCCGCTGCCCAGCCCGAGCGCGAGGAAGCCGGTGCCGAGCAGCACCGCCATCGCCGCCGACGCGGCGTACCCGCCGAGGACGAGTCGCCGGGTGTGCCGGCCGGCACCGGGTAGGAACCGCGCGTACAGGTTGATCAGGTTGAGTTGGGCGAGCCCGGCCAGCAGGGTCATCGCCGACACCGCCGCGGACGCCCGGCCGACCGCTTCCGGCGCGAACCAGCGGGCGGCGACCACCCAGAACACGAAGCCGAGGCCGGCGCTGGCGACCGTGGAGGTCATCAGCGCTGCGGCGCTGCGGATCAGCGCCGGCCGCCGGACCGCCGTCGCGGCGGTGCCGGCCGCCGGGCCGCCGCCGGTGGTGGTCGCGACGGCGGCGGTCACGGCGTTCCCCGGTGGCGGCGGCGCAGCCGCCGGTCGGCCAGCCGGCTGCGCAGGTACGCGAACGGGCCGCGCGCCAGCCCGCGCCGGTTGGCACCGATGAGTTCCCGGGGGAAGTCGGCCTGCAGCCCGGCCAGCCGGTCGCCGCCGCCGAAGGTGTCCCGCAGCGCGGTCGGGGCCAGCCGCAGCAGCGGCCGGATCAGCCCCGGTTCACGCAGCAGCAGGCTGGTGTAGGCGGCGGTCAGGCCGGTGCCGTAGCCGACCAGCTGGTTGCGCAGGCTGGCCAGGTCGGGCCGGTGGTGGTGCCAGACCAGGGCGCTCGGCTGGTAGGCGACGGTGCCGCCGGCGAGCAGCACCTGCATCAGCGCCAGGGTGTCCTCCGAACCCATCGCCGGGGTGCCGGCACCGAGTGCGGTGTCGAAGCCACCGATGTGTTCCAGCACGCCGGGGCGGAAGACCATGTTGCCGCCGGCGCCGAACGGGGGCAGCGGGTAGAGCGGGCTCTGCCGGTGCGCGGTGGCCGGGGAGAAGACGTCAGGTGTGAAGCCGCGGCCCTTGCTGTGGCCGCCGTACTGCTCGAACCACAGTTGGGCGTCGGTGGCCAGCTGGGCCGGCACGATGGCGCCGGTGACGACGTCGGCCTGCGGGTGGTCGGCGAAGGCGCGGGCGACCTCGGCGAGCCAGTGCGGGTCGGCGATCTCGTCGTCGTCGATCCAGGCGAGGATCTCGCCGGGGGCGGCGCGCAGCGCCCGGTTGCGGGCGTGCGACAACCCGGGCCGGGGTTCCCGTACGTAGTCGACCTCGGCGCGGCCGTCGACGGCGGCCCGGTCGGCGGCCTCGGCGGCGACCCGGGCGGTGTCGTCGCTGACCGGGGCGTTGTCCACGACCAGCACCCGGAACCGGGGATACTGCTGGTCGAGGACGCTGTCCAGGGTGCGGGTCAGGCCGTCGGGGCGTTCCCGGGTGCAGACGACGACGGTGATCGGCGGCGCGTCGGCGAGGACCTCGGCGCGCCGGGCCAGGTAGCCGGGTTCGGGTCGGGCCGCCGGCGGGATCTCGCGGTCGATGGCGGCGGCGAGGTCCGTCCCGGTCAACCCCTGCGGCGGTACGTCGAGCAGCAGTGCGCCGATCGGTTGGGTGAACTGGCGGACGAGCAGCCAGGCACGTTCCACCCGGCGGCCGTGTTCGTCGACGCCGAGGACGTCCGGTAGCCGGCTGGCGAGGTCCAGGTCGACGACGGTGGCCGGGACACGCCCGGGGGTGGTGACCGGGGTCGGCGGCAGGATGCGTGGGTTCATCGCTGTGCTCCGATCGTGGGTCGGGTGGTCGCGGCGGTCCCGGCCGGTGTCGTCCCGGTCGGCGGGGTGGTCCGGGTCGAGGGCCGGGCCGACACGGCGGTCTCGGTCAGTGCGCCGGCTGCGGCGGCGGCCGTACCGGCCAGGATCGCGCCGACCCGGGCGGCGTGCCGGCGGGCGGCACCGCGCCCGCGACCGGCGCCACGCACCGCCGCGCCGGCCTCGCGGCGCAGCGCCCGGGGCAGGGTGCGCCGCAGGTAGTCCTGTTCGGCACCGAGGCTCGGCGCGCCGTCGAGCAGCGCGGCCATCGCGATCTTGCCGCGCCCTTCGGCGAAGCACCGCCGCAGGAAGTACCGGAAGGTGCTGTGGCTGGCGGGCACGCCGTGCGAGATCATCGCCTGCGGTACGTACCACCACCGGCCACCGGTGACCGCGCTCATCCGTAGGCAGAGCTCGGTGTCCTCGGGGCGGGCCCGGTCGCCGACCTTGCCGAATCCGGTGCGGAAGCCGCCGGCCTGGCGAAACGCGGTCCTGCGTACGGCCATGCTGGCGGACCAGACGTTGCGCACCGGGCCGGGGCGGTCGGGCTGGCCGGCGTACGAGCCGCCGACGGCCCAGCGGAACTCGTCGGGGAACCACTCGGGTTGCCGCTGCTGCCAGGCGGGTGCGATGCCCCCGCCGGCGCCGATCACCGACGGGTCGTCGAAGGCGGCGACCAGCCCGGCGAGCCAGCCGGGGTGGGCCACGACGTCGTCGTCGCAGAAGACGACCAGGTCGCCGTGGGCGTGCTCGGCACCGGTGTTGCGGTTGCCGGAGACGCCGCGCTGGTAGGCGTTGGCGAGCACGGTGACGTCGGGCAGTTCCCGGGTGATCCGGTCGGCGAGCGCCGGGTGGTGGTCGACCACGACGATGATCTCGTCCGGGGCCGGGTCCTGCCGGCGGACCGAGTCGACGGCGGCGTGCAGGCCGGCGAGCCGGTCGGGGTGGTGGGTGGGTACGACGACACTGACGGTCGGTGTCGGCATGGCTCAGCCCTCCTGTGCCATCGAGGCGACGGCCGGGGCGGGTGCGGTACGGCGCCGCCGACGCCGACGTTCGCGCCGGAACTCGCTGAGGATGGTGCGCAGCACCCGGGTGCCGTCGCGGACCGTGTTGAGGTTGCTCTCGCCGTGGATGCGCAGGTACTCGACGCTGGGCACTTCGGCGATCCGCAGGCCGTGCGCGGCGACCCGTACGTTGATCAGGGTCTCGATTTCGAACCCGTCGCCCCACAGCTTGACCCCGTCGCCCGGGGCCGGGGTGTCCGGGTCGGGCAGCTCCAGGGCCGGCAGCACCCGCCGCCAGAAGGCGTTGTAGCCGTAGCACAGGTCGGTGAAGCGGGTGCCGAACAGCAGGTTGACGATGCCGTTGAGGCCCTCGTTGCCGAGCCGGCGCAGCGGGGTGATGTCGTGGCTGCCGCCGCCGGAGCGGAACCGGGATCCCTTGGCGAAGTCCGCGCCGGCGAGCAGCGCGTCGACGAAGGCGGGGATCTCGGCGGGGTCGGTCGACCCGTCGGCGTCGATCATCACCACGATGTCGGTGGTCGCGGCCGCGAAGCCGCAGGCCAGCGCGTTGCCCTTGCCGGTACGGGTCTGCTGGACGACGCGTACGGACGGCCGGAGTCGCCGGGCCACCTCGACGGTACGGTCCACCGAGCCGCCGTCGACGACGATGACCTCGGCCAGGTCGCGGGGCAGCCGGGCGAAGACGTGCGGCAGGTTCCGTTCCTCGTTGAGCGTGGGGATGACCACGCCGACCGTCGGGGGGCGCCCGGTGTCGCCGCTGGCGGCGACGTCGGGTGGCGACTGGCGGGTGTGGGTGAAGACGGACATGCTGGTGTCCTCCGGGGGGTGGGGAGGGTGTGCGGGACACCAGGCGACGCGGGGCCGTTCGCGAGCCGCCCGGACTGACTAGCGGTCCATCACCGGGGGTCAACAACCTGATATGGCGGATATTTCGGTCACGAGGCGGGGCGGTGACCCGGGTCACGCCACCGCCGGGTGGCCGAGACGGGTGGGACGGAGGCGCGATGGTGGGAACTGGCGAGTGTCGGTGTGGTCATCCGCGGGCCGCCCACGAGCACTACCGGCGAGGGACCGACTGTGTGCGGTGCCCGGCGGGTCGGTGCGCGCGGTTCCGTCGCCGTCGTTGGACCGACCGCTGGCTGCGCTGGTGGCCGCCGCGTAGGGGCGACGCCCCGCGTCGGGACAGCTGACCCTTCGATCAGTTCCAGGGCGTTCGCCGGACGGCGTCGGAAACGGTGCCGGATGGCGGGATCGTCACCATCGGGTTTCCGGATGGTTGCGGTGGGAGCGTTCCCATGACATGATGATGATCGATTGGCGCAGCGGAGCCAGCCAAGCACAGTGGGTCGCCGAGGGCAACCGGGATTTCCGGTCGGCGATCGCGCCCGCCGAGTCGTCCGGGTGACGACAGGTGGTGCACCCCCGACCTCACCACGGTCCCGACCAGCAGTGTCGGCGACCAGTTATGTCGCGAGGAGACAACTCCGCATGAACCTCAACCCACTACGCGGCGCTGCGCGCTCGCGGCTGCGTCGCGGGCTGTCCGCTGCGGCCGCGGTCGTACTCGGCTCCGGTGTGCTCGTCGTCGCGGCCACTCAGGCCAGCGCCGCCGCCGGGTGCCGTGTCACCTACACGGTCAACCAGTGGAGCACCGGATTCACCGCCAACCTGACCGTCACCAACCTCGGTGACCCGCTCAGCAACTGGAACCTGGAGTTCGACTACTCGGGCAACCAGCGGGTCACCCAGGCCTGGAACAGCGAGTTCACCCAGAGCGGGACCCGGGTCACCCTGCGCAACGCGCCGTGGAACGGCTCGCTCGGTACCAACGCCACGGTGAATCCCGGCTTCAACGCGAGCTACTCGGGCACCAACACCGCGCCGACCGTGTTCCGGCTCAACGGCGTCGCCTGCACCGGTTCCACCACTCCGACCACGGGTGCGCCGACCACCGCGCCGCCCACGACGGCCCCGCCGACCACCGCGCCGCCGACCACCGCGCCGCCCACGACGGCCCCGCCGACGACCAGGCCGCCGACCACCGCCCCGCCCACCTCGCCGCCGCCGGACCCCGGCGGGCCGCGGGTGGACAACCCGTACGTCGGCGCCGACGGGTACGTGAACCCGATCTGGAGCGCGAACGTCGCGGCGGAGCCGGGCGGCAGCCGGATCTCGGACATTTCGACCGCCGTGTGGCTGGACCGCACCAGCGCGATCTACGGCAACAACAGCCCGACCACCGGTGACATGGGCCTGGCCGACCACCTCGACGAGGCGGTCCAGCAGGACGCCGCCAACGGCAGCCGGCCCCTGGTGATCCAGGTCGTCATCTACAACCTGCCCGGTCGTGACTGCTCCGCCCTTGCCTCCAACGGCGAACTCCCGCCCGACGCGATCGACCGCTACCGCACCGAGTACATCGACGTGATCCGCTCGATCATGTCCCGCGCGGAGTACCGGAACCTGCGGATCGTCACGGTGATCGAGGTCGACTCGCTGCCGAACCTGGTCACCAACGTCAGCGGCCGGGACACCGCCGTCGCCGCGTGTGACGTCATGAAGGCCAACGGCAACTACGTCAACGGCGTCGGCTACGCGCTGGCGCAGCTCGGCGCGGTGCCCAACGTCTACAACTACGTGGACGCGGGCCACCACGGCTGGCTGGGCTGGGACAGCAACTTCGGACCGAGCGCGCAGATCATGGCGCAGGCCGCGCAGGCCTCGGGCGCGTCGTTCTCGAACGTCCACGGCTTCATCACCAACACCGCCAACTTCTCGGCGCTGCGGGAGCCATACATCACGGTGGACGGCACCACCCGCCAGTCCTCCTGGATCGACTGGAACTACTACAACGACGAACTGTCGTTCGCGCAGGCGTTCCGGCAGCGGCTGGTGCAGGAGGGCTTCTCCTCGAACATCGGCATGCTGATCGACACCTCCCGCAACGGGTGGGGCGGTGCGGCCCGGCCGACCGGCCCGAGCAGCGCCACCGACCTGAACACCCGGATCAACGAGTCGCGCATCGACCGGCGGATCCACAAGGGCAACTGGTGCAACCAGTCCGGTGCCGGCCTCGGCGAGCGGCCCACCGCCGCGCCCGCCAGCGGCATCGACGCCTACGTGTGGGTCAAGCCGCCGGGCGAGTCGGACGGCTCCAGCACCCTGATCCCGAACGACGAGGGCAAGGGATTCGACCGGATGTGCGACCCGACGTACACCGGCAACATCCGTAACGGCAACAACATGAGCGGCGCACTGCCCAACGCGCCGGTCTCCGGACACTGGTTCTCGGCCCAGGTCCGCGAGCTGATGGCGAACGCGTACCCGCCGCTGTCGTAAGGCTGGTCACGCCCGCTGAGCGGGGCCCGGTGCCGATCGTGGGCACCGGGCCCCGCCCCGTGCTGCCCGGCCGAGAGCACTCACGGAACGGTGCGTTCGATCGCCGCCGCGCCGTCGCGCTCGAGTTCCTGCCGGGCCAGGTCCACCTGTTCGGGGGTGCCGTCACCGCCCTTGGCCACCGCGAGATCCTCCGGATCCCACGGCTGGTCCGCACCGGTACGCAGCCGTGGCGGCCCGCCCGGCCCGTCCGGCGACCGGAAGTCCGGGCCGGACTGGTCGTCGTCGGGTGCGGTGACCAACGACGGCACGGTCGTGTCGTCCTCGATCGCGGCGGCCACCTCTGGCTGCTCCTCCAGCGGCGCCCGGCCGAGTGCGTCGTCGCGGTCCGTCATGGCCCACCTCCCGTCGGTACCGTCACCACCGGCAGTACCCGGGGGCGTGGCGGATATGCGCCGGCCCGGCGACACCGGGCAGGTGTCGCCGGGCCGGGTCCAGCTCGGTCAGATCGCCAACAGGCGGTCCAGCAGGTCGCGGTAGCGGCGTACCGTCATCCGCAGCTGTTCGGTGTCGTCCGCGCCGGCGCCGTCGGTGTCGCCGCCGAGGCCGTCGCGCTGCGCGGTGAGCGCGGCGGTGAGTGCCTCCACCGCCTCGGTGACCAGGTCGCGTGCCTGCCCGGCGGCACCCTGCGGGTCGTCGACGAACCGCAGCTGCACGTCCCGCCACCGGTCCCGGAACGCCTCTGCCTGCTCGGCACCGAAGAAGCCGGTCGCCGCCGTCGGGCCGGTGCCGGTGGTGCGGGTGGTGCCGGCCGGTTCGGTGGCCTCGGTGGTGTCGGTGGGCTCCGTGCCGTCTTCCGGATCGGTCCGGCCGATCGCGGTCTCGTCCGGGACCGGCCCGTCGCCCATCCGTACGGTGTCGTCGGCGCGCGGATCGCGCGGCTCGTGCAGCCGCTCCGGCCCGGCCATCGCCGACGCCGCGACCGCGCCGCCGACGGTGGCCGCCCCGAACGCGGTCGGCTGCTCCACCGGCTCGTGGTGGGCCGGTGCGTCCCGGTCCGGGGCGTCGATCCCGGACATCACCTGGGTACGGTCCGGGTCGACGTAGCCGTCGGACGCCTGGTCCGGGCCGCTCGGCGCGGTGATGACCTCGGTACGCTCGTCGTGCCACTGGTCGGTGCGGGCCATGCTGGTTCTCCTCAGTGAGTCGCTGCCTCGGTGGGGGACAGGGTACGAACAGGGTGCTCGCCGAGCAGTTCAGCGAAGAGTGCCCGGTAGTGCACGACGGCCTGGCGCAGCTGCTCGGTGCTCGCCTCGCCGCGCTCGTTGGCCAGGTGGATCTCGTGGGCCTCGCGGTACCGGCCGAGGGTGCGGGCGTGCTCGACGGAGAGGTGGGCCACCTGCTCGGTGTAGTCGCCGGTGGGGTAGCCGACTTCGGCGATCAGCCGGGTGAGCAGTTCGTCGGCGTTGCCGACGGCCGCGCCAGGGGCATCGACGAACTGCGCCTGGACCTCTTCCCATGCGGCCGCGTACCGGTCCCGGGAAGCCGGGTCCAGCGGCGTCAGGGCCAGCTCGGCATGCCGGCGTTCGCGCTCCCGCAGCTCCCGTTCCGCCGCGCTGCGGCTGTCCTGCTCCGCGACCGCCCGGTCGTACTCCGGGCCGAAGGTGCTGCGCAGATTGCGCCGGCGCAGGAGGGCCCAGACCGCGACAGCCGCGGCGATCACCGCGAGGACGACGACAATGGTGATGATGATCTCGATGGGCGACATGGCGTTCCTCCTTCTCGCCCTGGTATTCCCGCCCGACCCCGATCCTCAATCCAGGTTCGTCACACTTTTGTCCGGCACCCGCGTACCGATGTCGCCCGGGGTACGGCGTGCCGGCTGGCCCCGCGACGGTGCCACCGCTCGGACCTGACCGCTTTCGACACGCTCCGTGCCCACAATCGACCTCACGGTGCCTCTGGTAGTGCCTGAGCCGTTAATTACGTATCCTTCCGGAGGCACGGACGTCCACTGATCGCCGACTCACCGGTAACGATCGGCGGGCAGCCGCCCGCCAGCTCTGCCACACACCGCGTCGGCGAGGTCTGATGAATACCCGCAACTGGTCGATCCGCTCCAAGATCGTTGCGCTGGTCGCTGTCCCGATCTCGGCGCTGCTCGTCCTCTGGATCTTCGCGACCTCGCTGACCGTCGGCCCGGCACTGAGCCTGCTCGGCGCCCAGGCGCTCCTCGACGACGTGGGAGTGCCCGGGGAGACCCTGGTGGCCGAGTTGCAGCGGGAGCGGCGACTATCCGTGGTGTATCTGTCCCGTACCGAGGAGCAGACCGCTCGCCGCGCCAGCGACCTCGAACAGCTGCGGTCCCAGTGGCAGGCCACCGATGCGGCGGTCGCCGACTTCCGGCGACGGGCCACCGAGGGCGGACCCTCCGACGACCGGTCCGTCCTGCGGGTACGGATCGAGCAGACGCTCGCTGAACTGGAGATCCTGGCAACCGGTCGAGGTTTCGTGCAGCGCCGGGAAATGGACGCGGCCGGTGCCCTCGGCCTCTACAACGGCGTCGTGGACACCGCGTTCCAGATGTTCGGCGCGCTGGCCTCCCTGCCGGACAACGAAATCAACCGACAGGCCCGGGCATTGACCGACATCGGCCAGGCCCGGGAGATTCTCGGCCGGGCGGACGCGGTTCTCGCCGGTGCCTTCGCGGCCGGGCGGCTCAGCGACGACGACCACCGTCGACTGGTGCAGATCATCGCCACCCATCGCTTCCTGCTCGATCGCGCGGTCGCCGAACTACCCGAACCGGACAGTGCCACCTACCATCGGATGGCTGCCGGCGAAGACTTCACCGCGCTGCGTCAGCTGCAGGACGTACTGATCAACGACCGCCCCGGGCCGGACGGTGACGACCCCGACGCCGCCCCGGACGGTGCAGCCCCGGACGGTGACGGCGCCGCCCCGGACGGCGGTGCCACGCCGACCGCCACGGTGGTCGACGAGGCCCGCTGGAGCGACAGTTACGAATCCGTCCAGCAGCAGCTGCGCGAGTTCGAACTGCTGGCCGCCGACGCGCTCGCCGAACGGAGCATGCCCACCGCCATCGGCATCCTGGCCCGGCTTGCCGCCGCCGGCCTGGTCGGCCTCGCCGCAGTGATCGCGGCGGTGGTCATCTCGCTGCGGGTCGGCCGCTCACTGATCCACCGGCTCACCGGGTTGCGGGCGACCGCGCTGGAACTGGCCGGCGACCGGCTGCCCGCGGTGGTGGCCCGGCTGCGTCGCGGTGAGGACGTCGACGTGGCCGCCGAGGCACCACCGTTGGAGTACGGCACCGACGAGATCGGCCAGGTCGGTCACGCCTTCAGCGAGGTGCAGCGGACCGCCGTACGGTCCGCCGTGGAGGAGGCGGCGCTGCGCCGGGGCCTCAACGAGACGTTCCTCAACATCGCCCGCCGCAGCCAGACGCTGTTGCACCGGCAGTTGGCCCTGCTGGACCGGATGGAGCGGCGCAGCACCGACCCGGAGGAGCTCGAGGACCTGTTCCGGGTCGACCACATGGCCACCCGGATGCGCCGGCACGCGGAGGATCTGGTGATCCTCGCCGGTGCCACGCCCGGCCGGGGCTGGCGCAATCCGGTTCCGATGATCGACGTGATCCGTGGTGCCGTCTCCGAGGTCGAGGAGTACGCCCGGGTGCACGTCACCACCGTCGAGCCGGCCGCGGTGGTCGGTCGGGCCGTCGGTGACGTCATCCACCTGCTGGCCGAGCTGATCGAGAACGCAACCTCCTTCTCGCCGCCGCAGACCCTGGTGACGGTGGTCGGGCAGAACCTGCCCAACGGCTACGCCGTCGAGGTCGAGGACCGTGGGCTGGGCATGACACCAGACGCCGTCACCGAGGCGAACCAGCGGCTGGCGCAACCGCCGGACTTCGACCCGCACAACAGCGCCCGGCTCGGCCTGTTCGTCGTGGCGCAGCTCGCCGCCAAGCACGGCGTCGGGGTGCGGCTGCGGCCGTCGCCGTTCGGCGGGATCACCGCCGTGGCACTGATCCCGGCCGAGCTGGTGGTGCCGGAGTCGGAGGTCCTGGCGTTGCCGTCGGGCCGGCCACCGACCGCGCTGACCACCGTCCGGCCCGGCCCGGACGGGGCGGACCAGCCCGCGTCGACGGCGACCCTCGGCGCGCTGCTGTCGGCGCTGCCCGACTCCCCGACCAGGTCCGACCTTCCGGCCATGCCGGATTCCCCGGCGGTGTCGGACCCGTCGACCAGCTCGGGCTCCCCGGCCGCGCCGGCACCGTCACCGACGGTCCCGGCGGTGCCCGGGGTGCCGACGGTGCAACCCGACCTGCCGCCCCGGCGGCGGCCCGTCAGCCTGCCGACCCGTCGGAGCGAGGGGGCACAGTCGACCACCGAGGACGGGCTGCCCCGTCGGGTCCGCCAGTCCAGCCTCGCACCCCAGCTCCGTCAGGCGCCCGACGCCGACGGCCAGCCGCAGCGGGAGGCCCCGCAACGGTCGCCGGGCGAGGTCCGGGCGCTGATGTCGGCGCTGCAGGCCGGAACCGCCCGGGGGCGCCGGGCCGCCGGGCTGGTGGCCGACACCGACGTGACCGGCAGCGTGGCCGGTGATCCGTCCCCGACCGTGACAGCCGGCCCGGCGCGGGGCACCGCGACGCCACCCCCCGGAGCGGTGCTGCAACCGCCATCGGCCGTGGCGGACACGTCCGAGAGGGAGCTGTAGGAGTGCACACCACGCGGCATGCGATGAACCTCGACTGGTTGCTCGACGATCTCGTGGCGCGGGTACCCAGCGCCCAGCAGGCGGTGGTGCTGTCCGCCGACGGCCTGCTGATGGGCGCGTCGCGTGGGCTCACCCGCGAGGACGCCGAGCACATGGCCGCGATGGCCGCCGGTTTCCAGAGTCTCGCCAAGGGCGCCAGCCGGCACTTCGCCGCCGGCGCGGTCCGCCAGACGGTGATCGAGATGGAGTCGGCGTACCTGTTCGTCACGGCCGCCGGGCACGGTGCCTGCCTGGCGGTGCTCTGCGCCTCCGACGCGGACATCGGCCTCATCGCGTACGAGATGGCGATGCTCGTCGCCCGGGTCGGGCAGAACCTCAGCGCCTCGGCGCGTCCCCCTGCGGCGCAATCCGATGCGGGGTGAGGCGACCGGACCGCACGACTGGCTGGACGCCGACGCCGGCCCGGTGGTCCGCCCGTACACGGTGACCGGCGGCCGGGTGCGGCCCATCGGCCCGGCCTTCGACCTGCTGGCCTTCGTCGTAGCGGCGGCACCCGAGAGCACCGAGGGATTCGGTGTACTGCAGCCGGAGCACCGGCGCATCCTCGGGCTCGCCCAGCAGCCGGTGTCCGTGGCAGACCTGGCCGCCGACCTCGACCTCGCGCTCGGGGTGGTCCGCATCCTCCTCGACGACCTGCACTCCGCCCGACTGATCGCGCTCTACGAACCCCCGGCTTCGGCCACTCACCCCCACGACGACATCCTCAAGGCGGTGGTCAATGGACTCCGTGCGCTCTGACCGGAAACAGCCCGCTCGGCGCATCCCGCTCGCGCTGAAGATCCTCATCGCGGGGGGCTTCGGCGTCGGCAAGACGACCCTGGTCGGCGCGGTCAGCGAGATCCGGCCGTTGCAGACCGAGGAGGTGCTGACCAGCGCCAGCGTGGGCACCGACGACACCTCCGGGGTGGAGGCCAAACGCACCACCACCGTCGCGATGGACTTCGGCCGGATCACCATCAACGACGACCTGCAGGTCTACCTGTTCGGTACGCCCGGCCAGGACCGTTTCTGGTTCCTCTGGGACGAGTTGGCGTTCGGCGCGCTCGGTGCCGTGGTGCTGGCCGACACCCGCCGGTTGGCCGACTGCTTTCCGTCGGTCGACTACTTCGAGCAGCGGGGCACACCGTTCGTCGTCGGGGTCAACTGTTTCGAAGGCGCTCAGCAGTTCAGCCCGGACTCGGTGCGCCGCGCCCTGGACCTCGACCCGGACGTGCCGATCGTGCTCTGCGACGCGCGCAACCGCAGTTCCGGCAAGACGGTGCTGATCGCGCTGGTCGAACACGTGGCGTACCGGCGCGGCCAGCCGGTCCCCACCGGCTGAGTCCCCACCGGCTGAGTCCCCACCGGCTGAGTCTCCCGGCGGTCACCCCACGGGCCGGACCAGCAGGACGTCGAGTCGGCGCGGGCCGTGCACCCCTTCGACCCGGTTCAGTTCGATGTCGCTGGTCGCGGAGGGCCCGGAGATCATCGTGACGGGTCGGGTCGGGTCGGCCAGCCGGGCGAGGGCCTGCGGCACGTCGGGTGCCACCTGCTCGGCGCGGACCACGCAGACGTGGTGGTCGGGCACGAGGGTGAGCCGGCGTGGGCCCTGCGCCGGACCGGTGTCCAGGACAACGGTGCCGGTCTCGGCGATCGCCACCGCGCAGCCGGTGACCGCGGCGAGGCCGGGGGCGTCCAGGTCGGTCACGGACAGCGGTGCCGGCGTGCCGTCGCGCAGCACCGTCGCGCGGCAGCCGGCCAACCAGGCCGCCGGCAGGTCGGCCGGGACCACGATCAGCGGTACGCCGTCGAGAACGTCGCCGAGCCGGTCGGCCAGGTCGGCGTCCGTGCAGTGGTGCACCGTGGCCCGGTAGTCGCGTACCCGTTCGCTGAACAGCGTCACCGGGTCGACAGCGGGGGTGTCGCGCGGTGGTCGCGGCACCGCGGCGGCCGGCGGCACCGGCGGCACCGGCGGTACGGCGGTCGGCGCGGCCCGGTGCTCCCGGGCGGCCCGCAGCCGGGCCAGGATCACGCCCCGGGGGTCGTCGCCGCTCACCGGTCCGGCTCCGTGGCACGGGCCAGCCACCAGTCCCGGAAGCTGTGCGGTGCGGGCAGTGGGGCGTCCCGGCTGGCCGTCCAGCCGGCCAGCGGCCACGGTAGCCGCCGGACGGTGCCGCGCCGGCCGGTGGCCCAGCGCAGTGGCGCGGCACCCCGGCGGGCGGTACGCAGGGCGGCGGCGTACCGCCGTCGGTCCCGCATCACCCAGGACATCGCGCCCATCGCGGCGCGCTGCGCCGACGGCCGCTGACGGGCCTCGTCGACCCCACGCTGGCGCAGGTGCACCAGCACCTGGGGGATGTCGATGCGCACCGGGCAGGCGTCGAAGCAGGCGCCGCAGAGTGTCGAGGCGTACGGCAGGGTGCGGTTCGCCCCGGCCCGCTGCCCGGTCAGCTGCGGGGAGAGGATCGCGCCGATCGGTCCGGGATAGACCGAGCCGTAGGCGTGCCCGCCGACCCTTTCGTACACCGGGCAGACGTTGAGGCAGGCGGAGCAGCGGATGCAGCGCAGCGCCTGCCGGCCGACCGGGTCGGCGAGGGTGTCGGACCGGCCGTTGTCGAGCAGCACGATGTGCAGCTCGCGGGGGCCGTCTCCGGGGGTGACGCCGGTCCACATCGAGGTGTACGGGTTCATCCGTTCACCGGTCGAGGAGCGGGGCAGCAGTTGCAGGAAGACCGACAGGTCGGCGACGTCGGGGACGAGTTTCTCCACGCCGACGACGGAGATCATGGTCTGCGGCAGGGTCAGGCACATCCGGCCGTTGCCCTCGGACTCGACCACGACCAGGGTGCCGGTACGGGCGACCGCGAAGTTCGCCCCGGAGATCGCCACCCGGGCGGTGAGGAAGCGTTCCCGCAGGTAGCGGCGGGCGGCCTCGGCCAGAGCCGGCGGGTCGTCGGTCAGCGTGGCCAGGTCGACCCCGGGCATCCGGCGGGCGAAGATCTCCCGGATCTGGGACCGGTTGTAGTGGATCGCCGGGACGAGGATGTGCGACGGGGTGTCGTCGGCCAGTTGGACGATGAGTTCGGCGAGGTCGGTCTCCATGGCCTCGATGCCGGCGGCGGCGAGGGTCTCGTTGAGCCCGATCTCCTGGGTGGCCATCGACTTGATCTTCACGACCTGGTCGGCGCCGGTCCGTCGGACCAGGTCGGTGACGATCCGGCCGGCCTCGTCGGCGTCGCGGGCCCAGTGCACCTGGGCGCCGGCGGCGGTGGCGGCCGCCTCGAACTGTTCGAGCAGTTCGGGCAGTCGGGCCAGGACGTCGTCCTTGATCGCCGCCCCGGCGGCGCGCAGCGCCTCCCACTGGTCGACCTCGGCCACCACGCGTTCGCGTTTGTCGCGGATCGTCCGGGTGGCCCGGTGCAGGTTGGCCCGGAGCTGGTCGTCGCGCAGGTGCCGGGCCGCCGCCGTGGGGAACGGCAGCCGCGCGGTCACGTTTCCGGTCGCGCTCATGTGGCTCCTTCCACGGTGCCGGCCAGGATCTGCGCGTAGTGCACGGCCCGTACCGGGGTGCGGTGGCGGCCGAGTCCACCGCCGATGTGGGCCAGGCAGGAGTTGTCGGCGGCGGCCAGGTAGCGGGCACCGGTGTCGCGTACGGCCCGGCACTTGTCGGCGAGCATCGCCGCGGACACGGCGGCGTTGGTGAGCGCGAAGGTGCCACCGAAGCCGCAGCATTCGCGGGCGTCCGGCAGGTCGATCAGCTCGATGTCGCGCACCGCGCGCAGCAGCCGCAGCGGCCGGTCGGCCAGCCGCAGCGTCCGCAGGCCGTGGCAGGTCGGGTGGTACGTCACCGGGTGCGGGAAGCGGGCGCCGACGTCGGTGACCCCGAGGACGTCGACCAGCAGCTCGGACAGCTCGTACACCCGGGGGCGCAGCGTGGCCACGGCGGCGGCGAGCTGGTCGTCGTCGGCGGCCAGCCGGGGGTAGGCGTCGCGGACCATCGCCACGCACGACCCGGACGGGGCGACGATCACCTGCTGGTCGGCGAAGGCGTCGACGAAGCGGCGGACCAGCGGCAGGGCCTCTGCCCGGTATCCGCTGTTGGCGTGCAGCTGCCCGCAGCAGGTCTGGTCGAGCGGGAAGTCGACGGTGTGTCCGAGCCGCTCCAGCAGGTGGACCACGGCCCGGCCGGTGCCGGGGTAGAGCGCGTCGTTGAGGCAGGTGACGAAGAGGGCGATCCGCACCGGTCAGCCCTGCCCGAAGTAGGGCAGGTGGCGTTCGCGGGCGGCCAGCAGGTGGTCGCGGACGGCGGCCTCGGCCCGGTCGGGGTCGCCGGCGTCGACGGCGTCGACGATGCGGTGGTGCTCGGCGCCGCTGGTGCGGTAGTGCGTCGGCGGGAAGTGCAGGCGGAACAGGTGCAGGTGGGGGCGCAGGCGCACGATCGCGTCGTGCAGCATCCGGTTGCCGGAGCGCTCGGCGAGCAACTGGTGGAAGCGGGCGTCGGCGGCGGTGAAGGCGGCGATGCTGGCGTACCCCTGGGTGTCGGGCACCGGGCCGGGCAGGGTCGCGGCCGCGCGGAGCCGGTCGGTCGCGGCGGGGTCGTCGGCGGGTACGGCGCGGGTGGCGGCCCGCCGGGCGGCGGCGGTTTCCAGGATCAGCCGCATGTCGACGAGTTCGTCGAACTCGTCGCGGGTAAGCAGAGGAGCGGCGGTGTAACCGACCAGGGGTCGCTTGCGCACCAGCCCGTCGGCTTCGAGTCGGGCCAGTGCCTCGCGGACCGGAGTGGGGGAGACCTGCAGTTCGCGGGCGAGGGCGTCGATGTTGATCCGGGCGCCCGGTGCGACGACGTGGTCCATCACCTGGGCCCGGATCGTGCCGTACACGTCGTCGGTGAGGGTGAGACGGCGGGCAGGCCGCACGGGGCACTCCCTTGTCGGTCTTGTCGGTGGGACCGCTGGACAGCGAGGTCGAGACAGCGAGGTTGATCGAAGATCCTATAGGATCTTCGGGACGTTGGACAGATCGGAGAGGGTGCCCGGTGAGCGCAGCGCAGTCGAATCCGGCGGCGGACAAGATCTATCTCGGCTGTTACACGGCCGACGGCGGCGGCAACGGGGCCGGGGTGATGCTGGCCCGCCGCGACCCGGCCTCCGGCCGGCTCGACGAACCGGTGCTGGTCGCCGAGTGTCCGTCGCCGTCGTTCCTGGCCCGGCACCCGCAGTTGCCGGCCCTCTACGCGGTCAGCGAGGTCGACGACGGCGTGGTGGTGGCCTGGGCGGCCGATGACGACGGCGGGCTGCGGGCGCTGGGCAGCGAGTCCACCGGCGGGGCGAGCCCGTGCCACCTGGCGTTCGCCGCCACCGGGACACACCTGGTCAGCGTCAACTACGTCAGCGGCAGTGTCGCGGTGCACCCGGTGAGCGACAAGGGCGAGCTGCGGCCCCGTACCGATCTGCAGACCCACGTCGGGGCCGGTCCGCGCACCGACCGCCAGGACGGCCCGCACGCGCACATGGTCTGTCCGGACCTGGCCGGCAGCGGAATGTACGTCGTCGACCTGGGCACCGACGCGGTGCACCGCTACCTGCTCGACCCGCAGACCGGCCGGCTCGACGAACCGGACCCGGCGCTGGCGGCGACGCCGGGCAGCGGCCCCCGTCATCTCGCCCGGCACCCCGGCACCGGCCACCTCTACCTGGTCGGCGAGCTGGACGCGTCGGTCACCGCGTACCAGGTCGACGACACCGGGCGGCTCGCGGAGTGCAGCCGGGTCGCGGCGAGTGCGGCGGACGGGCCGGTCCAGCCGTCCGAGATCGCCGTCGACGCCGCCGGCCGTCACCTGTACGTCGCCAACCGGGGTCCGGACACCGTCGCCGTCTTCTCGCTGGCCACGCCGGACCAGCCGCGCTACGTCACCGAGGTGACGACGGGCGGCCGGTGGCCCCGGCACTTCGCTCTCGTCGGCCCGCACCTGTACGTCGCGAACGAACGTTCTGATTCGATTGGCGTCTATGTCATCGATCCGGAGACGGGGGTGCCGCAGGTCTCCGGCGCGCCGATGCCGGCGCCTACCCCTACCTGTCTGCTGCCCGTTTCCTGGTAGTCCTCGCCGGCTCGTCCCACCCCCGCCTCGATCGGGTGTTTGGCGAGGTAGGGGCGGGTCGAACAGTTCCTTGAAACGTACGGAAACGGTCCGACTACGCGAAGTCACGAAATCCCGCGCAAGTGTTTCTCCTCCGTAACTATCGTCCGAACGTACCTACCAGATCCGCCCATGCATCCGGAGTATGGGACCGTGCCAGGCCGTCACCGGATGCGAAGTCGTGTCAGCGCAACGGGCGCCGTCGCAGCCGCGATGGCGCTCGTCGTCGTTGTCGCCGGGGTCTGGTTCGGCTACCAACGGCTGTCGGCACCCTCGTGCTCCGGGGAACTGCCGCTGGTGGTCTCGGCCGCGCCGGAGATCGCCCCGGCCCTGCAGGCCGCCGCCGACCAGTGGCGCAGCGACGCTGGCGCGGTCGGCGACACCTGCGTCGCGGTCCAGGTCGCCGCCGCCGACCCGGTCGACGTGGCCGCCGTCGTCGCCGGGCAGCACGGGGTCGCCCTGGCGGGTGTGGGCCAGGCCAGCGGTACGGCGGTCGCCCCGCACGTCTGGGTGCCGGACTCGTCGACCTGGTTGGCCCGGCTGAGCTCGCTGGCGCCCGGATTCGCCCCCGACAACAACGCCTCGGTCGCCCGCAGCCCGGTCGTGGTCGCCATGCCCGAACCGGTCGCGGCCAACCTCGGCTGGCCCGAGCAGCAGCTGACCTGGACCGACCTGCTGCAACAGATCACCACCGGCACCGACCTGCGGACCGGCATCGTGGAACCGACCCGGGACGCGGCCGGGTTGTCCGGCCTGCTCGCCCTCGGCGCGGCCGCCAGCGAGGCGGGCGAGAACGCCCAACAGGCGACGACCGCCGCGCTGCGGGCCCTGGCGACCGGGCGGTCCGCGCTGCGTGAGGACCTGCTGGCCCGGTTCCCACGCTCGGCGGATCCGGCGTCGGTCGCCTCCTCGCTGAGCGCCGCCGCGTTGAGTGAAGAGGACGTGATCGAGTACAACGCGACCCAGCCGCCGATCCCGCTGGCCGCGCTGTACCTGGAACCCGCACCGATGTCGCTGGACTACCCGTACGCCGTGCTGCCCGGCGCGGACCCGGCCACGTCCGCTGCCGCCGCCGGCTTCTTCGCCCGGCTCGGCCAGGCCGGTTTCCGTGACCGTCTTGGCGACCAGGGGCTGCGTAGTGCCGACGGCACCTGGGGGGCCGGGTTCAGCGCCCCGCAGGGAGCGCCGAGTCCGGCCGGCACCGCCCCGGTCACGGCCGCCCCGCAGACCGGCGGTACGGCGGCCGGCGGGCTCGACCCGGTCGTCATCGACCGGGTGCTGGCCAGTTGGACCTCGGTCACCCTGCCGGCCCGGATGCTGGCGGTGATCGACGTCTCCGGGTCGATGCTGGACCCGGTGCCGACCGCCGGCGGAGCCACCCGGGCCGACGTCACCCGGGAAGCGGCCCGGCGCGGACTCGGGCTGTTCGATGATTCCTGGGCACTCGGTCTATGGATCTTCTCCACTGAGCTGGAGGGGGCGCAGGACTGGCGCGAACTGGTGCCGATCAGCCCGCTGAGTAGCCAGCGGTCCACGCTTGAAGCGTCGCTTGATCAGGTGGTGCCGAAACGAAATGGCAACACCGGTTTGTACGACACGACACTGGCCGCCTATCTGGCGGTGCAGGACGAGTGGGCGGCTGGGCGTGTCAACTCGGTGGTCATGTTCACAGATGGTAGGAACGAGGACGACGAAGGGATGACCCAGGAGCAGCTGCTTGCCGAGTTGGCCGAGGTGGCGGACCCGCAGCGGCCGATCCAGGTGATCTATGTCGGCATCGGCGACGGGGTGAGTCAGGAGGAGTTGGAGTCGATCACCGAGGTGACAGGTGGCGGCGTGTTCGTGACCGAGGACCCGGCGAACATCGGCGACATCCTGCTGAAGGCGATCGCACTGCGGCCCACAACCGTCCGCTGAGTTGGTGAATTTGGGGGTTTCGGATGATCCGCCGACTCGCCCGGGTGTCCTACCGTTCAACAGCGGCTCCATATTGTACTTCTCGCCGTGAATTGATCGCGACAAGTGACGTTAATCTGTCGCAAGCTTCGGCCCCACCTCCGGGTGGGCCAAGATATCGGGGTGCCCTGGCACCGCCGGTACCAACGAAGGGCCAGTACGGTGCCCGGGGGATGCGTCGACTCGAGCGAGCTGGGGAGGGCTAGTGACGTCGGCGACACTGGTCAACGCTGCGGTGGTGCAACCGGACTCCGTTCCGGAAGCGCCGACCGCGGTTCTGCACGCACGACAGCGTGCCTACGTCCGGGCGATAGCCGCCCTGGACATGAGCATCCTCTGCACAGCCGTGCTGGCCGGCTACCTGGTCCGGTTCGGTGCCGAGGAGGCCACTGGGGCGGACCTGCCCTACGTACTGGTCACACCCTTGCTACTGATCGCGTGGCTGGCCTCGCTGAAGCTGCTGCGCTGCTACGACGACCGGGTGCTCGGCTACGGCGCCGACGAGTACCGCCGGGTCATCACCGCCAGCCTGCGGCTCGCCGGCACGGTGGCGATCATCGGGTACGTCGCCAACGTCGGCATCAGCCGCGGCTTCCTGGCGGTGGCCTTCTCGGTGGGCACCGTCGGCCTGGTGGCCGGGCGGTTCGGTGCCCGCAAGTACCTGCACCGACGGCGGGCCGTCGGGGCCGGCTGGTTCCGCAAGGTGCTGGTGGTGGGGGACACCCCGCACGTGCTGGAGCTGGTGCACACCCTGCGCCGCGAGCCGTACGCCGGTTACCGGGTGGTCGGCGCGTGCATCCCGGACGCGTTGCTGGCACCGGTGCCGCAGCGGCTCGGTGACGTACCGGTCGCCGGATCGTTCCGCAACATCCCGGACGCCGCCGCCGCGACCGGCGCCGACACCGTCGCGGTCACCGCCTCCGGTGAGCTGACCGCGACCCGGCTGCGTCGGCTGGGCTGGCAACTGGAGGGCACCGGCATCGACCTGGTGCTGGCTCCGGCGCTGACCGACGTCGCCGGCCCTCGGATCCACACCCGGCCGGTCGCCGGGCTGCCGCTGATCCACGTCGAGGCACCGGAGTTCCGGGGGACCCGCAAGCTGGTCAAGGGCTTCGTCGACCGGTCGGTCTCGCTGCTGGCGTTGACCCTGCTGCTGCCGGTGCTGACGCTGATCGCCCTGGCGATCAAGCTCGACAACCGGGGTCCAGTGATCTTCAAGCAGGTACGGGTCGGCCAGGGCGGTCGGGAGTTCCACGTCTACAAGTTCCGAACCATGGTCGTCAACGCCGACGCCCTGCTCGCCGAGCTCGTCGCCAAGAACGAGACCGACGGGCTGATGTTCAAGATGCGCGACGACCCGCGGATCACCCGGGTGGGCCGGTTCCTGCGCAAGTTCTCCCTTGACGAGCTGCCGCAGCTGGCCAACGTGCTGTTCGGCCACATGAGCCTGGTGGGCCCCCGGCCGCCGCTGCCGTCGGAGGTCGCCCGTTACGACGGCGACGTCGCCCGGCGGTTGCTCGTGAAGCCCGGGATGACCGGGCTGTGGCAGGTCAGCGGGCGCTCCGACCTGTCGTGGGAGGACGGCATCCGCCTCGACCTCTACTACGTGGAGAACTGGTCGCTCGCCAGCGACCTGACCATCCTGTGGAAGACCTTCGGGGCCGTCGTCAACGGCCGTGGCGCCTACTGACCCCGTCTCCATGATCGCGACGATCTTGCAGTTATCGAGAGCTTTTGTCCAGATTGCTCCTTGATAATCGCAAGATCGTCGCGATCATGGGGTGGGCGGCGGCGGTGAGCTGAGTCAGGGGAGGCCGAGCCACGGTGTCAGCGTGCGCCGAGGCTGAGCCAGGGGGCCGGGTGGTCACGGACCGCCCGTACCACCGCTCCGGCCGCGCCGGTCGCGGCGGCCTCAGGGCCGAGAACCGACGGCTGTACGGTGACCGGAGACCAGCCGGCGGTCAGCACCCGTCGACCGATCTCCGCCTCGACCACCGGCGACAGCCACGGAGCCAGCGGCGCGTAGATCCCGCCGAGCAGCACCGTCTGCACGTCCAGCAGGTTGACCACACCGGCGAGGACCACCCCGAGGGCCCCGGCGGCGGCGGCCAGCGCGCGGCGTACCTGCGGTTGGCCGTCGTAAGCGCGACCGGCCAGTTGCCGTAGCGCCTCGGCGGCGGTCAGCCCCTGGTCGGCGAGCCCGGCGGACCGCAGGATCGCCTCCTGGCCGGCGTACTGCTCCAGGCAGCCGCGCGCACCACAGCGGCAGGTCGGGCCGTCCGGGCGGACCGCGAGGTGGCCGAGCTCGCCGCTCCAACCTCGGGCTCCCCGGAACAGTTGCCCGTCGACGACGATGCCGGCGCCGATGCCGATCTCGCCGGAGACGTAGACGAACGTGGTCAGCTCGCCGTTGCGGGCGTGCAGTTCACCGAGGGCCGCGAGGTTGGCTTCGTTGTCGACGGTCAACGGCAGGTCGGCCAGCGGGGTGCCGGCGGCGGCCAGGGCGGCCGGCACCGCGACGTCCTGCCAGCCGAGGTTGGGGGCCAGTCGGACGACGCCCTCGCTGGTCACCAGCCCCGGCACCGCGAGCGCCGCGCCGGCGATCGGCAGCTCGGCGACCTCCGGGGCGGTCAGGACGGTGCCGGCCAGCTCCGCCAGCCGGGTCAGCACCGTCTCGGGGGTTTCCGGCCGCTGGTCGGCGCGGTGTACGGCGCGGTGGCGGACCGCCCCGGTCAGGTCGACCACGCAGGCGGCCAGGTAGTCGACGTTGATCTCCAGGCCGAGGCCGGCGGGGCCGTGTGCGGCGAGGGCCAGCCCGGTGGCCGGCCGGCCGGCGCCGACGCGGGGCACCGGGTCGACCTCGGTCAGCAGCCGGCCGCCGATCAGTTCGTCGACGAGTGCGGAGACGGTGGCCCGGGTGAGCCCGGTGGTGGCGGCGATCTCGGCCCGCGACGGCGGTCGTCCGGCGGCGGCGACCTGGCGGACCACCAGGCCGAGATGGTGCTCGCGCAGACCAGCCTGGCGTAGCGGAGATTCTGGCGTGCGCATGGCCTTGACAATGCCACACCACAGGAAAATAATTCAATCACTAAACAAATCTGTCGTGTTACGCGGAGGTCACCATGACAGTCCAGCCCACACCGGCCGACAAATTCTCCTTCGGGCTCTGGACCGTCGGATGGCAGGCCCGTGACCAGTTCGGCGACGCCAGCCGTGGCCCGCTCGACGCCGTCGAGGCGGTGCACCAGCTCGCCAACCTCGGCGCGTACGGGATCACCTTCCACGACGACGACCTGATCCCGTTCGGCTCCGACGCGGCCAGCCGCGACCAGCACATCGCCCGGTTCCGCAAGGCCCTGGAGGAGACCGGCCTGGTGGTGCCGATGGTCACCACCAACCTCTTCGGCCACCCGATCTTCAAGGACGGCGGCTTCACCAGCAACGACCGCTCCATCCGGCGGTTCGCGCTGCGCAAGGTGCTGCGCAACATCGACCTCGCCGCCGAGCTGGGCGCGAAGACCTTCGTCATGTGGGGCGGCCGGGAAGGCTCCGAGTACGACCACGCCAAGGACATCCGCGCCGCGCTCGACCGCTACCGGGAGGCCGTCGACCTGCTCGGCCAGTACGTCCTCGACCGCGGCTACGACCTGCGGTTCGCCATCGAGCCCAAGCCGAACGAGCCGCGCGGCGACATCCTGCTGCCCACCGTCGGGCACGCCCTCGCCTTCATCAACAGCCTGGCTCACCCGGAGCTGGTCGGCCTCAACCCCGAGGTCGGCCACGAGCAGATGGCCGGGCTCAACTTCACCCACGGCATCGCCCAGGCCCTGTGGCACGGCAAGCTGTTCCACATCGACCTCAACGGCCAGCGCGGCGTCAAGTTCGACCAGGACCTGGTCTTCGGCCACGGCGACCTGCTCAACGCGTTCTCCCTGGTCGACCTGCTGGAAAACGGCGGCCCCGACGGCACCCCGGCCTACGACGGCCCCCGGCACTTCGACTACAAGCCCTCGCGCACCGAGGACTACACCGGCGTGTGGGCGTCGGCCGCCGCCAACATGCGTACGTACCTGCTGCTCAAGGAGCGGGCGGCGGCGTTCCGGGCCGACCCCGAGGTGCAGGAGGCCCTCGCGGCCAGCAAGGTCCCGGACCTGGCGGTGCCCACCCTCAACCCGGGGGAGACCTACACCGACCTGCTCGCCGACCGGTCCAGCTTCGAGGACTTCGACCCGGAGGCCGTCGCCGAGCAGGGCTTCCACTTCGTACGCCTCAACCAGCTCGCGGTCGAGCACCTGCTCGGCGCCCGTTCCTGACCACCCGCTGACCCTGACACCCGCCCGACCCCCTCATGGAGGACCAGCCGTGACCCTCGTCGCCGGCGTCGACTCGTCGACCCAGTCGTGCAAGGTGGTGATCCGCGACGCGGACACCGGCAAACTGGTCCGTGAGGGCCGGGCGGCACATCCGGACGGCACCGAGGTGCACCCGGACGCCTGGTGGGCGGCGCTGCAACAGGCCGTCGACGCCGCCGGCGGGCTGGACGACGTCTCCGCCGCCGCCGTCGCCGGCCAACAGCACGGCATGGTCTGCCTCGACGAGGGCGGCGACGTGGTCCGCCCCGCCCTGCTGTGGAACGACACCCGCTCGGCCGGTGCCGCCGCCGAACTGATCGACGAGTTCGGCGGCGGCACCGCCGGCCGGCAGGCCTGGGCCGACGCCGTCGGCCTGGTGCCGGTGGCCAGCTTCACCATCACCAAACTGCGCTGGCTGGCCCGCACCGAGCCGGCGTCGGCCGACCGTACGGCCGCGGTCTGCCTGCCACACGACTGGCTGACCTGGCGGCTGGCCGGCACCGGCGACCTCGCCGCGCTGCGGACCGACCGCAGCGACGCCAGTGGCACCGGCTACTGGTCGGCCGCGACCGGCCAGTACCGCCCCGACCTGCTCGAACACGCCTTCGGCCGGACGCCGCTGGTGCCGACGGTGCTCGGCCCCACCGACCCGGCCGGCGCGCTGCGCTCCGGCGCACCGCTCGGCCCCGGTGCCGGTGACAACGCCGCCGCCGCCCTCGGCGTCGGCGCCCGCCCCGGCGACGTGATCGTCTCGATCGGCACCTCCGGCACCGTGTTCAGCGTCGCCGACACCCCGGCCGCCGACCCCAGCGGCACCGTTGCCGGCTTCGCCGACACCACCGGCCGGTTCCTGCCACTGGTCGCCACCCTCAACGCCGCCCGGGTGCTCGACGCCGCCGCGAAGCTGCTCGGCGTCGACCACGACCGGCTCGCCGAGCTGGCGCTCAGCGCGCCGGCCGGCGCCGACGGGCTGGTGCTGGTGCCGTACCTCGAAGGGGAACGCACCCCCGACCGGCCGACGGCCAGCGGCTCGCTGCACGGGCTCACCCTGGCCAGCAGCACCCCCGCGCACCTGGCGCGGGCCGCCGTCGAGGGCATGCTCTGCGCGCTCGCCGACGGCCTGGACGCCCTGGTCGCCCAGGGCGCGGCCGTCAACCGGGTCATCCTGGTCGGCGGCGGGGCGCGCTCTGCGGCGGTACGCCGGATCGCGCCCGAGGTGTTCGGCTGCCCGGTGCTGGTGCCGCCACCGGGGGAGTACGTCGCCGACGGTGCCGCCCGGCAGGCCGCCTGGCTGGCGCTGGGCACCCCCGACGCGCCCGACTGGACCCCGGCCGACACCGAGGAGTACGCAGCCGACCCGGTGCCCGCCATCCGGGACAGGTACGCCGACGCCCGCGACCACGTCCTGAACCGGGTCACCGCCAGCTGACACTGCTGGCCGTACTCGCTGTCTACGGTCTTGTTGTCTGGACGGCGTCGTCGTCGATCCAGGACTGTCACTGCGTGTGGTCCGCTGTCTGTTGTGGGCGATATGTGGTGGCAGATCGTGATGGACTCTTTACAGGTATGGAGGTGGCTCTCTAGGGTCGGACGGACATGCCCAATAGCCACGGGGGTCCCTAGTGGATGCTGTCCATGTGCCGCCGTCCCGTCCGAGCCGTCCCCGACAATATTGGCTGGCGTTCCCGACCGCCGTAGTGCTGGGACTTGTCAGTGCGGCGCTGCCGCCGTCCCCGGTAGAGGCTCAGGCCCAACAGCCGCAGTGTGTGGGTGAGGCGGCGACATCCGCTGCGGCCGAGCGGATCGCCGAGGCCTGCGCGGTCCGGGTCGAGGCCCTCGACCTGCGGGACGAGTACTCACAGGTCTATGTGGAACCCGATGGTTCACGCACCTTGGAATCGGCGGTCGTGCCGCAGCGGGTTCGTACCGGGGCCGACTCGTGGACGCCCGTCTCGACCGAGCTGACGGAGCGACCGGACGGCCGGCTCGCTCCGGCGGCCACCACGGCCGATGTCTCGTTCAGCGGTGACGGTACGGGTCCGTTGGTGGCCGTCCGAATGGGCGAGCATGAGTTCACCCTGTCGTGGCCGGAGCCGCTCTCCGCGCCGACAGTGCAGGGCGACACCGCCGTCTACGGATCGGTGTTCCCCGACACGGATCTGCACGTCATCGCCACCCCGACCGGCTACCGGCATGTGTTGGAGGTCAAGACCGCTCAGGCTGCGTCGCATCCGGACCTTGGGCGGATCCGGTACGTGCTCGGTGGGGACATCACCCCGCAGTCACTGACCGAGGGCGGGTTGCGGCTTGTTGACCCGGATGGGCGGACCGTCGGGGTCACACCGACCGCGTCGATGTGGGACTCGTCGGTCGATCCGTCCGTGGGCGGTGAGGTGACGGCCGGCCGTGACGCGGCCGGATCGGCGGTGACGCCGGATCCATCGACCGCCGCTGGGCCGGGTGATGAGTTCCTCGGATGATCCTGCTTGGCGTGTGCGCGGAGCTTGGGCCTACTGGCGTGCGTTGATCATCATGCGTTTTTTTCTTCTTGCATTCTTGGTCATCTTTGCCGTGATTCTGGCGATGTTACTGGGGGGGCCGGTAGAGGTGCTGATGTCAGTTTTCTTCGTACTGATCTTGACGGTCGGTCTCGGAATTTTCCTGGGGATGTTTTCTATCCGTCCGGTGTACCGTCGCATTGAAGAGACATCATATTTTGCGGACATGGATATATTCGAACGTGGGCCAAAACTGTTCGGCATGGTCGTGCGTGACCTCTTTGCCCTTAACAAGTGGCGGCCCAGGCCTTGAGTGAGTGTTTGCGATAGGTGTCGGACGGCGTGTCCTTCGGTGAGGTGGTGGCTTCGAACCTGGATTGTTAAGCGCTGGAAGTTGTGGTGACAACTCGATGATAGATGTCCATGATGACGACTATCGTAGTACGACTACGTATAGGGTGATGATCTGGTCGATCAGGGCATTTTTGATGTGCTTCCTGACCGGCCTGTTCCTGATTTTGGTATTGGAGCTGGTTGTCGCATCTGAGGTTATTGGCATCTTGGTGGCGGGTTGTGTCTTTGGGTGTGCGATTTCGTTCGCAACGGCGTTTGTTCCTCTGGCAAGGTTCTCTGCGCTGATACAGGAAAATTCTGGAATGCAGATTGATGGGCAGCTGCCATTTTTGCGCCATCTGGTATCCGACCTGTGGCGGATGGGGTGGCGCCGCTGAGCGCAACGGGGTTAGGTCAATGTGGGCTCCGTGCACTTGGAGTCGGGCCGGCTTGGCCTCGGGCCCGGCTGTCCTGGCTGGCATGGAGACCGTCTACTCTGGGCAGGGAGGTGATTTGAAGGGTGGAGTCGTCCGGGCTGGAAATGCGGATTTCGGATTCGACGCAGTAACGATGGAACTTACTGTAAGTAATGTTCGAGTTCGGTAGGTGGAAGTGATGGAATTTGGGTTTCGAGAATTTCAGCTGCATATCATTGCTACTATGCCGGAATCCCCGAATCGGTCGACGGCTCTGGAGCTTTTGGATGCTGGGGAGCGTGATGTCGAGGATGCCCTCTCGGTCGCTCGCGCCATAGGACTCTTTCGGCTGGGTCATCAAGTTGATTTGGAGCGATCAATTCTGGGCGAGGAGATTTATAAAGTGCCTCTTTCTGAATCGGGGGACGAAGCCTCGGGTGCCTATGGTGACTCCGATGTCCTGGCCTTCCGCCTGCCGGCATTTCCGGGGTTCGACTACGCGATCAATGTTGCAAGTTCGGGAGTGGTTTGGGGTCAGCGATTTGTTCGCGAGCAAGGATCTCCGGTGCCAGAAGTTTCGGGGATTCATGATCTTGAGCCTTGGGGTTTTGTTAAGGCGGAGTTGGAGCCGCTGCTGCGCAATAAAGTCGTGGATGACAAATTCTCTTTTAGTGAGACAATCACTGGAAGTCTGGTACTTGATAATTCTCGGGACGTGGGTCGGTCCGTCGCTTTGCGGTTCGACTTCGAGCTGCTTCAGACTGTAAGTATCGACAGTCGCCTTTCTGGTGTCGCGAATCATCTGGCCATTTAGGTTAATTGGCTATGTCTGGTAGAGAATGGTTAATCGTATGCGGCTTTGACCTGAACGGTGACCCGCAATAGTAGAGGACTGCCGACGTCGGTTTCGCTGTGCGGAGGCTACGTCGGGAGTGTTGACCCCCGGGGCGCAGCTTCCCGGATCTCCCGTCCAGTGTCCCCGGGCAGGGGTTGCCGGACCCCTGGGTCCGGATGCCGGCCTCAGGTTCGGACCTCGGATCACGGGGATGGGATCCGGGTGTCCGTCCTGGTCCGGCTAGCGGGGAGCGATGGGGAACGCTGCGCCCCGGGGGCGCCTATCGGGGATTGGCTGGCTACCCCCGGTCTACCGTGGTGACCGTGCCGGGCCGGCGCAGCGCGTCCTTGTACGCGCGGACGCTGACCGCCTTGCCGTCGCGGTCAGTGTCGTCAGGGTCGATTTCCCAGCCGTCTATCCGCACCCACGAGTGTTCCTCCGGCGACGGCCAGATCTCGGTCACGCGGAGCCGGACAGGCCGGTCGGCGTCCACGTGGTCACATTGCCGCAGCGCCACCAGATCACCGGGGCACGCCAGCGGGGTCGGCTCAGGCATCGTCGAGGGCTCCGTACGACTCGGCGGTTTCGTCCTTGTCGTCGTGCGGGTAGCCGGCCGGCATCAGTCCGGACAGGTGCAGGACGGCGCGGATTCGTCGGGCGTTCGCCGGCTCCCACCGGTCCAGGATCGCGATCGCCCATAGGAACGGCCGGCACGGCCCGGGGACGCCGCCGCACCGGTGGCATTCGCCGGTGGTCCGGTTCGGCAGGTGGGTGCGGGCGGTCGAGTTCGCGTCGTGGATCGCCCGGGACAGCGCGGGGGAGCGGGCCGCCCGGCCGGTGCGGTCCGCGCTCCGGGCGTCGTCGACCGCACCGTACGGGGCGGAAGGCACGCCGCGCGCACCGGTGAGCTGGAAGCGCCCGTCCTGATCGGGGTCGGTCTCCCCGGGGGTCCGCTTCGGCAGCGGCGGCCGGCCCGGTGTGGGTGCCACCGCATCGTCCGCCGCCGTGAACGTGATGTACCGGGCGAGGCGGGGAGTCCCGCCAATGCCGTCATTCCTGATCGACATTTTTCCCTCCGAGTGGAGTCGACTGTGGTGTTCGACAACTTCCACCCTGGACTATCAGCCCCCCACCGCAGAAGATTGGAGAAGCCCGGGAGCGACCAGATGGCAATTGATCAACGCGGGTGACTCCAGGGAATGTCCGGCACCTGTCAGTGGTGCGCCGTGATGAATTGGGGGACGTGAAAGGCTATGTCTGCGAGCGAGTATCTGGTAGAGGACCTTCGTCGTGTCCGAGAGATGCTGGGGCTCACCCAGGAGTCCTGGGGTGAGCGCCTGCACTTCTCGGCGTCGCACGTCGGCGCGGTCGAGCGCGGCGAGCGGCCGGCGCTGCCGGACTACCTCGGCGCGGTGGACCGGGTGTACGGCACCGCGTTCATGAAGTTCTATCGGGAGTTCATCCGTGGCGAGTGGACCCCGGTGTGGTATCGCCCGTTCGTCGAGTACGAGGGGCGCGCGAAACTGCTGCGGATCTTCCAACCGATGGTGATGCCCGGCCTGCTGCAGACCGAGGCGTACGCGCGTGCCCTGTTGCAGGCGCTCAACACCAAGCCGGAGGAGCTCGAGCCGACCCTGGCCGCCCGACTGGACCGGCAGGAAATCGTCACCCGGGCCACCAACGCCTGCCGACTGGTGGTGGTGCTCGACGAGATCGTGTTACGCCGTTCGGTGGGTGGGCCGGAGGTGATGCGCGACCAGTTGAAGGCGATCGCCGACGCCAACCAGCGGCAGAACGTGCAGGTGCACATCGTGCCGTTCACCACCGGAGGCTATCCCGGGGTGCTCGGGCCGATGGTGCTCGCGACCGTGGACGGCCGGACGGTCGGCTTCCTCGAAGGCCACCTGGAAGGGCGGCTGATCGAGGCCACGGATGCCACCGAGGCGCTGGAGGAGGACTGGGAGACGATCCGGGGGTACGCTCTGCCCGGCCAGCAGTCCCACGAGATGATCCTGGAGGCGATCGAGACATGGAGCTGACCGAGGCGCGTTGGCGCAAGAGCACCAGGTCCGACTCGGCGAACTGTGTCGAGGTGGCCGACAACCTGCCGGGCCGCGTCTACGTCCGGGACACCAAGGACCGCGACGGCGGTACGTTGGCCTTCGCCCCGTCGTCGTGGTCGAGCTTCGTCGAGCTGGCCAAGACGTACGCCTGAGCCCGAGCCGGAACCCCGAGTCGATCCCGGACGGACGGAACACGCCGTCACGTGCGACGGCAGCTCAGCCAGATCCGTCGTTCGGTCGGCGGCGGGTGCGATGGCCCCCGGCCGGGGGCCACCGCACCCGCCGCACCTGGGTCATCCGGCGAACAGCACGCCAAGTTCCTTGTACGCCTGGTCGAAGCGGGCCATCGCCGCCTCGATGTTGGGCTGCGGAGTCGGGTCGCCCAGCGCCTTCTCCATCAGGGTGAGTCCGGCCGCCAGG
This sequence comes from Solwaraspora sp. WMMD791, assembly GCF_029581195.1. Lineage (NCBI taxonomy): Bacteria > Bacillati > Actinomycetota > Actinomycetes > Micromonosporales > Micromonosporaceae > Solwaraspora > Solwaraspora sp. WMMD791. The sequence goes on from NZ_CP120737.1 coordinate 6,319,660, forward strand.
TGTTCGCCGCTCGCCACCAGCATCGGCTGCGGGTCCGGTTCGACGATGAACTTCCCGTTCTTCAGATCTGCCCAACCGACCTGGTCGAGCTTCACCTCCGAACCGTCCAGGAAGGTCGCCGACGCCCAGAAGCTCTCGGTCGCCAGTTCACGCAACTGCTTCGCCTTCACCGGGTCCGTGGCCTGGGCCGACTCGCTCAGCAGCGTCAGTCCTCGGCCCAGCCGGTCGAGGTACTCGAACCGCTTCTGCGGATCGACCCGGTCCCAGATATCGAACACCGGCGGGCAGCTCAGGCAGTCGATCGGCCCGATCGGCACCGGCTTGAACTCCGGCAGGATGATGGTGTGGCAGTCGAAGATCGGTCGGCCGCCAACGGTGCCGACCTGGAAGCAGATCGTCACCGGCTGTCCGCCGGCGCTTGCCGGAGCGGGGGGCGCCAACAGCGTTGCGCTGACGACCAGCGCCACCGCTAGCAGTATTCGCCGGAATCTTCCCATCTGATACCTCCTGTGACAGTGGACAGTGCGCTCCTATCCTTACTCACCAACGCAACGCGGCACAGAGTCACTGGCTGCCATTCTCGACGGTCCGGATGGACCGCTGTGTCCGGAACCGACAGCAGGTCTCAGCTGTCCGGGTGGCGAAGGATCGCCGCGAACGTGTCGCGGATCAGCTGGTCCGTCGGGGCGTCCAGGCCGAGTTTCGTCAGGCCACCGGTGAGACGCAAGGTCGTCAGGCCATGAACGGTGCACCAGATGGTGCGGGCCAGCGCGGCGGTGGACTGACCGGCGGGCAGGAAACCCGCCTTCTGCGCCTCGGTCACCGCGTCGACCAGGGGTGCGAAGGTGTCGGGTCGTACCTCGGCCCACGACCAGTACCGGAACATCATGCCGAAGATCGCGTTGTTCTCCTCGGCGAAGCGCAGGTACGCCGCTACCAGGCGGATGATGCGGTCGGCGGGGTCGCTGGCCTGCGTGGCGGCAGCACGCTGGGCGGCACCGAAGGCGTCGTACCCCTCGTCGCGCAGCGCGGACAGCAGCGCCTCGCGGTCGGTGAAGTGCCGGTACGGCGCTGCGGAGCTGACGCCGACCCGCCGGGCCAGCTCGTTGAGGCTGAAGCCCTCCGCGCCGCGTTCGGCCAGCAGCTCCCGCGCGCCATCCAGCAGCGCCTCGCGTAGCGCTCCATGGTGGTACGTCCGGCGAGTGGCCCCAGCTGCCATGTTGACGACATTAACATCAGGCCGTATGTTGACGTCACTTACATTGTAAATGGCACTTACATACTCGCCAGGGGGCGGTCATGAGCGATACGGCAGTGGTGGCGTCACCACCGGTGCGGACAACCAGCGGCAGACCGGCGCGGCGGTCCCGTACCGGCTGGACGGCGGTGCTGCTCACCTCGCTCGCGATCGCGGGATTCTCGTTGTACACCTACGCCAGCGCCGACCTGCGCGCCCTCGCCGACGACGGTGCCGGGCTGGCCGGCACCTACGTGGACACGCCACTGCCGGTCCGGTGGGCGTTCTACGTCCACGTCGCCCTCGGGTCGCTCGCGCTGCTGCTCGGGCCGTGGCAGTTCTCCCGGCGACTGCGCCGCCGCTGGCCCGTGGCCCACCGCTCGGTCGGCGTGGCGTACCTGCTCACCGTCGGCGTCGCGGCGGTGTGCGCGCTGGTGATGCTGCCGTTCAACCAGGCCCGGATGGTCGGCTTCTTCGGGTTCGGAGCACTGGCGCTGCTCTGGGCGTTCACGGCGTGGCGCGGGTTCGACGCCGCGCGGCGGCGGGACCTGCGCCAGCACCAAGCTTGGATGATCCGCAACTACGCGTTGACGTTCGCCGCTGTCACGCTGCGCTCGTGGGTCGGCGTCCTCATCGTCGTACAGTTGCCGTTCGCCGGGTCGGACGCGGATCCGGATCTGCTGTTCGAGACCGCCTACGCCGCCGTGCCGTTCCTGTGCTGGTTGCCCAACGTGATCGTCGCCGAGTGGCTGATCCGCCGACGCGGGCTGCCCTCATTCCGCCTCGTCGACCGAGCCCCGGACCAGGGCGTGTCCCGCGCATCATGACGTGCGGTGTTGCCCGTCGAGTAGCTTGCGGCGCCAGGCGGCGAACTGGTTGCGGAGGTCGTCCAGCGCCTGGCCGGTGACGCCGTACGGAGCGAACTCGTCGGGATCGAGCAGACTTGCCTGCCCAAGAGCGTCGGCGAAGATGCGTCGGTCGAAGCCGCGGTCGGCGTGCTGTGCGAGATCGAGGAGGGCTTCCTGGGTGTAGCGGCCGGATCGGAGCGTGGCGTCGATGTCGATGAAGTCGCGGGCGAATGCTCGCCCGTAGAGCGCGCTCATCTTGTTCGCGACCGCGTCGTCAGGGTGGAGCACCGGTCCAATCGCCATGAGGATGGGTTCGTTGGCGCGCCAGTCCACACCCAGCTCCACCTTCGAGACACGGGTGCCGTCGGAGACCGTCAGGCGGGCAAAGGTGTCGTACCGTCGCTCGATGTCGAGGGTCAGGCCGTCGTCGCGTAGGCGTCCACGACGGCCGTGACTGCGGTGCTGAACTCGTCGCGGCGGTTCCAGGCGGTGAACAGGTCGACGTCCTCACTGGGCCGTTCTAGCAGTCCGGCGGCTTGGACGGCGTAGCCGCCGGCCAGCGCGAAACCGTACCGGCGGGCAGCAGCGAGTCCGGTGCGGGCGAGTCGTTCGTGGAAGGGGTCCACGGTTATGCGGCGTTCGTGCCGGTGACGACCAGTTCGGGGAAGGTCTCCTCCCAGAGCCGCCGCAGTTGGGGCGGCAGCCAGAGCGTGGGCCAGAGTTGCCGGAGCAAGTCGGCGTTGAGCCAGGTGTTCAGGTCGTCGACCGTGGCGGCCTCGGCGAGCACCACCTTGTACATGCTGGCGAGGCGAGCGGGCCGGCTCAGGTCGTACTCCGCGTTGCCGGACCAGTCCATATGCCGGGGAAGGGTGACCACGCCTGCGGTCGGGCCGGTCAGCATGGCGAGGGCGTCGGCCACGATGTAGGGCTTACGGTCTCCGTAGGGGCGGTAATCCGCCGGCGGCTGCGCTGCGGTCTTGCGTCGGCTGCGGTTTGACGCCTGCCGGACCTCCGGTCGCAGGGCCTGGCGGATCGTCTCCCGGCTGTATCCGGTGACCCGCTGCAGGTCCACCGGCCGCCAGCCGGCCGCGTGGAACGCCCGCAACTGCTCGTCTCGTGAGGTCAGCGCGGCCGCCCTGGTCGCCTCGTACGCGGCGATCACCGCCCGCAGATCGTCCTCGGTGTGCTGGCCCATGTGGCAAGCCTACCAGGCTTGGCCCAGCATGCTGGGCATTCTGCCTCTCCTGACGATGACCCGCACCCGCACCCGCACCGCAGGGCAGTCGGGCGCGCTGATTCATACTCGTCGGCATGACGCTGACCGGTGGGCGGGCGCACCGCATCTACAGCGTCGTCGTGTTCATCGTGCTCGCCTCGCTGGACAACGTGGCGATCGGCCTGGTCCCGCCCCTGTACGGCAGCATCGCCGACACGTACGCCGTACCGGAAGGGGCGATCGGCGCGGTCACCGCCGCGACGTTCCTGGTCAGCGCGATCGCCGCGGTCTGCTGGGCGTACGTCGGCGACCACGGCAACCGCAAACCGCTGCTGATGGCCGGTACGGTGATCTGGGGGCTCGGCGCTGCCGGTACCGCCCTCGCCGGCAGCTACCCGGTGTTCTTCGCCGCGCAGCTGGTCGCCGCCGTCGGCCTGGGCGCGGTCGCCTCGGTCGGCTTCTCCGTGGTCAGTGACCTGATCACTCCGGCCCGGCGCGGGCTGGTGATGAGCTTCTGGGGGCTGTCGCAGGGCGTCGGCACCCTCGCCGGCACCCTGCTCGGTGGGCTGCTCGGGCACGCCGACTGGCGGCGGCCGTTCCTGGTGCTCGCCGCCGCCGGGCTGGTCGCCACCCTCGCGTACCTGTTCACCGTCGATGTCCGGCGCGGGCAGAGCCAGCCGGAGCTGGCCGGCCGGTTCGCCGCCGGCGGCGAGTACGAGCACCGGATCAGCCGGGCCGACCTGCCGATGATCGCCCGACGGCGGACCAACGTCTGGCTGGTGGCGCAGGGGCTCACCGCGCAGGTGGCGTTCGGTTCGCTGGTGTGGCTGCCGGCGCTGTTCCGGGCCCGCGCCGAGGAGCAGGGCTACACCGCCGGTACGGCGATCGTCGTCGGCAGCGTCTTCGCCACGTTGTTCCAGCTCGGCGGGGCGTTGTCGATCGTCGGTGGGCTGGTCGGCGACCGGCTGCAGCGGCGTACCCCTCGGGGTCGGGCCCTGGTCGCGGCCGTCGGCATCCTCGCGGCGGTGCCGTTCTACCTGGTGTTGTTCTTCGTCCCGATGCGCATCGACGTGCCCGACGGCGCCGGCGCGGGCGCGGTGACCGCCGCCGTGCTGCGCGGGGTGTTCACCGAGCCGACGATCGGGTTGAGTTTCCTGACCGCCCTGCTCGCCCTGGCGTTGACGTCGGCGAACTCGCCGAACTGGTTCGCGTTGATCGCCGACGTCAACCCGCCGGAGCACCGGGGCACCGTCTACAGCCTCGGCAACCTGGTCAACGGGGTCGGTCGGGCGACCGGCAACGCGCTGCTGCCGGTCGCCCTGCGGGCCATCGGTGGTGCGGTGCCGCCGCCGATGAACTACGCGGTCGGGCTCGCCGTCTTCCAGCTGTTCTTCATCCCGACCGGGATCATGTACTGCCTGGCGTCGCGGACCGCCCCGCGCGACATCGACGACGTGCACACCCTGCTCAGCGAGCGGGCTGCCGAGCCCAGACGGTGACGTCGGTGGGCAGCTGACCGTCGTCGGTCAGCGGTCCGCTGGCGTGCAGCGGCTCGACCCCCGGCGGCAGCGGCACCGGCGCGTCGCCGAAGTTCGTCAGCACGGTCACCGCGCCAACTGCGAAGGCGAGCACGTCGTCGGGGGACTCCAGCCAGCGCAGCGGGCCGCGGCCGAGACCGTGGTGGTCGCGGCGCAGCCGCAGCGCGGTGCGGTACATCTCGAACGTCGAGCCGGGCACGTCGCGTTGCCGGTCGACGGCGTACTCGGCCCAGACCGGCGGCTGCGGCAACCAGCTGGCGTCGGTCGGGCCGAAGCCGTACGACGGGCTGTCGGCCTCCCACGGGATCGGCACCCGGCAGCCGTCGCGGCCACGTTCGGTGTGGCCGGTGCGTCGCCACGTCGGGTCCTGCCGTGCCTCGTCGGGCAGCGTGGTGTGCTCCGGCAGGCCCAGCTCCTCACCCTGGTAGAGGTAGGCCGAGCCGGGCAGGGCCAGCATCAGCAGGGTCGCGGCGCGGGCCCGGCGCAGCCCCAGCGCGGTGTCCGGCTGCGGGTCGCCGGCACCGATGCCGTTCGGCCGGGGGGTGCCGACCGGCAGCGCCAGCCGGGTCGCGTGCCGCAGCACGTCGTGGTTGGACAACACCCAGGTGGTGGGCGCGCCGACCGCGTCGGCGGCGGCCAACGACCGGTCGATCACCGTACGCTGCGCGGCGGCGCTCCACGCCGCCTCCAGGTATTCGAAGTTGAACGCCTGGTGCATCTCGTCGGGGCGGACGTAGGCGGCGAGCCGTTCGGCCGGCTGCACCCACGCCTCGGCGACCAGGATCTGCTGACCGGGGTGGGCGTCGAGAACGGCCCGCCACTGCCGGTAGATCTCGTGGACGCCGTCCTGGTCCCACATCGGCGGTCGGGCCTGCGCGACGTGGTCGCCGGTGGTGGTCTCCGCCGGGTAGTGCCAGTCAGCCAGGTCGGCCTGCTTGACCAGGCCGTGCGCGACGTCGACCCGGAACCCGTCGACGCCCCTGGCCAGCCAGAACCGCAGGATGTCGACGAACTCGTCGCGGACCTGCGGGTTGTCCCAGTTCAGGTCGGGCTGGCCGGCGTCGAACAGGTGCAGGTACCACTGGCCGGGGGTGCCGTCGGGGTCGGTGGTGCGGGTCCAGGCCGGGCCGCCGAAGACCGACCGCCAACTGTTCGGCGGCTCGTCGCCGCCCGGTCCCCGGCCGTCGCGGAAGACGTACCGGTCGCGGGCCGGGCTGCCCGGCGCGGCGGCGAGCGCCTCGACGAACCAGGCGTGCGCCGACGAGGTGTGGTTGGGCACCAGGTCGACGATGACCCGGATGCCTCGCTGGTGGGCCTGCGCGATCAGCTGGTCGGCGTCGGCGAGCCGACCGAAGATCGGGTCCACGTCGCGGTAGTCGGCGACGTCGTAGCCGGCGTCGGCCTGCGGCGACGGGTAGAACGGCGACAGCCAGACGGCGTCGACACCGAGGGAGACCAGGTGGTCCAGGCGGGCGATGACGCCGGGCAGGTCACCGATGCCGTCGCCGTCGGAGTCGGCGAACGAACGCGGGTAGATCTGGTAGATGACCGCGTCCCGCCACCATTCGGTGTCGGCACCCTCGTCGCGGGTACGGGTCAGTGGCGTGTTCACCGGTGTTACTCCTCAGCTCAGCTCGGTCTGACGGTCTTCGGGGCTGCCCACCCGGTCACCAGGTCACCCGGTTTCCCGG